>JBPXJV010000037.1:0-87162 GCA_051715485.1 Chitinophagales bacterium
GAACAAGATGGTAAACTTATCATATCAAACTGTCTTTGGTCTACTACACTTACTGCACCAGTAGATGTAGCTGTTGGGCTTGCAGGATTTATTGTTGTACCATCTTGATAAAAATAAATTCCTTTACTTCCTGATGGTGGGACTAAAGTATAACCTGCCCATGTAGGTGCTGGTGTTCCCCATCCCACTGTTTTATCTCTTACTGCAACAACAACATTACTACTTCCATCCCACTGAAATGGAGTAGAAAAAGTCAACTCTAACCAATCATTTGCTGTTAAACTTGCTGGTATTTTACCATCAAATACCAGCGTCATTGCAGAGGATGATATATAATCTGTTACTCCCGTAAAACTTGTTTTAGATGTATTGGCTATATAAATTTCCCAATCTTCCCACTTCGAAGTACTTGCTACGGCTGCTGTTGATTTATACCTTATTTTATTAATTAAACCAGGGGCAGGTGCTCCACCTCCTGTTAATTCTGCTGCTGAATAGATAGTTTGTGAATAACTATAATCGTAATTGTAATAAATTGGAAAATAAGTACTTGCTCCTGAACCAGAACCAATGCTTACAGTGGTCTGTGCTTTGGTTTGAATGCTAAATGCAGTAAATAATACTGTTAGTAATAGTATCAATTTTTTCATGGCAATAAGTTTTAGAACGTAAATATAAGAAAGAATTTAATATTGAAATAACACATTTATTGTAACTCTAGTGCCTTTAACTTAATAACTAAACTTTCTTTGCATATTTACATATAATTACCTACCTTTGCCAACCCTAAAAAATAAGCATGAGTTACCGTAGAGAATTTGATATAGCTTTTGTAGGGTTAAAACCAGGTGTTCATGTATTTGAATATAGGATAGATGATAAGTTCTTTGTAGAATATGGTAAGCAAGAATTTAATAATTGTATTGCTGATATAAAATTAGTATTAGAAAAAAACACAGGCTTCATGCAATTGAAGTTTGATGTAGGTGGCAGTATAGAGGTAATTTGCGACAGATGTGGAAATACTATCAATCAACAATTATGGGATGAATTTACTATAATTGTAAAAATGGTTGATAACCCAGATGAAATGAATGAACAAGAAGAAGACCCAGATATTTATTACATCAGTAGAGGAGAAAGTCATTTACATATTGCAGATTGGTTATATGAATTTATTAACCTTAGCATACCAATGCAAAATATTTGTGGAGAAGATGAAAATGGAAAGTCTTTATGCAATGAAGATGTTCTGAAAAAATTAGCTCAAATGGAAAAGAATATAGATAAAGCAGAAGATAATACCATTTGGAAAGGATTAGAGAAATTTAAAAACTTAGATAAATAAACTTTATATTTCAAACAATAAAATTGGATTAATTTTAAAAATTTAGATGTATGCCAAATCCAAAAAGAAGACACTCGCAACAACGTAGTGCAAAAAGAAGAACTCACTATATAGCTGAAACGGTAACTTTAAGTAAAGATACTGCTACTGGTGAAACTCATGTACGTCATCGTGCACATGTAAGTGAAGGTAAATTATATTACAAAGGGAAATTAGTATCAGAAAAAGCACCTCTTAAAGCTTAATATTAATTTTCTATTTAAGTTGTTTAATATTTTTACAAGTGTTTGGTGCAAAAATGTATCGAACACTTTTGTTATTTTATAACTAAAATATTCAAACTTAAAACATTTCACTTCTGAATATGAATATAGGAATTGATATAATGGGTGGAGACTTTGCTCCTGCTGAAGCTATAAAAGGCCTTCAACAATATTTGCAACTATCTAACTGTGCAACAGTTTGGTGCATTGGACAACAAAATGTTGCTGCCCCTTTATTAGACCAATATCAACTTAATAATCAAATTCAGTTTGTACATGCAGATGAAGTAATTGGCTATAATGAACATCCTACAAAAGCACTAAAAGAAAAACAAAAAAGTTCTATTGCTATAGGTTTTCATTTATTAGCAACTGGTAAAATAGATGCGTTTATAAGTGCAGGTAATACAGGTGCAATGCTTGTTGGTGCAATGTTTAGCATTAAAGCTATAGAAGGTGTTCAAAGACCAACTATTGCTACTATTATTCCTAAAACAAATGGAACAAATGGCTTGCTACTTGATGTTGGCTTAAACGCAGATTGCAAACCTGAACACTTAAACCAATTTGCTATTTTAGGCAATTTATATGCTCAAAATATTTTAGGTATTCAAAACCCTAAAACTGCATTATTAAATGTTGGAGAAGAAGAAGGTAAAGGCAATATTTTAACACAAGCTACCTACCCTATCTTAAAACAAAATTCACAAATTAATTTTATAGGTAATGTTGAAGGAAGAGATATTTTTAATGATAAAGCAGATGTAATTGTTTGTGATGGGTTTACAGGAAATATTGTTTTAAAAATGGCTGAAAGTTTTTATGATATTACAAAACAAAGGCAAGTTCATAACGATGAATATTTCAGCAGATTTCATTATGAAAATTATGGTGGCACACCCGTTTTAGGTGTAGCTAAACCCGTTATCATTGGTCATGGTATTAGCAATGCTACAGCTTTTAAAAACATGCTCTTACTTGCAGAAAAAATGATTGAAACAAACGTTTGCGATAAAATGAAAAATAGTTTTTCAGCAACAAATGCATCTTAAAAAAATAATAATATTAACTTAGTGCTTACAACTATAAACTTTAACACACTTAATTATGACTATTGAAGAATTTAAAGAGCTTTCTCACGGAAAAAAAATAATAGAATTAAAATATTCAGCAGATTTATTAGGCTCTTATTTAAGAAATGCTGAAGATGGTGGTGAAAAAACACCCGGCGATATTTATGCTTTATACGATTTTTGGGTGTTTTTAAGTGATGATGAAAAATTAATTATTCCTACAAGAAGAAATCCTTTACCTCCAGCTAAAGAAGACGAGCAAGAAGAGGAAAAATAAAACACAACTAACAATAATTTTTATATATCAGAATGGTCTGTTTGCCTTGACCCAATCTGTTATATAAGTGGCTATTTCGTGTGTATTAGTTCCTGGTGGAAATAGTTTGCCAACACCTAAATTATTTAAGCTATTCATATCATCTTCTGGTATAATTCCACCTCCAGTAAGCAATACATCATTCATATCTTTTTCTTTCATTAAAGAAATTATTTTAGGAAAAACGGTATTGTGTGCTCCACTTAAAATACTTACTCCTATGGCATCTACATCTTCTTGTAATGCAGCATTTACAACCATTTCGGGCGTTTGTCTTAATCCTGTATAAATAACTTCCATACCTGCATCTCGTAAAGCAGTAGCTATTACCTTTGCCCCTCTATCATGTCCATCAAGCCCTACTTTTGCTACTAAAACTCTTATGGGTCTATTCATTTTTTAACTTTTAATAAGTGTTGCAAAATTAATTGAATTATTTTTCTGGTAATCTTTTATAAAATATAAATCCATTTTTCTCATATAAAAATTGTAATTGAGGTATTGTATCTAATACAGATTTGTTCTGAACTTTTGCTGAAATATATGCTGGCTTATCAATCTCTCCTCTTAATAACCAATGAACATTTTTTGTGCCATCGTTTTTAAATGGCATTTTTTTGGTATAAAAATAATGAGCATAACTTCTATAATCATAAGTATCTACATAACAATCTTCTCCTTGCCTACTTTCAAAAAATTCAATATTTGCTCGTTGAGAAATAGCTTCTATTTTAGGTGTTATTATTACAGCAGTAAGCAAACAACAAACTGTAATACTTGCAAAAAGTAATTGTGTTTTTAGCACAATATTTTTACTAATTAAAAAATTAATTACTGCCGATAATAACAATACCCCTCCTATTCCATCAAACCAATTCCATTGCACATTTGCTTGCAAATTTCCTCTTGCAAATTCATCGTCTATCAAATGAACCCATTTATCTTTCATCATTAAAACAAAAGGAAGTGCAGTAATAACAATACCTAATAATAAACCAACTATTGCAAATAAAATTTTTAATACAATGTGTAATTTCAATATCCTCTTTTCCCAATAATCATATACAAATAATGCAGCCAAAAAAGTTAAAGGAAACCAGCAAAGAGATGAGTAATGAATAATTTTTGTTTTAACAATTGAAAATAATAATAGTGTTACCCAAAACAAAATTATCATCCATAATTTTAATACTCTTTGTGCAGTGTTACCATTACTTACTAAATGACCTCTTATAAAAAAAATAGATGCTGGAAAACATCCAATTAATAACACCCACCAATGATAAAAAAATGGTTGTCCATGGTCTGCATCACTTGTGCTAAAAATGGCTATTTGCCTTTGTGTAAATTCAATAATAAATTTTGGACCATGTTCTATTAAATCAATACCAAACCATGCAAAGCATACCATAAATGCACTAATGAATATAGCTAAAAAATCTTTCCAAGTAATAAAAAATTTTCCTTTATGGAATATGATGAAAACTATGTAGCACAAGGCTGTTATTAATATTGCTACAGGACCTTTTGTTAAAACTGCTAACCCTAAAAATAAACCAGAGTATATAGCAAATTTAATTTTCTTTTCAGAAAAATTATTGGTAAGTAAATAAAAATAATAAATAGCTAAAAAGATAAACAAGTTAAACCAAGGATCTATAATACCTGTTTTAAAATAAAAAAAAGTAAGTAATGTTCCAAGATAAATCATTACCCAAATTCTTGCAAATTGTTCATTAAAAATTTTCTTACCAATTCTAAATAAAACTATCAAAGTAACAATACCACAAACAGCATTTGGAAAACGAGCAGCAAATTCATTTATTCCAAATATTTTCATACTTACCACTTGCATCCAAAAAAATAAAGGAGGTTTTTCTGTAAAAGTTGTATAGTCTATTTGTACAGTAAAATAGTTACCTGTTGTAATCATTTCTCTTGCACTTTCTGCAAAATTTATTTCATCCCAATCAAATAAATGTACATTACCTAAGAATGGAATAAATAATAAAGCAGCAAGAATAGCAATGGTTATTTCGTTTTTCAGTATCAATTTCATTATGCAACAAAGTTATTTATAAACCACAATGATGCAATTAAAAACATAAAAAAAATGATACTCATAGTTTCTATGAAGTTCAAAAATACACTTGCTAATGTACTATGCTATCTTATTTTTGTAGCAAATATCATAGATGCACTCATTTAAAGACTTAACCAATCATTTTTCTGAAAGATTTAATACAACTCACTTTCCTGAATTTCCTATATCATTATATGAGCCTTGTAATTATTTTTTAACACTGGGGGGCAAAAGAATAAGACCAGTACTATGTTTAATGGGTAATGAACTTTTTGACAACATACACGAAGATGCATACAATGCTGCAATAGCCATAGAACTATTTCATAATTTTTCTTTGATACATGATGATATAATGGATGCTGCCCCATTAAGAAGAGGTATGCAAACTATACATACAAAATATAACAACAATACTGCTATTTTAAGTGGAGATGTTATGTTGATAAGATGCTATGATTATATCAATAAAATTACACCAAAATATTTACCAAAAGTTTTGCATCTGTTTAATAAGACTGCAAGAGAAGTTTGTGAAGGGCAACAGCTTGATATGGATTTTGAAAATAAACAAAATGTTTCTTTAAATGAATATATTAACATGATTTCTTTAAAAACATCCGTACTAATAGCAGCAAGTTTAGAAATTGGTGCAGTATTAGGTGGTGCTGGTGAAGGTAATTGTAAGCATATATACGAATTTGGCAGAAATCTTGGTATTGCTTTTCAAATTCAAGATGATTATTTAGATGCTTTTGGCACTGCTGAAAAATTTGGAAAAGATATTGGTGGTGATATAAAACAAAACAAAAAAACTTTTTTAATGCTTCACACACTTGCTACATCAAACGACAAACAAAAAGAAGAAATTAATTATTTAATTCAAAATAATCCAACAGATAAAGTAACAAGAATGTTAGACATTTATAAGGCTTGTAATGTAGATGATTGGGCAAAAAAATTAAAAGATAAGTATTTACAAACTGCCTATCATCATTTAGAAGAAATTGCAGTATTAGGCTCAAGAAAACAAGCATTGAAAGAATTAGCAGAGTTTTTGGTTGCAAGGGAGTATTAAGCAAGAAGCATCGCAGTCTGTCGTCTATGGTATTCTTTCTCATAAACAGTACAGATTTTTTAGTTCCTCTTTTTTTAGTATTTAGTCTTTAGTTTTTCGGATTTCGTTTTTCGGATTTCGGATTTAGTTTTTAGATTTTGTTTTTACAACAAAGGGCACAGAGGTAAAATTTCTTTAGTGTTCTCTGTGGTGCATTTTTCTCTGTGTTCTCTGTGGTTACATTTTTTTGTATTTCGTTTTTCGGTTTTCGGTTTTCGGATTTTAGTTTTTCAGGTTTCAAATTTTACTCCCTATATTAGCAATCAGTTTAACTATACTGCCATAATCAAAACAATAACTACATGTCATTATTTCGTAAAAAATCTTTAGATAAAATAAATGCCGATGTTGCAGCAATGCAGGAAAAAGAAAGTTTAAAAAGAGTATTAACAGTAAAGGATTTAACATTCATGGGAATTGCTGCTGTTGTTGGTGCAGGTATTTTTTCTACTATTGGTAAAGCTTCTTTTGATGGTGGACCTGGTGTTGTTTTTCTTTTTATTATTACTGCAATAACTTGTGGTTTTAGTGCATTGTGTTATGCAGAATTTGCAGGTAGAGTGCCTATTTCTGGCAGTGCTTATACTTATGCTTATGTAAGTTTTGGCGAAATTATTGCTTGGGTTATTGGTTGGGCTTTAATATTAGAATATGCTATTGGAAATATTGTTGTAGCTATTAGTTGGAGTGGTTATTTTGATAATTTATTACATGGATTAGGTGTTCATTTACCAGAATGGTTATTAATAGACCCTTTTACTGCATCTAACACTTATAAAGATGCAATTGCAGCACAATCAGCAGGTACGCCACTTTCTGCAAGTATGCAAACTGCATTACAAGCATATACAGAAGCTCCAATACTTTTTGGTAAGCATATTATTTTTAATTTACCTGCATTTATCATTGTTGTACTAATTACTATTTTAGCTTACATAGGTATTAAAGAAAGTAAAAAGAGTGCCAACTTTATGGTAATTTTTAAAATAGCTGTAATACTCTTTGTTATTGTGTTAGGTTTTTTTTATGTAGATACAAATAACTGGAATCCTTTTTTACCTAATGGTTTTGGTGGAGTATTAGCTGGCGTTTCTGCTGTGTTTTATGCCTATATTGGTTTTGATGCTATAAGTACTACAGCAGAAGAATGTAAAAACCCACAAAGAGATTTACCCAAAGGAATGATTTATTCATTAATTATTTGTACTGTATTGTATATTTTAATTGCACTTGTTTTAACAGGTATGGTTAATTATACTGAATTAAATGTTACAGACCCTTTAGCATTTGTTTTTGAAAGATTGAACCTTACCAAAACAAGTTATTTAATTTCTATTAGTGCAGTAGTTGCTACAACAAGTGTACTACTTGTATTTCAATTAGGGCAGCCAAGAATTTGGATGAGTATGAGCCGTGATGGCTTATTACCAAAAAGTTTTTCTAAAGTGCATCCTAAATTTCAAACACCTTCTTTTGCTACTATTGTTACAGGTTTGTTAGTAGGTATTCCATCATTAATAATGCCTGCAGATTTAGTTACAGATTTAACAAGCATAGGAACTTTATTTGCATTTGTATTAGTTTGTTTGGGTGTATTGGTTTTGCCAAGATTAACTAAAGAACAAACTAAAGGAAAATTTAGTTTACCATATATCAATGGAAAAATAATTATACCAATTATTGTTGTAGCTTTTATTTGGTTTACAAGAATTAGATTACAATCTGCAATTACTTCAATTGGTAGTGAATCTTATCATGAAATTTTATTCTTAGTATTTATTATTTCTTCTATTGTAATTGCAGTATTAAGTTTTATCAAAAACTATTCAACTATTCCAATGATTGGTGCACTTTGTTGTATGTATTTAATGATAGAAATACCAGCAGAAAGTTGGCTTTGGTTTTTTGTATGGATGTTTATTGGCTTAAGCATTTATTTCTTCTATGGAAGAAAGAAAAGTAGATTAGCTAACAAGTAAATGATTAAGGTTTCATTTGTTTCATTCTATGTGCAAAGCTCATTAATAAACCTATAACCATTATTATTACGCCTAACCATAATAGTTTAATCATAGGAAACTCTAATACTTTTAAAGTAAGTAATGATGTAAGAGATTTATTTTCTTTAATACCTATCTCTAATTTTCCATCTTTAGTATCTGTAACTTTATTAAAGTTTAATATTAAATTTTGTGCTAAAACTGTATCTGGAATAAAACGTAACCCTTTGGCATCATGCTGAATTGCAAGACCTGGAAAAGCAGCATATCTATTACCTTCTTTACTTACTACCTCCATACTTAAAAATATTGCATTTTCATCAGTAGTATATTTATCTTTCTTTTCCTCTGGATTTATCAATGTTTTGTTCAACACTACAAAACCATTATCGTAATAAATGGTATCACCAATTTTTGTTTCTACATTTCTAAATGTTGTAGTATCATTTTCTCTATCATCATCTTTAAATGATGTTATATACACAAAAATATCTTTGGTTAAATAGTGTTTAGCATCAGGGTTAGGCGTAAAGCCTTCTCCTTTATTATTTTTAATTATATCAGGATAAATTTTAAATCCTTTTTTCCCATTTTTAGGAGCAAAATCAATTTCATAGTATCTTTTTCTATCGTGTGTATTAAAAGTATCTTTTACATAAGTTACCATGTACTTACCCATATCAGTTTTAATACTTTTAAACAAAGTAGTATTTTCTGCTGGGTCTTCTTGTTCTGTTTTTTCAAAAACAGCAATACCTGTTTTATTCCAACTTAAAATACTTTTCTTTCCACTAGAAATTAAAATTCCTAATAAAATTAATCCAAAACCAATATGTGCAACACTTGCTCCTGCTGATTTTAATTTTCCTTTTAAAGCAGTCCATATATAACCTGCATTACCAATTATTGCATATACAGAAGAAAATATTGCTACATGAATAGCAATCATAAACCCATAACCTTTATGTGTATAGTTTACTTTACCAAATACTACAATAGCAAATGCAATAAGTAAAGAAATGATGATAGGTAAAACAATTCTTTTTCTTAAATATTCTTTAGTAGTGTCTTTGTATTTTAAGTATTGTGCTAAGCCTGTTAATGCTCCTATAATTATTGCAACAAAAATTTGAATTTGGTTGTGTGTAAAAACAGCATCTTCTGGTTGAGCAAATGAATTTTTAAAAATCTTTTTTAAGAAAGAGAAATGATTAATTATTTTATTTAATGCAGGAAGTGAAGTAATTAAAATAATGATAAATCCTGAAAGACCTAATACTAAAGAACCTATGAACATCCAAAACTCTCTGCTCCAAACATTTTCTTCTTTATGTATTGTAGGTATGGTTTTATATTGTTTGAAATATAACCAAAGAGATGGTAATAAGAAAACTAAGATAAATAAAAGTAATTGCCAGTTCATACCTAAATCTGTAAAAGCATGAACAGATGCATCACCTAAAATGCCACTTCTTGTTAAATAAGTAGAGTAAAGAACTAATACAAATGAAATGATGTAAAAGAAATAAGTTGCTCTTAAACTATGCCCACTGTGTTTATAAATTAAATTAGTATGTAAGCCTGCTACTAATGTAAGCCAAGGCACTAATGAAGCATTTTCTACAGGATCCCAAGCCCAATAACCACCAAAGTTTAAACTTTCGTAAGCCCACATTGCACCCAACATAATACCTAAGCCTAAGGCTGCAGCAGAAAAAGATGCCCAAGGTAATGCTGGTTTTATCCAATCGTGTTTTTTATTCATCAATCCTGCAAAAGCATAACCAAAAGGTACAACTACAGAAGCAAATCCTAAAAACAAAATAGGAGGATGAATAACCATCCAATAGTTTTGAAGTAAAGTGTTTAGTCCATTACCATCTTTAATAAAATTTACATAATCTGCTTTTTGAAAAATGGGTGCATCCATTTCATTTCTTAATAAAGCAAAAGGATTACTACCCACCTTAACTCCCCAGAAATAAATACCTAAAACCATAGTTGCCAAACAAAATTGTGCAAAGCTTATAACAGTCATTACACCTGCTTCCCACTCTTTATGTACAGGTTTTTTAGCTTTCCAAATAATTAGCCAACCAAGTACACAATGCCAAAAACTCCAGAGTAAAAAACTTCCTTCTTGTCCTTCCCAAAAACAACTTAAAAGATATTTGAACTGTAATTTTGTATCGCTGTGTTGCCAAGCATATTTATATTCAAATAAATGATGAGAAATGATATAATATAACACTACAAAAATTGAAACCACTGAAATAGTTTCTAATAAAAATGAAAATCTGGCAATACGAAGCCAACTATTTTTTTGTTCAATGATGATTTGTTTGTTGGCAATAAAAAAAGCAATAGTTGCTACCAAAGAAGCTACTAAAGAAAGTACTATAAAAAAATGACCTAATTGCCCAGGTAATAAATGTTCACCAATATATTTCATTATAAATAAAGCTAAGGTTAGTGTAAAAAATATGCAGCAATTAATTAGAAGTAGTTTCTAAATTTTTCTGAGCTGCTTCCATATCATCTTTGTATTTACTTGGACATTTTACTAAAATACCGTCCTTCTTTTTAATTTCAAAAATGCCATTTTCCATTTTACCTTTCAATACTACACGTTCACTTTTTTCCATATCATAAGGCTTTTCGTAGTAGTAAGCAACCTTCATTCTATCGCCTAAAGTATCTATTGCTTCAAAAGTTAAATAGTTAGGATTTTTTGCTGGGTCATACAGTAAAGTGGCTGTATCTAATTTAGCAATTACTGTAACTGTTTTACCTTGCTTTTCTCTAGCAGATGCAATGGTTTCATAAGTTGTTACTTTTCCCATAAATGCTAATAGTACTGCAACTGTAGCTGCAATGCCAACCAGCATTATAATGTGCATTTTCTTCATCGCTAATTTTTGGTGGCGAAGATAGCAGTTAATGTATTATAAGAATTAAAAGCATTAACTATATTGGGAAACTTTAACCTACTTTTTTTAAAGAGAAATTTGTCTGAAATAATAAAATGCTTATATCTTTGCAGCCCTAAATGCACAGCATTATTATACTTTTAAATTAAAAATGTTGTATAGACTACTTATCATTTCAAAATAAATTTTTAAAATGAATATTTCAGAAGAATCAATTATTGGTGAATTAGTAGCTCAAGATTATCGTACAGCTTCTATTTTTAAAGAAATGGGTATTGATTTTTGTTGTAATGGTAATCGTAGCATAGCTGATGCATGTTCTGCAAAATCTATCAATACACAAACACTAATATTGTCTTTAAAAGAAGTCAGCAATCTGCAAAATAATAGTACAACAGATTATACAAATTGGCCTCTTGATTTATTAGCAGATTACATAGAGAAAAAACATCATCGTTATGTAAGAACAAAAACTCAAGAAATTTTACCTTATTTGAATAAGATAGTAAAAGTTCATGGCGACCGTCATTCTGAGTTATTAGAAGTTGAAAAATTATTTCAAGAGTCTTGTAACGATTTAGCAGAACACATGGTTAAAGAAGAGCAAATTTTATTTCCTCATATCCGTTCAATGGTTGAAGCAAATGAGTTAGGACAAAGTATAAAAGCTCCTTTTGGTACAGTACACAACCCAATTAAAATGATGATGCATGAACACGATACAGAAGGAAGACGTTTTGAGAAAATTGCAGAATTAACAGATGATTATACACCACCAATTGATGCATGTAATACATATAGAATTACTTTTGCACTCCTAAAAGAATTTGAACAAGATTTGCATTTGCATATTCATTTAGAAAATAACATTTTATTTCCTAAATCTATTAAAGCAGAAGAAAATCTTTTAACTATTTAATCAATTATTTTTTAAATTAAAATTAAAAACACAATCAAAATGAAAAAAACAATCGTAATGTTTGCATCTGCTGCATTTTTATTTGCAGCTTGTAACAACAACCCTTCAACTGAAGCTCCTGCTGCTCCTACAACTCCTGCAACAGAAACTCCTGCTGCTCCTGCAACAGAAGCTCCTGCTGGTAATGTAGCTACAGTTACTATTAATGGTAATGATGCTATGCAATATGACATTCATGAAATTAAAGTAAAAGAAGGTCAAACAGTAAAATTAACTTTACATCATACAGGTAAAGCTCCAAAAGCAGCAATGGGACATAACTGGATTTTATTAGCTTCTGGTGTTAATTTAGATAATTTTGCTAAAGAAGCAATCAGTGCAAAAGATAATGACTATGTACCAAAAAGTTTAGAAAAAGATATCATTGCTCACACTAAATTAATTGGTGGTGGCGAATCTGCAGAGATTGAATTCAAAGCTCCAGCTAAAGGTACTTATGAATATCTTTGCTCTTTCCCTGGACATTCTGGTTTAATGAAAGGTAAATTTATTGTAGAATAATTTTTTTTTAAGTATTTATTTCTTAGTGTTGCTGATTATAGTTAGGTATTTAAAATTATTCGTTTTAAATATTAACCACTTTAATTAGCAGCACTATTTTTTTCAAGCATGCAAATAGATTATAGCATACTTATTACTTATGGCTGTATTGCCAAAAAATTAGATAAGGGAGAATTTATTTTTCAAGAAGGCTCTACTGCCTATTTCTGTTATCAAGTAATAGAAGGAGAAATTAAATTATTTACTACTAATAAAATGGGCAAAGACCTTATACAAGGTGTATTTCATAAAGGTCAAAGTTTTGGAGAACCTCCTCTATTATTAAGTAAGCCATACCCAAATACTGCACAAGCTACTATGCCAAGTGTTGTAGTAAAAATTGACAGAGAAAAATTTGCTGCCATTATTAAAGATTTCCCAGAAATATTACATAGCTTTTTATATACCTTTGCAGAACGTATTTACAACAATGCATCTTTAGCTCAAGTATGGGTAAGCCATACCCCTGAAGATAAAATTGTACATTTCTTAAAGAGAATAAAAGAAATGAAAGAGTTCAACCCTATGAAACCAATACCTTATACTCGTCAGCAAATAGCTGATTTTACTGGATTACGTGTTGAAACAGTAATAAGAACATTAAGGCAAATGCATAATAAAGGAACTGTAAGCATTATTAACCATAAACTCTATTTTAAATAAATGACAGTAAGTTTGCCAATAAGAAAATGGTTTATCTTAGGCTTATTAAGCCTTGTATTTGTTGCTTTATATGGTTCTTTAATGCGTTACAAAATTGCTTTTAGCTTTCCATTATTAGACCAAAAAAATATTTTACACGCCCACTCTCATTTTGCTTTTACTGGATGGATTAGCCACATTTTATATGCTGGATTAACATTACTAATGGCACCATTTATTTCTACAAAAAGAGCTACAGTTTATAAAAAAATTATTTACCTAAATCTTATTTGCTCATTTGGCATGTTGATAGCCTTTACAATAAAAGGTTATCATATTATATCAATGACCTTTTCTGCTTTGTGCATTTTTGCAGCTATTGCATACGCTTTTGTTTTTATTAAAGATGCAAGAAAATTTAAAGAAAAAAGACCAGCACATATTTGGGCTATTTTAGGATTAGTTTTTAATATACTTTCTGCATTAGGACCATTAGCTATTGGTTACATTATTGTAACTAAAAATATGGACTCTCATTTATATCTTGCTGCTGTATATTATCATTTACACTTTCAATACAGTGGTTGGTTTTTCTTTGGAGGATTAGCTCTTATTGTAAATATGCTACCTCACCAATTAGTAGCTTCCTTAAGCAAACATTTTACCATATTAGCTTGTGTGGTTATTCCAACTTTTGTGCTTTCTATTTTATGGACAAAACCTCCTTTATGGTTATACATTATAACAGTAATAGCAGCTCTTGTTCAATTAACAACTTGGATACTTATTTTAATAAAAGGATATAAATTTTTGAAAAAAGAAGAAGAAAATATTTTATATCCAAAATGGGTTAATACATTTTTCTATGCTTCTGCATTAGCTGTAACCATAAAATTTTCTTTACAAGCAATTTCAGTTGTGCCTTCATTAAGTCATTTAGTATTTGGTATTCGTCCAATAGTAATTGCATACTTACATTTAGTTTTATTAGGTGTACATAGTTTATTCATTATTGGTTATGCTTTTGTAAAAGGATTTATTACGCCTACTGCATTTGCAAAAAGAGCATCATTTGGCTTTTTAGTTGGTGTAATTTTAAATGAATTGTTCCTAGCAATTCAAGGTGTTGGTGCTTTTACTTATACTCCTATTCCTTACATCAATCAATTATTATTAGTTGCTGCACTTACTTTATTTATTAGTGCAACCTCATTATTAATTTCTCAAAGAAAAAGCAGTTAATAAGTTATTTAGAAATCCTTACATCCATTCATCACTATACAAATAAGCAAAATTTGTTTTAGTATAATTTTGCACTTTCGTATTATTAAAAGTTAATCATTAAAATTATTAAAGTGCAAACAGAACAAATTATTCAACAATTAGATGAATTAAATAAACTAAGCAGTAAACTTGATATATCTGAAACTGAAAGAACAGAATTGTTAACTGAAGTTTCAAATTATGCAAACACATTTATAAATGGATTATCAACTGTAAAAGGTTTTAGTAGTAAAGAACCTAAGCAATTAGCTATTGATAATAATCCAAAAACTTTTCAAAATCTTCTTCAATTATATCAAACAGAAGTAGCTGAAACAGGCATAAATGCTGCATCTGGCACCCACTTAGGTTATATTCCAGGTGGTGGTGTTTTTGCTGCTGCTCTTGCAGATTTTATTGCTGCTGTTACTAACCCTTTTGCAAGTGTTTATTATGCTTCACCAGGTGCTGCAACAATAGAAAATGAAGCTATTAATTGGTTGAAAAAAGTTTTTTCATTTCCTGAAACTGCTGTTGGAAACTTAACTTCAGGTGGTTCTGTATCTACTTTAATTGCCTTTACAGCAGCAAGAGATAAACATCAAATTAAAAATGATTTGATAAAAAAAACTGTTGTTTATTTAAGTGAACAAGTGCATCACTCTACACAAAAAGCATTAAGAATAATTGGGTTAGAAGATGTTGTTATAAGATATGTTCCTTTAGATGAGCATCACAGAATGAAAACAAATGCTTTAGAACAATTAATAAAAAAAGATGTTGAACAAAACTTAAACCCTTTTATGATTGTTGCTACTGCAGGTACAACAGATACAGGAGCCATAGACCCATTGAATGATATTGCTCAAATTGCACATCAAAATAAAATGTGGTTTCATGTAGATGCTGCTTATGGTGGTTTTTTCATTTTAACTTCTAAAAAAGAAATGTTTAATGGAATTGAAAAAGCAGACTCAATGATTATTGACCCTCATAAAAGTTTGTTTTTACCTTATGGCTTAGGAGCAGTTTTAATAAAAGATAAAGCTGCAGCATTACACTCAAACCAATATACTGCTAATTATATGCAAGATGCAGTGATGGACGAATTAGTTCAAAACCCTTCAAATGTATCGCCAGAACTTACCAAACATTTTAGAGGGCTTCGTATGTGGTTGCCTTTGCAAATTCATGGTATTAAACCATTTATTGCTTGTCTTGAAGAGAAATTATTATTAGTAAAATATGGTAGAATAAAATTAATGGAGTTAGGTTTTTGTGTTGGACCAGAACCAGATTTGTCCATCAGCTATTTTTGGTATCCTTTTAAAACAAATTCAAATGAAAAAAATAAACAACTAATGCAAGCCATACACAATGATGGTTCTGTGTTTTTAAGTTCTTCTATCATCAACCAACAATTTGTTATAAGAATTGCCATATTAGCCTTTAGAACAAAAAAACAAACAATAGATAAAGCTCTTGCAATGATTGAAAAATGCTTACAGAAGGTAAAGTAATTTGTTTTGATTAAGAGGCTGTTTGAGTTAATTATTTTTCACCACAAAGGCACAGAGAACACGAAGTATTTCGTTCTAAAAAAGTTACAGATTAATTTGAAATCTTGTAATAAGTTTATAAAGAAAAGAAGCAATGATATTTATTTACTAAAACAGCTTCTAAATACCACCATACTTTTTCTTTTTACTAATAAGCAATCCAATAACATCATTATAACTTTCTAACCCTTTGGATTGCCGATTTGCTTTTAAGTATTGACCATACAATGCAGTCATGAGAGGTTCAATATTATTTTTTTTAGAAAGAAAAAATGAACGAATATCTTTTAAATCTTTTCTTACAAGTTTATTCAATTCCCAATTATGTGTATTGGTTTCATTCATCATTAATAATTCTGTAGCTGCATACTTATACAAATCTAAATATACCGAATATTGAAAATAAAGATTATCACTTTTACTGCAAACCAAATATCCTACAAAGTTTGCTTCATCTTCTTGTGCATAACCTAATTGATGAGCAATTTCGTGGCAAACAATATATGGAGCTAATATTTTAGGAATATCTGTACTTAGTTGTGCCTCTCCAGAAAATGGATTATAATAACCTGTAAAACCTATGTAATGACTAACATTACTAAACAAACTTTTTTTTACTGCATTGTTTTGATAATTAATAAAATGATAAGTTGGTTTTATGGTGTCGTATAATTGAATTGCTTCTTTTATTATTTCATTGAATGATGGTTGTGGCAAACTATCCTTACTGATTAAAGGACGAATAGTATTTAATTTTTGTACTAAATCACAAACCAATAATTCAACATCTTCTTTTGAATAATCTGCTTTTTCAATTTGTATTTGATAAGCAATACCAGTTCTATAATAATTTAATCCCCACAATACTTGAAAGTATATAAATAACCACAAAATTTTCCTTAATCCAATTAATAAAAATTTGCCTATATTTTTTCTAGCATTTTTATTAATAATTAATCTTATCAACTTAATAAATCTTTTCAGTAAAATAAAAATTACTAAAAAATAAAACACATCTCCTATACTAAAATTTAATGTACCAGAAATTTTTCTTTGTAATTTACTAATAGTAGGATATAATCCAGTGCTATAATATTTTTCAACAACAGTTGGAAAGAAGCTAATTACAATAAGAAAAAAAGTAAGTACAATTGGTATCAACCAAAGTTGTAAAAATTTTTGAAAAGAATATTTTTCGTTATTGTTTTGTTGCACAATTTTTTTGGAAAAAAAAGTTATTTTATTTAGATGAGGTATTGAAAAAAAAGTGTTAGTACAATATAAAAAATATCATACCAACACTTTTAATATTACAATTCAGTTGTTGCAATAACACTAATTTCTACATTCACTCCTTTAGGCAATCCTTTAACAGCAACAGTTTCTCTTGCAGGAAAATCGCTATTGAAGAAGCTACCATAAATTTTATTTACTTCTGCAAACAAACTCATATCACTCAAAAAAATGGTTGTCTTAACCACATTATCAAAAGTTAATTTAGCTTCTTCTAAAATTGCTCTTAAATTATACATTACTTGTAATGCTTCATCTTCAATAGTTCCTTGAACAAGTTCATTAGTTGCAGGATTTATTGGTATTTGTCCACTTACAAATAATAAATTACCAGTTTGTACTGCTTGATTATATGGACCAATTGGTGCTGGAGCTTTTGGTGTGTTAATAATTTTCTTTGACATATTTTTTTTATTTAGTGCAGCAAGTAAGCATATTTTCTGTAAAAATCCAAGACAATTAAGAAACGAATATTAATAAGTAGTTTTGTGAAAATTAAAATTTACTAACTATTTGTATTATAGCTAAATAATTTTCAAATAAATGAATCATCTATTAGGAAAAATATTAGTAAGCTCTCCAACAATGGATGATGAAAATTTTAAAAATACAATTCTGTTTATAGTAGAGCACAACGAAAAAGGAGCTATTGGATTTATTATTAATAAACTATTTGAAAGAAGTTTGAATGAGTTATCTGAATTTAACAGTAGTCGTTCATTTCCATTATATGTTGGTGGACCAGTTGATAAAGAGCATTTATTTTTTATTCATTGTAAAAACAGCTTAATTGATAATGGAAGTTTAATTATGGATAATATTTATTTCGGTGGGAATTTTAATCAAGTAATTGCAGAAATAAATAATAAAAATCTATCTACTATGGATATAAAAATTTTTATTGGTTATTGTGGTTGGAATACTAATGAACTTGAGGAAGAAATTGCTGAAGGGAGTTGGATAGTTGCTGAAAGTAATAATGAAATTATTTTTTCAAAAAATCCAGAATTATTCTTGTCAGATTTATTGTAATAAAATACCCAATATTGGGTATAAATTTATTGATGTTTTATGGTAGGTTTGAATATTATTAATCCTCAAAAACTTCAATATGAAAAAAATAATGCTCTCTTTAGTTACAGTGTCTATATTATTTGTAACCTCTTGTAAAAAAAGTGATAATAACAATAACACCACTTATGTATGTGCAACATGTACTACAACACCACAAGGAAATCCTATTTATGATAACACTGCAAGTGGTTTATATAAAGGTATTTTAATAGGTTCTACAGGAACAATTAAGTTTGATATTAACAACTACAATAGTACTATTACTGCAACTCTAAAAATTGATGGAGATTCTGCTGTATTAATTTCTCAAGTATCAGCTCCACCTTCTGGAGTTTATACTTCTCCATTTTTTGGAACATTAAATGGGCAAGCAGTTTCTATAACTTTCTCAGTAAATTTTGATGGAAGTGCCCCAACAATTACTTCTTCAAACATTCCTGGACACCCAGGTGCAACATTTATTATTGCAAAAGAAACTTCTTCTTCAATAGTTAGATGTTTTGAAGGAACATACACTAATACACTTAATGAATCTGGTACTTTTAATATTGCTGTTTCTACAACATTTAAAGGTTGGAAAGGTATCACTAGAAAAAATGGTGGTAGTAGTACAACCAATGTTAGTGGTGATTATGCTAATAATATTTTATTCTGGGGCACTGGTGTTACTGCACCACAAGTAGCAACTATTAATGGAGATACATTTAGTGGAACTTTTAATGATGGAAGTTCTAACGTAACAGTTAATGGTAAGAGAACTTTATAAATAAACTTTTATTTACAAAAAAGCTGCTTATAAAAGCAGCTTTTTTAATGATATTTATTAATTCATTATTAATAGGCTCTTGCAAATAAAACCCTTTGTTTACTTGGCTTTCCTGTTAATATACAATTACCATTTTCTTGTTTATTGTTTAAAGGAATACAACGTATAGTTGCTTTAGCTAACTCTTTTATTTTTTCTTCAGTTTCTGGAGTGCCGTCCCAATGTGCATTTACAAAACCTGTTTTATTGTCTAAAATTTGTAAAAATTCATCCCAAGTATTTGCATTAGTAATATGTTCATCTCTAAAAGTTTTTGCTTTATCAAACATATTTTGTTGTATGGTTTGTAATAAATTTTGAATATGGTTTGATAATCCATCTAAACTTACACTAGTTTTTTCTTTGGTATCTCTTCTGGCAATTTCTGCAACATTGTTGGCTAAATCTCTTGTTCCAATAGCAATACGAATTGGTACACCTTTCATTTCATATTCAGCAAACTTCCAACCTGGTCTTGCATTATCAGAGTCATCATACTTAACTCTTATGTTTAATTGTTTTAATTGCTGAATGAGTGAATTTACTTTTTCATCAATTAAATTTTTCTCTGCTTCTCCCTTATAAATTGGTACAATAACCACTTGTGTTGGTGCAATTTTTGGAGGAAGTATTAAACCATCATCATCGCTGTGAGCCATTACTAAACCACCAATTAATCTAGTACTAACTCCCCAACTGGTAGCCCAAACATAATCAAGTTTATTATGCTTATCACTAAACTTAACATCAAATGCTTTAGCAAAATTTTGTCCTAAGAAATGAGATGTACCTGCTTGTAATGCTTTACCATCTTGCATTAGAGCTTCTATACAATAAGTTTCATCTGCACCAGCAAATCTTTCATTAGGTGTTTTAATGCCTTTTATTACGGGTAATGCCATCCAGTTTTCTACAAAGTCTGCATATACATCAAGCATTTTTTCTGTTTCAAAAATAGCTTCTTCTTTTGTGGCATGTGCTGTATGTCCTTCTTGCCAAAGAAATTCAGCAGTGCGTAAAAACAAACGTGTTCTCATTTCCCAACGAACTACATTTGCCCATTGATTTACAAGTATGGGTAAATCTCTATAAGATTGAATCCAACCTTTATAAGTGTTCCAAATAATTGCTTCACTTGTAGGACGAACAACTAATTCTTCTTCTAATTTAGCTTCAGGGTCAACTATTAATTTTCCTTTTGTATTTGGGTCAGCTTTTAATCTATAATGTGTTACAATAGCACATTCTTTTGCAAAGCCTTCTGCATTTGTTTCTTCTGCTTCAAATAAACTTTTAGGAACAAACAAAGGAAAGTAAGCATTTACATGTCCTGTATCTTTAAACATTTTATCTAACACATCTCTCATATTTTCCCAAAGTGCAAAGCCATAAGGTTTAATAACCATACAACCACGTACAGCACTATAATCTGCTAAGCCACCTTTTAAAACTAAATCATTGTACCACTGGCTATAATCTTGTTGTCTGCTGGTAATTTCTTTACTCATACGAAAAATATAATTTTAAAAATTAATTGATAAAGTACAAAATTGTAAATCCTTTAACAAATTAAGCAATTTTAGTGCGTTTTACGGCAACATATTTGTAATTTATAAACGATAGTTAATTACAAAATGGCAGCAAATGTATGTAACTTCACATTACTCAAACAATAAAACCATTTAACATGAAAACGAATGTTTTATACTTAACCATCTTAGTTGTTTTATTCAGCTCATGTTCTACTGCTTATAAAAACAGTCAAACTCCAGATGATGTTTATTACTCTCCTACCGAAGGTAATTTTTATCAAGCTGCTGAAACAAAAAGTTCGGATGATAATTATTTAAGAATGAAAGTAAGAAATAATGATAGATGGAGTAGCATTGATGATTATAGTTATTGGAACGATAGTCGTATTACCATAAATAATTGCTATTGTAATTGTAATACTTGGGGTAATAGTTGGAATAGTTACTATTATAATAATTGGAATAATCATTTTATCATAAATAACAACTGTGGTTGGAATAATGGTTGGTATAGTTGGAATTATAATCCTTATGGTGGATGGAATAGTCCTTACTATTATTTTATTCCATATAAAAACCCAACTGTTTATTATGGCAATACAAAAGGTAGTAATATAACTGCTTACAGAAACAAATCTTATAACAATACAAACTCTACTTACTTTAATACCAAAACAGGTGCTACATCTTCAAGCAGTTCAAATGGTTTTAGTGGATTAATAAAAAAAGTTTTCTCATCTGGCAATAATGGTGGTTCAGGCTCTTATGGAAATAATAGTTGGGATAGACCAATAAGAACCTATGGTAGTAGTGGTAGTGGAAGCTCAACTTCATCTGGCAATAGTAATGCAGGAGGAAGAAGTGGTGGATATAAAAGTACAGGAAGCAGTAGTAGTAGCAGTCGTAGTGGAAGGAATTAGTTTTAATGGCTAATGATTAATGTTGAATGTGGTCTCATAACTCAAAATTCATAACTAAAAAAGAATGAAGCAATATTTTTTACTATCTATTTTAATATCTCTTTCAACTATTTGTTTGAAAGCACAAGAGCCAGATGATGCTTTACGCAGTGCATGGTTTTCATTTAATGGTAGTGCAAGAAATATGGCAATAGGTGGCGTAATGGGAAGTTTAGGTGGAGATATTTCAGCTGCTCATGTAAACCCTGCTGGACTTGGCTTATATAAAACAAAAGAATTTATTTTTTCATCAGGATATCTTTTGAATAATAATAATTTTACATTCAGAGGTACAGATTCTTCATCTTCTAAAAATAATTTTAATTATGGCACTATAGGTTTTGTAATTGGTAATCCTAATAATCCTAATTATAGTAAATGGACAAGTAGTGCATTTTCTTTATCTATTAATCAATTAGCAAACTATAATAATAATGTACAGTTTCAAGGGTTCAACAATTTCAGTTCTTTTTCAGAACAATATATAGAAGAACTTACAAGAGATGGAGCAGACATGACTGCTGCTGAAAGAAATTATATCTATGGTTCTTCATTAGCATTTAGAACATATTTGGTAGATACACTTGCAGATGCAAGTGGAAATGTAATAGGCTTTCAAAGCTTAGTACCAATCTCTACAGGTGTCAATCAATTTTATAATTCAAACACAAGAGGCGGATTACACGAAATAGCTTTAGGATTTGCAGGTAATATGGAAGATAAACTATATGTTGGTGGAAGTATTAATATGCCAATATCTTCTTATCAAAGAGATTTTTCTTACACAGAAAAAGATGCCACTAATTTTACCAATAACGATTTTAATTACTTTACTTACACTGAAAAATTTAAAAGCTTTGGAATTGGTATTGGTGCTAAACTAGGATTTATTTATAAGCCTCAAGAATATTGGCGTTTTGGTTTTGCTTTTCATACACCGCAATTAATGATTTATAAAGATCAAATAAGAAGTTGGATGATTACAGATACTGAAGGATATGCAGGTGTAAAACAAGAGAGTAGCGATAATTTGAATAGCGGAGATGCTGGTATAAGAAAATATTATTTAGTAACTCCTTGGCGTGCTATTGCAAGTGCAAGTTATGTTTTTAGAGAAGTAGGAGATGTAAGAAAACAAAGAGCTTTTATTAGTGCCGATATTGAATATGTAAATTATAGAGGAAGCAGATTTAGCAGCATTAATCAAGATGATTATACAGCTAAAGATTATTATAAATTAGTAAACTCCGAAGTGAAAGATTATTATAAAGGCAATTTTAATTTTAGATTAGGAGGCGAATTAAAGTTCAATACTGTTATGTTTAGATTAGGAGGTGCATTTTATGGAAGCCCTTATAAACAAAGAGAATTAAAAGCTAATAAATTTATTGCAACAGGTGGTATTGGCTACAGAAACAAAGGCTTTTTTATAGACCTTGCTTATGCTCATAGCTTTAATAAAGATGTTGTTTTTCCATACAGATTAAATGATAAACCCAACACATTTGCAGAACAAACTGGTAGTAGAGGTAGCATTATGATGACTTTTGGAGTTAAGTTTTAAAAATTGATATGTCATTATTAATAATTATCTCTACACTTAAAAAAATAGTTGAAAAATGAATTGGTGAACACATGGAATAAGCGATAAAAATGTAATTGTTTAAAAAAGAACAAAAAATTGTATGCCTCTTTAATCAAAACTTTCTCACCTTTAAACAATCTACATTCTTTCACTCCAACTTTATATTTTTGCGATTATGACACAAGAAAAATTACAAGATTTAAAAGAACGCTTAAACGTTCTAAGGAGGTTTCTTTGACTACGATAATCGTATTGCAAAAATAGAGCAAGACAAACAACTTTCTCTTTCATCTGGCTTTTGGGATGATAACAATAGAGCCACCACTACAATGAAAGAAATTAAAGTAAATGAATACTGGACTAAATTATACAACACTGTAGAAATAGCTGTTGAAGATTTTACTGTGTTATTTGATTTTTTTAAAGCTGGTGATGCTACTGAAGAAGAAACACAAACTACTTTTAATAATGCACTAAACGAAATGGATAATGCAGAATTTAAAAGCACTCTTAATCAGCCAGAAGATGAATTAAATGCTGTACTTCAAATTAATAGTGGTGCTGGTGGAACTGAAAGTCAAGATTGGGCAGAAATGCTTTTAAGAATGTATAGAATGTATGGAGAAAAGCAAGGCTGGAAAGTTACAGAACTTGATTATCAAGAAGGCGATGGTGCAGGCATTAAAACTGCTACACTACAATTTGATGGCGAGTTTGCTTATGGATTTTTAAAAGCTGAAAGTGGTGTACACAGGTTAGTAAGAATTTCTCCTTTTGATAGCAATGCAAGAAGACATACAAGTTTTGCATCTGTATTTGTTTATCCTTTAGTTGATGATAGCATTGAAATAGATATTAAAGATGCTGATATAAAAATAGAAACTGCAAGAAGTGGTGGTGCTGGAGGACAAAATGTAAACAAAGTTGAAACAAAGGTTTTCTTAACACATATTCCTTCAGGTATTACAGTTGTTTGTCAAACAGAAAGAACACAGTTAGGCAATAAAGAAAAAGCAATGCAAATGCTTAAAAGCCGTTTGTATGAAGAGGAATTACGCAAAAGAGAAGAGTTGAAAAATGCGGCAAATGCTAATAAGAAAAAGATTGAATGGGGCAGCCAAATAAGAAGTTATGTTTTTCATCCATATAAAATGATTAAAGATCATAGAACAGATTATGAAGTTGGAAATGTTGGACCTGTAATGGATGGAGAGTTAGATGGTTTTATTAAAGCCTATTTAATGATGATAAAAGATGATGAAGCATAATACTAATAATATCAACAAAAAAATATTTTTGTAACTTAGTGCCACTGAAATTTTTTGGTAAAATATTTTACTCATGTTATAACGTTTATCTGCATGAAGTTTGACAATTATATTGTTACATACTTGAATCAGCAAAAAGTATTATCACTTAAGGGGATTGGTGAATTTACAATAGATAGTAGTTTTAAGCTACAAGAAGAAATAAATGATAATTATTTTTTCCCAGAAGGTGCTATTCGTTTTACATATAATAAAAGAGCAGAAACATCTCCAGAGTTTTTAGAATTTCTCAAACAGTTTTTTACAAAGCCAATATCTTTAATTACTTCTGATGTAGAAGATTATCTTTTACAGATAGAAAATTTTTTAAACATTGGAAGAGCATTTACAATTACTGGATTAGGAACTTTAGAAAAAAAACAAGATGGAACTTTAGAATACTTTTCAGGAAAAAGTAAGGTAGAAAATATTGCAGCTATAGTAAATGCTTTAAGTAATAGAGAAACTCAGTTTGATTCATTACACAATAAACCTTTTAATAATGATAGAAGAAAAATTATTAAATTGGTAGTTATTAGTATAGTTTTTTTATTGATTATTATAGGCACTTGGTTGATTATTCATTTCACAAAAGATAAATCTTCACAAAATGAAGTGCAAGGAAATGAAGCTAAAATTAAAACAACAACTAATGCCCCTATTGAAACATCTGTAAAACCAGTAGTAACAAGTAATACAGCCAATGATACATTAAGGTATAAAATGTTTTTCTTAGCAAGTAAATACAGAAGCAAAGCTGATGAAATATATTTACAATGGAGTAGGTTTACAAAAATTAATAGAGATAGTGTAGTAATAAATGACACTTTAAGGCATAGACTTTTTATTTATAGAAAATTAACAATAAAAGATACAACTACTGTAAAAGCAGAGTTAGAAAAATATTTTAATCATGCAATAACTATTGAACTTGCTCAATAAATACTGAAATTTAAAAAAAATGAATGATGCAATAATCAAAGAAATTTCCTTTCAATACGGATTAAATATTTTGCAGCATCAACCAATTTCATCTGGCTTAATCAATACAACAATTAAGCTTGATGCAGATAAAGGGCATTTTATTTTACAAAAAATTAATACCCAAATTTTTAAAAAACCACAAGCAATACACGATAATATTTTTCTGCTAAATCATTTTTTACAACAAACTAAATCTGCATATACAATAACAACACCTCTTACAACAATTCATAATAAAACAATTGTTACAATAGATGAAAGTAGTTATAGAGTTTTTTCCTTTATTCCCAATAGCAAAACTCTTCAAGTAGTTGAAAATGCAGAACAGGCTTATGAAGCAGCAAAAGCATTTGCCAATTTTACTCATCAGTTTACTGAATTTGATTGTAGCAAACTCAATATTATTTTACCTAATTTTCATAACCTTAGTTTGCGTTTTCAACAGTTTAAAAACTGTTTAAAAAATGGAAATGAAAAAAGAATTGCTGATAATAAAAAATTGATAGATGAAATTTTGAGCAAAGAAATTATTTGCAAAAAATATACATCATTCATACAATCAAACCAAGCAAAGCAAAGAGTAACACACCACGATACAAAAATTAGCAATGTATTATTTAATGAAAAACAACAAGCAGTTTGTGTAATAGATTTAGATACAGTAATGCAAGGCTTTTTTATTAGCGATGTTGGCGATATGCTAAGAACTTATTTAAGCCCAGTATCAGAAGAAGAAATTGATTGGAATAAAATATTTATTCGTAAAAATATTTTACAAGCAATATATGAAGGTTATGTTGAAACTATGCATAACAATTTAACCAATTACGAACTGCAACATTTTTTCTTTTCTGGTGAAGTACTTATTTATATGCAAACCATCAGGTTCTTAACAGATTATTTTTTAAACGATGATTACTACACCATTCATTACCCTGAACAAAATTTAAACAGAGCAAAAAATCAATTAAAACTTTTACAAGAATTACAAACTACTATTAATAATTTACATTTTCATCAATACAAAAAATAGGTTTTCTTATTTTCCATTTTCCTCTTGTATAATCTGGTATATTCATCAATTTACCACCTTCTTGAATTGACTTTTCTGATAGTGGAGTTATTGCATACCATGTTGCTAAATCATATACATCTAAAGGAAATTCAGTTTTTTGTTTAATACATTCTATGAAAGCATTGATAACAAAAAAATCCATTCCACCATGACCAGCACCTACTGCGTCAGAATCAAATTTTTTCCATAAATAGTGGTCATGTTCTTTCATATATGCCTCAGGATTTTCCCAAGTGTGAGGTTTGCTTTTATCTTCAAAATAAATTAGCCCTGCATTAAATTCTCCTGCATGATTATCTTGCCAAATTCCATTAGTGCCTTGTACTCTAAAGCCCATATTATAAGGTCTTGGCGAATTTGTATCATGCGTTAAAACAATGGTTTCTTCATTAGCTGTTTGTATTTGTGTAGTAACAATATCACCAAGTTTAAATTTAATTTTTGCATTAGGATGGTTAGCACCTCCTTTAGGATGATTAACAATATATCTATGCAAACCTCTTGCTTTTGTTGCTATAGAAGAAAGTTTTGTAAGCCTATTACCTCTATTAATATCAAGCATTACAGCTACAGGTCCTAAGCCATGTGTTGGATATAATTCTCCATTTCTTTTAATGCTATGTTCAGTTCTCCAAGCTGCTTCACTAAAGCCTTTATTACCAAACTCTACACCAGAATTATAAGGTGTAACACCATCATTAAATTTCACTCCTCTTAAATCGTGTTGATAGCCTCCTTGAGCATGTAGCAGTTCTCCAAACATACCTTTTCTTACCATGTTTAATACAGCCATTACATCTCTTCTGTAACAAACATTTTCTAAAATCATTACAGGAATTCCTGTTTTTTCAGAAGCATTTACAATATCCCAACACTCTGCTAATTTTATTGCACCAGAAACTTCTACACCAGGAATTTTTCCTGCTTCTAAAGTTGCAATAGTTTGCTCTGCATGCCACTCCCAAGGTGTTGAAATTATTACTGCATCTACATTTTCATTCTTCAATAAATTTTTATAATCATAATTTCCATTGCTATAAATGGTTGGTATTGGCTTACCACTTTTAGTAATTAATTTATTTGCCATAGCAAGCATTCTATTATCAGGGTCTGCAATTGCAGTAACTATTACATCATTTCTTCTTAGTAAAAGTTCAAGATGATTTTGACCTCTTAACCCAACACCAATTAAACCTACTTTAATTTTCTTTTCTTCGTTATTAGTAAAGCTAAAGGCACTATTAGGTACTGTTAAACTTGCTAAAGCTATGATGCCTGTTTGTTTGATAAATTTTCTACGATGTAATGGTTTCATAAAATAAATTATTTTGTAGAACTAAACTAAACAAAAAACATTAATTGTCATCAATTAATATAAAGCATTTATTTTTATCAAAAATTTTGAATTGAAAACAATTCTTTCACAACAACAAATTGGCTTAACCATAAAAAGATTAGCACATCAAATTCTTGAAAATTATACACAAGAAATTGAAACTGTTATTATAGGTATTCAACCAAGAGGCATTTTTTTGAGTGATAAAATTGTAGCAGAAATAAATAAAATTATTCATCCATCATCTATAAAGTATGGAAAATTAGATATTACTTTTTATAGAGATGATGTAAGAACAGAATTACATGTAGCCAATAAAACAGAAATTTCTTTTGATATTGAAAATAAAAAAGTTGTACTAATTGATGATGTGTTATGGACAGGAAGAACCATAAGAGCTGCTTTAGATGCTCTATTAGATTTTGGACGACCAGCTAAAGTGGAACTTTGTGTGCTAATTGATAGAAGATTTAACAGAGAATTACCTATTCAACCAGATTATACAGGTAGAGCAATTGATACACTTGTTTCTGAAAAAGTAAAAGTAATGTGGAAGGAAACTAATGATAAAGATGAAGTTATTTTAATTCAATAAGCATAAATTTTTTATTCAATTAAGTTACCGAATATTCATTTATATTAACTTTGTGTTTTAATGAAACTATCTACCAAACACTTGCTTGGTATTAAAGACCTTACTAAAGAGGATATACAACTTATTCTTTCTACAGCCATTAATTTTAAAGACGTTTTACAAAGACCAGTAAAAAAAGTACCAAGCCTTAGAGATGTAACGATTGTAAATTTATTTTACGAAAACAGTACAAGAACAAGAATTTCTTTTGAGCTTGCAGAAAAAAGGTTAAGTGCCGATACCATTAATTTTACTATTAGTGGAAGTAGTGCAGCAAAAGGAGAAACATTATTAGATACCGTTAATAATATTCTCAGCATGAAGGTTGATATGGTTGTGATGAGACATAGTGTTAGCGGTGCTCCACACTTCTTGGCAAAACATATTCCTGCTGCTATTGTAAATGCTGGTGATGGAATTAATGAACATCCAACTCAAGCATTATTAGATGCTTTTAGTATGCAAGAGAAATTTGGAAATTTAGAAGGATTAAAAGTGACTATTGTTGGAGATATTTTGCATAGCCGTGTAGCTTTAAGCAATATTTATTTATTACAAAAAATGGGGGCAGAAGTTATAGTATCTGGTCCACCAACTTTAATACCTAAATATATTACAGAAGCTTTGGGTGTAAAAGTTGAATACAATATTAAAAATGCTTTGCAATGGTGCGATGTAGCAAATATTTTACGCATACAATTAGAGAGACAAAATCAACCATTGTTTTCATCTTTAAGAGAGTATAATCTTGCTTATGGTATTAATAAACAGTTGTTAGAAAGTTTAGGAAAGGAAATTACTATTATGCATCCAGGACCAATAAATAGAGGAGTTGAATTAGATAGTGATGTTGCTGATGGACCTTATTCAATTATATTAAATCAAGTAGAAAATGGTGTAGCTGTTAGAATGGCTGTTTTATATTTGTTAGCTAATAGAGAGGGGTAAGTTATTTTGAATGATAAATTTTAAATTATTAAATTTTATCTCTCATATAAATTTGAACATTTAAAACTCAACACATAACATACAACATTTAAAATAATAAAAATGCGTATTTGTTTATTCCCTGGAACCTTTGACCCAGTTACTTTAGGACATATAGACATCATTAACAGAGCATTACCTTTATTTGATAAAATTTATGTAGGTATTGGCGTTAATTCAGCAAAACATCCTATGTTTTCTGCAGAACAAAGAATGCAATGGTTTAAAGAAATTTATAAAGGAAATTCAAAAGTAGAGAGTGTGATTTTTGAAGGATTAACTGTAGATTATTGTAATACAATTGGAGCAAAATTTATTCTTAGAGGTATTCGTTATGTCAGCGATTTTGAATATGAAAAAACAATTGCAGATGCAAATAGAACTTTAGATAAAAATATTGAAACTATTTTTTTAACAGGCGAACCCAAATATACTTCAGTTGCATCTACTATTGTTAGAGATATTATTAAAAATGGTGGAGATGCTTCTCCATTCTTGCCTAAAGCAGTTATTAAAAGTTTAAAAAAATAATTCATCATACATTTATTCTAATATTATTAAAATGATTTGGTTTAATAAAAATATCACATTAGCCGATTTTGCTTATTGGAAAGTAAACACATTAGCAGAACATTTAGGTATTGAAATATCAGAAATTGGTAATGATTTTTTAAAGGCTACCATGCCGGTAGATAAAAGAACTCATCAACCTTATGGCTTATTGCATGGTGGTGCAAGTGTTGCTTTAGCAGAAACTGTTGGTAGTGTTGCATCTGCATTAGTTATAAATAAAGAAACACAAATGTGTGTTGGTTTAGATATTAATGCAAATCATATAAGAAGTGTAAAAAGTGGATTAGTAACAGCAACTGCAAAGCCATTACACATTGGTTCTACAACGCATGTTTGGGAAATAAAAATTGTTGATGAAAATGAAAAATTAGTTTGTATTAGCAGACTTACTGTTGCTGTTTTAAAACAGAAGCCTCTTTACCCAAAACTTTAATTGCATACCACAAAGCAATTAAACTACCTACCATATCAGCATAAATATCTCCTATATCAAATGAACGAAATGGGATATAATTTTTTTGTATAAACTCTATGCTTATTCCATATAAAATAAAAAATACAGTAATGGCAATAAACCAATAAATTCTTTTTCTTACTTGATTAACATGATGTTTTAGTGGTGCAATAAACAAATAACCTAACAAGAAAAAGATAAAAGCATGAACCAATTTATCTCCTTGCACTTTATGAAATAAATCAAACTCTGGTATAGCAGAACCTGGTAATGTAAATAACCAAAAACTTATCCAAAACCAAATAATCACAGGTACAAATTTTATTATTCTTCTCAATGCTTGTTTTTTGGCAAAAGTATTATAAACAAAATTAAATCTTATGTATGTTTGCTATTCATTAAACAATTAATATGCTGCCAAAGTATTTACAAGAATTATTTAAAAATCAATCTTACAATTCCAATAATTTTTTTCTCATTGCAGGACCATGTGTTGTAGAAAGTGAAGAGTTGATAATGGAAGTTGCAGAAAAAGTTAGTGCTATTTGCAAACGATTAGAAATACCCTATATTTTTAAAGCAAGTTATAGAAAAGCCAATCGTACAAGTGCAAGTTCTTTTACTGGTTTAGGAGATGATATTGCTTTACAGTTAATAAAAAATACTGGAGAAAAATATAACCTTCCAACCATCACTGATGTACATGCACATGATGAATGTGCAACTGCTGCACAATATGTAGATGCTTTACAAATTCCTGCATTCCTATGCCGACAAACAGATTTATTAGTTGCTGCTGCTAAAACAAATAAAATTGTTAATGTAAAAAAAGGGCAATTTCTTAGTGGACAAAGTATGCAGTTTGCTGTAGATAAAATTACTAAAGCAGGTAATAATAAAACCATGCTTACAGAAAGAGGAACAACATTTGGCTATCAGGATTTAGTTGTTGATTATAGAAATATAACTTGGATGAAAGAACATAAAACTCCTGTAATTATGGATTGCACTCATAGCCTACAACAACCTAACCAAACTTCTGGAATCACTGGAGGCAACCCACAATTAATAGAAACCATTGCAAAAGCTGCTATTGCTGTTGGTGCAGATGGTTTATTTATTGAAACACATCCTAACCCTGCTATTGCTAAAAGTGATGGTGCAAATATGCTCCCTCTTCATTTATTAGAAAACTTATTAGAACAATTAGTTAAAATAAGAAAAGCAATCGTTTAAAATAGTTTAAAAGTTCAATGATAAAAAAAGAAAAAGGCTGCCAGTATTACTGACAACCTTAAATCTTATAGGCTAACAACGACTTTAAAACTACGACACTGTAAAAATGCTATTCTTTAATTAGTAACCTTAATCCATAAAAACATGATATTAACCCAATCAGACATTTATAATCTGATGAAATGTGTTTGAGATGTACTACCTATTAAGATAGGCTTTATCTTTAGCCCCTCTTAAAACATAAATATTTAAAAAATAATTATTATGAAACTTTCTTCTTTATTAGACAGATTTAATGAACCAGAAACATTGAAAATGGCAAAATTAGGACGTGAATTAAGAGCTCAAGGAAAAGATGTAATTGATTTAAGCCTTGGAGAGCCAGACTTTGATACCCCTCAACATATAAAAGATGCAGCCATAAAAGCTATTCAAGATAATTGGAGTCATTACACACCTGTTGCAGGTTTTTTAGATGTAAGAGAAGCTGTTTGTACTAAACTAAAAAGAGATAATCATTTAACTTATCAACCAGAAAATATTGTTGTATCTACAGGGGCAAAACAAAGTTTAGCTAATGCAATTTTAGCTTTAGTAGATACAGATGATGAAGTAATTATTCCAACACCTTATTGGGTTACTTATAGCGATTTAGTAAAAATTGCAGGAGGTAAAGTTGTACAAATTAGAGCTTCTGCAAACGAAGGATTTAAAATTTCTGCTGCACAATTAGAGGCTGCAATTACCCCAAAAACAAAAGTGTTTTTATTTTCATCTCCTTGCAATCCAAGTGGTAGTTTTTATAATAAACAAGAATTAGAAGCATTGGTTAATGTGTTTAGAAAACACCCTAACATCATAATCATTTCAGATGAAATTTATGAATACATCAACTATAAAGGCAAACATGAAAGTATTGCTCAGTTTGATGATATTAAAGAAAGAGTAGTTATAGTAAATGGATTAAGTAAAGGCTTTGCTATGACTGGTTGGCGTTTAGGTTATATTGCTGCTAATACCACCATTGCTAAAGCTTGCGAAAAACTACAAGGACAATTTACAAGTGGCACAAATTCTATTACACAAAAAGCAGCAGTTGTTGCTCTTACGGCAGATTTAAAACCAACTTTTGAAATGACTGAAGAGTTTGCAAGAAGAAGAAAAAGAGTAATGGAAATAATCAAAGATATACCAGGGTTTATTTGTGCAGAACCAGAAGGAGCTTTCTATATTTTTCCTGATGTTAGTTATTATTATGGCAAATCTGATGGAACAACTACTATTAAAGATGCAGCAGAATTTAGTATGTATATTTTAAATACTGCACATGTTAGTAGTGTTATGGGAGATGCTTTTGGCGAACCAAAATGTGTACGTTTTTCTTTTGCTAACAACTTAGAAAATATAGAACGAGCTTGGATAAGAATTAAAGATGCTCTTGGAAAATTAAAATAAAAAGAAGAAAAGAGGTCCCGACCAGATTCGAACTGGTGTAGAAGCTTTTGCAGAGCTCTGCCTAGCCACTCGGCCACAGGACCTTTTAAAAAGGGTTGCAAACATAAGGTAAAATCTTTAAAATTCTAATAGAATTTTTGCTTAAACAAGAGAAAGTTAATTGAATTAATTTACTGTTGCAAAAATGATAGTTTCTTCATCATGAATGGTATAATGACCTAAGTAAAGTTTATATCCAACACCAAGATCATTAATCCAATTCGGAATATTTACAAAGTCTTCCATATTATGATAAATTGAAATAGCAAGTTTTGGTTTAAACTTCTTAATGGTTTCTACAGCACCTTTTAATACAGGAAGCTCTGCACCTTCAATATCCATTTTAATAAAATCTACCTTTTCAATCGTTCCATTTTTTACTAATTCATCAATACTTACAGTTACTGTTTCATGTTCATAGCCTTCAAACTTTTGCAATTCAATTCTACAACCAGAACCTCTATCTGTAAAATATACTTCTTTATTAGCTTCACTCCACAAAGGATATTTTATTAAATGAATTCTATCATGCAAATGTTGGTTTAATGCCAAGTTGGTATTAAAACAATTAAGTGTATATGGTATAAATTCAAATGAATATACGTTACCAGTACTTCCTACTTTAGAAGCAAAGTAAAGTGCAGTATCACCAAAACAACCACCTGCATCTATTACAGTATCTCCTTCTTCTGCTTCAATTGTAACTCCATTTTTTTTATGTGCATATTGCTCCAAATCCAAATAAATTAATACATTTTGAGGTGTATAATAAAGTGAAAAGTCATACCCTAATTCTTGTAAATCATATTTGTACATGGGTATATCCATGTATTTTACACCAGTAAAACCAACAGTGTTGGCTTGTTGTTCATATTTTTCTAATTTTTTCCAATAGTCTTTATTATTTACAGAGTGCTTAACTTGACTGTAACCCAACAATCTAAAAGCAATTAAATTTAGCATTAAATTTTTAGAATAATCATCTTCTAAGCTTTGATAAAATTTCTCTAATCTTGGTAAATAGTTATGAAATTTTTTTTCAATCATATCATCAAAAGATACAATTGAAATACCCATTTTAGCAAAAAAAGATCTTATAAAAGCTCTGGTTTCTTTGTATCTTTTTGTCCAAGTTTTTTTGCCATATCTAATACTATCAAAGTTATCTGTATAGTAATTCTTAATACATAAATTTAATCTTTGTTTAAGGGCTGCAATAAATATTTCTGACATAAAGTTGATTTATTATTTTGTATTGAATTGTAGGAATCAGATGTAAAAAAATGTATTTATAATTGAAGCCTTAATCATTCATATACAATAAGTAATAATGGATATTACAAACATAAGTCAAAGTTTTATTATTATTAACAGTATTTTTGCCATCAAGAAAAAGTCATATTACACCATTAAATGAAAGTATTATTAGTAAGAAGAAATTGGGCTCATCACTCTAATAAAAGTGGGTATGATTATTTATTTAATTTTTTGAATGATAGCTATTTTAAAGCAATTTTTTTAAGTTATAAGAAAAATTATTTTGCAGAAGCTCTTCATAAAATATTACAACCTTTTTGTAAGGTTTTAAAGAATGATTATAGGGTTGATTGGTTTTTTAAAGAATTAAAAATTGCAATTCAAATTATTTTATATAAACCAGATATAGTTCATTTTAATCATTTTGACCAAAAGCAAATATTATTATCTAAAAAATATTTTCAGAAAAAAACAAAGTTTATAGGCACTTGCCACTATCCTATTTCATTTTTTAAAATGAACTATTTTTCTGTACAAGATTTTGCTCATGCACATACATTAATAAGTTTAGATAATTATTCTGCTTCTTGGTTTACAAACAAAGTAAAAAACAGTGTGTTCATTCCTCATGCTGTAGAAACAAATTATTTTGTTCCTGATTATTCAAAAAAAGAAAAAATTTTTAAATGCTTTTTTGCAGGAAGATTTATAAGAGATTGGGATAATTTATACAATATTATTACTCTCTGCAACAAAAAAAAATTACCTGTTCAATTTCATATTCTTCATCCTAAAATTTTAAATCCTTTAAACGATTGGTATAAAATGATAGGACTTTTGTCTTACGAAAATGTTCATTATTATGAATATGTTTCTGACGAAGCTTTTTTACATTTTTATCAAAGCAGCGATGTGTTATTAATGCCATTGTTTGATAGCACTGCAAATAATGTAATTTTAGAAGCAATGTCTTGTGGCTTACCTGTTATAACAAATAAAACATCTGGTATTGTAAGCTATTTAGATGAAAATATTGCATTCTTACACGAGCCAAATGAAGTAGAAAATATGGTTCATTCAATTGAGTTTTTATTGAATAACCCAGATAAGAAAAATGAAATGGGCAAACTTGCTAGAGAAAAGGCTATTACAAATTTTAGTATTGAAGTAGTAGCTAATCAATTAAAAAATTTATACAAACAAGTACAGCAACAATGAGTAGTGCAGCATATAATGTAAAAATGTTTTTTCTAAATATTTGGAAAAAAGCAATTAAAGGAACATTTATTGAAACATATTTATCTCATAAAACACAAGGCAAAAATTGGAATAATATTTTCATCAAAATTGCTCCAACCTTAGAGCAGTATTCACCTTCAGATGTAAGAATAGTAAAAAGATTTGGTATTAATTATGCTTTACACCCTTACGATTATGATGATTATGCCTTGTATTATGGCTTAGATTTAGAGCCAAGAACTGAATTATTTGATTTAGTAAAAGATGGTATGACTGTTTTTGATATTGGTACTAACATTGGTCATGTATTACTAACTTTTGCAAACAAAAATATCACAGGAAAAAATTTTGGTTTTGAGCCAGTGCCACATATTTATGAACGAGCTAAAAAAAATATATCATTAAATAATTTTAATAATATCGCATTAAATAATGTAGCATTATCAGACACTTCAGAAGATTTAGTTATACAACTTGCCAATACACATCATAGTGGCTCATCTCGTTTAGGCAAAAAAAATGATAGCTCTAACAATAATAATTCTACCATCATAAAAGCAATAACATTAGATGAATTTGTTCAACAAAATAAAATTGAAAAAATTGATTTTATGAAGATTGATGTAGAAGGTTTTGAGAAAAATATTTTAGCTGGAGCAAAACAAACATTAAAAAATTTTAAACCACTTTTATTCGTAGAAATTAATGATAAAGCCCAAAAAATGCAAAACTTTTCAGGTAAAGAATTAATTGCCCTTTTAGAAAGTTTTGACTATACAATTTATTCAATAAGTGGCGAAAGAATTGATAAAAACAAATTAGACTATACTACTCATTTTGATATTATTTGCAAGCACAACTAAATAAAGTATGATAAAAAATATTTTAAAACAAATTTTACCCATTAATATTTATTTATCATTGGTTGATGCTAAAAATAAAATTATTCTTAGTAAAAGTTATGCTCATCAGCAAAATGAAATAAAAAAGCAAATTGCTTTTTACAGCCAGTTTATCAATAAAGGCGATTTGGTGTTTGATATTGGTGCAAACTATGGAGGGAGAACAGAGATTTTTTTAGCAATTGGAGCAAAAGTTGTGGCAGCAGAACCTAATGATAAATGTATTGATTACTTAGAAAAAAGATTTGGCAATAAAATTAATATCATTCCAAAGGGAATAGGGAAAGAAGAAGGAGTATTAAATTATTTTGTTTCAAACCATGAAGCTTTATCAACCTTTTCTACTGATTGGTTAGAAAAAACAAAAGATGGTCGATTTAAAGAACATCAATGGAATGAGCAACAACAAAAGCAAATAACAACTCTTAACAAACTAATAGAAGAATTTGGCAACCCTTCATTTATAAAAATTGATGTAGAAGGTTATGAATGGGAAGTTTTAAATGGCTTATCTCACCCAATTAATCTTTCCTTTGAATATGCTGTACCCGAAAGATTAGATAGAATAATTGACAATATAAAATATTTAAACAAATTAGGAAATTGTGTTTTCAATTATTCTGTTGGCGAAACAATGCAATTTGCCTTGCAAGATTGGATGAATGAAGAAGATTTTATTCAGCACACTCAGCAACCATCTTTCATAAATAGTTTTGCAGGAGATGTGTATGTAAAATATCATTAAAATACCAACAGTTTTGTTGAAAAACTAATTGTATTGATTTATCATTTTAACAAACAACTCTTATCTTCGCCACACAAAAAATTTTTACTATGAACTTACACGAATATCAGGCAAAAGAATTACTAAAAAAGTATAATGTTCCAGTACAAGAAGGAATAGCAGTAGAAAGTGTTATGGCTGCAGAAGATGCTTACAGACAAATTAAAACACAAACCAACAACAACTTTGCAGTTATTAAAGCTCAAATTCATGCTGGTGGTCGTGGAAAAGGAAAAGTAAAAGAAACAGGTATTAATGGTGTTAAAGTAGCAAAAAGTTTAGAAGATATTAGTGAGTTTGCTAAAGGAATTTTAGGAGGCACATTAGTTACTATTCAAACTGGACCTGCTGGTAAAAAAGTAAATAAAGTTTTAATTGCACAAGATGTTTATTATCCTGGACCAAATCCTGTAAAAGAATTTTATTTATCTATTTTATTAGATAGATCAAAAGGACAAAATGTAATTATGTATTCAACTGAAGGAGGTATGGATATTGAAGAAGTTGCACACAATACACCTGATAAAATTTTTAAAGAATGGGTTCATCCAAGTGGAGGATTACAAGGATTTCAAGCAAGAAAAATTGCTTTTAATTTAGGCTTAAGTGGAGATGCTTTTAAAAGTTGTGTAAAGTTTGTAACCAACTTGTACAATGCTTATATAGGATTAGAATGTTCTATGTTAGAAATTAATCCACTTTTCAAAACAAGTGATGATAAAATTATTGCTGTTGATTGTAAAATGGGATTAGATGAAAATGCTTTAATGCGTCATCCAGATTTAGCAGCATTAAGAGATATTACTGAAGAAGACCCAACTGAAGTAGAAGCTGGTCAATACAACTTAAACTATGTAAAACTTGATGGCAATGTAGGTTGTATGGTAAATGGTGCTGGTTTAGCAATGGCTACAATGGATATGATAAAATTAAGTGGTGGTGAACCAGCAAACTTTTTAGATGTTGGCGGTACAGCAAATGCCCAAACTGTTGAAGCAGGTTTTAGAATTATTTTAAAAGACCCAAATGTAAAAGCAATACTCATCAATATTTTTGGAGGTATTGTTCGCTGTGATAGAGTTGCTGCTGGCGTAATTGAAGCATACAAAAAATTAGGCAATATTAAAATACCAATCATTGTTCGTCTTCAAGGAACAAATGCTGCAGAAGCTAAAAAATTAATTGACGAAAGTGGACTTGAAGTTCAAAGTGCCATTTTATTAAGCGAAGCTGCCGATTTAGTAAAAAAAGCTGTTGCTTAATACAAACAATAAATTATCATTATTAAAATAGCCACTGAAAATTTAGTGGCTATTTTTTATGAAAATTGAAAATAATTATTTCAATAAATTCAAATCAGGCTGTGCATATTTATACACTTTAAAATAAATGGTTGTTTTAGTTTGATGCACTCCTTCAATAGTAGAAATTTCATTTACAAATTTTACAAGATGGTCATTATCCCTGCACATTGCATCAACTTCTAAATCATAATCTCCACTCGTTAAAGCTAAAAAACTTACCTCTTTATACTTTGCAATTTTTTGTGCTACTTTTTCTTTCAGTGTTGCAGGTCTAACATATACTGCAATATGAGCATAGGAATGAAAACCCACCTTCTCTGGTGTTACACGACCAATAATACTAATTGTTCCATCTTCAATTAATTTATTTACCCTAGTTCTTACTGTTGCTACAGATACACTTAATTTATCTGCCATTATAGTAAAACTCATTCTCCCATCTTGCTGAAGACAAGAAAGAATATTAAAATCTAAATTATCTAAACTTGTTTTACTCATAAACCCTTTTAGCAAATATCTACATTAAAAAATAAAAATTAGATAAATAATTTGGTTATTTCTAAAATATTTTTATTTTCATACCTTATTTATTAAAATATTTATAATAACGTATGAAATATTCAGCAATTAAAAATTACATCAATGGGCAATTTGTAAATGCATCTACTACAAAAACTCTTGAAGTAATTTCTCCTATTGATGGAACACTTTTATCAACTGTTCCAATGTCATCTTCAAAAGATTTAGACCAAGCAGTTAAAGCAGCAAAAGCAGCATTTCCTGCATGGAGCAAAACACCCATTAAAGAAAGAGTACAAGTATTTTTTAAATACAAATATTTATTAGAAAAACATTTAAAAGAATTAGCAGAATTATGTACCGAAGAAAATGGAAAAACTTATGGAGAGTCTGTTGCTGAAATTGAAAAATGTGTAGAACTTACAGAATTTGCAACATCATTACCTCAATTAATAACTGGCGAAGTTTTAGAAGTAAGTAAAGGTGTAGAGTGTAGAACAGAGCATTCGCCTTTAGGAGTTGTTGCTTCTATTGTTCCATTTAATTTTCCTTCAATGGTGCCTAATTGGACTATTCCAAATGCTATTGCATTAGGCAACTGTATGATTATAAAACCAAGTGAAAAAGTACCTTTAAGTTGTGGCAAGTTAGCAGAACTTTTAAAAGAAGCAGGATTGCCAGATGGTGTTTTTAATATTGTTCATGGCGATGTAGAAATTGTAGAAGCCATTTGCGACCATCCAGAAATTGAAGCAGTATCTTTTGTAGGTTCTACCAAAGTGGCTAAAATAGTTTATCAAAGAGCAACACATAATTATAAAAGATGTTTAGCATTAGGTGGTGCAAAAAATCATTTAATGGTTTTACCTGATGCAATACCTGCAATGACAGCTCAAAATGTTGCTGCAAGTATGAGTGGCTGTGCAGGACAACGATGTATGGCAGCAAGTGCAATGGTGGGTGTTGGCGATATTGACCATATCATTGAAAAAATATGTGATGAAGCAAGAAAAATTATTCCAGGACAAAATTTAGGAGCTGTAATCAATAAAGCATCGCAAGAAAGAATTGAAAATTATATAACAGAAGCAGAAAAAAATGGAGCTAAAATTTTAGTAGATGGACGAAAAACAAAAGTTACAGGAAAAGAAAATGGAACTTATGTTGGACCAACAGTAATAGATTATGTAACACCTGATATGAGTGTAGCAAAAGAAGAAATTTTTGGACCCGTAATTTCAATAATGCGTACCAAAACTGTTGATGAAGCTTTGGCAATTGAAAATGCAAACCCTTATGGAAATGCAGCAAGTGTATTTACACAAAATGGTGGTATGGCTCGTTATATTATAGATAGAGCAAGTGCAGGTATGATTGGGGTAAATGTTGGTGTGCCCGTTCCAAGAGAGCCTTTCAGCTTTGGTGGATGGAATGAAAGTAAATTTGGTGTAGGCGATATAACAGGAAAAAGCAGTATTGAATTTTGGACTAAGTTGAAAAAATCAACCACAAAATGGAATCCAGAAGCTGGAATTAATTGGATGAGCTGATAAAATTATGTTGAATGATAAATGTTGAATGATTTTTTTGAAACAAGCTGTAACACTACTATTAAATATCGTTGCGTCGCACACTTGTACACCTTATTCTCTATTCATCTTTAAAAAAATTCTGTTTAATGATGAATGTTGAATTAAGTTCTTATAATTTAAAATATATCATTCAGCATTTAAAAAAAATAATATTAATTGGCAAAAACAAAATCAAATATTACAAAACATATTCCTGATGAAACAATCATCAGAAAGATTTATATCATTCGTGGTGTAAAAGTTATGATAGATAGGGATTTAGCTGCAATGTATGAAGTTGAAACAAAATCTTTCAATCAAGCGGTGAAAAGAAATATTGAAAGATTTCCTGAAGATTTTATGTTTCAATTAACTAAAACAGAAGCAGATTTAATTTCAAGGTCACAATTTGTTACCTTGAAAAGAGGACAAAATATTAAATATCTTCCTTATGCTTTTACAGAGCAAGGGGTAGCAATGTTGAGTGGTATCATTAATTCGCCAAAAGCTATTGCAATGAATATTGCTATTATGAGAGCATTTGTAGAAATAAGAAAAATGGCAATTAACAACAAATTTATTGCTGAAAAAATAAAACAAATTGAAGATAAGATAGGAACACATGATGCACAACTTTCAGCTATTTACGATGCTATTGAAAACCTCATAGACCAAAAGATAGAAGAAGAAAATAAAAAAATAAACTGGAACGAAAGAGAAAGAATTGGATTTAAAAAATAATGATGAGTTTTAAATACTCATTTAACATTCAACGTACAAAATTTAAAACAAATAGTTATGCAAACACAAACTTTATCATTAACAGAAGAAATTATACAAAATAGTTTCGATTATACATTGTTTAGTTGGAGCAAACAAAAAGGTCATTCACCAATTGCTGTTGAATATGCAGAAGGTATTTATTTATACGACTATGAAGGAAGAAAGTACATTGATTTTAGTAGTGGATTGATGAATGTAAATATTGGTCATGGCAATCAACGAGTAACAGAAGCTATTGTAAAACAAATGCAACAAGTAGCCTACGTTACACCAAGTTGTGTAACAAAAGTAAGAGGCGAATTAGGAAAAAAATTAGCTGAAATTTGCCCTGGTGATTTAAACAAAGCATTCTTTACTTTATGTGGTGCAACTTCAATTGAAAATGCCATTAAGTTAGCAAGACTTTATACAGGCAAACACAAAATATTAAGTCGTTATCAATCATATCATGGTTCTAGTGCAGGTGCAATGAGTGCTAGTGGAGACCCAAGAAGATTGCCAGTAGATAACCAACAAGCACCCAATTTTATTCATTTTGATTTACCCTATTTATATAGATGGCAACACGATGAAGAAAGTTTATTAAAAGACACTGTAGAAAATTTAGAACGAATTATTGCTTATGAAAATGCAGGCAATATTGCAGCAATTTTATTAGAAGGAGAAAGTGGTTCATCTGGTTGTTTACAATATCCTAAAGGCTTTTTAAAAGCAGTAAGAAACATTTGCAATAAAAATGGAATTCTATTAATCATTGATGAAGTAATGAGTGGCTTTGGAAGAACAGGCAAATGGTTTGGATTTGAAAATCATGATATAGTACCAGATATGATTTGTATGGCAAAAGGTTTAACCTGTGGTTATGTTCCTTCTGGTTGCTTAATGGTAAGCGATAAAATAGCAGCAAAGTTTGATGATACAGTTTTAGCTTTAGGCTTAACCTATGCAGCACATCCTGTTAGTTGTGCAGCAGCCTTAGAAACTATAAAAATTTATGAAGATGAAAAGCTGATTGAAAACTGTAATGCTATGAGCAGCTATTTGAATAGCAGAATTGAAGAAATGAAAAAACAACATCCATGTATTGGAGACTGGCGAAACACAGGTTTATTAGGCTGTTTAGAAATTGTAAAAAATAGAAACACTAAAGAACCAATGGCACCATTTAATGCTAAACCAGATGAAATGATTGTTATGAATAAAGTTGCAGCAAAAATTAAAGAATTAGGCATGTACACTTTTGTTCGATGGAATTATGTCTTTATTGCTCCTCCACTTTGCATAACTAAAGAACAAATTGATGAAGGATTAGCAATAATAAGTGAAGCATTAAAAATTGCTGATACAAATACATATTAAACTATTTTGATGCAAACAGAAGAAATATTATTAGAAGAATTAAAAACATCTTCATTACACAATGAGGATTTAGCACCAATACCAACATCTAAAAGAACTTGGGGTACTTGGAACTTTGCAGCATTATGGATAAGCATGAGTTTATGTATTCCAACATATATGTTAGCAAGCTCTCTAATTCAAGGTGGTATGAATTGGTGGCAAGCAATTCTTACAATATTTTTAGGCAACACCATTGTACTCATTCCAATGATTTTAAATGGTCATGCTGGAACAAAATATGGTATTTCTTTTCCTGTATTTGCACGTGTTAGTTTTGGTACTTCTGGTGCTAATATTCCTGCATTATTAAGAGCAATAGTTGCTTGTGGTTGGTTTGGTATTCAAACTTGGATTGGTGGTTTTGCTATTTATCAAGTGGCTCGTTTATATATACCTTCAATAGAAACATTACCACAAATATTTCCTATATCTTGGGGTTTAGAAACTGGTCCTGCAATTTGTTTTTTTCTATTTTGGTTACTCAATATGTATGTAGTGTATTTAGGAGTAGAAAGCATTAGAAAACTATTAGTATTTAAAGCATTTTTTTTACCTGCTGCTGCATTAGCATTATTATTTTGGGCAATTAATGCAGCCAATGGCTTAGGACCCATTTTACAAACACCATCCAAGTTTAATACAACAACAGAATTCTTACATTTCTTTTTTCCTGCATTAACTGGCATGGTTGGTTTTTGGGCTACATTATCACTAAATATTCCAGATTTTACACGTTATGCAACATCACAAAAAGCTCAAGTAAATGGGCAAATTATAGGTCTTCCTCCATCAATGACTTTGTTTGCATTCATTGGTGTTGTTGTAACATCTGCTACAACAATTGTCTTTGGCTCTACCATTTGGGACCCTGTTATATTAGCCTCAAAGTTTGAAAGCAAATTATTGGTTAGTCTTGCAATGATAGCAATTGCTATATCAACATTAGCTACCAATATTGCTGCAAATATGGTAAGTCCTGCAAACGATTTTTCTCATCTTTCACCCAAAAAAATAAATTTTAGAACAGGAGGTTATATCACTGGAATTATTGGAGTACTTATATTTCCTTGGAAATTAATTGCAGATCCTTCTGGCTATATTTTTACTTGGCTTATTGCTTATTCAAGTTTATTAGGACCTGTAGGAGGTATTATGATAGTTGATTATTTTTTTATCAGAAAAAAAGAATTAACAGTAAAAGAATTGTTTAAAGTAAATGGGATATATAGTTACAAAAAAGGTATTAATAACAAGGCAATGATTGCATTGATTTTAGGTATTCTACCAAACGTGCCAGGCTTTTTAGTAGCAGTAAAATTAATGAATGAAAATACTATTGCTTCTTGGATTGTGGACTTGTATCATTACGCTTGGTTTGTAGGATTTTTTGTAAGTGGAATTGTGTATTTGATGCTTAACCGCAAAGAATACAAAGTATTACGCAAAGTAAAAAAAGATGACTGAAAATGAAATTGGGAAATTATAAATTGGTTTTTTTAATAAATTTTATTGACTAAGTTAAAATAAAAGAAGGCATTAAGTGTGTAGTAAACAGATTATAAACCTTTCCGTTCTTTGCAAAACACTTAGCGTTCTTTTCGGTTAAAAAATATATTATGAGCATATTAATCAAAAATGGAAACATCATCACTGCAACAGATAATTATGTTGCCGATATTTTTATTGAGGGAGAAACAATAGTTGCTATTGGTAAAAATTTATCCATGCAAGCAGATACTGTTATCGATGCTTCAGATAAATTAGTAATGCCTGGAGGTATTGACCCTCATGTGCATTTAGATATGCCTTTTATGGGAACATTTAGCAGTGATAATTACGAAACAGGTACTAGATCTGCATTGTATGGTGGAACAACTACTGTAATTGATTTTGTTTTACAAAAGCAAGGCAATAGCTTACAAGCAGCACTACAAGAATGGAAAAGCAGAAGCGATAATAATTGTTTTGGAGATTATAGTTTTCACATGGCAGTTACCGATTTTAATGAACAAACAAAAAAAGAAATCAAACATTTTATTGAAGAAGAAGGTATTACTTCTTTCAAAACATTTATGGCATATAAAGGAGCATTGATGATTGATGATAGGCAAATGATTGGCTTAATGGAAGAAGTAAAAAAACATGGAGGATTAATAAATGTACATGCTACCAATGGAGATATGATAGATTACTTAATAGCCAAACATAAAGCAGAAGGAAAATTAACTCCCTTATATCATTATTTATCTCAGCCAGAAGTTACAGAAGCAGAAGCAAGTGAACGATTTGTAGAAATGGCTTCTTATACTGGCTGTCCTGGTTATATTGTTCATTTAACTTGCGAAGGTGCTTTAAATGCAGTACGCAATGCAACACAAAAAAATAAAAAAATATTTGTAGAAACTTGTATTCAATATTTAATATTAGATGCAAGTTTATATGAGCAAAACTTTGAAGGTGCTAAATGGGTAATGAGTCCCCCATTAAGAGAAAAGAAAGACCAAACAACTTTATGGGCTGGTATAAATCAAGGATTAGTACAAGTAGTTGCAACAGACCATTGTCCTTTTATGTGGGAACAAAAATTAATGGGCAAAGATGATTTTTCTAAAATTCCTAATGGGCATCCTGCCATAGAAAACAGAATGGAATTATTATTTAGTGAAGGAGTGAATAAAGGAAAGATTACAATTAATAAATTTGTAGAAGTATCATCAACCAATGCTGCAAAAATATTTGGTATGTTTCCAAAAAAAGGAACTATTGCCGTTGGTAGCGATGCTGATATTATTTTATTTGATGCAAACGAAGAACATACATTATCTGTAAACAATCATCACATGAATGTAGATTATAGTGGTTATGAAGGTTGGCAAATAAAAGGAAAAGTAAAAACTGTTTTATTGAGAGGAAAAATTGCCATTGATAATAATGAATGTAAAGTAGAGAAAGGTTATGGTAAGTTTGTGAAAAGGAAAAAAGTGTCTCTAATAGTTTAAAATTATGAATTAAGAGTTATGAGTGAAAACAAACATAGCGAAAGTATTATTGGCAAAAAATCTTATGCTTTTGCTTTAGACATTGTAACAACATATAAGCTCTTATCAATTGAAAAAAAAGTATTTATTCTGTCTAAACAATTGCTCAGAGCAGGGACATCAATAGGTGCTAACGTTAATGAAGCAATTTCTGCTCAATCAAAGAGAGATTTTGTTCATAAACTTAGCATAGCTTTAAAAGAAGCAAGAGAAACACTTTATTGGCTTAAATTGCTATATGATAGCGATTACTTAGTGAATGAAGGTTTTACTGATTGAAAGAAAAGTGTGATGAAATAAGTAAAATTTTATCAAGTATTATTATCACAACAAAAGAAAGATATTTTAAAAACAACTTATAATTCTTAATTCATAACTTATAATTTTATAAACATGCCAAGAATAATTAAATCAGGACTAATCCAAATGAGTTTGCCTAAAACAGAAGGCGAAGGTTCTATTGAAGAAATTAAAGAAGCAATGGTGCAAAAGCACATTCCTTTAATTGAAGAAGCTGGTAAAAAAGGTGTGCAAATACTGTGCTTTCAAGAAATTTTTAATACCCCATATTTCTGTCCAGGTCAAGATAAGGCATGGTACGAAAGTGCTGAAACTGTTCCTGGTCCTACTATAGAACGTATGCAAGAATATGCCAAAAAATACAGTATGGTACTCGTAGTACCTGTGTATGAAAAAGAGCAAGCTGGTGTTTTGTACAATACTGCTGCTGTAATAGATGCAGATGGAACTTATTTAGGAAAATATAGAAAAAACCATATTCCACATACATCAGGTTTTTGGGAAAAGTTTTTCTTCAAGCCTGGAAACCTTGGCTATCCTGTGTTTCAGACTAAGTATGCAAAAGTGGGTGTATATATTTGTTATGATAGACACTTTCCAGATGGTGCAAGAATTTTAGGTTTAAATGGTGCTGAAATTGTGTACAATCCTTCTGCTACTGTTACAGGCTTATCTCAATATTTATGGCAATTAGAGCAACCTGCACATGCTGCAGCCAATGGTTATTTTATGGGTTGCATTAATCGTGTTGGCACTGAAAAACCTTGGAACTTAGGTAAGTTTTATGGAAGCTCCTATTTTGTAGATCCTCGTGGGCAAATTTTTGCACAAGCAAGTGAAGACAATGATGAATTATTAATTGCAGATTTTGATTTAGATATGATAGAACAAGTAAGAAGTATTTGGCAATTTTTTAGAGATAGAAGACCAGAAACGTATGGAAAACTTGTAGAGCTTTAGTTCTATTTTATATGATAAAGGTTGATTTATAAATTATGAGAGAAAAATTATTTGTAATTAGTTTATTGCCGGTAATTCATTCAAAATTTATCATTCAACATTTAAAATAAAAACAACTCATAATTCATAACTCATAATTTTTTTTATGATAAAAAACAATCGTTTAACAACAGAGCAGTATGAACAAAATTTTTCAGAAATTCAACAACCATTTGAAACAAAAGATGCTGCATTAACAGAAGCCAATCGTTGTTTATTTTGTTATGATGCTCCATGTACAAAAGCTTGTCCAACAAGTATAGATGTACCAAAATTTATTAAACAAATAGCAACAGAAAATGTAAAAGGCTCTGCTCATACCATTTTTGTTTCAAACATTATGGGTGCTGGTTGTAGCAAAGTTTGTCCTGTAGAAAAACTATGTGAAGGAGCTTGTGTTTATAATTTAATGGAAGAAACACCTATTAATATTGCAAGGCTTCAACGATATAGTACAGAAGCTGCTATAAAGCATAATTGGCAATTATTTGAAAGAAAAAAATCTACAGGAAAAAAAGTAGCTATTGTAGGTGCTGGACCAGCTGGTTTAAGTTGTGCACATTCACTATCAAGAGAAGGTGTTGATGTAACCATTTATGAAAAAGAAAATAAAGGTGGTGGATTAATGACTTATGGAATTGCAGCCTATAAAGTAACACCAAAGTTTTGTGAAGATGAAGTAAACTATGTTTTAGGAATTGGTGGAATTGAAGTTAAATATAATCAAACATTAGGAAAAGATTTTTCATTAGAAGATTTACAAAAAAATTACGATGCTGTATATTTAGCATTTGGTGTAGGATTAGCAAGACAATTAGAAATACCAGGAGAAGATTTAGATGGCGTAAAAGATGCTATTTCTTTTATCTATCATTTAAGAACAAATAATTTTTCAGCAACGGCTGTTGGAGAAAAAGTTGCTGTTATTGGAATGGGCATGACAGCCATTGATGCTGCTACACAAGCAAAAAGATTAGGCTCTAAAGAAGTTACATTGCTGTACAGAAGAACACAAGATGAAATGCCTTGTACAGAACACGAATTAGAAATTGCACAATTAGATGGCTGTAGAATTATTTGGTTAGCATCGCCAAAAGAAATTAAAGGAAACAATGGAAAAGTAACACACTTAGTTTGTGATGTAATGCAATTAGATGAACCAGATGCTAGTGGCAGAAGAAGTCCTAAACCAACAGGAGAAACATTTACATTAGAAGTTGATATGGTTATTAAAGCTGCTGGTCAAATGCCTTATAATAATTTAATTGAAAAACTAAATATTCAAAACAAACAATTTAAAATAGAAACCAATAATTGTGCAACAAACATAAAAGGAGTTTTTGCAGGAGGTGATTGTGTAAATGGAGGAAAAGAAGTAGTAGATGCATCTCAAGCTGGAAAAGATGGAGCTTTAGCTATTTTGAATTTTATATTTTAAATTTTGAATTAAATGAAAACAGAGAATAAAATTTTGGATTTGTCTTTTGAGTTTTCATTACAAATTATTCAATTATATAAAATATTAATAGAACAAAAAGAGTATGTCTTATCAAAGCAGTTATTGAAAATAAAGAAGCAAGAGAAACTCGTTACTGGTTAAGACTTTTAGATAAAAGTAAATTAGTAGAAACGGATTATACTGCTTATCTGAATACAATTGAACATATCATAAACATTCTAACAAAAATTGTAAAAACTTCTTCAGAAACTAATCAACAATAATTTAAAATTTATAATTCAACATTTAAAATAATTACAATGGCAAACATATCTTCAAACTTTCTTGGCATTAAATCACCTAATCCTTTTTGGTTAGCAAGTGCACCGCCAACAGATAAAAAAATAAATGTGTTAAGAGCTTATGAAGCAGGTTGGGGTGGTGTAGTTTGGAAAACTTTAGGTAGTCAAGTAAAAAATGTTTCAAGCCGCTATTCTTCTGTTGATTATGGTGGACATCGTGTAATGGGCTTCAATAATATTGAACTTATTAGCGATAGACCTTTACATATAAACTTAAAAGAGATTACTGAAGTTGTAAAACTTTTTCCAGACAGAGCTATGATTGTTTCTTTAATGGCAGACAATAATAGAACTGCTTGGCACGAATTAATTAAACAATGTGAAGATGCTGGTGCAATGGGTTTTGAATTAAACTTTGGTTGCCCTCATGGCATGACTGAAAGAGGCATGGGTGCTGCCGTTGGTCAAGACCCTGAAATTGCAAAAATGGTTGTGGAATGGGTTATGGAAAAAGCAACCATTCCTGTTATTACTAAACTAACACCTAATGTACATAGTGTTGTACCAACAGGAAAAGCCTGTGTAGAAGCTGGTACAAATGCACTAAGTTTAATTAATACAATTCAAAGCGTAACAGGAGTAGATTTAGATACGTTTGTTCCTAATCCTTATGTAGCAGGTAAAAGTGTTTTTGGTGGATATTGTGGTCCAGCTGTTAAACCTATTGCTTTAAAATTTCTTACAACTATTGCTCAAAATAATGTAACTAAAAAAGTGCCTATTAGTGGTATTGGTGGTATTAGCACTTGGAAAGATGCAGTAGAGTTTATGTTGTTAGGTGCAAGTACAGTACAAGTATGCACAGCTGCTATGACACATGGATTTAGAATTGTAGAAGATATGTGTGAAGGATTAAATAATTGGATGGATGAAAAAGGCTTTAAAACATTAAATGATTTTATTGGCAAAAGTGTAAACAATATTACTCATTGGGAAGATTTAGATATTAACTACCATCATGTAGCAAATATTAATGAAGATAAATGTATTCATTGTGGCTTATGTTTTATAGCATGTGAAGACACCTCTCATCAAGCAATAAGTTTAAACTATGGCAACCCTTATAATACTTACACTATAAAAGAAGATGATTGTGTAGGATGTAATTTATGCAAATTGGTTTGCCCAGTTGATAGTTGTATAACAATGGTAGAAAAAAGAGTAGCACCAGAATATATCAACTGGAAAATGTGGCAAGAACAAGGTTTACCATTGAATGACCATTAATGCAGTTAAAAAATAAAAAATCCCTTCCATTGCTGAAAGGGATTTTGCTTATTACATTCTATTTTATCTAACTTATTTTACTTCTTCAAATTGAGCATCTTCAACAGTATCGTTGTTGTTAGAAGTTGTTTGAGTTGCATCTCCTGTTGGTTGTGCATTTGCTCCAGCACCTTGTTCTTGTTGTGCTTTATAGATTTCTTCACTTGCTGCAGTCCAAGCAGTATTCATTTCTGTTAAAGCTGTATCTATTGCTGCTACATCTTGAGCCTTGTGTGCTTCTTTTAATTTGCTTAAAGCTGTTTCTATTGGAGCTTTTTTATCAGCAGGTATTTTATCTCCAAATTCTTTTAATTGTTTTTCCGTTTGGAATATTAAACTATCTGCCTGATTTATTTTTTCTACTTTTTCACGGGCTTCTTTATCTTCTGCTTCATGGGCTTTTGCTTCAGCTTTCATTTTTTCTACTTCATCTTTACTTAATCCACTACCTGCTTCAATTCTAATTTTTTGTTCCTTGCCAGTGCCTTTATCTTTTGCACTTACATGTAACATACCATTTGCATCAATATCAAATATTACTTCAATTTGAGGTACTCCTCTTGGTGCTGGTGGTATTCCATCTAAGTTAAATACTCCTAAACTTTTGTTTTGACTTGCCATAGGTCTTTCCCCTTGCAATACATGAATTTGAACACCTGGCTGATTATCACTTGCAGTACTAAATACTTCTGTTTTCTTTGTAGGAATTGTTGTATTAGCAGGAATCATAGGAGTTAATACACCTCCCATTGTTTCAATACCTAAGGTTAATGGTGTTACATCAAGCAATAAAACATCTTTTACTTCACCTGTTAAAACTCCACCTTGAATAGCTGCACCAACTGCAACAACTTCATCTGGGTTTACTCCTTTATTTGGTTTTTTGCCAAAGAATTTTTCTACAATTTCTTGCACTTTTGGAATACGTGTAGAACCTCCTACTAAAACTACTTCATCTATTTGGCTTGCACTATAACCTGCATCTTTTAATGCTACTTCGCAAGGTTTTAAACAACGTTCAAATAATTTATCGGCTAATTGTTCAAATTTTGCTTTACTTAATTTTGTAACTAAGTGTTTAGGTACACCATCTACTGCTGTAATGTATGGTAAATTTATTTCTGTTTCGTTGCCAGATGATAATTCTATTTTAGCTTTTTCAGCAGCTTCTTTTAACCGCTGTAATGCCATTGGGTCTTTACGTAAGTCAATAGCTTCTTGTGCTTTAAATTCATCTGCCAACCAATCCATAATTACTTTATCAAAATCATCTCCACCTAAGTGAGTATCTCCATTAGTGCTTTTTACTTCAAATACACCATCACCTAAATCTAAAATTGAAATATCAAAAGTTCCACCACCTAAATCAAATACAGCAATTTTTTGGTCTTGTCCTTTTTTATCTAAACCATAAGCTAAAGCTGCTGCTGTTGGTTCGTTTACAATACGTTTAACAGTTAATCCTGCTATTTCGCCTGCTTCTTTTGTTGCCTGACGTTGAGCATCATTAAAATAAGCTGGTACAGTAATAACAGCTTCTGTTATTTCTTGCCCTAAATAGTCTTCAGCAGTTTTCTTCATTTTTTGAAGAACCATAGCAGAAATTTCTTGTGGTGTATATAAACGCCCATCTATATCAATTCTTACAGTATTATTATCTCCTTTCACTACTTTATAACTCCAGTGGCTAATTTCTTCAGTTACTTCATCAAATCTTCTACCCATAAAACGTTTAACACTTGAAATAGTGTTTTGAGGGTTGGTAATTGCTTGACGTTTTGCTGGATCTCCCACTTTACGTTCTCCATTTTTTAAAAAGCCAACTACTGAAGGAGTTGTTCTTCTTCCTTCTTCATTAGCTATAACCACTGGTTCATTTCCTTCCATCACACTCACACAACTGTTGGTTGTACCAAGGTCTATTCCTATTATCTTTCCCATAGTAAAATTTATTTTTTTTATTAATGCTTTTTAATACTCAACCATTATGCCATACAATAAAAGAGTGCAAAAATGGCAGTTTAAAAAAGTAGATGAATGAGAGTAATCAATAAAATGTCAGAGCATAGCTAATAAGCTCTGATAAAAGTGCATATTCAAGAATATTTTAATGACAGAGAGAAGATTATTTTTTATCAGAAGACATACTACCTTGCTTGATACCAGTAGTTTCTAAAGTGTATTTATACCTTTTAATTGCTTTGGATATTGCTCCTACAATTTCATTTTGTCCTTCTTCGCTATTAATATAATCCTCTTCATCTGGATTACTAATAAAGCCAATTTCAATTAGTACAGCAGGCATTGCAACTGCTTGTAAAACCCATATACCTTTACCTCTTTGTTGTGCTTGACGACTTGGGCGACCAGTTTTTGTAAATTCTTCTTCAATGGTCATTGCAAACCTTGCACTTCTATCAAAATATTGTTTTGTTTTTAATGAAAGAATAATATCCATTTCTGGGTCATCAGGATTAAAATCTTTTAATTCATTAGCAGTAGTACTATCAATATATAAATCTTCATTACTTTTTAGTGCATTAGTTTTTTGTGAAGTTTTTCCAATAGCCCAAATAAAAGTTTCTGTTCCCTTAGCTGTACTTGCAGAATAATATGTACGATATTGAGGCACTTTTTTGGTTGTAGTTTTTTTTGATTTTTTATTTTTTATAGTAACTGTTTTATAGCCAACAAGTTCTCTATGACTTGTTCCATTTGCAGAGTTGCAGTGAATAGAAATAAATAAATCGCCTTTTGCTGCATTGGCTTTATCTGCTTTTGTAATGGGGGAATCATAAATATCTGTTGTTCTTGTCATGTACACTTCTACATCAGGTATTTCTTTTTCTATATTTTTTTGAAGTAATAATGCCACAGCTAATGAAACATCCTTTTCTTTAGAATATCTTCCAGGAGCCCCATGGTCAGCACCACCATGTCCTGCATCTATCACAATTTTTCTTAGTTTTTGTTTTTGATGTGGTTGTTGCGTTTGAATAGAATCTTTTTCTTTAAAGGATACTATTGAAATAGCTAAAAAAGATAATAATGTTACTATTGCAAAAATTCTTCTTGTCATATCAATTCGTTAAATAGAAGTGTTTATAAGTTGTTTTATGTATTAGCTCTTATTTTTGCTCAGTTATCATTATGAGCAAGTCGTACAAAATTAATATAAAAATCTTTATTGGCTTCTTAGCTTTACTTGGTTTGAGTATTTTAACATTACCATTACAAGCTAATTATAATAATAAAAAAATTTCAGTTCCAAAAAATGACACTATACCTATTAAACTTGCCAATGCAAATGATACTACTGTTCAACCCAAGAAAAAAGATACAATCAAGCATACTGTAATAGATACTTTGCTAATTTCTAAAGACTCTATTGATGCTCCTGTAAAATATAGTGCATCTGATTCTGGTGTATTAATTATTTCTACCAAACAATTTATTTTGTATGGTTCTGCTCAAACAACTTATAAGGATATGGAGTTAATGGCTGGTACCATAGAATATGAGCAAGAAAAACAAACCATCAAAGCAAAAGGTTCATCAGACACTTCTGAAAACTCTTTAAAGAAAACAAAGTTTAAGCAAGGAGAAATGACAACACTCAGCGATTCCATTGCTTATAATTTAAAAACACAAAAAGGAATTACTTATAACACTTACTATCAAGAAGGAGAATTATTTGTTAATGCAGGTAAATTAAAAAAAGCAGATAGTAACATTGTTTTTGCATATAGAGGAAGTTTTACAACTTGTAATTTAGATACACCACATTTTGCTTTTAGAACTAAAAAAATGAAAATTATCAGTAACAAAATTGGTGTTAGTGGTCCTGCACATCCAGAGTTTGAAGGTGTTCCTATTCCTTTATACATTCCTTTTGGTATTTATCCATTAAGTACTGGAAGAAAGTCGGGCATTTTACCACCAACTTTTACCAGTAGCGAAGATTTTGGACTGGGTTTAGAAAATATGGGATATTATAAAGTGATTAATGAAAATGTAGATGTAACAACAAGAGCCAATATTTATACTTATGGTGGATGGAGTATTAATACTAATAGTAAATATTTGAAAAGATATAAATATGCAGGTAGTGTAAATATTGCATTTCAAAAAAATAAAACTTTAAACAGATATACTACAAAAACACAAGATGAATTTAACGTTTCAACATCTTATATGATTAATTGGAGTCATAGTAGAGATAATAAAGCAAGACCAGGAACTAATTTTTCGGCTAATGTAAATTTTGGTAGTACTCGTTTTAATCAAAACATTTTAAATAATCCGTATCAAAATTTTAATAATCAATTATCATCTTCTATTGCATATAGCAAAAACTGGAATGGAAAATATAATTTATCATTAAACATAAATCATAATCAAAACAATAATACACACTTAGTAAATCTTAGTTTACCTAATGCAAGTTTTAGTGCCATTACATTTTATCCTTTTCAAAAAAAAGAAGCTGCTGGTACTCAAAAATGGTATGAAAAAATTGGTGTAGGTTATAACGGAAATTTTCAAAACAGAATTTCATTTTATGACACCGCTTTTAGCACTCGTAAATTATTAGATACTTTACAATGGGGTGCAGAACATAGTATTCCTATTACTCTTTCATTGCCTTCTTTAGGTCCTATAACTATTGGACCAAGTATTTCATTTCAACAACGTTGGTTTGGTCAAAAAATTCATCGTTATTGGGATGCAAGTGATAGCACTGTAAAAACAACTTCACAAAAAGGTTTTTATATGCAAAATAGTATGAGTATGGGCATTAATGCAAGTACCAGAATTTTTGGTACATATCAATTTAAAAAGGGAAAAGTAAAAGCTATTAGGCACGAAATAAGACCATCATTTGGATTATCTTATACACCAGATTTTGCAAGTAAAAACTTTTACAATGTTCAAGTAGATACCAGTGGTAGAACTATGCGTTTTTCTGAATTTGATGGAAATATTTATGGCTCTTACAGTGAAGGAAATTTTGGAGGAATAAATTTTGGAATTGATAACTTACTTGAAATGAAAGTTAGAGATACAAAAGATAGTACTACAGAAGATAGAAAAATAAAATTAATTGATGGGTTTGGTTTTAACTCAAGCTATAATTTATTAGCAGATAGTTTTGCTTTAGGTACTTTTAATTTATATGTACGAAGTACATTATTCGAAAAAATTAGCATTACCGCTAATGCAGTTTTAGATCCTTATCAAATAGACCAGTTTGGAAGAAGGAAAAATGTTTTAATGATTAAGCAAGGAAAATTAGGAAGAATTACTAATGGAAGCCTTGCAATTAGTACAAGTTTTAAAAGCAAATCTAAAGATGGGAAAGATGATAAAAATTCTAATAGCTTACCCAACGACCCCTTCTTAACACCAGAAGAACAACAAAGACAATTAGATTATATAAGACAAAATCCTGCTGAATACACCGATTTTAATATTCCTTGGCAAATAGATTTATCTTACTCTCTTTCATTTGCTAAAGTGCTAAAACCAGATTATAGTGGTTATAGAACTGATGTTTATAGTAGTATTAATTTTAATGGAGATTTTAGTTTAGCTCCTAAATGGAAAGTTGGTGCAACTGGATATTATGATGTAAAAAATTTAGAGCTACAACAATTTAGTATGTTTATTTCAAGAGAAATGCATTGTTGGCAGCTTTCTGTAAATATTACTCCTGTTGGGTTGTGGCGTAGTTTTAATATTATTATTAGCCCAAAAAGTGGCATCCTAAGAGATTTAAAAATAAATAGAAACAGAACTTTTTCTAATCAATAATTTTTCTCTTCCACAACAAGCTACCATCACCATAACTTAAAAATCTAAAATTATTTTTTAAAGCATAATCATAAATTTTTTTCCAATCATTATGTACAACTGCAGCTACTAATAATAATAATGTTGATTGTGGTTGATGAAAATTTGTTATCAACGCATCTGCAATTTTTAAAGAATAACTTGGTGCAATAATTATTTGAGTTTTGGTAATTAATTGTTGCAAATTATGTTTATTCATCCATTGTAATACATTGCTCAAAGCCTTATCAACACTAATATTTTGAGGAAGCTCATAAGCATCCCATTGCTGTATAAAAGAATCTTCAATAGTAAAATTATTACTTGCATTTTCTAACTTAACTCCTATCCAATAAATGCTTTCAATAGTTCTTAAAGAAGTTGTACCAACAGCAATAATTTTTTTTTCAGTATGTTGTATAAGCTGCTCAATAAAACTTTTAGAAACTTCAATAAACTCAGAGTGCATTTCATGCTCTTGCATGGTTGCTGCTTTTACAGGTTTAAAAGTTCCTGCTCCAACATGAAGTGTAACATAAGAAGTTTGAATATTTTTTACTGCTAAATGTTGCAATAAGTTTTTGGTGAAATGCAAACCTGCTGTTGGTGCAGCAACACTTCCATCATACTTTGCATAAATAGTTTGATAAGTTTCTTTATCTTTTTCTTCTACTGTCCTTTTAATGTATGGAGGCAAAGGAATAACACCAGCAATGTGTAATATTTCTGCAAAAGATAGCTCTTGCTTACTCCAAACAAATTCTATTAAAAAATAATCATTTTTTTTCTCAACAATTTTTGCTTTCAATTCTAATACATCCTCTTGATAGTTGATTAATTTTATCAACCATTCATCTTTCCATTTTTTGGCACCACCAACCAAACATTTCCAAAAAACTTTTTCATTTTGAAGCATAGCAGTTGTAATGTCTGCATATTGTTCATCAGGTTCTAAGCAAAAAATTTCAATATTACTACCTGTTGCTTTTTCAAACAACAATCTAGCTTCTACAACTTTGGTATTATTAAAAACAATTAAACTATTTTCAGGAATATGATGATGTAAATTGTAATAAAAATCATCTTTTATCTTTTCATTTTCATAAACCAATAATTTACTATTATCTCTTGGAGTTAATGGATATTTAGCAATTTTATCTTCAGAAAGTTGATAAGTAAAATCAAGAATAGATAAGTCTTTTGGATGCATAATACAATTTGCTTTTCAGAAAAAAACTTTAACGATAAATAGCAACTTCATTAACGCCATCACTATTTTTTACTCCACGATACATTCCTTCACTATTAAATATCATAGCAAAATTCCCTGCTGTATCAACACCAATCATACCACCTTCACCATCAATTTTTTTCAATTTTTCATTAACAACAATATTCATTGCTTCTTGTAACGATAAGCCTTTGTATTCCATTAAACAACTTACATCATAAGCAGCAACAGCTCTTATAAACATTTCTCCATGTCCAGTGCAACTAATTGCACAAGTATTATTATTTGCATAAGTACCACTCCCAATTACTGGTGTATCGCCAATTCTGTTATACTGTTTATTAGTCATTCCTCCTGTACTAGTTGCAGCAGCAAGGTTTCCAAACTTATCACATGCAGTAGCACCAACAGTTCCAAACTTTTTATTTTTCATTAGTGCTTCAGTTTCCAAATTATTATGGTCAAGCATATAAGTGTCAGAATCTCTTACAGCTTTCCATTGATCAAATCTGAATTGAGAAAAGAAATAATTATCGGGCATTAAAGAAATTTTTTGTTGCATAGCAAAATCTACAGCACCTTGTCCACTTAAAAAAACATGATTACTATGTTTCATTACAGCCATTGCAAGTTCTATTGGATTACGAACATTTTTAACACCTGCCACTGCACCAGCTAATAAATTTTTTCCTTCCATTACAGAAGCATCCATTTCATGTTCTCCTTTTTTTGTAAATACAGACCCTTTACCTGCATTAAATAAAATATTATTTTCTAAAGAACACACTGCTGCAACAACTGCATCTAAGGCGTTTCCACCCATTTCAAGAATTTTAAAACCAGCATCTTGTGCTTCTTGTAATCCTGATAAATATAATTGCTCAAGCTCTGAAGACATATCTTGTTTTAAAATAGTTCCTGCACCTCCATGAATTGTAATTGTAAATTTTTGCATAACTAATTCTAATCCTTTACTTTTATTGATAGCTTATTTTATAAATTTATATTTTTTGTAAAGGTATGGTGTATGAATATTATTTTTAAAAAGTCACTAAGTAGTTCAGATTATTTTTTATTAGCTGTTAATTTAATACCAATTTGGGGTGTTTGGTTTTTGAATTGGGATGCAAAAATGATATTTATTGTTTATTGTTTAGAAAGTATTATTGCTGGTATTTACACAATTATAAAAATTTGGATTACATTTTTATTTAGTAAAAATCAAAAAGAAAATGGTGCAAATATTTCCATTAAAAAAACTATTGTGAAGGCGTTATTTTTTACAGGCTTCTTTTGTTTTCATTTTGGGTTATTTGTATTTGTACAACTAAGTATATTTTTAGGTGTTATTCAATTTGGAAGTAAAGAATCAGTTTCTGTATTTCAATTAGTGTTTCATTTGCCAAAATATGTTCCTATTTATGCTCAATTATTATTGCTATCATTTTTTATCAGCTATGGATTATCATTAATAAAAAATTTTATTTCAAATGGTGTATATAAAAATGCAAGTATTGGAATAGTAATGCTTTCGCCTTACAAACGAATATTTATTCAACAGTTTTTAGTAATTTTTGGTGCATTTACTCTTTTCCTTAATAAAGATGGAAAAATACTTATCATCTTATTTGTGATACTAAAAATTATTGCTGATGTATTTATTGATTATAAAACATTTTTAAAAGACAATAATAAAGTATGAGTTAGATTATTTGTTCATAACATAAAAACAACTAATAGTATATGTCATCAAATAAAGGAATTAGAAAAGTAATTGCTGCTTCAAGTGTTGGCACTTTAATAGAGTGGTACGACTTCTATATTTTTGGAAGTTTGGCAATTATTATTTCAGAAAAATTTTTTCCTTCAGGAAATCCTACAACAGCTTTTTTAGCAACTCTTGCCACATTTGCAGCAGGTTTTATTGTTCGCCCTTTTGGTGCTTTATTTTTTGGAAGATTAGGAGATTTAGTTGGCAGAAAATATACTTTCTTACTTACATTAATTATAATGGGTGGTAGCACATTTTTAATTGGTTGTATTCCATCATATCAAAATTTTCCATTAGCTCCTTATGTTATTTTATTATTAAGATTATTGCAAGGTTTAGCTTTAGGAGGTGAATATGGTGGAGCTGCAACTTATGTAGCAGAACATTCACCAGCAAATAAAAGAGGTTATTATACAAGTTGGATACAAACCACAGCCACATTGGGTTTGTTTGTTTCTTTAATTGTAATTATTACTGTGCAAAAAAGTTTAAGCAAAGAAGCATTTAACGAATGGGGTTGGCGACTCCCATTTTTACTCAGTATTTTTTTGGTAATTATTTCCATCATTATTAGAATGAAAATGAGTGAAAGCCCATTGTTTACAAAACTAAAAACAGAAGGAAAAATTAGTAAAAATCCTTTAAAAGAAAGTTTTGTAAAAAAACAAAATTTAAAAATGGTTTTGCTTGCATTATTTGGTGCAACAATGGGACAAGGAGTTATTTGGTACACAAGCCAATTTTATACACAAACATTTTTACTAAAAACTTGTGGCTTAGATGCTACACAAACCAACACTTGGTTAGGAATTGCATTATTATTAGCTACACCTTTTTTTATTTTCTTTGGTTGGCTTAGCGATAAAACAGGTAGAAAAATAATTATGATGACTGGTTTATTATTAGCCATTATTTTTTACAGACCCATTTTTTCTAAACTATATAATATAACCAATGTAAATAATAAACAAGAAATATCTTCAATAATTGATGTAAAGAAAATAGCACATCCAACTATTGCTAATGATTCATTAATTATTAAAACAACAAGTGTTGTTTTTGAAGATGCAAGTAAAATGTTGTTAGAAGAAAAATATACAGAATCTGTTGTAAAAGCTGGTAACAACAAACCACAAGAAACAAAGAAAACAATTACGCTTAACAATTCATACCAATGGAAGATTATAGGCTTAATTTTTATACTTGTTCTTTTTGTAACAATGGCTTATGGACCAATTGCAGCATTCTTGGTAGATTTATTTCCTACAAAAATTAGATATACATCAATGTCATTACCATATCATATTGGTAATGGTGTTTTTGGTGGACTTGTTCCATTTACTGTAACATTAATTTCTACCATGCCAGGTAGTAATTATTTAAGTGGGCTGTGGTATCCTATAGGTGTAGCAATTATTTGCTTTATCATAGGTACATTGTATTTGAGTAATAAAAACAATGAATTAAGTGAAGAAGAAAATTTTTCTAACAACTAATTTTTAAAAGATGAAAACTATCAAAAAATATTTAGGAATTATTTGGATGCTGTTAGCTGTTTTAACAGTAGTGTTATTAGTGTATGCAGCATTAACCAATATATCATCAGAAGGTAAAGCAGATATTCACAATCCATTACCTTGGATAATTATTATAACCATTTACACTCCTATTGCATTTGGCTTTGCAGTTTTTGGTTATTATACTTTTAAAGAAGAATATAAATAAGTATTGGTTGTAAGTATCATTTGCATAATTATTTTTGTTCAATGAATTATAAAGATTTGAAAATAATTTTTATGGGCACACCAGAATTTGCTGTAGCATCTTTGAGTGCTTTAGTAAAAGCAGGGTGCAATATTGTAGCTGTTGTTACAGCACCTGATAAGCCTGTAGGACGTGGATTACAACTGAATGAAAGTGCTGTAAAAAAATTTGCTACAGCTAATAATATTTTAGTGCTTCAGCCAGAAAAATTAAGAAATATAGAATTTATAGAAGCATTAAAAAAACTAAATGCAGATATACAAGTTGTAGTTGCATTTAGAATGTTACCAGAAATTGTTTGGAATATGCCACCAATGGGAACCATCAATGTTCATGGAAGTTTATTACCACATTACAGAGGTGCAGCACCAATTAATTGGGCAGTAATTAATGGAGAAAAAGAAACAGGAGTAACAACTTTTAAACTTCAACAAGAAATAGATACTGGTAATATTTTATTACAAGCAACTATACCAATTTCTGAAAATGAAACAGCAGGAGAAGTACATGATACAATGAAAGAAGTTGGTGCAGAACTTCTACTAAAAACTTTACAAAAATTAGCAGAAGGAAAAATAAAAGAACAAAAGCAAGATGATTTAATAGATAATTCTTTAATAAAACATGCACCAAAAATTTTTACAGAAACTTGTAAAATAGATTTTACAAAATCTACAGAGCAAGTACATAATCTTATACGTGGTTTATCTCCTTTTCCTGGTGCATTTACCTATATAGATAATAAAATTGTAAAAATTTTTATTAGTAGAAAAGAAATTAATCATCATACTAATTCTATTGGTACTATTATTTCTGATGGAAAAACCTTTTTAAAAATTACAAGTTTAGATGGATATATTCATGTGCTTGAACTACAATTAGAAGGTAAAAAAAGAATGAAGATTGAAGATTTTTTAAGAGGAAATAAAATTAAAAAATAAAGATACAACGAACTTTCGTCAACCTATTTCAGGACTATACATACATTACAGCCCCGAAAAATTTCGATTTTTTTTATGTACATTTGTAAAAAATACAGCTATGCAAACAGTAGTAAGAAAAGCAAACAATACCACTCCTAAAAAATTGGTTGTAAAAAAAGCAACTGCAAAAAAAGCAGCCAAAAAGGGTAGCTACGATGCTATTATAAAAAATTTAAACGAATTTCGTCAAAGCGGTAAGAAAATAGAATTTGTGAGTTAATGAAAAAAGTTTTATTAGACACTACCTTAATTGTTCATTTATACAGAAAGCGTAAAGAAGCAGATAAGATAATTGAACATTTTAAAGGGCATGAATTTTTTATAAGTGTTGTTACCTATACAGAATTTGTAGCCAGTGCAAAAACTAAGTATAAAAAAGATGCTAAAAAATTTTTGCAACCATACAAAGTTTTAGCATTAAATGAAACCGTTACCAAAACAATTATTACACAAGCGTACATAAACGAAGTACCAACAACCCAAACAGCCGATTTTTTAATTGCATGTACAGCAATAGCACACAAAGCCACCCTTATTACCAATAATGAAAAACATTTTAAGTATAAAGGCTTAAAAACACATTTCTATTCAATCGCTTGGCTTTAACTTCCTCTATAAAACATTAAGCAGCACACAAGCTGCTATTTTTTTGCCTCTACTACTACACTAACCCATCGTTTTACTACACAAATACCTCTAAAACTATTGAAAACAAAGGGTTACAGCCGTTTACGCAATATCGGTACAAAAACATTTTTCATCTTCACACTCACAAAAATTATTCAAAACAAAAAAAATTATTTTATGAATTTATTTCAAAACAAATGGCTTAATGTATTAGCTCTTTTTGCTTTAGTAGCTGTAGCAGTAGTTATGGTACAAAGCATGAGTAAAATTGTACCAGTCAGAAACGGCGGTTACAAATCTGTTTTAGGAAAAGCAAAAACAGCAGCAAAGGGATAAAAGCAACACAAACTAATTAAATAAAAAATAGTGGAGAATAGCAGTTTCGAACTGCTGACCTTTTGCATGCCATGCAAACGCTCTACCAACTGAGCTAATTCCCCATGAAGAATCATGACAAATGTAGTAGATTTTATTTTTTATTTTTCAACAAAAGCTATAAAGAATAAACATCAAAACCATATCCAATTTACTACTTGTACTTTTACTCTCAATGCTTATCTTTACGTTTCTGCCAAAGCAAGTATAAAAGATGATTAAAAAACGTATAGGCATATTTGGTTCAACAGGTTCTATTGGTACACAAGCATTAGAAGTGATTGCTGACAATGCAGATTTATTTTCTATTACCATACTTACAGCTCAAAATAATTATGAACTACTTATTAAACAAGCATTAAAATTTATGCCTGAAGTAGTGGTGATTGGAGATGAAAAAAAATACACTAATGTTAAAGAAGCATTAGCATCTACACCAATAAAAGTAATGGCTGGTGAATTAGCCACAGAAGAAGTTGCTTCTATGGATTGTTATGATTTAATGTTTATGTCAATTATAGGCTATGCAGCTTTAAAACCTATTTTACAAGCAATTGAAAATTCAAAACCTATTGCTTTAGCTAATAAAGAAACATTTGTTGTAGCAGGCGAAATTGTTATGCAAAAAGCAGTTGAAAAAAGAATACCTATTATACCTGTAGATTTTGAACACTCTGCCATTTTTCAATGCCTTGTTGGCGAAGGAAGAAATAAAATTGAAAAAATTACTTTAACAGCAACTGGTGGTCCTTTTAGAGGAAGAAAACCTAACTACTTGGTTAATGTAAAAAAAGATCATGCTTTACAGCACCCTGTTTGGTCTATGGGTACAAAAGTTACTATTGACTCTGCAACTCTGATGAATAAAGGACTTCAGATGATTGAAACAAAATGGTTGTTTAATTTAAACCCTGATCAAATACAAGTAGTCATTCATCCTCAAGGAATCATACACAGTATTGTAACTTTTGAAGATGGTAATATGAAAGCACAAATGAGTGCTCCAAACATGAAACTATCTATCCAATACGCTTTAACCTTTCCGAAAAGAATTGTTAATAATTTTTCAAGATATGATTTTAGAAGACCAGATACTTTAAGTTTTGAAGAACCAGATATTAGAACATTTAGAAATTTAGCCATTGCTAAAGAAGCACTTTATAAAGGAGGAAATATGCCCTGTATCTTAAACGCAGCAAACGAAATAGCTGTTTTTTCTTTTTTAAGAAATAGAATTGGTTTCTTAGATATGACAGAAATGGTAGAAAGAACCGTACAAAAAATACCATTTATTGAAAAGCCAACTTTAGAAGATTTGTTTGTTAGCGATGGTGAGGCACGTAACTTTGCAGCCACTTTGGTAGATATATAATTTACTACCACAAAAAATTTCATTATAAAACAAAAATTAATATCTCAATAAAAACGAGGAAAACACACTATGGTATTTTTAGCAGTTGATTGGATTGGAGGCTTAGTACAAGCCGGACAGTTTATTTTATCTTTTTCTATTTTAGTTGTATTACATGAGTTTGGACACTACATTACTGCCAAATGGTTTAAATGTAAAGTAGAAAAATTTTATTTATTCTTCAACCCTTGGTTTAGTTTATTTAAAAAGAAAATTGGAGAAACAGAATGGGGAATTGGTTGGATTCCTTTTGGAGGTTATGTAAAAATTGCAGGCATGGTTGATGAAAGTATGGATAAAGAACAAATGAAACTTCCACCAAAACCCGATGAATTTAGAGCTAAACCAGCTTGGCAAAGACTTATTATTATGGTAGGCGGTGTTGTTGTAAATATTTTATTAGCCATCATAATTTTTATAGGAATTAGTTGGGTTTGGGGCGAAGAAAAAATTGAAGGAAAAGATTTAAAATATGGAATAGTAGCTGAAAATATTGGGCAAATGATTGGCTTACAAGATGGCGATATTATTTATAAAGTAGGTGATAAAATTGTAGATGATGCATCTGACAGAAAAATTGCAGGACAAATAATTATGAGTGATGCAAAAAATGTTTCTGTGATTAGAAATAATGACACTATTCAACTACCTATTACAAATGAATTTTTATCGGCACTGAAAAAAAACAAAGGCAATGGATTAGCAAGTATTCGTATTCCTTTTATTTTAGATACAGTAATGGCAAAGCAAGGAGCTGCTAATGCTGGTTTGAAAAAAAATGATTACATCATAGCAGTTAATGGTAAGCCTACTCCTTACTTTAACGACTTTCAAAAGGTTATACAAGATTACACATCTAAAACAGTACCCTTTAAAGTTGTAAGAAATAATGACACTTTAGAGATTCCTGTAACATTGAGTGAAAATGCTAAAATTGGTGCAGGTGCAAAAAGTTTAAAAGATTTAGGGTTTAATATAGAAGTAAAAAAATATACACTACTTGAAGCAATACCTGTTGGTTATCAACAATGTTGGAGTAGTCTTGATAAATATGTAGAAGGAATTAAAAGATTATTTCAAGGAAAAGATAAAGTAAGTGATAGTTTAGGAAGTGTAATTAGTATTGGCAGTATTTATAGCAAAGTTTGGGATTGGCAAAGTTTTTGGGTATTAACAGCATTGTTCTCTATAATATTGGCATTTATGAATATTTTACCAATACCAGCATTAGATGGCGGACATGCGTTATTCTGTATTATAGAAATGATTACAGGCAAAAAACCAAGTGATAAGTTTATGGAATATGCACAAACAGCAGGAATGCTTTTATTAATTGGTTTAATGGTCTATGCCTTAGGTTTAGATATTTGGAGATGGTTTAGATAAAAAGTTTAAAAGGTTCACAAGTTCCATTGTTTACAGGTTTAAAGACAATATTTTGTTACTTGTAAACTTTCAAACTTTATTTTGGGGCCGTATTGGTTTTGACAGCATAGTTCTTTATAAGTGTAAGCATGCAGTGCGTTGTATAATTAGCACTTTAATCTGAATATTCAAATTTTAACTGGCAATACACAATTTGCCATGGCTGCCTAATCAGTGATTTGACAGTCATTAGGGCCGCTGCACAGGTTTGCTTTTTACCAAGTGCCGCCGCCGACTCAAAACAAATAAAAGCTGCTGTTGCATTAGGCTGTGCCTGCAACAAAAGATTATTCAGCTAAGGAAATAGTTGGTTTGTTGGCTTCCTGCAATTTCCCTACAAATAATAATCAACTAAGCATGTAGAAAGTTTATGGCGAATTTGTTTGGACAAGGGTTCGACTCCCTTCGGCTCCACCATTTTCAAAGTTTTATTTAATTACTTCATAAGCACATAGAAATTAAAACGTATTACTTGTTTGTTGGGTAAATTAAGATAGAGCTTTCTAAAAAATAAATTCTATGGGTATTCTTAAACAATTTGCAGAATATCTCTACATAAAAAAAAGAGATAATAAAGAACCAAAAACAAAGTTTACTAAGTACATGCACGGCATGAACAGAATTTCTATTATATTGTTTATTGTAGCTTTAATTATTATGATTATTAAACTAATAATTTTACCAAGATTTAAGCACTAATAAAATCAACAATAATTTTTGCTGCTTGTACAGATGCTTTACCTCCTAATCCAAGTTTGTCTTGCAAAATTTTATAATCTTGTTGAAGTGTTTGTTGCCTTTCATTATTAAATAATAATTCATTTAATTCTTTCACAAGGTTTTCTTCTGTTAATTCATGTTGTATTAATTCTTTCACTACCAACTTATCCATTATAAGATTTACCAATGAAATGTATTTGATTTTAATTAATCTTTTGGCTATTTGATAACTAATATTACTGCCTTTATAACACACTACTTCTGGTACACTAAACAATGCAGTTTCTAAGGTTGCTGTGCCACTTGTTACCAATGCAGCAGTGCTTTGCATTAATAAATTATAAGTATCATTTCTAACAAATGAAACATTGGTATAGCCTTGTAAAAATTGATTATAAAAATCATCATTTTGTCCTGGAGCTTGGGCAACAACAAATTGAAAGTTAGAAAAATGTTTTGCTACTTGTAGCATTATAGGCAATTTCTTAGAAATTTCTTGTGTTCTACTACCTGGTAATAATGCAATAATATTTTTATTTGAAATAATGTTATTATTACTATTTGATTTTTTAAAATTTTCAATAGCTTCTAATAATGGATGACCAACATACTCTACTTGCCAATTCCATTTTTTTTGATAATAATCTTTTTCAAAAGGTAAAATACAAAGCATTTTATCAATACAATGTTTCATCATTTTTACTCTACTTTCTTTCCAAGCCCACACTTGAGGAGAAATATAATACACAATTTTAAATCCTTGTTTTTTTGCCCATTCAGCAATTCTAAGATTAAACCCTGGGTAATCAATTAATATTAAAACATCTGGCTTAAAAGAAAGTATATCTTGTTTACAAAATTTTATATTCTTAAAAATGGTTGGTAAATTTTTGACTACTTCTGCAAAGCCCATAAAAGCAAGGTCTTTGTAATGTTTTATTAAAGTAGCTCCAGCTTGTTGCATTAAATCTCCACCCCAACAATGTATCAAAGCATTATCATCTTCAATGTGTAATTGTTTTATTAAATTACTTCCATGCAAATCGCCACTTGCTTCTCCTGCTATTATGTAATACTTCATAGTGTTTGCAAAATACAATGAACAATTTATAAAATAATCAATAAAATTTTCTTTCTTTAAAATTCATTTATTCAATAATAAAAAAAGGTTATCTCAATGTAAAGACAACCTTAATTATTTTTTTGTAAAAAGTTTTAAGAAATTAAATATTAAACTCAATACCTTGTGCTAATGGTAAATTGCTACCATAGTTAATAGTGTTGGTTTGCCTACGCATATAAGCTTTCCAAGCATCACTACCACTTTCTCTTCCTCCACCTGTTTCTTTTTCTCCACCAAATGCTCCACCAATTTCTGCCCCACTTGTTCCAATATTTACGTTTGCAATGCCACAATCACTTCCTCGGTGAGATAAGAATAATTCTGCTTCACGCAAATTCAATGTCATAATAGAAGAAGACAAACCTTGTGGCACATTATTTTGCATTGCTATAGCTTCTTCAATTGTTTTGTATTTCATGATGTATAATATTGGGGCAAAGGTTTCGTGTTGAACAATAGCCATATTATTATTAGCCTCAGCAATACAAGGTTTTACATAACAACCACTTTCATAACCTATACCTTCTAATACTCCACCTTCTACAATAAAGTTTCCTCCTTGTTGCTTACATTGCTCAATAGCTGATAAATATTGAGTTACAGCATCTTTATCAATTAATGGACCTACATGATTTTTGCTATTAAGTGGATCTCCAATTTGTAATTGTTTATAAGCATTAACTAATTTTTGTTTGAAACTATCATAAATACTTTCGTGAATAATTAATCTTCTTGTTGTTGTGCAACGCTGACCTGCAGTACCAACTGCACCAAATACACAACCAATTAAAGCCATATCTGTATCAGCATCTTTTGAAATTATAATTGCATTATTACCCCCTAATTCTAAAATTGTTTTTCCTAATCTACCAGCAACAGCAGCACCAACTGCTTTACCCATTCTTGTACTTCCTGTTGCACTAATTAATGTAATTCTTGTGTCATTACTCATCCACTCTCCTACTTCTCTTGTTCCTTGTATCAAACAATTTACTCCTTCTGGAACATTATTTTTTTTGAAAACTTCTTCAACAATATTTTGTACTGCAACAGAACAAAGAGGTACTTTTTCACTTGGCTTCCATACACAAACATTTCCACAAACCCAAGCTAATGCTGCATTCCAGCTCCATACAGCTACAGGAAAATTAAATGCAGAAATAATTCCAACAATTCCTAAAGGATGCCATTGTTCATACATTCTATGATTAGGTCTTTCACTATGCATTGTTAAGCCATACAGTTGTCTTGATAAGCCAACAGCAAAATCACATATATCAATCATTTCTTGAACTTCACCCAAACCTTCTTGCAAGCTTTTACCCATTTCATAGCTTACTAATTTTCCTAAAGGTTCTTTATTAGTTCTTAATGCTTCACCTATTTGTCTTACTACTTCACCACGCTTTGGTGCAGGCCATAAACGCCATTGTAAAAATGCTTCTTGAGCAGTAGAAATAATATTTTCGTATGCTTCTTTCGTTGTTGTATTTACTGAACCGATTTCTTTTGCATCAACAGGAGAAGAACTTGTTATTAATGATCCATTTGAAGAAATCCACTTTGTACCAGTAGATGTTCCTTGATTGTTTGATTGTAATTGTAGTGCTTGTAAAAAATTCATTTTGCAAATATTTAAGTTATGCAAAGTAAGGGGTTGTTAAGGAAAAAATATGGTTAAGATTCTATATGAAATGCTTATTCTGTAATTGTCAAAAAAAAAGTATATAGTAATAATTTTTTTACAAATTCATTTGTAATAATTTATCATAAACATTACCATAGCTACTACCTATAGGAATTTCTTTGCCAGCTACAGTCAATTTATTTTTACCAAATTTTTCAATTTTATGTAAAGGAATGATATAAGAACGATGCACTCTGATAAATAAATTTTCTGGTAATTTATCACTCATTGCTTTTAATGTCATTAATGTTAAAACAGGATGTGGCTTTACATGAATTTTTATATAATCATCTAATGCTTCAATTAAATCAATTTCTGCAAGATTAATTTTCATCATTTCATAATTCACTTTTACATAAATGCTATTGATGTTTAAATCTTGAGCAGATGTGTATTCAATAAACTCTTTTGCTTTGTAAGTAGCTTTTAAAAATCTATCAAATTCAAAAGGTTTTAATAAGTAATCAATTGCATCTACATTAAACCCTTCTACTGCATAATCTTTAAAAGCAGTTGTAAAAATTACACAAGGTTTGTTTTGTAAATTTTTATAAAGCTGAATTCCATTAATATCAGGCATTTGAATATCTAAAAACAATAAATCAATTTTATTATGTTTTAAATATTCAATAGTTTCATCGGGGTTTGTAAAAATTTTTTCTAATTGTATAAAAGAAATTTTATTACAATATTTAGCTATAATTTGTAATGCTAAAGGCTCATCATCTAATGCTATTGAACGAATTATCATACTGTATTAATTTCTAAGTAAACTTTAAAAATATTTTTATCATTTGTTACAAAAAGCCTATGGTTATTAGGATAGAGCAAATCTAATCTTCTTCTTACATTGTTTATTCCAATACCTGTTGGCTCAATAATATTATTTTCTGTTTTTACAATTGTATTATCTACTACTAAAATAATTTGATTATCCTTAGCAGTAATTTTAATATTTAACTCTGAGTTTTCTTTGGTGCTTACACCATATTTAAAAGCATTTTCTACAAATGGAATAAATAATAATGGTGCTATTTGTTTGTTATTAGTTTGTCCTTCTACATTAAAACTTACTTTTACTTTTTCTGTTAAACGCATTAAGTTTAAATCAATATAATTTTTTATAAAATTTACTTCATTTTCTAATAATGTTTTTTCTATTTGAGTTTCTGTAAGCATATATCTCATAATGGTTGATAGCTCTAAAATGGCATCAGGTGTTTTTTCATTTTGAGTTACTGCAAGAGAGTAAATATTATTAAGTGTATTAAAAAAAAAGTGAGGTCTAATTTGAGATTTTAAAAAAGATAATTCAGTTGATGTTTTTTCGTGTAACATTTTTTCTTTAATGTTTTCAGATTTTTTCCATTGTCCAATAACTTGAGAACATATACCAACAGTAAGTACTAATAAAAACACGACAAACGAACCAGGAAAATATCGTAAAGCTTTGTTCTGAATTTTATTTACTTTTTTATTCTTTCCTGCAATAGATGTATTTTCTTTAAGTTCATCTCTTTGTCTATAAGTTGCTCTTATTTGCTCATCAATAATTTCTTCAGTTGTGCCATTAATGGTATGAGTAATTTGTCTTGGAGCATATAAAAATGTAATAAAACAAGTTGCAACAATTACAAAATATGCAATCCATTTTTTTTGAAATAATAATTTTGGTATAAGTAGTTGAGTATTGAAATAATAAAACAACAATAAAAAAATATTGATGGTAATATATAAAACCAATAAATGCCTACTTATATTTTCTGATACATCTTTTGGTTGAGGAGAAAAAATATATGGCAGCAAAAAAAAGCATATCCATACTGTAATATGAATGCTAATATTCAAAACTCTACTTTGCTGAAACGACATAAAACTTTGTAATTATGGGTTAAAATAAATAAATAATTAGCTCTCTTGGTAGATTATTTTTTCTTAAAGGTAAAACTGCAAACAAAATCGGTTAAAGCAAATAATAGAGTAATTACTTTTGTATATTAAGGAAATAACAGTATATGAAAATTTCATTTTCTAAATATCATGGCACAGGCAATGATTTTATAATAATTGATAACAGAAATAATTCTATTCAACTTACAACACAGCAAATAAATTTTCTTTGTAACAGAAGGTTTGGAATTGGTGCAGATGGTTTAATGTTTTTGCAACAAGCAAAAGATTATGATTTTGAAATGAAATATTTTAATGCAGATGGCAAGGAAGGTTCAATGTGTGGAAATGGGGGAAGATGTATTGTTCAATTTGCTTTTGATAATGGAATAATAAAAGATAATTATCAGTTTATTGCAATTGATGGTGTGCATGAAGCAAAGTTTAATGATGCTAAAACTATTCAACTTAAAATGCAAGATGTATTACAAGTAGAACAAAGAATTGATAATAGTTTTGTGCTAAATACTGGTTCTCCTCATTACATTAAACAAATTTCATCTTTACAAAATTTTAATGTAGTAGAACAAGGTAAATTAATTAGGTATAATAACGAGTTTAAAGAAAATGGTATTAATATAAATTTTGTTCAACTACTTAATGATAATACTATTAATGTAAGAACCTATGAACGTGGTGTAGAAGATGAAACTCTTAGTTGTGGTACAGGTGTTACAGCATCTGCATTGGTTTTTGCTTATAACCAAAAAGGATTTAATCAAATAAATATAAAAACCTTAGGAGGCTATTTATCAGTAAGTTTTGAAAAAGAAAATAATCATACCTATAAAAATATATGGCTTTGTGGTAGTGCTACTTTTGTTTATAATGGTATAATTGAAATATAATATTTTACATAAAAAAACAGCCCCTATTTAAGAGGCTGTTTAATAGAAAAAATAACAAAAAATCTAAATCATAATATTTTCTACTTTAAATTTCATAATACCACTGGGAACTTCAACTTCTGCTACTTCACCCTTTAATTTGCCAATTAATCCTTTACCTATAGGAGATGATGCAGAAATTTTACCAGCTTTTAAATCAGCTTCACTTTCTCCTACTATTTGATAAGTAACAGATTTTTTGGTTGCCATATTAGTAATAGTAACTTTTGTTAAAATACTAACCCTCTCTGTACTAATAGAAGAAATATCTACAATTTTAGCAGTAGCAATGGCACCTTCTAATTGTTTAATTTTAGCCTCTAACATTCCTTGAGCATCTTTAGCACTATGATATTCTGCATTTTCTTTCAAATCGCCTTTTTCTCTTGCTTCTGCAATAGCTAATGCTGCTGCTGGTCTTTCTATAGACTTAAGCCTTTGCAGCTCTTCTCTCATTTTGTCAAATGTTTGCTGTGTTACGTGTTCACTCATAACTTATCGTTTTATAAGATATAAAAAAAAATACAACGCCACATAATAATATATGCAGCGTTGCATTGAATAGCAAATATAAACAAAAAAATATTATAACCAAAAATTACATAGTTCAAAAAAAATAAAAATTATTTTGGTTTATATTATAAACTACTTTACGTTTGTAAAATCAAATTAAAAAAATGAAAAAGTTTTTTCTGCTGAATGTATTTATAATGATTGTTTTGTTCTCTTATTCACAAACAATAATTTCTGGTACAGTAAAAGATAATAGAAACAGGATACTACAAAATGTAAGCATAACTATTGTAGGAACTTATGATGGTGCAACATCGGACTCTATTGGAAGATTTAAAATAAAAACTTATGAAAAAGGTTCTTTTGTTATTGAAGCAAAAATGATAGGGCATAAAACATCATCACAAAATGTTAATATAGATAATCAACCCATACAACTAAACTTTATTTTAAAAGAAGAAATAAGTGAACTAAAAGCAGTAACAGTAACAGCAGGGAGTTTTGAAGCAGGAGATAAAAAAAGGGCAGCAACAGTATTAACTGCATTGGATATTTATACAACAGGTGGTGCCAATGGAGATATAACTGCTACTGTTAAAACATTACCAGGAGCACAACAAGTAGGTGAGCAAGAAGGATTATTTGTACGTGGTGGTGCAGGTTATGAAACAAAGCAAATGATAGATGGAATGGTTGTAAACAATCCATTTTATACAGGCTCTCCTGATATTGCCTCAAGAGGCAGATTTTCTCCAAGCTTATTTAAAGGAAATATTTTTAGCACAGGTGGTTATAGTGCATTATATGGTCAGGCATTAAGCAGTGTTTTATTGCTTGAAAGTATTGATTTACCTGAACGTTCAGAAGCAACTGCTTCTGTATCTTCTGTATTTGTTGGTGCTGGATTTCAAAAATTAGCCCACAATAAAAAATCTTCTTATGGTATTAATTATGGTTACACCAATTTACTCCCATATTTTTCTATAGTAAAACAAAAGCCTGATTACTTTACAGTGCCTCAATATCATACATCAGAATTTAATTATAGACATAAAACTAAAAAAGGAGGTATGATAAAAATTTTCACCAGCTTTAATGCTGGAAAATTGGGTTTAAGAAATACAGATATAGATAACTCCTTATTAAAAGATGCATTTGCTTTAAAAAATTGGAACTGGTATAATAATATTTCTTACAGAGAAAATTTAGGCAAAGGATGGAAAATGCAATTAGGCTTTAGCTTTAGTGCTAATAACGATAAAATAAACACTACTGTGCAAGATGCAAATAATAACCCTGTAACAACAAACATTTCTTACATTGATAATAAAAATTTCAACCTTAATCATCAAAATAATTTAACTATTGCAAGGGCTGTAGCAGATAAAAGAATTAGTGGAATAAGTACAATAAGATTTGGAGCTGAATATTGGAATGCATATCACAAATATGTGTTCAATAATTCTTCATCTAATTATAATGACAATTATACTTCTGCATTTGGAGAAGCTGATTTATACTTAACAAATGATATAGCAATAAAAGCAGGTGGACGATTAGAACACTCTTCATTAATAAGTAAAACAAATTTTGCCCCCAGATTATCAATGGCATATAAAACAGGAAAAAATGCTCAAATGAGTATTGCTTTTGGTGAGTTTTACCAAACTCCTGAATTAATGCAAATGATGAATAATACAGGAGGAATAAAAGAATTGGGTTATACAAAGGCAACTCACTATTTAATTAATTATATAAAAAATACTGCTTTACAAACTTTTAGAATAGAAGCATATTATAAAAAGTACAACAATCTTGTAAAAAATTTTCCTGATACAAATATTTCAGGAAATGGCTATGCACAAGGCATAGAACTTTTTTGGAGAGATAAAAAAACATTTAAAAATATTGATTACTGGATAAGCTATAGTTATTTAGATACTAAAAGAGATTTCTTAAATTATCCAACATCTATGCAACCAACATTTGCTACACCACACACATTAAGTATTGTTACAAAAACATTTGTTGTAAAATGGAAAACAGGATTTAACTTAACTTACAATTTTGCTACAGGTCGTCCTTACTACAATATTGTATATAATAATGGTTTAAATAAATTTGAAATAAATGATGAAGGCAAAACCATTGATTATCATAATTTAGGGTTTAGCTTAAATTACTTACCCAACTTAGGAAAACAAAATGCTAAAACATTTATAGTGTTGGTAGCAAGTGTTACAAATGTTTTAAACTTTAATCAAGTATATGGTTATAGGTATTCTTATAATGGATTAAACAAGGTAGCTGTAACACCACCAGCTAAACAATTTTTCTTTATAGGATGCTTTTTAAGTTGGGGTGTTGATAGAAGCCAAGATGCCATTAACAATAATCTTTAAATTTTTTATTTACAATAAACATTAAAACAAATATTATGAAACAATTATTAACAGCCATTTGCTTATTAGCAACAACAACCATTTTTTCTCAAAGTGAAAAATATGTAACAACCATGAGTAGTACATTACAACAATTTAATGATGCTAAAACAAATGAAGACTTAACAGCAGTTGCACAAAAATTTGAACGTATTGCAGATGTTGAAAAAACACAATGGTTACCTTATTATTATGCTGCTTTGGTTAAAACAACTATGTGTTTGTCTGGCAAAGTAAGTGATATAGATGCTATGGCTGATGAAGCAAATAATTTACTAACCAAAGCTGAAACATTAGAACAAAACAATAGTGAAATTTATTGTGTTAAAAGTTTAATTGCAACTGCTAAAATGATTGTTAATCCTCAAGCAAGATATATGGAGTATGGAGCAAAAATTAATCAATACATAGAAAAAGCAAAAGCTGCTGATTCTACAAACCCACGTCCTTACTATATTCAAGCAAGTAATTTATTTAATACCCCAAAACAATTTGGTGGTGGTTGCGATAAATCAAAACCTTTAGCAGAAAAAGCATTAGAGTTGTTTAATAATTTTAAACCAGTAAGTAATATTCATCCAACTTGGGGAAAAGAAGCAACAGAAAAAATAATTTCTCAGTGTAAATAAAAGTATTTTAATTACTAAAAATCAAACATCATGGAAAAAGATTTTTCTGCTCATCAAAGCCTCGAAGTAATTGAAAGCATGATTAATCAAGCAAAGAATAAGTTTAATAATGATAGTCCTTTGTATTTGCTTTGGGGTTGGATTGTTTTTATTTGTTCTGTTGGAAATTATCTACTGTACAAATTTCAGTTGGTAGAAAAACCACAGCAGATTTGGTTTTTATTGTTTGTAGCACTTTTAGTTCAAATAATCTATTTAATAAAACAAAGAAAAAACGAAAGAGTAAAAACTTATACCGATGAAATCATTAACTATTTGTGGGTAAGCTTTGGAATATCTATGTTTATCATAACATTTATTTTAGGACGTGGTAATACATGGATTACTTTATACCCCATTATACTTATGATGTATGGAACACCCACTTTTTTAAGTGGTGTTATCATGCGTTTTACACCTTTAAAAGTGGGTGGAATTTGTTGTTGGTGTTTAGCTATTGCTGCCACTTTTACACCTCCAATATATGTTTTATTATTGTTGGCATTAGCAGTTGTAATTGCATGGATTATTCCAGGTTATTTAATGAAAAACTTCTTTAAAAAACAAACTATATGAATACTGAAACGCCATTAACAGAGCAGGAAAGTTTGAAAATAATTTCATCAATGATACAAAATGCAAAAACAAGTTATCACGATAGTGGCATCAGTGCAATACTATGGGGCTTAGCAGTATCTATTGCATCATTGCTTGTGTATGTTCAAATAACGTTAAACCTTACTTTTCCTATTGATCCATTTTGGATTGTATTTATTGCCATCATCCCTCAAATTTATATTTCTCTTAAAGCAAAAAAAGAAAATAAAGTAGTAAGGTTTGAAGATGCTGCAATTAATGCAGTTTGGTCGGTATATGGTATTACTATTTTGCTTTTAGTAATGTATGCAAATATTGCACCTGCTGTTTCAAAAGAATATGCTAAGCAAGAAGGTTGGCAACTAATACAACATTATACCAATAGCAGTAAACCAGATGTAGAAATGTATCCTTTTATTCCAAGTTTATATTCATTATATATTTTGCTATACACTTTTCCTACTATGGTTACAGGCATTGCAAAAAAATTTAAACCAATGATTATTGGCGGAATAATTTCTTATATCTTATTTATTGTATCTTGTTACACCACCTTTAAAAATGATATGCTTATTGGAACTATTGTAGCAATAGTTTGTTGGTTAATTCCAGGCATTATTTTAAGAAGAAAATATTTGAAACAAAGAAAGAGTAATGTTTAAAGATCTTGATCCCATATTACACTCTCAACTAAGGCTTGCAGTAATGAGTTTGCTCATTAGTGTAAAAGAAGCTGAATTTACATTTATCAAAGAAAAAACAAAAGCAACTGCTGGTAATCTTTCCGTGCAAATACAAAAATTAAAAGATGCAGATTATATTGAAGTAAATAAACAGTTTAAAGACAACTATCCATTAACAACTTGCTCTATTACTAAAAAAGGAATTGATGCATTTGAAAAATATGTGAAAGCACTACAAACTTATTTAAAACATCCTTAATTTTCTTTCTATTACTTCCACTAAATTTATTACTTAATGTATAAAAAAGTAGGCACATAATTACCCTAACAAAATACCATATTACATATTTAAATTAAAATCAACATACTTAAAAAATTCTGCTTTCTTTTCCTCATTGTTAAATGCACCCCCATAAAACGCAGTAACAGTAGTACTTGTATCATCTTTAATGCCTCTACTTGCAACACATAAATGTTTTGCTTCTAAAATTACTGCTACATCATCAGAGTTTAAAACGCTTTGTAACTCTTTACCAATTTGTATAGTAAGGCGTTCTTGTACTTGTGGTCTTTTTGCAAAATATTGTACAATTCTATTTAATTTACTTAACCCAATTACTTGACCATTATTAATATATGCTACATGAGCTTTGCCAGCAAATGGCACAAAATGATGCTCACAAGTTGTATAAAAAGAAATATTTTTTTCTACCAACATTTCTTTATAACCATATTTATTTTCAAACATTGTTGCATTAGGCTTATTAGCAGGATTTAAGCCACTAAAAAATTCTTGCACATACATTTTAGCAACACGTTTTGGCGTGCCTCTTAAACTATCATCAGTTAAATCAAGTCCCAAAATATTCATAATGCTCTCAAAATGTTTTTCAATAGCAACAATTTTTTCAGCATCTGTTAAAACAAAAGCATCGTTACGCATAGGAGTATCAATGCTTGTGCTAATATGCTCATTACCCATTTCATCAATCACAACATCACTCAATTCAATTTTATTCTTTAAGTCATTTAACTGAATATTCACTAAAGTTTCTTTTTGTTTCATACTATAAAAAATTTTCTCATTGTAATTAGCTGGTCAATACAGTAATATTTTTTTTATGTTACCAGCTGCATATACTTTATTCATCTTTCTGTTGCGTCGCACACTTCAACATACTAAAACATTGATGAACAAGTTTACAATAAATGAGTTTATGCTTAATTAAATTACTATAACTGAAACAAAAGTGTGTTGTTCAAGTATATAGTATTCATGAAATTTATTTTATTAATATTTACGAAGATAATAAAAAGAAATAAATCAATAAGTTTATGCGATATTATAAATGTTGAAAAATTTGTAGAGCATTATTGCTTGTTATTGTTGCTACTTCTTCTTTAGATATTTCTTTTACTTCTACAATTTTATCAATTATAAAACTTAAATAAGCACTCTCATTTCTTTTACCTCTAAAAGGTACAGGAGTTAAATAAGGTGCATCTGTTTCTACAACAATATGTTTTAAATCTATTTGTTTTATAACCTCTGCTAATCCAGCATTTTTATAAGTAACAACACCTCCAATGCCTAACAAAAATTGCATATTAATTATTTGGTTGGCTTGTTCTAAACTACCAGAAAAACAATGAAAAATTCCTCTCAAACCTTTATTTGCAAAAGGCTTTACACAATCAATAGTTTGCTGCATTGCTTCTCTTGTATGAATTACAATGGGTAAATTAAATTCTAAAGCCCACTCCATTTGTTGTTCAAAAGCTATTATTTGTTGTTCTTTAAAAGTAGTATCCCAATAAAAATCTAACCCAATTTCACCCATAGCTACAAACTTTCTTTTTTGCAACCACATATAAACCATTGAAAGTTCTTTTTCTACATCTTCTTTTACAGAACAAGGATGTAAGCCCATCATAGAAAAACAAATTTCAGGATATTCATTTTCCATTTTAAACATAGCTTTTGTGTGAGTGCTATCTATAGCTGGTAAATAAAATTGTTGAACATTTGCTTGTTTAGCTCTTTCTATAACAGCATTTCTATCAATATCAAATTCTTGTAAATATAAATGGCAGTGTGTATCTATAATCATTCAATGTATATTTTAAAATGTTTCAATTGTTTTCCCAAAATGGTACTAATAAAAAATTTATATGCTAAATAAAATAAAATTGATAGTACTCCGTTTATATATGTACAATTACTTTTTTAGCAATAAAAAATAATTAAAATCCAATAGATTCTATATATCTTCTTCAAAGTTATTTCAGACGCTGATATATTGTTTTGAAATTGGGTAAATCAATAAAAAATTAAGAAAAATATTTAGATAAATATAGCATATTTATAAACTCGTTTTCATAGGGTACGGATTAAAAACGAGCTGGAGTTTCTACTCTGGCTCTTTTTATTTTGTAGAAGTTGAACATTAAAATTTAAAATCAACACATTTTAATTTTTCTGCTCCTTCATTACGAATTCTAAGTTTAGATTTATAATTTATAGAAACTTCAAACCCTCCTTTCCAATTAGATGCCGTTTTAAGTTTTGAAGTATTTACATCATAACTAAGTCCAACACTTAATTTATAAATATCCAATTTAACTATAGGAATAATAGCATCATTCCATCTATAAAATCCACCTAAGTATAAAGATATTTTATCATCACTTTCAAAATGTTGCAAAATATCAATACCATATAAAGCACCTGCTAAAACTTGCTTATTACCACCTTGAGAATATAAATCAGCAAAAAAAACCAACCTATTATAATCACTGGTTGGTGTGGTTAACCCAGTATTTATTGAAAATTTATTTGCCAATGTAGTTTTAGTATCATTTGTAAAATAACCAATTTTAGGTTTATTCAAATGAAATAAAGAAGTGCCTACATAAAAAGAAGCACTTTCGCCAAAATCCATACTATATACTAATCCAGCACCTAAATCCCAGTAGTTGATACCAGTTTTATTAAACGTTTGCATTGTTGGATTATTAGCGTTGAATGAGCCATTAATAAATTGATCTCCTAATTGCATTTTAGTTGCATCAAACTGGCTTGTTACATTACCTGCCATAAAAGCTAATGATAAATAACTGTTATAATCTTCATTTAAAGACTTATGAAAATTTAGTACTGGTAAAAATTGAGTTCTTTTTAATTTAATATCGCCAGCAACATCATTAGTCATTTGTAAGCCCAATGTTAAGAAATCATTTGCACGACCAACAGGAAATTTAACTTCTACACTTGCAGCACTTGTTTGAAAAGGAACAGTTACGCTTTGCCATTGATTTCTAAAAATTCCAGATACACGAATATCACCTCTAAATACGCCTGCAAGTGCTGGGTTTCTTAACAATGGTTTTTCATAAAACTGAGAAAAGGTAAAATCTTGTGCATCAGTTTTAAAAGCAATCAATAAAAGAATAAAAACAATAATTTTTTTCATACTTAATTTTTTAAGAAAGCATAAAATATTTTTCAATTTTTAAATTAAAATTCAATAAACATAAAAGCTATCTTATAATAGATATATTTCCTTTATAGGTATAGCTAATATCATTTTCACAAATTACCTCACAGGTATAAACATATACATCTGCTGTAGCTAATTTTCCATTAATTTTTCCATCCCAACCTGCATTAACATCATTAGGAGCAAAATTATTTTTCTCAAATACTACTTGTCCCCAACGATTAAAAATTCTAAAATTTTTTACAACACTTATACCTTGTGCTCTTACAACTAAAACATCATTTACACCATCTCCATCTGGTGTAAATGCATTAGGAATAAATACTTGAGAGTTTTCGCAAAATACTTTTACACACATAGTATCTTTTGCAGTGCATTTATACAAATTGGATACTTCTACTGTATAACACATATCACGTTTAATTGTTGCTATTGGTGTTGAACAATCATTGCATGAAAGTGTTGCTGCAGAAGGACCCCAAGTCCATTTTGTAATTGGTCCATTAGTAATAGTAGTAACTAATGGTAAAGGTGTACCTGTTGCTAATACTTTATCAGTTCCTAAATTTACTGTAGGGTACTGACCAACAGCAACAACAATGTATGCAGTATCTTGAAAACAATTATGACTATCAAAGCCAATTACTCTATATTTTGTAGTTAATGTAGGAGTTGCAATTGGGAATGCAGTTGTTGTGTTATTTAATGTTGCACCTGGTGACCAAATATAAGTAGTAGCTCCTGTAACACTTAATTGAGATGATTGCCCAATACAAATTGTATCGTTAGCTGAAACTGTTAATTTTATTGGTTGTGCAACAGTAATTACAACTGTATCAATATCTGTGCATCCAAAACTATTTGAACCAGTAACTATATATTGTGTGGTTGAAAGTGGTGTAGCTATTGGGTTTGCACAATTTATACAAGATAATGTTCCATTTAATGGAGCCCAAGAATAAGAAGTTGTACCTGTTACATTTAATTGCTTTGATTGTCCTTTACAAATGGTAGCATCAGCCGATGCAGTAATTGTAGGACTTTGATTAATGGTTATTGATTTTGTTACTGTATCTTGACAGCCATATAAAGTGCCAACAATTAATGTAGCATTATAAGTACCAGTATTGATGTAATAATTATTTACAGGAGAACCAGTTAAAACCACACCATTACTAAACGACCAATTGATAATGCTTATAGTATCAGCAGAAACAATTTGTGCCTCATATTTTACAGGTCTATCTGTACAAGCTGTTACTGTAGCATTGATGTTTGCTGAAGGATTTGTATTAACTTTTATAAAAATATTCTTTGTAATAGTATCACTACAACCAGTAATACTTGTTACAATAAGTTTTATTTGCCAAGAGTTTGATGCAGTATAATTTTTTATAGGGTTTTGTAAAGAACTAAAAGTTCCATCGCCAAAATTCCAGAGCCAGCTTGCAATTGGTTGATATTTTCGAGAGGTATCAATAAACTGAATTTTTGTATTGCCACAGGTTTGTACAGAGTTGTATTTAAATCCAGCATTTATATAATCTACTTTAATAGTATCAATGCCTTTTAAAAGCACAGAGCAACCATTTTTAATTAGTGTAGCAGTTGGCAAAAAATTACCAGATTGCTGATAAGAATGATAAACAATAGGATTTGATGTAGTTAAAATATTTCCATCACCGAAGTTCCATTTTATGCTATCAGTATTTTGAGCATTTACTTCAAACTTTAATGGAGTGTTACCACAAATAATACCTTTATCATAAGTAAATGTACCAAAAGGAGCTATTACTTTAATTTCTTTGGTGGCTTCATAATTACATCCTCCAGGGTGTGTAACATTCATCTGTACAAGATAAGTTCCTACTTGAGTAAATGTATGTGTTACAACGTTTCCTGTATCATTAATGCCTGGTTCAAAATTCCAAATAGTTAAGCTTGACGGAAGTGTTTGATTTGTAAATGTTGCAGTAAATGGAACACAATTACTAATAGTATCAGTAACAGTAAATGTGCCTGGCAATTTAGAAACTATAGTAATTGGTCTAATAATACTATCTGTACAAGCTAAACCACTATTGTATTGTCTAATTGCTTTTAATTGTACATTATAAACACCTGGTGTTGTAAAGGCATGTACAGGATTTGTTACAGATGAAGTATAACCATCTTTAAAATTCCATAATAGTGATGTAGTAGTATCACTTTGATTATGAAAATAAATTGTATCTCCAATACATGCTTGCAAAGGAGTTGCAGAAAAATTTGCAGTTGGTGGGTTAAATACTTGTATTGTTTCAGTAGCAGAAGTATCTGTACAACCATTTGTGGCAAATAAGGTTACAGTAAATGACCCACTTTGTAAAAAAGTATGATTTACCGTATCAATATTTTTTGTTGTATTTAAAGTATTACCATCACCAAAGCTCCAATGAAAACTTGATGCACCACTTGAAGCATTAATAAACTTAACTGAGTGTGGCTTACAACCTTGCTTCTCTGTACCATTCACTGCAAAGTCTAAATTTAAAGTACTTGGAGCTACAACAATATTATAAACAGCAGTATCTGTGCCACATTGGTTAATAGAAATTAATTTTACTTTAAAGGTATCTTGAACACTTGTATTATACGTATGAGAAACAGATTGTGAAGTTCCAATTGCTTGTTGTGTTCCATCGCCAAAATCCCAAATATAACTTGCCCCAACACCTTTAGAAATATTGGTAAAATTAATTAGTAATGGAGAACAACCAATAGTTTTATCAGGTGTAAATATTGATTTTGGTTTTGACTTTACAGTTACAGTTTTTGTTTTAGTAACAACTTCACACTTACTGGTAGCTGTTAGCGATACATAATAAGTTGTATCGGTAAAGTTTGGATTTGATTGAAAAATAATTGTACCTGGTTGAGATAAATTAGATGTTTGTTGATTTCCAAAATTCCAAGCATAATTAAAAAATCCTAAATATGGTGTTGTATTTGTTATAGTAACTGATAATGGACCACACCCGATACTATCACTTAATACAAAATTGGTAAGTACGGGAGGAATTGTAAAAAACTTATGTTGTACACTATCATTCTTACATCCATATAAACTAACTGCTACCATTTTAATTATTACACTATCACCAGCATTATTTAATATATACCCAGGGTTTTGTGTTGTATTATTTCCATAAAAAACATCATTAGCATACCAGTTGTAACTGCCATTTGATAATGGCTGATGAACAGGGCTAACAATTGAGTTATTAATATTAAAAGGTGCACATGCTGTATCTATTGTAATTGTCCAAATTGCTTTAGCATCAGGGCGAACAGTTATTACAAAAGGAGAACTATATAAACCTTGATTTCCGCTACATAATGCACTTGTAACTAAACGACGATATGTAGTTGAAACTGTAAGAATGGGTATAGTAAAATCTTTTTGAGTAGCAGATGCAATATTAACCCAAGACGCCCCTTGAAATATTTGCCATTGATAAAAATAATTACCATCTGCACCTGTTGGTAAGCTACCAATTAAAACGCCAGGACTTGTATTAATACAAGCTTCACTATTGCCCGATATGGTGTTATTTGCTAAAGGTGGTTGAACATAAATTGTTTTTTCTAAACTAAAATTAGTACAAGGTAAAGCAGTTACTTGTCGTCTTATTTTTACTGTTGAATCTGCTGTAAAGGAAAAACTCATACTTGTTGCACCTGGTATATTTACCCAAATTCCTCCTTGTAAAATTTGCCATTGATATAAATATGGCGTATTGCCACCAACAGGAGAATTTCCTGTAATATTTACTACTGAACTATTACAAACAGTTATAGTAGATGTATCTATAGTATTCGTTAATGGTAAGTAATTTTTAATTTCTACCTCATCAGTTGTGGCTGGACAAATTCCATTACTTAAAGTCCATACTAAATGATAATTATTATTAGGCAATAAATTACTAACTATTGTGTTTGCAGCATTTGGTGAATGAATAGTAGCAGTAGCACTTCCTGATGCAAAACTCCAAACTCCAGTTTCAATACTAGTTGGTACATTTGCATTTAATTGATAAGTTGAATCTCCACAAAGTTCAACATCTGCACCAGCATTAGCTATAGATACTGGTGGGTAAACTGTAATTTTTGTAGTATTACTAAAAACAGTATCACAAACACCACTCTTAACAGCTGCTCTAAACCAAGTGGTACCTGTTAAATTATTATAAGTATAATTCTGTACTGCACTATTAGGAATATTGGAAAAATTAATTCCGTTGGTAGATGATTGCCAAGTTGGTGCACCAATATTACCTGTTAAAATAATTGTGCCTGAATTTGAACCTTGACAAACAGTATCTGCTCCTATAGTTATACCAGGGTAAGAAGGTGGAGCAACATTAATCGTTATTTCTTTAAAAGCAGTATCGTTACTACAATGTATTTGATCTGTGGAAATAACTACTAATCTTACATTAAAAGTATCTTGAACATTATTAAAGGTAATTGTTGGATTTGTTACAAGAGTATCCTTCCATAGCTGATTATTATATGGACGTTTATATTGCCATTTACTAATTGTACCAATAACTTGATTATTAGGAATTGAAATTGTAACAGGATTTCCAGCACATACATTAGTAGAAGATGCTGATAAATCTTGAGTAATTTGAGGCTTATCTACAATAGATAAAAATACAGTATCTTTTGTTGATGGGCAATTAGCATCATTAGTAATTGTCCATAGTAATTGATACAATCCACTTTTGTTATAAGTAATTGTTGTATTGGGAGAATTATCATTCGCAAAATTTGCAGTACTTCCTGAAGGCTGACTAATGATAGTCCATTTGCCAGATTCAAAAGGACGAGTAGCATTCAAGTTTGCTGATAAACTTTGTGTAGCATTAGCTGGTGGATTAAAGTTACAAACAAAAACTGTATCTAATCCTGCAATATGTGCTTGAGTTAATAGTGGGCGAACAATTACACTTGTATTAACTGCACCTGGTGAACAGTTGCCAGCATTTGCAGTTATTAACAAAGAATAAGTACCAGAAGCAAGCTCTGTAGCTGATGGAATTGTTGGATTTTGAAGTGAACTTGTAAAACCATTGGGACCTGTCCATGCATAAGTAAGAGTTGTTGGAAAATTAATTGTAGTTGTAAATGTAAGATTATTACCATAGCATAAAGGAGAATTACTGCTAATGCTTGGGGCAACTGGTGTAGAATCTACAACAACAATAATAGTTCCCGCTGCAGACACACAAGAATTTAAAGTTGCTGTTACACTATAAGTTCCCGATGCTGCTGTAGTAGCTGATGTAATTGAAGGATTTTGATTAGTGCTTATAAAACTATTAGGACCACTCCAATTGTATTGTACTGCTCCGGCAGTGCTTGATGTTGCACTTAAGTTTAATGCATTGCCACTACATATTGGACCATTACTTGAAGCAACTGGTGTTAATGGTGGATTAGGATCTGTTAAGACTATTGGACCTGTTATTGTATTTGAAATACAACCATTCAATGTTACTGTAATATTGGTATAGGTTCCTGCACTTAAGTTTGGTATCACCAGTTCTCCACCACTTGAAGTAATAGTTTGTGTTGGTTGTGCAATTCCACCTTTTATAAAACTCACTACATATTGCTGCCCATTTGTTAATCCAGTTAAAGTTATACTCCCTGTTGTAGAAGCACACTGTGTTGGATCGGTCTTTGTATATCCTGAAATATTTGGTGTTGGTTTTACTGTTACACTTTCAGTCCCTGCTAACGAAGTACAGGTAGAAGTACTTGCTGTAACACTATATGTTCCTGATGCTAATGTAGTTACTGTTGAAATAGTTGGATTTTGTGTTGTACTTGAAAAACCATTGGGACCACTCCATGCATAGCTTACACCTGACGTTGTACTTGATGCTGTTAAGTTTAAATCAGCTCCACTACATACAGGACTATTGCTACCTACAGTTGGAGTTATTGGCGTTTGATTGATTGTTACAGTTACAGTACCTGCACTTGAAGTACAATTGTTTAATGTTGCACTAACACTATACACGCCACTCATTGCTGTAGTAGTATTGTTACGTGTAGGATTTGCTCCTGTTGTATTAAAACTAGAAGGCCCACTCCAATTAAATGTTACTCCAGCTGTTGTACTTGTTGCACTTAAACTTAAAGTTGAACCACTACAAATAGGGCTATTACTTGTTGCCAAAGGAGTTGATGGCGGATTAGGATCTGTTAAAACTATTGGACCTGCTATTATATTTGAAATACAACCATTCAATGTTACTGTAATATTGGTATAGGTTCCTGCACTTAAGTTTGGTATCACCACTTCTCCACCACTTGA
>JBPXJV010000038.1:0-2287 GCA_051715485.1 Chitinophagales bacterium
GATACAATTTTTTGTAGAAATACAAAACAAACTTAATAACAGACCAAGAAAATCTTTAAACTATAAAACTCCATTACAAGTTTTTATCGCTAACTTTAAACCAAATTAATTAACAGTTGCACTTACAACTTGAATCTGCCTCTTTACTTTTTCTTAATAGTAAAACCACAACTCAATATACCTACTTCATCTACTTTCATATTGCTGATAGAAGAACGTGTAGCACGTTGGTCATTGCTGTCTTTAAACAAATCATCAATAACACTTTCCATAGATTTCATTTGAGTATTAGCACTACGTGTCTTTGTTCTATTAACAACTGGTCTTAAATCCATTGGAATTTTACTAACAATAATTTTAAAAATTTCTTTACCATTTGGTGTGCCTTCATCTACTTGTATTTCTCCAATAGGTATGGTTTGCCCTGGTTGAATTACAAAATCTTGTGGCTCACTTGTTTCATCTGGTAATAAAACTTTCATTTCATTATCTGGCATAATATCAATAATAGTGTAATAATAATCTGATGTTCCTTTATTGGTAATTCTTATTTCAAAAGCATCGTGTTCTGCCATTACAATTTCATTATTACTGCTTGATGGTTTTTTAGGAACAATTTCTACTGTAACATCTTTTGCCAAAGCTCCACCATCTGGTAAATTTCTTAAATATTTTACCCTCATACTTCTTTTAATACCATCTAACAAATATTTACAATCATCTGTTGTAAGGCTGTCTTTAATAGTTCTTGAAAAACGCACATCATCGCCTTTGCCAAATAAACTTACAACATAAGAACCTTTATCGTCTTTACTAATATCTAAAGTAAAATCAGGGTTATTGCCAATACTTAAATATTGAAATGGCTTTATGTAAGAAGTAAAATTAGCAACAGCTGCATTAGCTATTTTGCTATTCTTATCATTATTTTGAATTAATAATTCAGCAGAAAAATCTCCAGCACTTGCTGCATCAACTTTTGCTTCATAAGCAACACTTTTTTTCAATGGTTTATTACTTCTGCAAATACTTTGAAAGGTACTTACAGAAGTTACAACAGCATCTGTATATACTTCTGTACTACCAACAGGATAAATTTTTAAAGTTGTTCCTCTATAAATATTGTTTAACTGACCAACGCTGATGACAAAAGTTGTATCATTAAATTTATTAGAAGCATTATTAAATTTTTGATCTACTGCAATAATGGTTGGTTTAGGAATATATTTTCCACCAAAAACTTCTAAGTCAATATCACCTTCAACCATTGGAATTTGGTTTGGAATATCGCCTTGAATAATAGCTTTCATTTTATGAAATAAAACTCTGTAAGAACTTTCAGCAGGTAATTCTGAAATTGATTTTGCAAATGCAAAACTTAATGAACCTACACCATTGTTGTTATTATCTTTCATTTCATAATTAGGTTGATTAGGGCTACTTGCACTAAACACAATCATAGACCCCATACCTCCAGTAAAGCCTTCTAATAAACCTTGCTCTGGTTGTTTGTTTAAATCAATTTTAATATTTGGTTTGTAAGATGGGTCTGTTAAAAATGGTTTTTCCATACCACGTTTTATTCCTGCATCTCTTGTAGCTGTACCAGAATGGCAAGCATCAATTAATACCACTAAACTTCCACTTGTACCAATTTTTTTTCTTATTTTATTTAATTTTTCTCCTAATAAATCATCTCTAAAATGGTTTTGTCCTTTATAAGTAACAGGGTCAAACATTGCAGATGCATCGTAAGGAATTAATGCTTCATCATAACCATCTAATTCATCACCATTATCATCTTGTATTTGTTGTCCATGTCCAGAAAATTGAAAATATACAATATCTCCTTCATGAACCTTATTATATAAATCATCTAAAGCCTTTATCATTCCAGCTTTAGTAGCATCTTTATTTATTAAAGTATCTATATCATTGGCTGCAAAACCCACTTTCATTAATGATTGTTTTACATATTTAACATCATTCATACTACTTAAATTACGCCAACCTGGTGCAGCAGAATAATCTGATATAGCAATTATTAAAGCAATTTTTCTTTGTTCTGGTGGAAATACTGCTGCAATAAATCCAAGTGCTATAACCAAAAAAATAAAAATACGTTTCATACAACTTTTGTTTAGATAATATACAGATGCAATTTTAATTCAAATTCAATAAATCAAATATCATGCTGCAATGTAGCTTTTACATTTTATTTAATTTTTGCGGCTATTGGGTATTTATTACAACAGCTTATTTTAAAAATTATGCAATATTCAAATAA
>JBPXJV010000039.1:0-37219 GCA_051715485.1 Chitinophagales bacterium
AACATGGATTGTACGACCCAATTCCAAAGCTAAGATTACTACTTACAGGAATTGGTTATAATGAAAATGAAATAAATGAAATAGAAATTGATGCTGAAAAAATTGCTAATGATGCTTTTGAAAAAGCACAACTTGCAACAGAGCCTACAGAAGATTTAACAGACAAACATGTATTTGCCCCAACACCCATAAAAGAAGAATCAGGCAATAGAGCTCCTAAATCTTCTGAAAAAACTATAATGGTAGATGCTGCTTTACATGCCATTGAAGAAATAATGGAAGATTATTCTGAAGCAATTTTATATGGACAAGATGTAGGTAGAAGATTAGGTGGAGTATTTAGAGAAGCAGCCACTTTAGCAGAAAAATTTGGCGACCATAGAGTGTTTAATACAGCCATTCAAGAAGCATACATTGTAGGTAGCACAATAGGTATGAATGCTGTAGGATTAAAACCAATTGTAGAAGTTCAGTTTGCAGATTATATTTATCCAGCACTTAACCAATTAGTAACAGAGGTTTCTAAAAGTTGTTATTTGAGTAATGGAAAATTTCCTGTTCAAATGATTTTACGAGTGCCAATTGGTGCTTATGGTGGTGGTGGTCCTTATCATAGTGGAAGTATTGAAAGTACATTACTAACATTTAAAGGAATTAAAGTTTGTTATCCAAGCAATGCTGCTGATATGAAGGGATTAATGAAAGCTGCTTTCTTAGATCCTAACCCTGTTGTAATGCTTGAGCACAAAGGATTGTATTGGAGTAAAGTACCAGGAACAGAAGATGCAAAAACCATAGAGCCAGATAAAGATTATGTATTGCCATTAGGCAAAGCCAATATTGTTTTACATGCTAATAACGATAAAATTAAAAAAGGTGAAACTGTTTGTATAATTACTTATGGTATGGGAGTTTATTGGGCAAAATCAGCAGCAGAAAAATTTGATGGTCAAATTGAAATTGTTGATTTAAGAACACTTTTCCCTTTAGATGAAGAACTTATTTTTAATACTATTCGTAAGCATGGAAAAGTGATAGTGCTTACAGAAGAGCAACAAAATAATTCTTTTGCAGAAAGTTTATCTTTAAGAATTTCTAATAATTGCTATCATTTCTTAGATGCAAAAGTAGAAGTAATGGGAGCAATGAATTTGCCTGCAGTGCCTATCAATCTTGCATTAGAAGCAACTATGTTACCTAATGCAGAAAAAGTAGCAGAAAGAATTGAAAAACTTTTGAAATATTAATGCTCTTTAATACTTAATTTTTGATACTAATTCTTACAAATTTTTTATCAACAGAAAAATTACTACTTTTTAACCAATCATTTCTGTTGCACTTGCAATAGCTGCTGCACTTGGGTTTTCTCCTCCTAACATCTTTGCTATTGTAATTATTCTTTCATCTTTTGAAAGCAACTTAATATTGGTTTTTATTGTATTGTTATTTGCATCTTTATACACAAAGAAATGAGCATTTGCTTTTCCAGCAATTTGTGGTTGATGTGTAATACTAATTATTTGGCGTTTATTAGCTAATTGTTTCATAATAATACCAACTTGTTTAGCTGCTTCACCACTAATGCCTGTATCAATTTCATCAAATATCATTGTTGGTAAATCAATACTTTCTGCAACTAAACTTTTTATGCAAAGCATTAATCTGCTTAATTCTCCACCACTGGCAACTTTATAAATTGGTTCAAATCGTCCACTCTTATTTGCATCAAACAAAAACTCAATAGCATCTTTTCCAAAATTGTTAAGAGCAACATTTTGTATGACAACTTTCAATTTTGCATTTGGCATTCCTACTTGAAATAATAGTTTATTTACCTTATTTTCTACATCACTTACAATAGTGTGCCTTGCTTTAGATAGAGTATTTGCAATACTTTCAGTTGATTGTAATAAAGAGGCAACTTCTTTTTCTTTAATACTAAGAGCTTCATCAATTTGCAAAACTGCTTGTAATTTTTTTTCTAAAGATTGATGAATTTGTAAAAGTTCTTCAGTAGTTTTTACAGAATGTTTTTTTAAGAGTTTATATCCAATATTTAATCTGTCATTAATGTATTCAATACGAGTTTCATCAAACCCCATTTCATTATTTAATCTTTCTGTTTCTTCTGCTATATCTTGTAATTCTATTTGGGTAGATTGTAATCTTTCAATGATAGAAGATAAATTTGAATGAAAGTTGGTATAATTATTTAATTGTTGAATAAGCTGTTTAATTGTATTAACAACAGGTGTTTCACTCTCTTTTAAATCAAAATAAATTTTAGATAAAGTATTTTTAATTCCTTCGCTATTATTTAAAAGTTGAAGTTCTGCTTCTAAATTTTCTAATTCATTTTCTTTAAAATTTGCTTCATTCAGTTCATCAAAAAGGAAATGATTGTAATCTGCTTCTTTATTAAAATCTGTTTTTTGTTGCATTAATTTTTCCAACACTTCTTTGGCTTGTTGCCATTGATAAAATGCAGTTTGATAATGTGCAAGTGTAGCAAAATTATTAGCTAATGCATCTAATACTTCTCTTTGAAAATTATTATTTCTTAATTCTAATGTATCAAACTGTTGATGCAAATCAACAAGTATTGAAGCTAATTGTTTTAGCTGTTGTAGTGTAGTAGGTGTATCATTTATAAATGTTCTACTTTTTCCTGTGGCTGCAATTTCTCTTCTTAAAATTAATTCATCTGCTTCTTCAATATCATTTTCTTTTAAGAATTTTTTGATACTTATATTATTTTGTACATCAAAAAAACCTTCTACAAAACATTTTTTATTTGTATTTAGTAAAGCAGAAGTATCGGCACGTTCTCCTAAAATTAAATTTAATGCACCCATTAAAATACTTTTTCCTGCACCAGTTTCTCCAGTAATTATATTAAGTGCCGATGAAAAATTTATTTCTATTTCATCAATAATAGCATAGTTCTGTATGTGCAGTTTAGTAAGCATTTTTCTATGTTACAAATTATTTTTTTGTAATTAATTTTTTCTCTTACAAATGTGATATTTTCTGAGATAATGAGCAAAAGAATTGAAGAAGTTTTTTTAATTACCTGTACACCTTGCTATACCACTTTTAGCTCTTTGGTCTAAGCTGTTTTTATAATCATGATTATCCATATCTAAACATTGCTCATAAAATTTAATTGCTTGTTTTTTATTGCCTCTTTTTTCGTAAATCATACCAATTTGTAAGGCTGCTCTTGCAGCATAATATTCAGTTCTGTTTTCACCAATATTTATTGCTTTTAAATAAAAGGCAATAGCATCATCATAGTTATATAAATCATCATTAATTCTTCCTACACGATAATTAAATTCTAATTGTTCTCCAACATCAGTGAAGCTGCTGGAACTTTTACCTTGCAATATGCTAATAGCTTCTTTATTAAAACCTCCATCATTTAAAATTCTTGCTTTTAGTAAAATAGGATTATCCCATTTTGCTCTTTTAGCTTCTCTTAAAGCTTGTTGGTCTGCATCTGTTACAGTTGCACCTTTATTAATACAATTTTTTCTTGCTTCATTTGCTTTAGCTATATTACCTTGTAAATAATAACACCAACTTATTTTTTGATAAATATCTTTTACATAAAAATTGCCTCTAAAATTTCTTAAATAATTTTCAAAATATTGAATTGCACTACTTGTTTGCAAACGATATAGATGTACAAACCCTAACTGAAAATCCCAAACTGGTGTTGAAAAATATTCAGTAGATTTATTTCTGTTTTCAATAATAGATTCAGCTTCATTAACCTGTTTATTATTAATACTAAGATTAGCAGCCATATAAGTAAACAACTGATTGTTTACTACATCTAATTTTTTGTCTTTAATAAATTTTAGTGCTTCATCTTTTTTATTTTCTATATAAAACATTAAATAGCAATAAATAAAAGATGCTTCATTAGACATAAGATTTGCCCAAGGATCGTTTGTACTATACACAAAATGTTTAACAGAATTAATACCATTTGTAATACTTCCTTTTATACCAAATAATCCAGCAATCCATTGATAGCCTTTGGGTATAGTGCCTGCAACAGTTTCTAAGCTACCATATAATAATTGATTAGGTGTAAATGTTGGAAACGATTTTTTATTTTGCTTGATATATTTATAGGCTGTTTGAAAATCTAATGCAGCTCTAACTTTATTATCAAACTTTATATTAACAGCAGATTTGTGTAAGTAAACAGCACTTAAACAAAAAGTATAAAATGGCGATGATTCTGGGCCATCTTTTAACAATTTTATTCTTTGCTCAAATCTTGGATATCTTATTTTAAACTCAGCATTATCTTCATTAAAAAAAAGTACAAAAAAATCAATATAATTTTCTAAAACAATGGGAATAAGATTATCTGGATTTTGCTGTTTTGCTTTATTAATTAAAACTTGACCATTATTTAATTTTAATTGCATTATTTCTTGATAAGCTTGTTGGCAAGTAGTATTAAATTCATAAACTTTATCAGCTTTAACAAAAAAACAATTCAGAAAAATAATAGAAAAAGAGAATAAAAATTTCATTTGCCAAATGTATTGTAATAAATTATATCCCAACTTATACAGAAAGGAAAAACAATGTGAAAATTTACTTTTTTTAGTGTATGCCTTTACACTACATTTGCATACTTATCATTTTTCAAGAAGTTGATTTTGTTATGTTAAGAAAATCTTGGTGGAAAATTCTGGCGTTTGCTTTATTAATGTACACATGCACAATGGGTTTTCTTGTCAAAATACCTCAACAGTTGCCAGGTGTTCCATTACATCATTCTATTCGTAATATTTTCTTTCATGTACCTATGTGGTTTGCTATGATGGTATTTTTTACAGTATCGCTTATTTATGCAATAAAATATTTGATTAAACCATCTTCTTCACACGATTACTATTCATTAGAATATGCTCGTACAGGAATTATTTTTGGTGTATTAGGTATTGTAACAGGAGCTATTTGGGCTAACTTTCAATGGGGTGCATATTGGAATGGCGATCCTAAACAAAATGGTGCAGCAGTAGCTATACTTATTTATTGTGCTTATCTTGTTTTAAGAGGTAGCTTAACTGATGATGAAAAAAAAGCAAGAGTTGGTGCTGTATATAATATTTTTGCATTCTTTATGTTATTTCCAACTTTATGGATTTTACCAAGAATGGTAGAAAGTTTACATCCAGGAGGGCAAGGTGGTGGAGGTGGAAATCCTGCATTGAATGGAAGTGATATGAGTGCAGAAATGAGAATAGTTTTTTGGCCTGCTGTTTTGGGCTTTACACTTTTGGGTGTTTGGCTTACTACTTTAAAAATAAGAGTTCACTTAATAGTAGAAAAAAAATTTAATAATGAATAAATTTAAAAATATTGGAATTTTATTAGCATCATTGTTGCTTTCTTTTACAGCTTTTTCTCAAGAAATTGTAACAGATGAATTAAGAAAAGAACAAAGAATGCAACAAAGTATTTATATAGTATTAGCAGTGGTTATAACCATTGTTTTAGGACTATTTATTTACTTGTTTTTATTGGATAGAAAAATATCTAAACTTGAAAAATAAATTTTTATAACAATTAAATTTCTTAACTCAAAATTAAAAACATAAATCATGTCAGCAGATCAATCTTACAGCTTTTTTCAAAATGTGGAAAGAAGTTTTGATAAAGCAGCAAAATTTACAAAATGGGACAAAGGCTTATTAGAACAAATTAAAGCCTGTAACAGTGTGTACAGAATGCGTTTTCCTGTAAAAATGGATGATGGAAGAATTGAAGTGATAGAAGCATACAGAGTACAACACAGCCAACACAAAAGTCCTTGTAAAGGAGGTATTCGTTTTAGTGATGAAGTAAACCAAGACGAAGTAATGGCTTTAGCAGCTTTAATGACTTACAAATGTGCTATTGTAAATGTTCCTTTTGGTGGAGGTAAAGGGGGTATAAAAATTAATCCTCGTAATTACAGCACTTATGAGTTAGAAAAAATAACTCGTCGTTATACCGCTGAATTAGTAAAGAAAAACTTTATTGGACCTGGTATTGATGTTCCTGCTCCAGATTATGGAACAGGAGAAAGAGAAATGGCATGGATAGTTGATACTTATAGCTCATTAAAACCTGGAGAAATAGATTCAGCAGGTTGTGTAACAGGAAAACCAATTTCTCAAGGTGGTGTAAGAGGTAGAAAAGGTGCAACAGGGTTAGGTGTTTTTTATGGCATTAGAGAAGTATGTAACATGCCAGATATGATGAAAAAATTAGGATTAACTACAGGCATAGAAGGCAAAACTGTAGTAGTACAAGGCTTAGGTAATGTGGGTTATCATAGTGCAAAATTCTTTAGAGAAGGAGGTGCAACAGTTGTGGCTATTGCTGAATATGAAGGAGCTATTTATAAAGCTGATGGAATAAATGAAGAAGAATTATTTCAACATAGAAAAGCTACTGGCTCTATATTAAATTTCCCTGGTGCTACTAACTTAGCAAAAAATACAGATGCATTAGAGTTAGAATGTGATATTTTAATTCCAGCTGCATTAGAAAATGTTATTAATGGCGAAAATGCACCAAGAGTTAAAGCAAAAATTATTGGTGAAGCTGCTAATGGACCTTTAACTCCAGAAGCTGATGCAGTATTTATAGAAAAAGGAACTTTAGTTGTACCAGATATGTATTTGAATGCTGGTGGTGTTACTGTTTCTTACTTTGAATGGTTAAAGAATTTAAGCCACGTTCGTTATGGTCGTATGGAAAAAAGATTTGACGAAAATCAAAATGCTAAAATACTTGCACAATTAGAATCTTTAACAGGAAAACAAGTAACTGAAAAAGAAAGACTAAATATTATGCATGGTGCAGATGAAGTAGATTTGGTTTATAGTGGATTAGAAGAAACAATGATTTCTGCAACAAATGAAATTATGGAAATTTGGAAAAGTAATCCAGAAATACCAGATATGCGTACTGCAGCTTATGTAAACTCAATTAATAAAGTTGCTACAAGCTATGCAGAGTTAGGAATTTTCCCTTAGTAGTTTTATCAAAAAAAATAAAATTAAATAGGTTGCTCAATTTTGAGCAACCTATTTTTAATTATGCTGTATTGAACATAAAAAAAGTATTTCATTATTTTATCAATGAAATACTTTAAAATGAATAAACCTTAAACTATGAAAAAGAAATTAATTACAATGATTTTCAAACTCTGCCATTAAATGCTGAGCAATAGTTTGTGCAGATAATCCTTCTATATGATGACGTTCAAACATACTAACTAAATTGCCATCTTTAAATAATGCAATTGATGGTGATGATGGAGGATAAGGCATTAAATGTTCACGAACTTGTTTAACAGCATCTACATCAAAACCAGCAAAGCTGGTAGCCAAATTTGTTGGTTTTACTTTAGCATTATGAATAGCCATTAAAACACCTGGTCTGCAAGTACCTGCTGCACAACCACATACTGAGTTAATAACTACTAAAGTTGTTCCTGGTTTTTTTAATGTATTTTCTACTTCTTCTGGTGTAAGCATTTCTGCAAAACCTTCATCTGTAAGCTCTGCCTTCATTGGCAATACTAATTCTGCTGGGTACATATTTTTGTTATTTTTTTATGATTGACCGCAAAAATACAGTAAATTCTTTTATTAATTTTACTATATAAAAACGACAAACTGACTTTTTTATAATAACGAAAATGACACAATGGCTTTTATTTTTTCAAATTTGAAAAATTGACTTATAAAATTGTGTTGGTATAAGGTTTGAATAAATTGGTTTAAAATAATTAAATAAAAAATAAAACTTAATAACTATGACACTTGTAAAGCACTATCCAAAAACAATCAACAATTTGTTTGATGATTTTATGTTTAATTTTCCAACAGTTTGGGGAAGAGAACAACATGAAGATTTTTTTATGCCATCTGTTAATGTGCATGAAACAAACGAAGGATATCATTTAGAAATAAATGCACCTGGTCGTAACAAAGAAGATTTTAAAGTAAATATTGAAAACAATATTTTAACTGTAAGTTTTGAAAAAAAGGAACAAACAGAAAATAAAGAATATAAAACTATTCGTAGAGAGTTTAGCTACCAAAATTTTAAACGTAGCTTTACTTTAGATGAAAAAGTAAATGCTGAAAGTGTTCAAGCAAAGTACGATAATGGTATTTTAAAATTATTTCTTCCAAAGAAAGAAGTAGTAAAAGTAATGCCTAAGCAAATTACAATTCAATAAAATTACTTATTAACTTAAAAGAGTTAAATATTTTTTCATAAGCAGTTAGTTTTGGTTATCGGCTCCTCGTTTCTACAAGGAGCCCTTTTTATTTACTTATGATATTTATTTTTTTATAAAGAAGCTAATGTTTTGTTGATTGCTTCAAAGTTTGGTAAATCACCAGCATTTTCTAATACTTCTGCATATTGTACAATACCAGATTTATCAATAACAAAAGCAGAACGTTTTGCAACACCTTGCATCCAACCAATAAAACTTTCATAAATTGAACCATAAGCAGTTGCTGCTGTTTTATTAAAATCACTCAACAATTCAAAGTTTAAATTTTGTTCTTCTTTATATTTTGCTAAAGCAAAAGTAGAATCAACAGAAATACCAAACACTTGTGCATTGGCATTATTGTAAATAGCAATGTTGTCTCTTACACTACACAATTCTTTTGTGCAAGTACCTGTAAATGCTAAAGGAAAAAATAATAGTAATACATTAGAACCTTTAAAATCTGATAGACTTACTTCTTTTTTTTCTGTATTTACTAAAGTGAATGATGGAGCTACTTGCCCTACAGTTATACTCATAATTATTTTTTTTTGAAAAGTGAAAATACAGAAAATAAAGTATTCAATAAAATAAGTTTAGTACAAAGTAAATAGTAAAGTATTTAGAGTAAAATAAAATTACCTTTGTTGCAATCTTAGCATCTTTTTGCATGAATTTATTACAGCAGTTTAAACAAAATTGGAATAAAAATTTTAAGAGTATTGTACCAGCTAATACTCATTTTTTTATTGCAGTAAGTGGTGGTGTTGATAGTGTTGTTTTAGCTGATATTTTTTTTAAATTAGGATTTAATTTTACCATACTTCATTGCAATTTTCAATTAAGAGGAGAGGAAAGTTTTAGAGATGAAGAATTTATTGATAAGCTTCAAGAAAAATATTCCAAACCTTTTTTAGTTAAAAGATTTGATACAAAAGAATATGCAGCAGAAAAAAAAATATCTATACAACTTGCAGCAAGAGAATTAAGGTATCATTGGTTTTCAGAAGTATTTAATAATTCTACAGAAAGTAATCAAAATAAATTTATAGTAACTGCACATCAAGCAGATGATAATATTGAAACTGTTTTGATGAATATTTGTAGAGGCACTGGTATTAAAGGTTTAAGTGGCATCCCAACAATACAAAGTAAAATTATTCGTCCATTATTATTTGCAAGAAGAGAGCAAATATTGCAATATGCTACTGAACAAAAATTACAATGGGTAGAAGATTCTTCTAATGCAACAGATAAATATTCAAGAAATTTTTTTAGACATAATGTTTTGCCTTTGATAAAAGAAGTTTATTCTTCGGCAGATGAAAATATAATTGCCAATATTGAAAAGTGGAAGGATGTAGAAACTATTTATAACTTATACATTAAACAACAAAAGGAAAAATTATTTGAAGTAAATGAAAGTGAAATTCATATTCCAATTTTAAAACTTCAAAAACTATCACCACTTTCTTCAATTATTTATGAAATAATTAGTTGTTATCATTTTACTTCTGCACAAGTAGATGATGTAATTCAGTTGATGAATGCAGATAATGGCAAATACATTTCATCATCAACACATAGAATTATTAAGAATAGAAAGTGGTTAATACTTGCTCCACTTCAAACAAAAGATACACAACATTTTATTATTGATGAAAATGATAATGAAATATTTTTTGCAGACAAGAAAATGAAAATTTTATTTAGCAATGAAGCTAATATTCTTCAGGACCTAAACATTGCTTGTTTGGATGCAAAACATATACGCTTTCCTTTAATTGTTAGAAAATGGAAACAAGGTGATTATTTTTATCCTTTAGGGATGACTAAAAAGAAAAAAGTTTCTCGTTTTTTAATTGACTTAAAACTATCAACTACTGAAAAAGAAAATATTTGGCTTTTGGAAAGTAATAAAAAAATAATATGGGTAATAGGTTACAGAATAGACAATAGATTTAAACTAACTGATAGTTCAACCAAAAAAATTAAGTGTATTGTTCAATAAATTTTATTTTTTTTTGTAATATTACACAACTTTATACACTCTTAATAAATTAATCTTTAATGCAGCTACTTAAGAAAAACGGATTGGTACTTTTTTGGGTTTTGCTTTTTGCAGATTGTTTTTTTATATATACACAACAAAGTAATTATCATACTTATATTAAACCATTATTAATACCTATTTTAATATTTTATATTTTATTGAACGCCAAAAAGAAAAAGTATAAAACCACAAAAATAATTTTAACAACAGGTCTTGTATGTGCTTGGTTAGGAGATTTGTTTTTACTTAGTAATGAGGAAGAATTTTTTATTGCAGGAACAATGGCATTTTTAGCAACACATATTTTTTATTCTATTTTCTTTTTTAGAACTCATCCAATTAATAATGCTAAAAGTTATGAAATGGTAATTATAGCAACTATTTTGGCTATAGGAATTGTTTTTTCAATGCATAGTTTTTTAAAAGATGATTTACCATCTTATTTTGTTTTTCCTTTTTATGTTTATGCAACTACTATTGGAGTAATGTTTGTTTTAGCTACAAATTTATATTCTGATAGAAAGAGGCGAAAATTAGCTATACAATTTTTTATACCTGGTGCATTACTTTTTATTATTTCTGATGCTGCACTTGTAACGCATAAGTTTAAATATGTTGATGAGCAATTTTTAGATGTAGTTGTAATGCTTACTTATGGTTATGCTCAATGCTTTATGGCACAAGGGTTTACTAAGTATTTAAAAGGATAAAAAATTAAGCTTCTTTATTTACATAATTTATATCATCATCATCTACATTAATTGAATTATTGGAGAATATTTTAAACCAAATTAAACCAATAATTATTGCAAGTGATGAAGCTACTAATACAGCTATTTTAGCAGCATTTTGATACTCAATATTTTTATAGGCAAGTGTTGAAATAAAAATACTCATTGTAAAACCAATACCACATAAAATTCCTGCACCAACTATTTGTATCCAATTACTATTACTTGGCATTTGTGCAAGATTTAATTTTATCATAATCCAGCTAATTAAACTAATGCCTAAAGGTTTACCAATGAGTAATCCTATTATTATTCCCCAACTTAAATTTTCTGTTAATAATAAAAATACATCCTTAGGTATAGTTATGGCAGTATTGGCTAAAGCAAATATTGGCAGTATAAAAAAATAAACTGGTGTATGAAATTTCATTTCAAATGTTGAAAGCTTATTTGTTGGAACTAATAATGCAACAACAACTCCAGCAACTGTTGCATGTATTCCAGAATTAAACATGCAATACCATAACATTAATGCTAATAAAATATGTAAGACACCAAATTTTATTTTTAGCTTATTTAAAATAAAAATTAAGATAGTAATTATTAATGCAACTACTAAGTATAATAGTTTTATTTGACTACCATAAAAAATTGCAATTACAATAATGGCTACTAAATCATCAATTATTGCTAAGGCAGTAATAAATATTTTTAAAGCAACAGGCACTCGTTTGCCTAATAATGATGCAACACCTAAAGTAAAAGCAATATCAGTTGCTGTTGGTATTGCCCAACCTTTTACATATTCTGAATGATGTTGGTTGAACAGAAAAAATAAAATGGCAGGCATTAACATTCCACCAACTGCTGCAACAATGGGTAGTACAGATTTTTTAAAAGAAGATAATTCACCACTTACCAATTCTCTTTTTATTTCCATACCAGCTAAAAAAAAGAAAACTGACATTAAAAAATCGTTGATAATTATAAGTAAAGAATTGGGCAAAGTAAGAAAACCAATTTGTGTGTGATGGTTAATGCTACCATCAAAACCATTAGTCCAAAACTGCAAATAGTTTTCGTTGATAGATGGAATATTGGCTATTATCAAGGAAAGAAAAGTGCATATTAATAATGTAATACCAATAGAACGACTATCATGCACTATCTCTTTTAATGGATGAATAAATTTATTTTTTAAAGCACCAAACATATTTGCTTATTTAAATAAGAAACTATTTTTTAGTAACTCAAAATTTCGTACTTGCTTTTTGGTCGTTTATCGTTCAACCATTTAAAACCTTTTACTTTTATTGCATTATGATCTACTTGACGCATTGGATAAGTAACTCCTTCTAATTTATTTCTAAATACTACTTTTTCTGCCTTGCCTTCTTTAAAGTACATATCAATTACATCAGATGTTGCAGTATTTACACCAAAAAATTTCCCTTTTTCATCTACACCATAATAAACACTTGCAGCAGGGCTTCCTTTACATCTTAATGAATCCATTTTGCCATCAACAAAAAATCCATTAATTGTTTTACCTGCCACTTGGTTGTAATAATTGCTTCCTGCATAGCTTATTGCCAAAGCATTTTCAAATACCCTTATTTTTTCTGGTTTTTTATTTTGCATATACAAATAAATAGTATCACCAGTTATTTGATTTTCGTCAGACCAAACAATAGGGCTTTTAAAAAGCCTGAATACAGAATCTTTTAAACTATAAAATAAACTATCTCCAACAGCTTGCATAGAGTCTGAATAAATTTTCACATTTGAATATGCTTCAAAAAATTTATCAGATGAGCTGTCTGTGTCTGCAACAGGAATTTCTACAAATTTTCCTTGAACAGAATCTCTAAGATTAGGCACTTTTTTTTCTTTAATTAATTCTGATAGTTTTGCTGTATAAAAAGTATCAGCTCTAACATAAACACTGTCTGCACCTTGTTTTAAAATTAATATTGGAGATTGAGTAGCTCTTGTGCTTCCTTTTTTTGTATCAGTTTCTACTTTGTTGGCAATTAAGTCATATCCATTTGCTGTGTCTTTGCTTTTATATATTACATTGCCTTTAAATTCTGCTTTTCCTGTGCTGTCATCTAAAGCAACCTCATTTGCTTTTACAGTTCCTGTACTATCTTCAATTTCTGGGCGACTACCAAAATATGCTTTCTTTTTTTTAAGGTCGTAATAACCTTCTTTTGTTTTTATTTTTCTGCTACCTGCTTTAATAATTGTAGGGCTTACAAAAGTGGTTATGTTAGTGTATGTATTGTATAATAAAGTATCTGTTGTTATAATGTATTCAGGGTCTGTAAGCACAACTTTGTTTATAAAATAAATATCTTTTGTTTCTCCATAATAACGTGCTTCTTTACTTGTAAGAACAGTTTTACCATTTACAACTTTTCCTCCTTTAGTATAAGTGCCAATTTTTGTAGATACCTCATACTCTAATTCGTTAGTTGTTAAAACTCCTTTGCCGTCTGTAAGTTTTACATTCTTTTTTAAGAATGCTTTTTTTTCATTGCCTAAATACTTTAAATAATCTGCATAGGTGTGAATACTATCTGCATCATTAATATGTACTTTGCCAAACGATTCTAACATATTTAATTTTGGATTTAGTATGGCACTATCTGCAAAGAAATATGAGTTGTTTTGTTTTACTTTTACATTACCTGCTAATGAAATAAATTGATTAAGAGAATCATCTTTTTTAAAATTCATTCTATCGGCATAAATAATATTCAACAAAGTTCCTTGCTCTAAGGTATCTATTTGTTGCACCAATTTTGTTTGTGCCTTTGCCGATAAAAAAAATAGAAAGACAGTAAATATGGTTAATACTTTTTTACACATTTACACTATGGTTTGTTTTCATTCAAAGGAGCAGTAAGCGGAGTGCTTTTATCTTTTTTGCCAAACACAGAAATATTTACATAGCGTTTAGGATGAGTTCTTAAATCATCTAATAAAATATTAGCACTACGTACTGTATTAGTTAAATTATTGTATAAAGTTTTATCATTCATTAATAAACCCAAACTTCCTTCTTTGCTATCCATCTTAGCTAAAACATCATTTATTTTAACGATAGCATCTTTTAAACTTTTTACAGAACCAGCAATATCTGCTTGAGATAAATTTTCTGTTGTTTTTTCAATATTAGAAATAGTGTTGGTTATTTTATCGTTATTGGCTGCAAGGTTTTGAGTAAAACTATTAAGGTTATCCATTGATTTTGCAATGCTACCACTTTGTTCAGTAAGCATTTTTTCAATTGAAGCAGCACTAACTATTAAAGATGCAGTGAGCTTGTTAATATTAGCTATTGTATTTTGTAAATTATTTTTTGCATTTGCATCAAAAACAGAATTAATATTTTTTAGTGTAGAATCTAAAGTATGAAAAGTTGTTTTTAATTGATCTACAGCAGGGGTAACGCTATTAGTAATTGATGCTAATATGCCACCTGCTTCTTGTGTTTTAATGGTTGAATTATCTTTAATAAATGTAGTGCTATTACCAAGTACAATATTAACACTACTTATACCTAAAGGATTTGCATTAACTACTGCATAAGAATCATCTGGAATTTGATATTCGCCATTGTTTAGTTTAATTGTAATTTTTATACTTCTTAAAGTTTTATCCTTATTTTCTATTTGATAAACTGAACCTATCTGAAGTCCATTAACATTAACAGGAGTAGATACTTTTATTCCTTTAGCATCAGCAAATTCAGCATAAATAAAATCGCCAGTTTTAAAGATATTGGTTCCTTTAAGAAAGCTAAATCCTAAAATAAGTAATACAATAGCAACAGAAGCCAATGCCCCTATTTTCGTTTCATTAGAAATTTTCATGCGACAAATCTAAGGTTTATTAATATTTTGCAATGCACTATTCATCTTAATAACTAAAAATTAGTATATATTTTTTCTTTTCAATTAAAAATATAAGTTTATCATTTTAGCAACATTTTATAAATTAATACAAGTTATTTTCGTTTGTGTTTATCAATAGAAATTACAAAACGCTTATTTAACTGTTATGAAATATTTTTGCACTCTTTTTTTTATTCTTTTATGTATTAATGGATTTTCATTTACCATTAGTGGAAATATTAAAAACAAAAAAGGCGAGTCATTGCCTTATGCTTCTATTATTGTAAAAGCAACTACAGAAGGTACAACTGCAAATAGTAAAGGTTTTTACTCTTTATCTCTTGAACCAGGAACTTATATTATTGCTTGCCAACACATAGGCTATAAAAGTGAAGAAAGAAAAATTATTATTTCTAATAAAAATATAACATTGGATTTTGAGTTAGAAGTGCAGTCGTATAATTTAACAGATGTTGTTGTAAAAACAGGAGGTGAAGATCCAGCGTATGAAATAATAAGAAATGCCATTAAAAAAAGAGAAGAACATTTGTACGAAATTAAAAAGTTTCAATGTGAAGTTTATTTAAAAGGTCAATTACAATTAAGAGACTACCCAACAAAATTTTTAGGTAAAAAAGTAGATTTTGAAGACGGTGATACCACTAAAAGAAAAATGCTTTTTTTGAGTGAAACCTTTGCTAATCTTTATGTAGAACATCCTAATCATAAAAAAGTAGATGTTGTATCTACAAGAGTTAGTGGTGCTAGTGATGGTTTTGGATTTAGTTTTCCTCAAATATTTTCTTTCTATGAAAATATTGTAAATATTGGTCAAGGATTAAATCCAAGAGGCTTTATTTCTCCAATTAGTTCTAATGCTTTAAATTTTTATAAATATAAATTTGAAGGAACATTTTATGAAAATGGAAAAGAAATCAATCGTATAAAAGTAATTCCAAAAAGAAAGTATGAGCCATTATTTTCTGGCTATATAAGCATTACAGAAAATGATTGGAGAATTTATAGCACAGAATTGTTTTTGCTTAAAGAACAACAAATGCAGTTGTTAGATACTTTACACATACAGCAATTATATGTTCCTTTGAAAGATAAATGGGTTGTGAAAAAACAAGTTATTTATCCTGCTGGTAAAATTTTAGGGTTTGATTTTTTTGGAAGTTTTGTTCAAGTATTTTCTCAGTTTGATATTAACCCAACTTTTAAAAAGAATTTTTTTGATAATGTAATATTAACCATAAACGATAGTGCAAATAAAAAGCCTAAAAGTTATTGGGATAGCACAAGACCTGTACCATTGCTTGATGAAGAAGCTATAGATTATATTAAAAAAGATAGTTTAGAACAAGTAAGAAAATCTCCTGCTTATTTAGATTCAATGGACAGAAAAAATAATAAACCAACAGTATTAGGAATTTTACTTACTGGTCAAACTTATACTAAAAGAAAAGATAAGGTAACTGTTTCTTTTGATCCTTTATTTAATGCAATAAATTATAATACTGTAGAAGGCTGGATGATTGATTATTCTCTTACTTACAATAAAAAATTTGCAGGAAGAAAATCGTTGAGTATAACCCCTGTTTTTCGTTATGGATTTAATAACAAACACTTTAATTCAAACATATCTGGCAGCTACAATTTTGGTAAAAAATATTTACAAAACATTTCTATAGCTGGCGGCAAAGGAGTATTTCAAATTAATAATGAAAACCCTATAAGTGCAAGAGATAATACCATTGCTACTTTATATTATACTGGCAATTATATGAAGCTTTATGAAGCCTGGTTTACTAAATTTAATTATAGATTTGATGTAGGTAAAGGATTTAGTTTCTTCACTCAATTTCAATATCAAAACAGGTTACGTTTAGAAAACTTAGACAATATAGAATCTTGGAGAAAGTATAATGATAGAAGTTTTACACCAAATAATCTTGATGCTTTTTTTGGTGCAAATAGTTTTAAAAGTCATAAAGCAGCTATTGCAAGTATAAGTGTAAGATATAGACCTGGAACAAAGTACATTCAATTACCTAATAGAATAATCAATGTTGGTTCTAAGTATCCAATACTTTCAGCAGGGCTTTCTTATGGCATTAATGGATTATTTAATAGTGATGTTGATTTTAGTAATTGGCATTTTAGCATAAGTGATAACTTAAATATGAAAATTGGTGGAGTAATAAAATATAAGGTTGATTTAAGTGGATTTTTACACACTAATAAAATTTATACTCCAGATTATCATCATATACAAGGTAGCCAAACTATTGAGGCAACGCCTTATTTGAATAGTTTTCAGTTAGCACCTTATTATAATTTTAGCAATACATCAAAACTTACTACAGAGGCTCACATTGCTTATCACATGAATGGATTATTGAGCAATAAAATTCCAATTTTTAAGAAATGGAATTGGTTCTTTGTATTATCAGGAAGTGCTTTACTTATTAAGCAACCAAATATTCAATACTACGAAGCAATGTTTTCTATAGAAAATATTTTAAAAATATTTCGTATAGATTTTATACAAAGCTTTAGTAATGATAATAAATACAGAACAAGTGGTTTTGGAATTAGTTTGCCAGGATTAATATCAGGTAAATAAATTGATAATTCTATTATATTGCAGCCCTCAAAAAAAGAAGAATGATAATTATTGGATTAATAAAAGAAGGAAAAATACCAGCTGATAATAGAGTTGCATTAACACCTGCACAATGCAAATGGATTCATCAAAATTTACCCAACATAAAAATTATTGTACAAAGTAGTTCTATAAGATGTTTTGCAGATGAAGAGTATCAACGTGTAGGAGTAGAAATAACAGAAAATATGGAGCAATGTCATATTTTATTAGGTATTAAAGAAGTACCTATTAATATGCTGATACCCAATAAAACTTATTTATTTTTTAGCCATACAAGAAAACAACAACCACACAATAAACAATTATTAAGAACTATTTTAGAAAAAAACATTTCTCTTATAGATTATGAATGTTTAGAGCATGAAGATGGACAAAGAATTATTGGTTTTGGTTTTTTTGCAGGTGTTGTTGGTGCACATAATGGAATAATGGCTTATGGCAATAGAACTGGTTTGTTTTCTTTGCCAAGAGTATATAAAAACAAAGATTATCGTTCATTAATTAATCATTATTTTGGTATAAAATTACCTAACATAAAAATTGCAGTTACAGGAAGTGGAAGAGTGGCTCATGGTGTAATAGAAGTGATGAATTTAATGGGAGTGCATGAAGTAGAGCCAGATGATTTTTTAGAGAAAAAATTTACTTATCCTGTTTATGTTCAACTAAAAGGTGCTGAATTATATACACATAAAGAAACTAAAACTTATAAGAGAGAACACTTTCATAACAATCCACAAGAATACAGATCTCGTTTTTTACCTTATACTCGTTGTACTGATATATTAATGAATGGTGTTTATTGGGATAATAATATTCCTAGATTATTTGAAACATCTGACATTGATGAAAGATTTGCTATTAAAACAATTTCAGACATTACAGATGATGAAGCAGGTTCTGTACCAATTAACTTAGGCGACCAAACAATTGAAAATCCTGTATATGGCGTTGAAAGGAATAGTTTGAAAAAAACAGAACCTTATTTGCAAAATAGTATTGATGTTGTTGCAGTTGGTAATTTACCCAATGAATTACCAAGAGATGCAAGTAAGTATTTTGGTGAACAATTAATAAAATATATTTTAAGTGATTTGATACAAGGAGGAAGTAATATTATTGATAGAGCAACTATTGTAAAGCAAGGTAAGCTAACTAATAAATTTGCTTATTTAGAAAATTATGCAAAATAGTTTCTTGCTTTGTATTATATTGCTGAAACATTTTTATGGAAATTAATTGCACTCATATTGCCTATCAACAAACAGAATATTTTTCAAAAATTGTTACAGATTATTTGAATTGTGCAGAGCAGTTAAAGCCTTTCTATCAACATCAACCAACACTGCAAGGAATAAAAAATGCTATTACTGAAAGAAAAAAATTTGCAACCAATAGAAAAATTTTAGTTCAAGAATTAGAAAAGCAATATGAAGGAATAATACTAACTGAGCAACAAAAAAATAATCTTCAATCGTTGCTTAATGAAAATGTATTTACAGTAACAACAGCACATCAGCCAAATATTTTTACAGGACCGCTTTATTTTATTTTCAAAATTTTGCACGTAATAAAATTAGCTGATGAGTGGAATAAACATTTTACAGAATACCAATTTGTGCCAATGTATTTTATGGGAAGCGAAGATGCTGACTTAGATGAATTGGGTTATATAAATATTGATGGAGAAAAATTAGTTTGGAACACTAATCAAACTGGTGCTGTTGGAAGAATGAAAGTTGATAAAAATTTATTGAGTTTAATTGAAAAAATGTATGGACAAATTGGGGTACATAATTTTGGCAATGAATTTATACAACTTTTAAAAACATGTTACACCGAAGGAAAAACAATTCAGCAAGCAACTTTAGAGTTTGTAAATAGTTTGTTTAAAGAGTTTGGTTTATTAATTATTATTGCTGATACAACTGCTTTTAAAAGAGAATTTGAAAATGTTATTGTAAAAGAATTGAAAGAAAATTTTTCTTATCATCAACTACAAAAAACTGTTCAAGAATTAGAAAAATATTATAAAGTACAAGCTGGTGGTAGAGAAATAAATTTATTTTACTTACAAGAAAATAGCAGAGACAGAATTGAAAAAGATAATAACATTTATACAATTAAAAAGACAGATGGTAGCTCTCAACAAATAGATATAAATGATGAACTAAAAAGTAATATTCAAGCATTTAGCCCAAATGTTATATTAAGAGGATTGTTTCAAGAAACTATTTTACCTAATATAGCTTTTGTTGGTGGAGGAGGAGAGTTGGCTTATTGGTTAGAATTGAAAGAGGTTTTTAAAACTGCTCAAGTGCCATATCCTACTTTAATTTTAAGAAATTCTTTTTTATTAGTTGATGAAAAATCTAAAAAAATAATTGATAAACTTAATTTAAGTAATGAACAATTATTTTTAAAAGAATTAAACTTAACAACAGCATTAATTGAAAATAATTTGTTGCCATCGTTTTCATCTCAAATAAATGATGCAACTAATAAAATTGATGAAGCTTATTCAATAATTAAACAACAAATACATACAATTTATCCAACATTAGCACAACATACAGAAGCCTTACAAACACAGTCATCTATTAAACTTAAAGAGCTACATAAAAAAATAATCAGAGCAGAAAAACGAAAACAAACAGAGTTAATCAATCAAGTTAAAGTACTTAAACAAAAATTATTTCCTAAAGAAAGTTTGCAAGAAAGAACAGAAAATATTGCTATGTTTTATGCAAAGTATGGAAAAAATATTTTACAAATACTTTACAATAACTCTTTAACATTGGAGCAAAAGTTTAGTATTATTACTTTACAAGAAAAGTAAAATGTTATAGTAATCGATTAATTTCTTTTTCTAATTTTTCTTTATTAATGGCTATTGTGCCAACTTCTTCACAAACCAAACCACCAGCAATATTGGCTATTTCGGCACTTAGTTTAATATTTTTTGTTGTAGCATATAATAATGAAATTACAGCAATAACAGTATCGCCTGCACCACTAACATCTGCTATTCTTCTGATGTGTGCAGGAATAATGTATGCATCATCTTTTGTTTGAAAGAAAACTCCTTTTTCAGATAAAGTAATAAACGATGTTTGGTGATGCAACTTATCTTGTAGCTGCTGATGAATAATTTGTAAACTAACTTTATTTACTTCATCAATTAAAATATTTAGTGCTTCTTTTACTTCTTTTAAGTTTGGTTTAAAAATATCTACACCAATATAATCAAAAAAGTTTTTTCGTTTAGGATCTACTGTTGTTAGTACATTATGTTTTTTACAAAGTTGAATAACAGATGTAATTATATTAGAAGTTAAAACGCCTTTATTATAATCTTCAAAAATTAAAACATTAGGCTTTTGTGTTGTAATAAAAGTTTCAATTTTATTCAGTAGTTCTTTTTCTTCATCAACATTTATATCATCGATTATTTCGGCATCTAAACGAATCATTTGTTGATTACGAGCTATAATACGAGTTTTATTGGTAGTAATTCTTTTTTTAGATTGTATAATACCATTAGTGTTGATATTTTTTTGTTGTAATAATTGTATCAAAGTTTTACCATCATCATCATTTCCAATAACAGAAAAAATATGTGTTTGTGCATTTAATGCAATAGTGTTTAAAGCCACATTTGCAGCACCACCAATTCTAAGTTCTTTCTTTTGTAAAGACACAATAGGCACAGGAGCTTCAGGAGAAATTCTTTCAACATTGCCCCACATATAAGTATCAAGCATTACATCTCCAACAATAGCAACTTTTATTTTATTTAATTCATTCAATAATGCTTCGTATTTCATGTAAAATTATTTTTTCTTATTAGCTACTGCTGCAAAATAAATAGGAATACCAATTAATACAATAATTAATCCAGGCCAAGTATATGAAGGTTTATAGATAACTAATAAAATACAAAATGTAAAACCCATTAAAATATATAATGCTGGTAAAAAAGGATAGCCAAATGCTTTGTAAGTTCTTTCAATATCGGGTCGTTTTTTTCTTAAAATAAATATACCCCAAATGGTAAGAATGTAAAATATAACTACAACAAAAGAAATCATATCTAATAAGTCGCCATACTTACCACTTAAACATAATATAGATGCAACAATACATTGAGCCCATAATGCCCATTGTGGCACATCATTTTTATTTAATGTTCCTGCTTTTTTAAAAAACAAACCATCTTGTGCCATTGTATAATAAACTCTTGCACCAGCAAGTATTAAACCATTATTACAACCAAATGTAGAAACCATAATTAGTACTGCAATTAAGGTTGTACCAAATGCAGGAAAAATTTTATTTGCTGCTTCAACAGCAACTCTATCATCTGTTGGAAAAGCTAATTCGTTTAAAGGCATTACATTTAAGTACATTAAATTAGCAGATACATACACTACAGTAACAATCAATGTTCCAAGAAATAAACTTAATCCAATATTTCTTTTTGGGTTTTTCATTTCGCCTGCAATAAATGTTACATTATTCCAAGCATCGCTACTAAAAATTGAGCCAACCATAGCAGCAGCAATAGCACCCATTAAAGCACTTCCACCAATACCAATCCATTCATTTGGTTGTAAAATTCCTTCTGCATTTTTTGTTCCAAAATTTTGCATAGCATTAAAACCAGTTTTCCAGTTTTCTGCCCAATAACTTTGTTTTACTAATACAAATCCAAAAACGGTTAAACCAATTAATGCTAAAATTTTTGCACTTGTAAAAAGTACCTGAATCCATTTGCCTTCTTTTACTCCACGAGAGTTTACATAAGTAAGTAAAATGATGATAAAGATGGCTACTAATTGTCCTGAATATACTTTGACTATTCCTATATCAAATAAAAAATAATTATTGCCAAGCTCTGGTACTAAGTAAGCTAAAAATTTTGAGAATGCAACACCAACAGCAGCAATAGTGCCTGTTTGTATTACAGCAAAAAAACTCCATCCGTATAAAAAACCTACTAATGGATTATATGCTTCTTTTAAATAAACATATTGGCCACCAGCTTTAGGAAACATAGCACTTAATTCACCATAACTAAGAGCTGCAATTAATGTCATAAACCCTGTAAGTAGCCATACAAGTATTAGCCAACCAGCACTTCCTGTATTTCTTACTATATCTGCACTTACAATAAAAATTCCTGAGCCAATCATACTTCCTGCTACAATCATTGTAGCATCTGTTAAGCTTAATGTAGGTTTAAATGAAGGATTACTCATATAGTTTTGGTATTAAAAAATCCCATTTATTTTTTTTAAATGGGATTTGAAGATAAAGGTTTTATAGAATTTTAAGATTTTTTCTTTTTCTTGTATTCTTCATTTAAGCCTTTAATAATATCTTGTGTTATATCGTATGCAGTATCTTTCAAATAAATAATGTCTGAACTACTTGATAAAATATAAGAGTAATTTTTATCCTTATTATATTCTTTTAAATATGCTTCAATTGTTTTTTTTACTTCCTGTATTTTTTTAATACTCTCATCTTGTAGCTCTTGAGATTTTATTTGTTCTTGAGCTTTTAGTTCATTATCTAATTTCATTATTTCTTCGTTTGCTTGAGCTATTTCTTGCTCTGTCATACTATTACCTCTTTTTTGATACTCCATAATTTTTGCATGACCAGCATTGCGAAGTTGATTTAATTCATTTCCTTTTTTTTGTTCAAGAGTTCTTAAAGTGTTTCTAACATCTTTTAAAAATTCGTAATGATTTTCTACAGAATCCATTTCAAAATAGGCAATTTTAAAATTGTTGTCAGTAGTATTATTGATGTTATTTTGTTTTGATAAATTATTTTTTGGTGTTTTACCTGAGAACTGAAAATAAAATAAAACTGCAACAGCAATAGTTAAAATAATAGAGAGTACTGTAGTAAAATTCTTCATGATAATTTTTTATAAATAATGGTACAAATTTAACCTTGTATAGCCTAACAGAATTGTTAAAAGCTAAGGCTGCAAATATAAAAGTATGCTAAAAGCAAAGTTTATTTATTTTCAATCAGCCATCTTACAGCTAATTCGTAACCTTTTAAACCAAGTCCTGTAATAGTTCCTTTACATTTAGCACTGATGTGAGATATTTTTCTAAACTCTTCTCTTGAAAAAATATTGCTGATGTGAACTTCTACAACAGGAGTTGTAATTGCAGCAATGCAATCTCCTAAAGCAACAGAAGTATGTGTGTAACCACCAGGGTTAAAAATAATTCCATTGTATTCAAAACCTATTTGTTGTAATTCATTAATTAATTCTCCTTCAATATTGCTTTGATAATAATGAAAATCAATATAAGAAAATTGTTTTTCTAATTGCTCTAAATATTGTTCAAAATTTTGATTGCCATAAATGCCTGTTTCTCTAACACCTAATAAATTAAGATTAGGTCCATTGATAATTGCAATTTTCATGGGTATCTTTAGTATGGTTTTTTATCTGAAAATATTTATTTTATTCAGCCATCATTTGTTTAATGGTATCAATAATTTCTTCTGCATTTGGTTTGCTAAAATAGTCTCCATCGCTGCTATAGCTTGGTCTATGAGCTTTTGATGTTATTGTTCTTGGGGCTACATCTAACCATTTATATCCTCCTTGAATTTCCATTACTTCTCTAAACATAAAAGCAGTTGCACCACCTGGTACATCTTCATCAATAAAAACTATTCTGTTTGTTTTTTTCAAAGATTCTATAATACTGTGATGTCTATCAAAAGGAAGTAATGTTTGTACATCAATTATTTCGCAACTAATATTTTCATTACTTAATCTTTCTGCAGCTTCTTGTATAATACGAAGTGTAGAGCCATAAGAAACAATGGTAATATCTGTACCTTCTTTAATTATTTCAGGTACACCCATTGGTATTGTATAGTCTAATAAATTAGCGGGTAATTTTTCTTTTAAACGATAACCATTTAAACATTCTATAATAATACCAGGCTCATTGCTTTGTAATAAAGTATTGTACATACCAACTGCTTGAACCATATTTCTTGGCACACAAACATACATACCTCTTAAAGCATGAATTATCATTCCCATTGGGCTTCCACTATGCCAAATGCCTTCTAATCTATGACCTCTAGTACGAACAATGATAGGGCAACTTTGTGTTCCTTTAGTTCTAAAATGTGTAGTTGCAACATCATCGCTTAATGGTTGTAAGCCAAATAATAAATAATCTAAGTATTGAATTTCTGCAATGGGTCTTAACCCTCTTAATGCTGTACCAATTCCTTGCCCAATAATGCTTAATTCTCTTATGCCTGTATCTGAAATTCTATATACACCATATTTTTCTTGTAAGCCAGAAAATCCTTGATTAACATCTCCAATAAAACCAACATCTTCACCAAAAGCCAATACTTTAGGGTTAGATGCAAATAGTTCATCAAAATATTTATTCAACACTTCAAAACCATTTACAACAGGTGCATCAAATGAAATGAATGGTTTTACTTCTGGTACATTTAATGCAGATTTTTCTCCTTTGCTATATAAGTATGTGTTGTATAAAGAAGCGTTTTCTGTTTTTAGTTTTTCGTAATATTCTTTTACTTCATCAACACCAGGTGCGTTGCTTTGAACTGTGTCAATAGCTTTTGATAATGTACTTAAAACATCTCTACGCATTGGTTCTAAAATATTGCTTAATTCAGTGCTTAGTTGTTGTATGTAATTATACTTATCAATATCATTAACAATAATTCCTTTCATTAATTCTGTAGCGGTTGTTACTTGTTGTTTTATTGGATTGATATATTTTTCCCAAGCATTATTTTTTTGTTGTTTTACATTTTCTTTTGCTTCATTGTGTATTTCATCTAATTCTTCATTTGTTGCAATACCATTTGATGTAATCCATTCTCTCATTTTTTTAATTCCATCCCATTCTTTTTCCCATTCTAATCTTTCTTTGCTTTTATAACGTTCGTGGCTGCCAGAGGTTGAATGACCTTGAGGTTGTGTAACTTCTTCAATATGAAAAACAGCAGGAGTATGCGTTTCTCTCATTTTTTGTAATGCTTCTTCAAATACTTCACACATACCGGCATAATCCCAAGCTTTCACTCTATAAATATTTATACCATTACTATTATCTTGTTTTTGAAAACCTTTTAATACAGTACTGATAGATTCTTTGGTTGTTTGATATGCTTTAGGCACAGAAATTCCATAACCATCATCATATACAAACACAGCTAATGGAACTTGTAAAACACCAGCTGCATTAATGGTTTCCCAAAAATGTCCTTCACTTGTACTTGCATCTCCTATAGTACAAAAGCAAATTTCATTTCCGTTGTGTGAGAGTTCATCAAACTGTTGTAATTCTTTTATATTTCTAAAACATTTACTTGCAAAAGATAATCCTAATGCTCTAACCATTTGCCCACCAGTAGGAGCAATGTCAGATGAAATATTTTTTCTGTTGGCTAAGTCTAACCAACTACCATTTTCATTAATAAATCTTGTAGAGAAATGGCAATTCATTTGTCGTCCACTACTAAATGGGTCATGACCATCAACAGGGTCTGCATATAATTGAGCAAAAAATTGTTCAACATTGGCAAGTCCTGTAGCAAACATAAAAGTTTGGTCTCTATAATAGCCACTTCTATAATCACCAGCTTTAAAGCATTTAGCCATAGCAACTTGTGGTAATTCTTTTCCATCGCCAAAAATGCCAAATTTTGCTTTACCTGTAAGAACTTCTCTTCTGCCAAGTAAGCTTGCTTCTCTACTTAAAACAGCTATTTTAAAGTCATTTAAAACAGTAGCTTTAAAACCTTCGTAAGAAAGCATATCGTTAGTGTAAGTCATATTATTTTCTTGTAATTCCATTAGGCAAAAATAATTGTTTATGATGGCTTAATAAATAATTAATAGTTATAGATAAAAATGAATGTAATGGCAACATCGTTTTTACTGAATAACAAACTTAATCAAAAGTACAAATATTTTATAAGGCAAAGAAATTAAGCCTATTACAAAAATTAAAAAGCTGCTTCAAGTTTTGAAACAGCTTTTTGGTTCTACTAGATATTGGATATTAAACTTAGTTTAGAAAGGCACTTTCATATTGCCTTTTACTTATGTTGAGTTCTTTGTTTTGTATCATTCTGTATATAGTGCTTTTGCCTATATCTAATTTTTTTGCCACTTTTAAAACATCGCTTTGATACATGTCTAAATAGTATTGAATTAGTTTTATGTTAAACTCTTTTAGTGTGGCATCTTTGGCTATAAAATTTTCTAAAGTATTGTGTGCTGTTATGTTTAAATGTTCTGGCAAAATGTCTTTTCCTTCAGACATAACAGTTGCTAATTCAATTACAGATTTTAGCTCTCTTATATTACCAGGAAACGAATGGTTTAGTAATGTTTTTTTAGATTCTGTTGATAAAGTTTTTGGATGTAATTTATTTTCTCTGCAAAACAAATCAATATAATGTTTGGCTATTAATAGCACATCATTTTCTCTATCTCTTAATGGTGGCAACATAATGGGTAAGCCTAATAATCTATAATATAAATCTTCTCTAAAATTTCCATTCTTTACTTCTTCCATTAAGTTTTTATGTGTTGCTACAATTATTCTAACATCAAATTTTATTAGTTCATTACTGCCTACTCTTGTTAGTTCTCTTTCTTGTAATGTTCTTAATAATTTTGATTGCATATTCAAATCCATTTCTCCAATTTCATCTAAAAAAAGAGTTCCTTTATGTGCTTCTTCAAACTTGCCTATTCTTCTTGCAACAGCTCCTGTAAATGCTCCTTTTTCATGTCCAAATAATTCACTTTCTAAAAGGTCTTTTGGTATAGCTGCAATATTAATTGCAACAAAAGGTTTATTGCTTCTTTCAGAATTATAATGAATACATTTTGCTACAACTTCTTTTCCTGTACCTGTTTCTCCTGTTAAAGAAATAGTGATGTTGGTTTTAGTTGCCTTTTCCATTAGGTTAAAAACTCTGTTAATGGCATTACTATTACCAATAATTGTTTTAGAGAAATCATATTTTCGAACAACTTCTTCTTTTAATGTTTCAATTTCTTTTTTTAAGTCTGCATTTTCACGAATGTTTTGAATACTGTGCCAAAGCCTATCTTTTGTGTCTTCATCTTTTACTATATAATCATATACACCACTTTTCAATAAATTTATAGCCACTTTTACATCTTCTTGACTTGATATAACTATCACTTTAGTATCAGGACTTTCGGCTTTTATTTTTTCAATAATTTCTTCTCCTGTTGCATCTGGCAAAGAATAATCTAATGAAACTACATTAGGTTTTTCGTGCAAGGCTGAAAAAAAATCTTTAGCAGAGTTAAACTTTTTTACCTGATAATCAGGGTTTAAGCTTAATACATGAGACAACATTGAACTGTACCATAAGTCGTCTTCTACAATAAATATTTTGAAGGAATTTGGTTCTTTCATGACGTTGGATATTGGATACTATTTCTTAAACGTAGAATATTTCTCAAAATTGTACAAACTATTAAAAAATGGGAAAATTTTTCCAGAAAATAGAAAACTAATAAACTACAATATAATTTTTACAACACATTTTAATATGTATATACAATTATCTAAACTTATCTTCGCAAATTATGAATGAACCATTAGAAAATGAACTTTCAACTGAAGAATTGTATGAGAGAAGAACCTTTACTATTGATAAAGGACAAGAACCTTTGCGTATAGATAAATGGCTACAAATACGAACTGAAGGAAATACAAGAAATAAAATTCAACAAGCAATAGATAATGGTTTTGTAACTGTTAATGGTAAAAAAGTAAAAAGCAATTATAAGGTAAAACCATTTGATGAAATTTTAATTATTAGTGTAATTAATCCTGAATACACAGAATTAAAATCAGAAAATATTCCTTTAAATATTGTGTTTGAAGATGATGATGTGTTGGTAATAAATAAGCCAGCAAACATGGTTGTTCATCCAGGTGTTGGAAATTATTCAGGAACTTTATTAAATGGTGTAGTATATCATTTACTACAACAAAATCCTGAACTTAATGAAGATGAGTTGCCTCGTTTTGGAATGGTACATAGAATTGATAAAAATACAACTGGCTTAATTGTTCTTGCAAAAAATGGAAATGCTGCTGCACATTTAACCAAACAATTTTTTAACCACACTGTTCAAAGAAAATATACTGCACTTGTTTGGGGAGATATTGAAAATAATGAAGGAACTATAACAGGACATATTGCAAGACACAAACAATACAGAAAAATGTTTGATGTTTATGCAGAAGGAGAAATTGGCAAACATGCTATTACTCATTATAAAGTTTTGGAAAGAATGAATTATGTAACATTGGTTGAGTGTGTTTTAGAAACAGGAAGAACACATCAAATTCGTGTGCACATGAAATACATTGGTCATACTTTATTTAATGATTGGGAGTATGGAGGAGATAAAATTTTGAAAGGCACTATTTACACTAAGTATAAACAGTTTGTAGAAAATTGTTTTAAAGTTTGCTCACGTTGTGCTTTACATGCTAAAACATTAGGTTTTATTCACCCAACAACTGGTAAAGAATTATTTTTTGAAGCCCCATTACCAGATGATATGCAAAACGTAATTGATAAATGGAGAAATTACATCAATCATATTCCAGCACAGTATGATAGTAAGTAGTTTGTTGGTTAGTTAGACCATAGTTGTTTAGACGATAGTTTATTAGTTCACAGATTTTTAGTTTTTAGATTTTAGTTTTTGATAACCATTATATTTGACTATGCTAAACAAATTTTTATTCATTACTCTAATAGCTTTTATAGCTCCTACAATTAATGCAATAGCAGGAAATACACCTGAAGAAGAATTGTTTGATGCTATAAGTAGAAAAGATATCAAGAAATTTGAGAAGGTTATTAAAAAGAAAGATTTAGACATTAATGCGTTTAGTAGTCAAGGATATAACTTTTTGCATACATTATTTAGAAATCCAACAACTCCTTTTCTTTCTGATAATGAAATGAAAATGCTTAAAGAATTAATTGCTAAAGGTTGTGATGTTAATGCAGTCGAAAGAACTTCTTATCAAGCAACTGTTTTAGAAGGTGCTGTAAGATCACAGGATGCAAATGCTGTAAAACTTGTATTAGATGCTGGGGCAAATCCAAAACAAGGTTATCCTCTGCACATGGCTTGTTTTAAAAGATGTTTTGGTTGTGCTAAACTTTTAGTAGAAAAAGGAGTTGATGTAAATAAAAGTCACAATGGTGAAACTCCTTTAATTAGTTTGCTTACTTATGCTGACCCTTATAATATGACTAATAGTATTTTAGAACTTCTGCATAAAAATGGTGCAGATATTTTTATTAGAACTTATAAAGGAGAAAGTTTATTAGATTTAGCTAATACAAATAAAAATTGGAAAGCTGCTTCTTACTTAAAAGATAGAGGTGTGATAGCTTATATAAAGCCACCACAACCCAAGAAAACAGATTATGGAGATAAAAAAGTGAGAATGAAAATGTCAAGAAAGTATAGTCGTGAAAAATGGTCACCAGAAGGGACGATTGTTCATATAATATTATTAGATGTAACGCCAGATAAATTAAATTTTTATGATGAAGATGGTGATTTAGTTTCTATATTAGAAGTTTTAAAGAGTTCTTACACTACATATAATGGAGTAGATGCTGTTGAATACTTCACTGAAAATAATTATGGTGTTAAAACGTATGTATATTTACTAAAAATACCAGATATGTACACCTATAGTAATGGTATTAAAACATATATTGATGGCTATAATAGGGTTATTATTAAAGATTACGATGGCACTGTTCAATTTGATGCTGAGTTTTAGTTGATTTTTTTTAAGAAGTGTAAATTTTAAAATTTTGTAGAGTCCTGCTAATACACATAGCAAACAAAAGAGGCTATATGTATTCAGAAAATTGACTACTACTTTGCAAATTTCTATTATAGTTTGAAGTGAGTAGTTAATGAAAAAATTAATTAGATTAATCAGGCAATATTTCCTCCCAAAAAAAATCTTTGAGTAAATAACAAATGAAGAAATTAATATAGTAATTCATATTTGAATCAACAGAATAATCAAAAGGTTTTGTTTCAATCAATCAATGATATATTCACTAAAAAATTCAACATTTTTGAACAAGTTGCATTGATGAGTTGGATTATCGAATTTTATTTTTTACTTTTATTAATTATATGAATGTTATGACAAAATATTTTTTTAGTGCAATTTTATTTTTTTTATTAGTACCTACATTACATTTTCAAAATGAGCAAAAACCAACATTGGTTTATGGAAAATATAGCTGTACTGCTTCTAAATATAATAATGGCTCGTATGAGTTTATACCACGTGGCTCAATTATTCTTGTAAAAGATGGGAGTTATTCTTACTTAGGTTTTAAAACGCCTAGCAAAGGAAAATTTACAATAGATACAGCTGGGAATTTATTATTTTTTGGTGGTTATTTAGATAAAGGTAAGGCTACAAAAACAGATAGACCAAACAAGTATTTGTTAGTTTTTCCAACAAATCCTGATAATAGGTGGACATGCACTTTGGTAACCAAGTAACCAAAGGTTCTATTTCTCTACACTTATTCTATTTTTAAAAATATTTTTTTTCAAAATCTTACTCAATCAGCAAAGGGTTAATTTTCTTTCAAGCTAATTGTGGTAATTAAATTTGTTTTGTACAAACTTTTCTTATGCTTTATTCAAATCCATTATCTTGCGTTGGTGAATTATTTTCAACTTTGTAATTATGCTTTTGATTATGGTTTGAGTGCCTATAAGCAACTCAACTTTATGAAAAACTACCTGAAACCTTTGGTAGATAAGCATTGTATTGCATTAGACTATCCTTTATCAGAAAAAGAAAAAAAGAAAGTTGGCTTTTATTACCCATTATTCAATCATATAGTTAATTGTGAAAATTATTTGTGTATTAAAGGAAGAAGATTGACTATTGATGAAACCAAAAGAATGGCAATTATTTCTGCAATGGCAACTTTACATGATGATTTAATAGATGAAGAAAATTGGGAAAAGGAAACTTATATAAAAGTATTAGATAGAACATTATCGCTTGAATTGCAAACACCAAAAGTGAAATTAATTTTTGCTTTAGAAGATGAGTTGCATAAAATTTGGCAGCCAACAGAGGCTTATAAAAATGCTTTAAAAACTGCTACAGATTGGCAAATTATTTCATCTAAACAATTAGATATAGATATTGATTTGAAAGAAGTATTGTATATTTCTGAAAATAAATGTGGCAATAGTTCTTTGCTTTGGGCAAGTGTAATGAGTGAAGATTGGAAGCCAGAAGATGATACTTTTATTTTTCAAAGCGGTTTTGTTGGACAAATTGTAAATGATTTGTTTGATGCTTTTAAAGATAGAGAAGATGGTGTTTATACCATTGTACGAAAAACAAAAAGTATAGCCCAAGCAAAAGAAATTTTTTTACGAGAATGTGCTAAACTTCATCAATTAATTTTAGCTTGTAATGTACCAGAGAAAAGAAAATTAAGAACCATTAGAAGAATGGCTTGTGTACACTCTTTTGCATTAGTAGCATTAGAGCATTTACAAAATACAGAAAATAAATATGGCACTCCAATGCAATGGAATAAGCCGTTAAGAAAAGAATTAGTAACTGATATGGCTTTTTGGAGCAATAAAATTAAGCTATTAAAATATGCTTGTGAATTAGCAGAATTAAGATAAAATTTATGGTAAGTGTTTTTCAATAAATAATTCTAATTCGCTTCCATGTAAGTTAATGGCTATTATTTTTCCTTCTTCATCAATTATTACATTATATGGTAAGCCTTCAATAAAATAATCAGAGGCAACTTTACTTCTCCAAAATTTTAAATCACTTACTTGAAGCCAATCTATCTTAAAACGTTTAACAGCATTTAACCAATTTTCTTTTTTCTTATCAAAAGAAACACCAAGAATTTCAAACTTTTTATCCTTTCTGTCTAAAGCAAATTTTTTATACAATGCTTTTAATTCTGGCTGTTCTTTAATACAAGGGGCACACCAAGATGCCCAAAAATCTATCAATACTAATTTTCCTTTTAAGGAAGAAAGTGTAATAATTTTTCCATCAGGTTTAGGCAATATTATTTCTGGTGCATAATTACCTATTTGTATAGTATTTTCTTGAGCAAAAAGATTACTTGCTAAAAAAAGTATTAATAAAAGTGAGAAAACTTTTTTCATAACTAATTATTCATAGGATAACCTTTATCAATCCAATTTGTTTTAATGTTATTTGATAAGTTTAAAAGTTTTGCATTTTTAAAACCCATATCATTTAGTGTTTTAAATGCTGGTCTTACATTAGGGCATCTTTCAAAAGGGCAACAACCACAATAAATAACCACTTCTTTATCCTTACTTACATTTTTTAAATAAGCTTTTAGTTTATTTATATTTTTTGTTTCACCACCTGGTCCAATTTCTACAGAACCTTTAATAACAGCATCTGGTCCAATAGAAACAATAAGCATATTGCCTACTTTTTTTTGATTTATTTTTTGAGCAAGAATAGCAGGGTCTAATAATTGGTCATTACTCCAAGGCTCTTTATTTGATTGAGCAACTAATAAATTGCTTACTAAAAAAATTGATATTGCAGATAAAATAAAACGTTTCATTTTTTATATTTTTAATGTTTGATATTGATTAATTAAATTGTTCTACCTGGATAAACTTGTAATGCTTTTTCTAAACAATCCATTGCTTTGTTGATAGCATCACAATTTAACACATAAGCTAATCTAACTTCTTTTGTTCCTAAACCTTTAGTGCCATAAAATCCTGTTGCTGGTGCAAGCATTACAGTTTCGTTATTGTATTCAAAATTTTCTAAAAGCCATTGACAAAAAACATCACAATCATCAATAGGAAGTTTTGCCATAGCATAGAATGCACCACCTGGGTTAGGGCAATAAACACCTTCCATTGCATTTAATCTTTTTACCAATAAATCTCTTCTTGCTAAATATTCTGCTTTAGTAAAATCAAAATAATCTTGTGGTAAATCTATTGCAGCTTCTCCTGCTAATTGCTCTAAATAAGGGCTACACAAACGCATTTGTGCAAACTTCATGGTAGTATCTATTAATTGTTTATTTTTTGTTACAAATGCCCCTATTCTTGCTCCACAAGCACTATAACGTTTGCTAATAGTATCCATTAGTACAACATTATTTTCTACACCTTGCAAATACATTGCACTATATTGTTTTGCTTCATATACAAATTCTCTGTAAGCTTCATCAGCAAATAAATAAAGATTGTGTTTTAAAATAATTTCTTTTAACTCCAACATTTCTTTTTCACTGTAATTATAACCTGTAGGATTGTTAGGATTACAAATAACAATAGCTTTTGTTTTATTAGTAATTTTCTTTTCAAATTCTTCAATAGGAGGTAAGCCAAAACCGTTTTCAATATGTGCAGTTACAGGAACAACATTTACACCTGCAGCTATTGCAAAACCATTATAGTTTGCATAAAAAGGTTCAGGAATAATTACTTCATCGCCAGGGTCTAAACAAGCCATAAAGCCAAATAAAATAGCTTCACTGCCACCTGTTGTAATAATGATATCATTGTAAGAAACATTGATACCAACACTATTATAATAATTGGCTAATTTTTTTCTATAGCTTTCTAAACCTGCACTATGTGTATATTCTAAAATAGTAAAATCTGCCTGATGAATAGCATCTCTCATTTGTTTAGGAGTTTCAATATCAGGCTGACCAATATTTAAGTGATATACTGTTCTTCCTTTTTTCTTTGCAACTTCTGCATAAGGAACTAATTTTCTGATAGGAGATGCTGGCATTGCATCTCCACGTTTGCTTATTTGTAACATGTGGCAAATATAGGTATGATATTTTTCTGTGTTAAATAATACATGGCAATAGAAAATAAAAAACACTTCAATCCTTACTGAAGTGCTTTTTATAAAATTAAAATAAAAAATTTTATCCTTTCTTAACTGGTTTTGTAGGTGCTTTTGTTTCTACAACTTCGCCAATAATATTTAAAACTATTGGTTGTTGTTCATTAGCAAATTTTACAGTAACATCTTTTGTAAAAACACCCATAGTTGCAGCATTGTAGGTTACTTTAATAGTACCTTCTTTACCTTTTGCAATTGGTTGTTTAGGATATTCTGGCGTTGTGCAACCACAACCAGCTACTGCACTTTCTACAATTAATGGTTTATCACTTTTATTAATAAATTTAAAAACATAAGTTGCAGGAACATTATGTTTTATTTTTCCAAAATCGTGTTTTACTACTTTAAATTCAGCAGAAGATTGTGCAAATACACCAAAACAACTAAATAGAAATATGGCTAATAATATTTTTTTCATCTAAATATGATTTTTTTTAATTAAGAATAATAAAAACGATAAAATTATTTACCGCCTTTTTTCATTTTCTCTACACTACCATTTGCAGGAGCACTTGCATCTGGAGTTTTATAAGTTTCTCCTTTGAAAGTAATTTGTTTGCTCATACCATCATTAAAAAATACAGTTACATATTTTGTAAAATGACCTTCAGAGTTACCATTAAAACCTAATGTAACAGTTGCAGATTCTCCTGGAGCTAATTTTTGACCTTGTTGATATTTTGGAGTTGTACATCCACAACTTACTTGAACTCTTTCTATTGTTACAGCTTCTTTGCTTATATTTTTTATGCCTAAATCGTATTCAGCAGGTTTGCCAAATGGTATTTTACCAAAGTCATAGTCTGCATTTTTAAATTCAATGTACTTAGTAATGTCTTTAGGTTGTTGAGGTTTTACAGTTTCTGAAGTAGTTTCTGTTTTTTGTTGTGCATTAACACCAACTGTAAGTAATAATGCTGCTACAATGAATGTACACTTTTTCATATTTTTCTTTTTGTTTTTAAATTAAATTAATAATTAAAATGGGATGTAAAGTTATTGGTTTTTATAAATAACTTGTTTAACTTCTGCTAATATTATGCCAAAAAATTTGAATAATAATAATTGTAAAAACTTATTTTATGAAGTAATAAATATGGACATTATTGTCCGACAAAAAAATAAAAGGGTAGCATTTCTGTTACCCTTTTTGTTGTTTTGAAGTTACTACGCTTTAAAACTATGAATCAAAGTAACAATTATTTCGGACAGCATTTATTTTCTCAGTTAATTTCTTTGTGCAACAAGTCTATTTTAAGCCCAGTAATAGCAAAGTGCAAAGCCAATCATTACTACAAACACTTAAAGACTTACGAACATTTTGTAGCAATGCTCTATTGTGTGGTTACAGGTAGCACTTCACTTCGTGAGATTGAGGCTGGGCTTGGCATTGCCCAAGGCAAGCTAAATCATTTAGGCATTGATTATGTGCCACCTCGTAGCACTTTAAGCGATGGCAATAAAAATAGACCAGCCGGTGTATTCAAATCTATTTACGAAGCCCTGTATGCTTTATACAAACCAAATTTCTCGGACAGCACTTTATCAAAACCCATCTTAGACCAGCTATTTTTAATGGATGCTACTGTTTTCAGTCTCTTTAAAGCCATTCTTAAAACCAATGGGAGGTATAGTGATAATGGAAAAAAGAAAGGTGGTATTAAAAAGAATACTGTTTTGCACGGCACCTCATTAATGCCCCACTTTATAGACTTTTCGGCAGCAGCCGATAATGACCAAAATATTTACAGTAAATTACAGCTACCACAAGGTTCTTATTTGGTGTTTGATAAAGGATACAACAACTACAAACAGTATGCAAAACTTACAGAGCAAGGTGTTTTTTTTGTTACTCGACAAAAAGAAAATGCTGTGTATGATATTGCCATAGAATGTTTGCACGATAACAGCACTTCATCTAATATTTTACAAGAAACCAGCATCACACAAACTTATAAAGACGAGTTAAACAACCCACAAACATTGAAGTTGAGGCGTATTGCTTGGTATGATGAAAAGCAAAATAGAAGCTATGAATTTATTACCAACAACTTTGAATTGGATGCTGAAACGATAGCTTTATTGTACAAATACAGATGGAAAATTGAATTATTTTTTAAGAAGTTAAAGCAAAACTTTCCCTTACAATACTTTGTTGGAGACAATCAAAACGCTATTGAAATTCAAATTTGGATGGCTTTAATAGCACTACTATTACTATCGGTGATACACCAAAATAATAAAACCAAGATGGCTTTTAGTGTGTTTGTAACCATCTTTAAACTGCACCTGTTCAACTATATCAGCATCAAGCAACTACTGACCGAATACAAGAAAAAGAAGCCAGCAAAAACGAATCAAACTATTATGTTCAATTCTTCATAGCACCCTGCTATTGAAAAATAAAAACAAAATGCAGCAATATCAAGGTGTGTAGCGACACTTATTAATCAAATCGTACATTTATCGGACAACAATG
>JBPXJV010000040.1:0-28877 GCA_051715485.1 Chitinophagales bacterium
TACAATTTTTTGTAGAAATACAAAACAAACTTAATAACAGACCAAGAAAATCTTTAAACTATAAAACTCCATTACAAGTTTTTATCGCTAACTTTAAACCAAATTAATTAACAGTTGCACTTACAACTTGAATCTGCCTTAATGAAAATTATTAAAACATTTTTCAATACTAAATATTACTCCTCTCATTACATTATCTTATGATATTACTACAAAAAATTGCTCTATATAATTATAGAGCAATTTTATAAAAAACTAAAGTTTAAATAGTTTATTTCTACTTTTTATCTGACTTAGGATTCCATTTTAGATAAGTTAATTCTCCTTCTTTTAAATCTAATAATGCGATATACTTTTTATTAAATTCATCTGATTGAGCTACACCATTAATACTAAAAATACCATTATCAAACAACACTTCATCATTATCATTTATAACACCATCATTTTTTAAAGCAGTTATAAATGCTTGTCCCCCATTTGTATTTTTTTCAACTGTTACTTCTATTTTATTATTAGTAGAAGTAGTAGCTACTTCATTAGAATGTAATTGAGCTAAGGTTGGAGCAATAACCAATGATACAATACTCATCAACTTAATTAAAATATTCATTGATGGACCAGAGGTATCTTTAAAAGGATCACCAACTGTATCACCAGTTACAGATGCTTTATGTGGTTCAGATTTTTTATAAAACATTTCTCCATTAATATCTACTCCTTTTTCAAAAGATTTTTTTGCATTATCCCAAGCACCACCAGCATTATTTTGAAACATGCCCATTAATACACCACTTACAGTAGCACCAGCTAAAAAACCACCTAAAGCTTCAGCACCTAAAGTAAAGCCAATAATAATAGGAGATAATATTGCTATTGCACCAGGAGCCATCATTTTTTTAATTGATGCTTCTGTAGAAATTGCCACACATTTATCATACTCAGGTTTTGCTTTTCCTTCCATTATTCCAGGAATAGTTCTAAATTGTCTTCTTACTTCTTCTACCATTGCCATTGCTGCCTCTCCAACAGCTCTAATAGCTAAAGAAGAGAAAATAAAAGGTATCATCCCGCCAACAAATAATGATGCTAAAACTTTTGCTTTATAAATATCAATTCCACTAATTTTAGATACACCAACAAATGCAGCAAACAAAGCTAAAGCCGTTAAAGCAGCAGAAGCAATAGCAAAGCCTTTTCCTGTTGCAGCTGTTGTATTTCCAACAGCATCTAACACATCAGTTTTTTCACGAACATCACTTGGTAATTCACTCATTTCAGCAATACCACCTGCATTATCTGCTATTGGACCAAAAGCATCAATAGCTAATTGCATTGCTGTAGTAGCCATCATACCTGCAGCAGCAATAGCAACACCATATAAGCCAGCACATTCATAACTTCCCCAGATACCACCTGCTAAAACAAGTATTGGTAAAAATGTACTTTCCATACCTATTGCTAAACCACCAATTACGTTTGTAGCATGACCTGTAGCACTTTGACGAATGATGGATAAAACAGGGCGTTTGCCCATTGCTGTATAATATTCAGTAATAATACTCATTAAAGCACCAACTGCTAAACCAACTGCAATTGCACCTAAAACACCCCATTTAGTAAATTCAATTCCTCTTAATTGCATTGCTGTATCTGGTAAAATATAATACACTAAACCAACACAAGCTAATGCAGTTAAAATAATAGAACCCCAGTTGCCCATGTTTAATGCTTTTTGAACATTTGCTGTATTAATTCCAGCACTATCACTTACACGTACAAACCATGTTCCTATTATTGAAAAAATAATTCCAATACCAGCAATAAGCATTGGTAATAATATAGGTGCATAACCACCAAAATTATCTGTAGAAATTGTTTCTTGCCCTAATACCATTGTTGCTAAAACTGTTGCTACATAAGAGCCAAATAAATCTGCTCCCATACCAGCTACATCACCAACATTATCTCCTACATTATCTGCAATGGTTGCAGGGTTACGAGGATCATCTTCAGGAATTCCTGCTTCTACTTTACCAACTAAATCAGCACCAACATCAGCAGCTTTTGTATAAATACCACCACCAACACGAGCAAATAATGCAATACTTTCTGCACCAAGTGAAAAGCCTGTTAATACTTCAATAGTTGTTAGCATTTCATCAGATGAAATTGATGTAGGAGCAAAGAAACCTTTAAGAGCAAGAAATACTCCTCCTAAACCTAATACAGCTAAACCAGCAACGCCTAAGCCCATAACAGCTCCTCCTGTAAAAGATACAGATAATGCTTTTGATAAACTGCTACGTGCTGCTTGTGCTGTACGAACATTAGCTTTTGTAGCAACCAACATTCCAATATAACCTGCTGCTGCACTACATACTGCTCCTAAAATAAAAGCAATAGATATACTCCAATGACTGTGAGGATTTGTAGTTGCCATAAAGCCTAATAATAAGGCAACAATTATTACAAAGTAGCTTAAAATTTTCCACTCAGCTTTTAAAAAAGCCATTGCTCCTTGAGCAATATAATTACTAATTTCTTTCATTCTTTCGTTTCCTGCATCTTGCTTGGAAACCCAATTAAACTTTATGAAAGTATATAACAAACCCACAATTCCTAATGCAGGTACTAAAAAAAATAACATATCAGTAGTCATAAGCAATTAATATCTTAATTATTTATTTAAAATGGGTGGCAAAAATAGGGGATAATAGATAATAAAAACCACTGACTAACCAAACTATGTATAAATATTTTTATTGGAATATTTTGTAGTTCTTTTAATACACAATAAGATATATTCTAATTTTATTTAGAAAAAGCAATTAAATGAAAATTTTATAGAGATAATTTATTAAAACCTATTAGGAGTAGGCGTTTTAAATTTAGGAACTTTTACCTTCATTTTATATGGATAAATAAAGGTTGTATTTCCTTTTGAAAATTGAATAGCAGAATTATTGTTATTATTCAATAAATCATTATCTAAAGAAGTAGAATTTATTTTGAAGTTATACTTAGCAACATCTAAACTCAATGTTTTGTTACTATACTTACTTAAATTTTTGAGGGAATATTTATTAACTTCTTTTTTATTATCTTTTCCTCCAGAAAAAGAACTTGATGCATACAATACCTGAACTCCCATTACTAATATAATGGCTATTGCAAGTTTATGTATGTGTTTTAGAAGTTTCATTTTCACAAAAATAGTTATTTCAAAAATATTTAACAAATTATTTCTTATTAACAAGACGTTAATAACTACAAAAAGTTACATTTTGTTATATATTTTTTTGTAATCTTACAGCACTTTGGTAAAAACAATGAAAGAACAACATCCTTTTCACGAAGATAGAGAGCAACTCAAAGAACTTTTGAGGCACTATTACAATTTAAAGAATGGGAGAAATCATCCTTTTATTGAAGAGGAAGATTTTGAACGTATAATAGACCATTTTCATGACAAAGACAATATTCAAGAAGCACTTGAAGCTGCTGAAATTGGTATTGAACAATTTCCATATTCATCTCAATTAATGCTTAGAAAAGCAGATTTACTTCTTTGTTCTAAAAAATATAAAGAAGCATTACTAATTTTAGATACTGCTGCTTTATATGATAGTACAGATATTGGTTTATATATTTTAAAAACAGATGCTCTTTTAGCTTTAGACAAACAACAAGATGCTGTAGCACTTTTAGAAGAAGCCTTATTACTTTTTGAAGGAAAAGAAAGAATAGATTTATTATTTGAATTAGCTGATGTATATGATGATTATGAAGAATTTGATAAAGTATTTGATTGTTTAAAACTAATTTTAGAAGAAGACCCTAACAACGATGAAGCATTGTATAAAATATGTTTTTGGACAGATTTTACAGGGCGTAGTGAAGAAAGTATTCAACTTCATCAAAAAATAATTGATCAATATCCTTACAACGAAATTGCATGGTTTAACCTTGCTGCTGCATTTCAAGGATTAAAACTTTATGAAAAAGCTATCGATGCTTATCAATATGCTATTGCTATTGATGAAAAATTTGATTATGCTTATCGTAATATGGGTGATGCATATTTAAGATTACGAAAATATAAAGATGCTATTGAGGTTTTAGAAAAAGTTTTAGAACTTACACGACCAGAAGATGTAATTTATGAAGCCATTGGTCATTGTTATCATAAAATTGGCAATACAGCACAAGCAAGATTTCATTACAAAAAAGCTGTTCACTTAAATCCAGACGATAGTAAATTATATTATAAAATAGCTTCAACTTATACAGCAGAAGGTCAATGGCGTTCTGCTATAAAGCAATTAGAGCAAGCAATGCTAATTCATAAAAATGTGCCAGAATATCATCTTTCTATGGGAGAATGTAAAATGAATCTTCATCAATATAAAGAGGCTGTAATGTGCTTTGGTATTGTAGTTCATTTAAAACCAAAAAACAAAGCTGGCTGGGAAGCATTAATACGTTGCTTAATAAATGCAAAATATTATGAAGAAGCAGCTGAACAATGTAATGCAGCACTAAAAGCTACAGAAGGAAAAACAATTTTTATTTTTTATTACAGCATTGCTTTGTTTTATATAGGTAAAAACAAAGAGGCATTATTTCAATTAGAAAAAGCAATGGAAAAAGCTCCTAAGTTGCTTAAAAAATTTATAGAACTTAATCCATCATTATTACAAAACCCTTCTGTTGTTGATATTGCAGCAAAATATAAAAAAGGTAGAAAGACAAAATAATGCTTCTCACCTATTTATGGTTAAGTAATTATTTATTTTTTCTTTCATAGTCTTACTTTTGTGCTTAGTATTTAAAATAATTATATCAATGAATTTTAATCTTTCTCAAATGCCCATTCGTACAAAAGTTCCTCGTACTTATGGATTAACAATGGTAATGGATAAAGGTCTTAGCTTTGGCGAAGCCCAAAACTTTATAGAAATTGCAATACCTCATGTAGATTTAATAAAACTTGGTTTTGGTACTGCTCACGTAACTCCTAATCTTAGAAAAAAAATTGAAGCTTATAAAAATGCAGGTATGCACGTTTATTTTGGTGGTACTTTATTTGAAGCATTTTTAATTCGTAATCAAATAGATGAATATGTAGCTATTTGTAAAGATTATGAAATTGATTTTATAGAAGTAAGTGATGGCTCTATAACAATACCACATACAGAAAAATGTGGTTATATAGAAAAGATGACAAAGTATGCTACTGTTTTAAGTGAAGTAGGAAGCAAAGATGCCACTAACATTATGCCTCCTTATAAATGGATAGAACTTATGACTGCTGAGCTTGAAGCTGGTAGCAGTTATGTAATTGCTGAAGCTAGAGAAGCTGGTAATGTGGGTATTTATAGAGGTACAGGAGAAGTAAGAGAAGGATTGGTACAAGAAATTTTAACTAAAATACCCAGCGAAAAAATTATTTGGGAAGCTCCTCAAAAAGCTCAACAACTTTATTTCTTAAACCTAATTGGTTGTAATGTGAACTTAGGAAATATTGCACCATCTGAAGTTTTACCTCTTGAAGCCATGAGAATTGGTTTACGTGGAGATACTTTTAGATTATATTTGGATAATGACAAAGCTATTTATTAATGAAACTATATGGCTTAATTGGTAATCCTCTCACTCATTCATTATCTAAAAAATATTTTGATGAAAAGTTTAAGAAGGAAAATTTATTATCCTATCAATTTCAAAATTTTGCTTTAAAACATATAGAACAAATAACAGAAATTGTTCAAAACAATTCTTCTCTATATGGCTTTGCAATTACCATTCCTTACAAACAAGCAATTATTCCTTTTTTACATTTTGCCTCTGACGAAGTGCAAAAAATACAGGCTTGTAATTGTGTAAAAATAATAGATGGTCAATTATATGGTTACAATACCGATATAATAGGTTTTGAAAAATCTTTTACAGAATTATTACAACCACAACACAATAAAGCATTAATATTAGGAACTGGTGGTGCAGCAAAAGCAGTACAATTTGTTTTAAAAAAATTAGGTATTTCTTTTTTAAATGTTTCAAGAAAAATAATTAATGAAACTACTATTACTTATCAGCAAATAAACCAACAACTGTTAGAAGAATACACTATTATTATCAACACCACTCCTTTAGGTACATTTCCTAATACAAATGAGTGTCCTGATATTCCTTATCAATTACTAACAGCAAATCATTATTTATTTGATTTGGTTTATAATCCACCACTTACCAAATTTTTACAATTAGGACAACATCATAAATCAATAATTAAAAATGGTAGCGATATGCTAACTATTCAAGCAGAAGAAAATTGGAAAATTTGGGAAAGCAATTAAAAAATTACAATATCTTTTTAGCTTCAAAACTAACAGCTTCACTTACTAATTCATGCATAGTGCCTCTTTTATCTTTCAATAAAAATTCAGCTAAAATTTTACATAAATCCAAACCTGTTGCTTCATCTGGCAAAAAATTAGCAATGTGATTAATGATGGCTAAATTTTGCTCTTTCAAACTCTTTACAGCATTCCAACTTTCTGCTGTAACATATACTTGCTGTGTTATATTATACTCAAATTCTTGTTGAATATTATCTATTAAAAATAGTTGCATTTCTTTAGCAGTAAAGCCAGGCTTTGATAAACGAGGAATTAAATTTGGTAATGCAATTCTATCTATCAATAATATTAAGCGTTCATAAGCTTGTAATTGCATTTGTTTAGAAGCATTATCAAAAGTATTATTTGTAGCCATTGTAGCTTTTTTTTTCTTTCTTGAACGAAAATAAGGAACTACTAATGTACCAATTATAAAAATTACTATAGCAGCTACAAATACAATTGCCAATAAATCATATCCCATACATAAATTTTTACAAATATAGATGTAGGAAATTGTTTTACTTATAAACAAACTGTTTTTAAATGAATTTTAAAAATAATTAAACATTAACACACAATTTCCTATTATCGTAATAGTTAAATTATTAAAAAAGAAAAGACACATTTATTTTTGTCATTCACAAATAAAATAATAATGAATTCAACAATATTAGCCCCTGTTACTTTTACAAAAAATGCCATTGCAGAAATTAAAAGATTAATGCAAGAAGAAGGATTTGATGCAACTAAAAAATTTCGTGTAGGTGTTAAAGGAGGTGGTTGTAGTGGTATGAGTTATATTTTATGTTTTGATAACCAACAAGAAGATGATGAATTGTACGACACAGAAGATTTTTCTTTCATCATGACTAAAAGCCATAGCATTTATTTACAAGGAATGGAGGTTGATTGGAATGATGGCTTAAACAGTAGAGGCTTTACGTTTACTAATCCAAGTGCTACAAAAACTTGTGGTTGTGGAACTTCTTTTGCAGTATAAACTTTTTTTATTTAACTAAAAGGCAATTCAACAATAAAAGTACTTCCTTTACCTAAAGTACTATCTGCTTTTATTTTTCCTTTATGAGCATCTAAAACTGTTTTTACATAGCTCATACCTAAGCCAAAACCTTTTACATTATGTACATTACCTGTATGTGCACGATAAAATTTTTCAAAAATTCTTTTTAAAGTTTCTTTATTCATTCCAATGCCATTGTCTTCTATTTTAATACAAATAGCTTTACTATTATTTGTGGTAGAAATTTTAATTACTAAATTATCTTTAGAATATTTTATGGCATTATCTATAAGGTTAGATAACATATTGGTTAAATGAACTTCATCAGCTTTTACTAAATCTGTTTTAGCAAGAAAATTTGTTTCAATAATACCATTTTTTTCGTTTAATTGAAGATTAAATGCATCAATAACCGATTGTAAAATTTGATGAATATGAACTGTAGTAAAACTAAATTGCAACTCTTGTTTTTCCATTAAAGCAGCCTGCAAAATTGTTTCAACATGTTTGTTCATTCGTTTATTTTCTTCTTTAATAATATTACTGAAATACTGTAACTTATCTTTATCGTTTTGTACTTTTTCGTTTCTGATAGAATCTATTGCTAAAGAAATAGTGGCTAAAGGCGTTTTAAATTCATGTGTCATATTATTGATAAAATCGCCTTTTATTTCACTTAATTTTTTTTGATTAAATAAACTTTTAAGTGTTACATAAAATGCAGCAATAATAATTAACATAAAAATGGTTGCACCTGCTAAAATCCATTTTAAACTACTCCAAACTTGTTTATTAAAATCTGGTACAATTACAATCATTTGCTCTGCCTGAATAATTCCATCAAGGTCTGTTCCTGTTTCTGGTACTATATAATTATGTATTCTTTTATTGGAGGCAGTATCATAAAATTCTTTTGCATAATAAGACGATTGCATTTCATAATCTCCATCACTATTTGCAATGGCAAATTCAAATTTCATTTGCTTCAAATTTGCTTCATCAAATGCAGTTCTAAGTTTAGCAAAAATTTCTTGTGGCGTAAATTTATCTTCAATACTTGGTGGACGTAATAACAATTTTAAATTAAAATCATTAGCAATTTTAGGTGCTTTTCTTGGCAAACGAATAGTAGGAGCAGTATAAACAGAACGACTTAAATCTGCTGCAACTTGTGTTGTGATAGTTTGTACTTTAGTTAGTAAATGACTTTGTCTTACTTCTAATAAATTTTTAAGCCAAGATACCTGCAATGCTATTAAGCCAAACAGAGAGAGAGTAATTAATATAACTATTACAGGTAAAGTTTTTTTCATGCTTTCTTTTTATAATCAGAAAAGAAAAAATTATTTATAACCCTTATTTATAAAATATTAAAACAAATATAAGAGTACAAAATATTGATGCATTGATTTAAAAATTATTTATCAGCATTTTAACTTTAATCAAATATTTTTTTGTAATTAATATTAAAATCATAATTTTCAGTTATGATAGATATTGCTCCAGGGTTATTATTAATATCTGACCCATTTTTAAAAGACCCTAACTTTAGCAGAAGTGTAGTTTTAATATGTGACCATCAATCAGAAGGTAGTTTTGGCTTTGTATTAAATAAGCCTTATGAAAGTGCTTTAGGTACTATGTTAGATGAAGATGCAATGCTTGATTTCCCTTTATTTTATGGTGGACCTGTACAAAAAGATACTATTCATTTTTTACACAAACGACCAGATATTATTGATGATAGTATGGAAGTAATGGATAATATTTTTTGGGGTGGCGATTTTGAATTAATTACAGAGTTAATAAAAAATAAACAACTATCTAAAAAAGATATTCGTTTTTTTATTGGTTATAGTGGTTGGGGCGAAGGGCAATTAGAAGAAGAATTAAAAACAAAAAGTTGGATAACAAGACAAGCTACTTCATCGCTTGTTTTTCATAAAGATGTTCAAAATATTTGGAAAGATGCTTTAATAGATTTGGGAGGCGAGTATAAACAAATGATTAATTATCCTTTAGACCCTCAGTATAATTAATAAGTTGAAAGTGATGAAATGGTTGTTAATGTTGGTAAATTATTTTTTAAGCTTCTAAACTTTTGTTCTCTCCAAATTTCACCTATACACATAGCAGGGAGTAGAGAAACTGCAATAAAGCAATTCATACCTTACAATAATGAATCCATTGTAAAAAAATATAATTATACTAGTAGATAAAAGCATATTTCTTTTTATATTAAAGTACATTTAGATAAACTCTATACAACAATTTTTTACCATCTAATTCTACTTCTTTGGAGGAGTTAATGGAGGCTTTAAAATTTGCTATTTTTCAATAAAAATTTTTGGAATAATAAATTTTATTATTTTCACTCTCCCAAAAATGAAAGTGATGATTTTGTGGTGTTTGATTTTGGGTAAATGTATAATCTAATGAAAGCAATCATCCCCGTTGCAGGTGCAGGCACAAAATTAAGACCTCACACATACACTCAACCAAAGGCTTTAATACCTATTGCTGGCAAAACTATTCTTAGCTTTATTATAGACCAATTAAAAGAAGTTGGCATAAATGAATATATTTTTATTGTAGGTTATTTGGGTGACAAAATTCAGGATTATGTTAATCAAACTTATCCTGAACTTACTACTTACTTTGTTTATCAAAATGAAAGACAAGGTACAGGTCATGCTATTGAACTTGCAAAAAACATTGTAGGTAATGATGAAGTTTTTATTGCTCTTGGAGATACCATTTGTGAGTATGATATTAAAGAAGTTTTAAACAGCCCTTATAGTATGTTGGGTGTAAAAAAAGTAGATGACCCAAGAAACTTTGGTGTAGCTATTATAGATGATGATAACTTTATAGAATCTGTTATTGAAAAACCTGCAATACCTAAGAGTAATATGGCTTTGGTGGGTTTGTATAAAATAAAAGAAAGTAATTTTTTGTTTGAATGTTTACAATATATACTTACACAAAATATAAAAACACAAGGAGAATATAACTTAACAGATGCTTTAGATTGTATGCTAAAACGAGGTGTAAAGTTTCAGCATTTTAAAGTAAAAAATTGGTTTGATTGTGGTAAAAAAGAAACCTTATTAGAAAGTAATGCTACTTTATTAAAAAAAATTGGTGGAAATACTAATAGTGAGCATTTATTTGAAGATACTATTATAATACCTCCAGTAAGTATTGCTCCAAATTGTACTATTCAAAAATCCATTATTGGTCCACATGTAACCATTGGTAGTAATACATCCATTACAAATTCTATAGTAAGAGATAGCATTATTGGCTCTTATACAAATATGCATGAAGTAGTTTTGGACAACTCCCTTATTGGTAGTGATGCCAATATTAAAGGCTTAAGCCATAGTCTTAATATTGGCGATAATACTGAATTAGAATTTGGATAATAACAATTTTTTGAAACAGAAAAATTAAATATTTTCTATAATAGCTAAACAAGTTTTAATTAATTTTTCTACAGCTGCTGCACCATCTTTACTAAACTCTTTTCTTACTCTGTTTGCAACAATTACATTAATGCTTAAACATTGATGTCCTAATAATTTGCCTAAACCATAAATGGCACTTGTTTCCATTTCAAAATTGCTGATACGATGATTGCCAAAAGAAAAACTTGTAAGGTTATCTACTAAAGTAGGATTAGAGATTCCTAATCTTAAAATTCTTCCTTGAGGTCCATAAAAGCCAGGACAAGTAACTGTAATGCCTCTGTGAAATCCATCTACAAAATGCTTAATAACATTAGCACTACAAGATGCTATATAAGGTTGAATATTTCCTGTAAGTTGTGTATGTGCAATAAAGTGTTGAAGTAATTGTTGTTCTTCAACATTCATTTCAAGCCTATAATAATTTAATAAATTATCTAAGCCTAAACCATGCGTTCCTGTAACTAAACTATCTACAGGAATATCTGCTTGTAATGAACCAGAAGTACCTAAACGAATAATGGTTAAAGGTGTTTGTGTAGGTTTTATAGTACGTGTTGTAAAGTCAATATTTTTTACAGCATCTAATTCGTTTACTGCAATATCAATATTATCTGGACCAATACCAGTTGAAATTACTGTAATTCTTTTTTTGCCTACATAACCGGTGTGAGAAATAAATTCTCTATGTTGTCTTTTTACTTCAATCCTATCAAAGTATTTGCTTACAACTGCAACTCTATCAGGGTCGCCAACAGTTATAACAGTATCAGCTAATTCATCTGGAGTTAAATCTATATGATAAATTCCACCACGATTATTTATGATTAATTCTGATTCTTCTATTCTGCTCATACAATTATTTTTAATTTTTAGTAATTGGTAAAGTTAAAAGAAAATTAGTGTTGAAATTGTATAAAATTATGCAAACAATTAATCTATGGATTTTATTGCACCATCTTGCTTTTTAATAAAGTATAATTTTTTATTTTCAAAATAATCAATGCTTGGTACTTCTTTATTATTTAATACTGGTTGAATATTGAAATCTGTAAAAATTTTAAAATTATTTTCTGCCGATAAATAGTTCATAAATTCTGAAGGGTATTTAGTTAATAAATGGCAGTAGAAATAGGTTGCTTCATAGCCTTTTAAAAACCAATCGCTGGCACGTGCAAAAAATTTATCTCTATATATATCTGTCAAATATTTTCCAAAGCCTTCTTCTCTTTTAAAATTGTAGGGAGTTGTGTAAATAATTTCTATTCCTTTTGTTACTTCATCCATAGATGGTTTGTTGAAGTCTTTAATGCCATCCCAAGTAGGCATACCAATAGCTACGGAATTAATTCTTTTTAATGCAGTAAGGCTATTAACTAATCTTATTCCAAAATTTTCATTTACACTACCACATATTACAACATTTTGTTTAAGGCTATCTAAAGAATTTCTTAATTGTTGTATAGTAAAAGTATCAGACAATTCAACTGTTTTGTATTTTAATGGAGTTGCATCTGTAGCATCTTTCATTGCAGAAAAAATATTAGCAATTTCATTTTCTAATTTTCCTTTACGTTTTATGTAAACAATATTATTATTAGAATATTTTTTTTGAATATACTTATACAACCCCTCAACATGTGTTTGCAATGTTGAATTTAGAATAACAAAATATGGGTTCTCTCCTACTCCACCATTGTTAGGATATGTTGCAGAAATAATTGGAATTTTTTTTTGCTTAGCAAAATCTGCTAAGAGTTTAATTTCATTTCTATCTTTAAAAGAAGCAATTATTAACGATACACTATCCCATACATTTTGAGTTAATATTTTTTTAAGAGGTAAAGTATTATTTTTTGTATCGTAAAAAATTATTTCTAAAGGTTGCTTTTCTTTTTGTAAAGTATCAACTGCCATCATTACACCATTATAAAAATCTAGCCCTGGTAAAATATTTTTTGGTAAAGAATTGCCTGTTACTTTAAATACATTCCTAGTAAAAGCAGAATCTAAAAATATTGGAGCTAATACAGCAACTTTATATACAGTTTTTGAAGTTGTATCGTTTGTTTGTGCCTTGCTAGAAAATGTTAGTTGTAATAATATTGTAAATAGAAAAATATATTTCATAGCATACTAATAATGTTTTAAGATAGTATAAATATAATGCCAAAAAATGAAACAAATTGATTATTCCCACTCAATAGTTGCAGGAGGTTTACTACTGATATCATATACAACTCTATTAATGCCACGAACATTATTGATAATTTCATTAGAAACATGTGCTAAAAATGTATAAGGCAAATGTGCCCAATCTGCAGTCATTCCATCAACACTTGTTACAGCTCTTAATGCTATTGTGTATTCATAAGTTCTTTCATCTCCCATTACTCCAACGCTTTTTACAGGTAATAAAATAGTAGCTGCTTGCCAAACTTCTTTATACAAATTTGCTTCTCTTAATTGTTGAATATAAATGGCATCTGCCTCTTGCAAAAGTTTTACTTTTTCTTCTGTTACTTCTCCTAAAATTCTAATAGCAAGACCTGGTCCTGGAAATGGATGTCTATTAATCATTTCAGCAGGAATGCCTAATTCTAAACCTACTTTTCTTACTTCATCTTTAAATAAAAAACGTAATGGTTCTACTAAATTTAAGTGTAAAGTATCTGGTAAACCTCCAACATTATGATGGCTTTTTATGGTAGCACTTGGTCCATGTACACTTATACTTTCAATAACATCAGGATAAATGGTTCCTTGTCCTAAAAATTTTGCTTCACTCATTTTTTGAGCTTCCTTTTGAAAAACATCTATAAAAAGTTTTCCAATAGTTTTTCGTTTTTGCTCAGGGTCTGTTTTGTCTTTTAATTGTTCGTAGAATAATTGTTTAGCATCTATACCTTTAACATTCAACTGCAACTGCTGATAGGTTTTTAGTACTTGCTCAAATTCATTTTTTCTGAGTAAGCCATTATCTACAAAAATGCCATGTAGTTTGTTGCCAATTGCTTTGCTTATAAGCATTGCAGCAACAGTACTATCAACACCTCCACTCAAAGCCATAATTACATGAGCATCTCCTATCTGTTGTTTCAAGGCTTCAATAGTTTCTTGCACAAATGATGCTGGTGTCCAATTTTGTTTACAACCACATATTTCAACTAAAAAGTTTTTGATAATTATTTTTCCTTCTGTTGAATGATATACTTCTGGATGAAACTGTAAACCATACAATGGATTTGTATTAAAAGTATTTTTTTTAAATGCTGCAATAGGAATATTTTCTGTTGTTGCTAATTTTTCAAAATTTTCTGGAAGATATGAAATGCTATCACTATGGCTCATCCAAACTTGAGAATGATTATTTACATTTTTGAATAACACATCTTGCTGAATAATTTGTAATGCTGCACGTCCATATTCTCTTTTATTGCTTTTATCTACACTACCACCAAATTCTTTTGCAATTAATTGTGCTCCATAACAAATGCCTAAAACAGGCAACTGTTCTACCAATAAAGGTATATTTACTACAGGATTATTTGCATCATTTACACTAAATGGGCTACCACTTAAAATAATTCCTTTTAAAGAATTATCTATTTCAAATGGTTTGTTGTAAGGAATAATTTCACAATAAATATTTGCTTCTCTAACACTACGTGCAATTAGTTGTGTAAACTGACTACCAAAATCTAAAATGAGTATTTTTTCTGTCATACAGCGAAGATAAGTTTTTGCTAAATGACTGATGAATGTGCAACAAATATTATTTTAATAAAAAGCCTCTTTGTTTATGATGAATTCTTTTATATAAATTTTCATTGTATAAAAAAAGATAGAGAGTAAGTTATTTAGAAAAAAAAGAGAGCTACCAAAGGGCAGCTCTCTATAAAATTCATATTCTTAATGAAACTTATTTAATTTCAACAAGCTTTAATTCAACTCTTCTGTTTAAAGCTCTACCAGCTGCTGTTTTGTTATCTCCAATTGGATTTTCTTGTCCATATCCTTTTGCAGATAAACGTTTAGCATCAATACCTTTCTTTTTAAAGTAAGCTAATATAGCATTTGCACGTGTTTGAGAAAGTTTTAAGTTATTGGCAGGTTTACCTACATTATCTGTAAAACCAGAAATTTCTAAACCTATTGTTTCATTACCACTCTCTTTTAATAAAGCAACTACTGTATCTAAAGATTTATAGCTCTTAGGTAAAATTGAATATTTACCAGTAGCAAAGAAAATATCTTTAGCAGCCAATTCTACTTTTTTCTTCTTTTCTTCTGTGATAATTGGACAACCATGATTTGAAGCAGGACCAGCAATAGTTGGACATTTATCTTCTTCATCATTTACTCCATCACCATCAGTATCTGGTATTGGACAACCTTGATAACGAGCTAAACCTGGTACAGTTGGGCATTTATCTTCTTCATCATTGATACCATCTTTATCAGTATCTGGTATTGGACAACCTTTGTATTTTGCTACACCTTTTACAGTTGGGCATTTATCTTCTTCATCGTTAATGCCATCGCCATCAGTATCTGGTATTGGGCAGCCATGATATTTTGCTACACCTTTTACAGTTGGGCATTTATCTAAACTATCTATAATACCATCACCATCAGTATCTTTTGGTTCTACTTTTTTAGGAGGCATAGGAGTTTCAACAGGTTTAACAGCTTTTTTATCTGTTAATGCACCAGCAATTCCTAATGAATAATTCAAATTGTAATTTGTAGTTTTATGTGTAACAGGTACATTTAAAGTTACATCTGTAAATAAAAATGCATCTCCATCTCCCAAGTTTACTTGAAAACCTCCACCAAATGGCATAAATGCACCTAGTGTTGAGCCTCCATATAAACTAGCACCTACACCACCAGATACATAAGGTACAAATGCATATTTATCTGTTAATAATTTTAAACGCACAGTAGCATCTAACTCTAATAAGAATTTATCTGATGTAGATTTTACTCCTTTAAGAAATGGATATTTTACAAAACTTCCACGTAAGTTAGAAGCAAAATCCAAATGATCAGATAACCCTTCTAAATAAGTTAATCCAATACCTGGATCCATTTCAGATAATTTAGCCCATTGATTATTTCCTAAAACAGAAGATAAAGATGTGCTACCAATACGATCTGGAGTTTTAAAATCTTTCATAAAAAAGTTGACACTAAGTGTTGGTCTTTTCTTATAGTCAGCTTTGGTTGTTGTTTGAGCAAAAGATGTTGTTGTAATTAAAATAACAACTAACAAGAAAAAAAATTTCTTCATATTTCATTTAATTAATTCTTGCAAAATTAGGGATGTGAATTAAAATAACCGAATTTTACTTATACACCATTCTAATATTTTTTATATGAATTACAAATTAATATGGCTACTATTGATTTTTAACGCTTTTTCTTGTACAAATAATGTACAAAAAATTGCAAAAAATGAGTATGGTTTAAGGGTTATAAATACAATAGAACAATATCAACTAACAATAAAAAAAGATAGTAGTAAAAAGATGGTATTGCTTAAAAATTATGTACCCAATATTATTTTTGATTGGAAATATGCTACTAAAGACAATTTTACTCATCAAATTTTATATAATAATCCCGATGCTTTTATGAGAATTGAAGCTGCTGAAAATTTACAAAAAGTAGCTGAAGATTTAGCAAAAATTGGTTTAGGATTAAAAGTGTTTGATGCTTACAGACCTTATAGCATTACACAAAAAATGTGGCAAATTGTACCAGATGAAAAATATGCTGCAAATCCTGCTAAAGGAAGTGGTCATAACAGAGGTATTGCAGTTGATATAACTCTTTATAATTTAAAAAATGGACAAGAACTTTTAATGCCTACAGCTTTTGATGATTTTACAGAAAAAGCTCATACTAACTATTCAAACCTTGAAAAACAAGTCTTAGAGAATAGAGCTATCTTAATAAATACAATGCAAAAACATGGTTTTATAGTTTTAGCAACTGAATGGTGGCATTTTTATTTGCCTAATATAGAAAAATATGAATTGATGAATATAGATTTTGATGAGTTAAGGAAGATTGAGTGATGTTGTTTTAAAGTTTTTGTTTCACTATTAAAAATATGCTTCATTCAATTACTTTTGTGACTTAAATAATTTTAATATGGCTAAAGTGAAAATAGGCTTAGTGCAAATGAGTTGTACAGCAAATAAAGCATCTAATTTACAAAAAGCAATTGATGAAATTAAAAACGCTGCAAGTAAAGGTGCTCAAATAGTTTGTTTGCAAGAATTATTTACTTCCTTATACTTCTGTGATGTGGAAGATTATGAAAATTTTACTTTGGCAGAAAGTATTCCTGGACCTTCCACAGAAATATTATCTAAGGTTGCTAAAGAAAATAATGTAGTTGTTATTGCTTCTTTATTTGAAAAAAGAACACAAGGTTTATATCATAACACAACAGCAGTAATTGATGCTGATGGAACTTATTTGGGTAAATACAGAAAAATGCACATACCCGATGACCCTGCTTTTTATGAAAAATTTTATTTTACCCCAGGTGATTTAGGCTATAAAATTTTTAAAACAAAATATGCAACTATTGGTGTTTTAATTTGTTGGGATCAATGGTATCCTGAAGCTGCAAGAATTACTGCTTTAATGGGTGCAGAAATTTTGTTTTATCCAACTGCAATTGGTTGGGCTACTTCGCAAGATGATGAAACCAATACTGAACAATACAATGCATGGCAAACAATACAACGTAGTCATGCAGTAGCAAATGGTGTGCATGTTGTAAGTGTTAACAGAGTTGGTTTTGAGCAAAATGGATTAATGAAATTCTGGGGTGGTAGTTTTGTATCTAATCCTTTTGGAAGTTTATTGTACAAGGCTTCTCACGAAAATGAAGAAACTGTAGTAGTAGAAATAGATACTAATAAAACTGATTTTTTCAGAACTCACTGGCCATTTTTAAGAGACAGAAGAAACGACAGTTATCAACCAATTACAAAAAGATTTATTGATGAAGATTAACAGCATTAAGCTTGTGCTGTTGGTCCACCAAAATTCATAGGAATTTCTATTTGCTCTAAATCTTGTATTGAGCCATGAGCAGCTTCATATCGTTCTATATTTTCAATTAATGCTTTCATAAAACGTTTAGCATGCATTGGTGTAAAAATTATTCTACTTTTTACTTTGCTTTTAGGAGTGCTTGGCATAACATTTACAAAGTCTAATACAAACTCTGCATGGCTATGTGTAATAATAGCTAAGTTGGCATAAGTACCTTCAGCTACTTCTTCTGTTATTTCAATATTTAATTGATTATTGTTTTGTGGTTGATTTTTATCCATTTGTTTTTCTTTTTTATATTTTATATTCTAAATTTATAATTTCATTCTATCTAAGCTTATCAGCACTTTTTACTAATTTCTCATCTTTATAAATTGCTCTTGCAGCTAAGAAAATAAAAACTGGTATTGCAAAATAGATTACTGATGTGAGTGCAAATTTTCCTTGTAAAAAATTAGTTGTTTTAGAAAAAGCAAGTATTAATGTTAGTATATAAACAACTAAAGTTGCAATGGTAATTTTTAATTGCATTTTTCTATCCTTATATAAAAAAATATTTACTAATAAAGCAGCAGCAACAACTATAGTTAAAATTAAAACAAAGAAATTATCGTTTGCATTAAACTCTACATATTTACCTGTATTATCTGAACCAGCATAAAATGCAAATCTTAAAGTTGCAAAGCTAAAAAGAGATGCTATTAATAACCATAATGATTGTATTCTTTGTATCATAAAAATTTTATTGTTTATATTGATTTATTGTTTGTTTATCCTGCATCTAATTCAATTATCCTAATTCAGGGTATAAAGGAAATTGTTGCATAAATTCATTTACTTCTGATTTTATTTTAGCCAGTATTGCATCATCACTTTCATTCATCAAAGTTTTATCAATAACATTTACAACAAACTCCATGTGTTCTTCTTTCATACCTCTTGTTGTTATAGCAGCTACACCAAAACGAATACCACTTGTTACAAATGCACTTTTATCATCATAAGGAACCATGTTTTTGTTAGCAGTAATATCTGCTTTGCCTAAAACATTTTCTGCTTTTTTACCACTAATATTTTTATTTCTTAAATCTATCAACATTAAATGATTATCTGTGCCACCACTAATAATATTATATTCTCTGTTTACAAATGCTTTTGCCATTGCTTGTGCATTGCTTTGAACTTGCTTTGCATACACCGTAAATTCATCACTTAAAATTTCGCCAAAAGCAATAGCCTTTGCAGCTATTACATGTTCTAAAGGACCACCTTGCGTACCAGGGAAAACAGCCATATCAATTAAATTGCTCATCATTCTTATATTTCCTTTTACATCTTTTAAACCAAAAGGATTTTCAAAATCTTTTGCCATCATAATTACACCACCTCTTGGACCTCTTAATGTTTTATGAGTAGTAGATGTAACAAAATGACAATGATTAAATGGAGAGCTTAATAATCCCTTTGCAATAAGCCCAGCAGGATGTGCAATATCTGCCATTACAAAAGCTCCAACTTCATCTGCCACTTTTCTTATTCTTGCATAATCAATATCTCTGCTGTATGCACTTGCTCCACAAATAATTAATTTAGGTTTTACTTCTCTTGCCTTTTTTTCTAATACATCATAATCAATTCTTCCCTCCTCTTTTGTTACACTATAAAAATGTGGTTTGTATAATTTGCCACTAAAATTTACAGGGCTTCCATGTGTTAAATGTCCACCCATACTTAAATCTAATCCTAAAATATCATCTCCAGGTTGAAGAATAGCTAACATTAAAGCAGCATTAGCTTGTGCTCCACTATGAGGTTGCACATTGGCATACTCAACATTAAAAATTTGTTTTAATCTATCAATTGCTAATTGCTCTGTTTGATCTACAATTTCACATCCACCATAATATCTTCTACCAGGGTAGCCTTCAGCATATTTATTTGTCATTACACCGCCCATTGCTTGCATTACTTGAAGACTTGTAAAATTTTCGCTGGCAATTAATTCTATGCCTCTTCTTTGTCTGTTTAATTCTTGTTTAATTAAATCAAAAACCTGAGTATCTCTTTGCATATTTAAAAATATTAGATAGCAAAAATAACTGATAGTTTGCTTAAAGCAATGTTTTGTTGAAGTTGTTTGAAAAAACTAATTAAATAGCTTTAAATAAAAAACCTTTTTGTGTAAAATGTTCTAACACTTTAGGAAGAGCATAGCTCATTCTTTCCCAAGCTTTATCACTATCATGAAAAACAATGATACTGCCATTTTGAGCATATTGTAAAACATTTTGCCAGCACTTTTCTCCTGAAATAGAAGTATCAAAATCGCCACTTAAAACATCCCACATAATAATTTTTGTGTCAAGTTTATTTTTACCTAAATAAAGTTGAGAAATTTTTTTGGCTTGTTGTCTTTTTATTCTTCCATAAGGTGGACGAAAAAAATGAGATTGAATATTTTTTGCTGCAGTTTTTACATCATCAATATAATAGGCTGTTTTTGTTTTCCATCCATTAATATGTTGTTGTGTATGATTACCTACTGAATGACCTTCATTTATTATTTGCTGATAAATTTTTGGATATTGAATCACATTTTTTCCTATACAAAAAAAAGTTGCTTTTGCATTGAATAGTTTTAATTGCTCTAAAACAAATGGGGTTGCATTTTTATTAGGCCCATCATCAAATGTTAGATATAAAGTTTTTTCATTTCTCTGCATATTCCAAATAAGAGAAGGATATAAAACTTTTAACCACCAATATGTTTTAGATAAATACATAAATAGTTTTGGTGTAATAAATATTAATCATCTAATAAATTGGCTAATTGTAATAGTTCTTCTTGTTTATATAAGTTGGCAGTTTTATCAAAACACTTACTGGTTTCTTCTAATAAAATTTGAATAATTCTTTTATGAGAAATTGGTTTAAAATATGCAGGCACAGATGGTACAGATATTCTTTTAAAATAATTTTCAATATCTAAATGTCCATAAGCTCTTCCATTAACACCATCTACATAAAACAAAATTTTTTCTTGAGGTTTTGTTTCAGTTATTTCAGGATTATAATCTCTGTGATAAAATGCAATAATCATTTGTTTTGGTATATTGATAATTCTTGCATTAATATCTAATTGCTCACAAATAATTTGATATAAAATACCATTTGAAACAGCATTTCCTTTTTTGCTTTCTAAAACTTTTTGAATAAAAAATTCTTCAGGATAAGTATAATTAACTTCTCCACCAGAAATATTGTAATAGTTGAAAATAATACTGCTTAAAACATTTGCTTGCTCTAATGGTGTAAGATAATTATTTAATTCTAACCAAACATTACGGCGTATTTTTTCTATTTCTTGTAAAATAGGCGTTGTATGTAAATCGGGGTATTGATATTTAGCAGCTAATAAAGCACCAGAAAGTAAATCATTATATGCACTATCTCTCCAATCTGTAAATGACTGAATCAAATCAGAAAATTGCAGATTATGAATAAGCATTTCTATTCTGTCTTGTGCAGTTTCATTAAGCGTATTTTCCCAAAGGTTTTCTAAATTGGGTATAATATCTTTTCCAAAGCCTATAATCCTGTTAGATACAGTATGATATACTTCTTCATCAGGATCATCAATTAGCGTAAATAAGGCATTAATTTCTTTGGTTTCAAGCATAGGTGCTGTTTTTTAGTTCATGGAAATCATTTTAACTTTCTCATAGTTAAGTGTTGTATAACCATAAACACAACCCAAACTACGATATAATTTCTTTAACAATAAAAAAGAAGTTATTCCACCAGTGTGGAAATGTATGAATAACCTTCTCTTTTCTCATAAAACCCAACCACCATTTTTATTAATTTCAATTTACATTTATAACTACTTTTGCCATATAAAAATTATAACCAATGAAAAAAATATTTTTATTAGGAGTTGTATTAATAACAACTACAACATTAATGGCTCAGCCTCCTAAAGGCAATGCAAACAAAGGTGATGTGTATGGTGCAAAATTTAAGTACACAAATCCTATTGATGTAACAACTTTGCCACAAACCTTAACTGCTGAAAAACCTATTAATGGTACTTTTATTGCTAAAGTTGTAGAAGTATGCTCTAACAAAGGTTGTTGGCTAAAATTACAGATAGATGATAATACAACAGCAATGGTAAAAATGAAAGATTATGGCTTTTTTGTACCAAGAGGAGCAACAGGTAAAACTGTTGTAATAAATGGAGTAGCATCTATTAAAGAACTTTCTGTAGAAGAATTAAAACACTATGCAGAAGATGCCAAAAAATCAAAAGAAGAAATTGATGCTATTACAAAACCAGAAAAGCAAATAAACTTATTAGCGAGTGGTATTATAGTTGTAAACTAAAAATTATTCTATTATAAAACTTTGCAAATGCCTATAATAATTGTATTGTAGGCATTTTTTATATTACAAGTAACTCACCAAAATTTATATTTGTTGGTAACCAAATTTTTATTCTTTGTGTTTTCAACATAGTTATAGTAAAAACATTTTTTATGTAGGTTTGTTTTAAATAAATAATTCTTATGCACTTTGAATCAATCATAGATTTTTTAGAACCAATAAATATTCACGAAATATCAAATGATGAAGGCTACAGAGATACACAACTTGGAAAACATATTTTGTTGTTTGAAGAATCATTACCAGATATTTCTGAGATAGATATGGTAGTAATTGGTTGTAATGATTTAAGAGGTTTAGGAATGAATACTTGTAAGCAGAATGCTCCTAATTTAATTCGTAGTGAATTTTATAAATTATTTCATTGGCACAATGATGTGCAAGTTGCTGATTTGGGCAATATAAAAATTGGCGTTACACTACAAGATACTTATGCTGCATTAAAAACTGTTATTACAGAGTTGATAGAAAAAAAGAAAAAAGTAATTATTTTAGGCGGAAGCCATGATTTAACTTTAGCACAATATGGAGCTTACAATGCTTTAGGACAAATAATTGAAGCAACAAATGTTGATGCCAGAATTGATTTGAATATGGATAGTGTGTTAGCTGCTGATAGTTTTTTAATGGAAATGTTGTGCAGTAGCCCTAATTATGTAAAGCATTATAACCACATAGGTTTTCAAAGTTATTTGGTACACCCAACAATGTTGGAAACTATTGATAAACTTAGGTTTGATTGTTATAGAGTTGGAAGAGTAAAAGAGAATATTGAAGAAATGGAGCCAGTTATAAGAAACACCAATTTATTTAGCTTTGATATTTCTGCAATTCAAAATGCACATGCCCCTTGCAATAAACTTACACCTAATGGATTAACTGGAGAAGAAGCTTGCACATTAATGCAATTTGCAGGGCTAAGTACAAATATGAGTAGTGTTGGTATTTATGGTTATTTACCATCTGAAGATGAGCATCAATTAACTGCAAAGCAAATAAGCCAAATGCTTTGGTATTTTATGGATGGAATGTATAAATGCAAACAAGAAGCAGAATTAAAAAATACACATGATTTTAATGAATACCATTTAGCATTTGCAGATGTATCAACATCATTTTTGCAAAGCAAAAGAACTGGTCGTTGGTGGATGCAATTACCAGATGGAAAGTATATTGCTTGTAGTCAAACTGATTATATCATGGCTGCATCAAATGATATTCCTGAACGATGGATGAGGGCTGTAGAAAGAAGTTAATTTCATCAATACAACTTTGTTAAAAGCAATGTGGTAAATAATAGTTGTTTTTTTACAACAAAGAACATTGAGGTTTATTTTGTTCTCAGTATTCTTTGTGGATATTTAATAATTGAATGTAAACCACCTCAAACCTCTCCAAAGGAGAGTTTTTTTATCAATAGTTAAGAAAAATAAAGCTTCAAGTTGTATTCATTGATTAATTTTTATTAACCATATCAAAATAATCAACTAAAAAAATACCCTAAATTGGGTACTCATTTTATTGAATAACTTATTAAATTTACTTTCTAAATTATTCAAATATGAAAACAATATGTAAACTTGTTTTAATGGCTTGTTTCTTTACATTGACCATTAACAGCAATGCACAAGTAAAAACAAAAAAAACTGTCCGAAAAAACTTTTTAGGCTGTAGCACTCCTGACCCTGTAAGTAGTTTTGCAATGGACACTACTGCACCTACAAGAGGTATGGCAGATAATAATTTTTTATGGGATAATGGCAAAACTATTAATGTAAAAATTTTAAGTGGTAGTAAAATATTAAAGGATAAAGTAAAAAAATATGCCTCTGAATGGATGAAATATGCTAACATAAAATTTAATTTTATTGAACAAGGCGATGCTCAAATAAGGGTATATTTAGGCGATCAAAAAGGAGATTATGGACATGTAACAATGGGGCTTGGTGTAAAATGTTTAATGAGAGACCCTAATGATTTTACGATGCATTTTGATACAACAGATTTAATTAAAGAACAAAGTTTTAAAGGAACTGTGTTGCATGAATTTGGGCATGCTTTAGGATTAATACACGAACACATGAGCCCTGTTTCTGGCATTAAATGGGATAGTGCTGCAGTTTATTCAAGAAAAAGAATGATGGGCTGGAGTAAAGAAATGACAGATGCACAACTTTTTAAAAAATACTCTCTTGCCTATACCAATGGAACAACTTACGACCCTAAATCTATTATGCACTACCCTATTTCTCCTTGGGAAACAAAAGATCATTATTCTGTAGATTGGAATTATGAATTATCTGAAGGAGATAAAGCATTAATTGCTGCATTATATCCTAAAAATGAAAGAGTAAATAAAGTACCCCGAATAATTATTACCAATGTTGGTGAAACAGTAATTGAAAATAATACTACAAAAAGCGGTTTAAGTATTTATCCTTCATTTACTATTAATTGTGCTGATAAACCTGCTGAAATTTACTATGTAAGTATGCTAACTGATGAGAATAATTATTTTATTCCAACTCAAAGTAATGATTATAATATTAGCAATAAAGCAGGTTGTATTAAAGTAGTTAAACTTCCAATGAACCAAACAGAAGTATTGAATAAAGGAAAGAAAAATTTTGAAATATTTATTCCATCAACAGAGCTACCAAGTTCAATAGTTGGTAAAAAAGTAAAAGTATATTTTAGAGTTTTCTTAATGCAAAATGGCGAACCTAAAGAGTTGCTTGGCTCACTATCAAACAATAGTGTTATAGTAAATAAACTATAAACTCTTAATAAATAAATGAATACCAATCCTCACTTAGATAAATTTAAGTGGGGATTTTTAATGTTATGTATTGATTAATAAATAATAAACCCATTTTTAACTTATTTATAAGTAATAATTGAGTGCTGCATATAAACCAAAATCTGCTACCTTTGGCAGCCTAAAAAATATGCCAATTTGACCATAAGTTTCTTTGTGCAAGATTTTTGATAAACAAACTACAAGTGTTTTTTACACAAGTAATTTATAACAGTTGAACATTTAATAAAAAGTACAAGAGTGCGACGCAACAGGTGTAAAATAAATATTCTGTTGTTCGTTACATAAAAAAAATATTATGCTAAAAATTATATCTAAATTATTGGGTGGAAATAAAAGTGAAAAAGATATTGCTACCATTCAACCATTTGTAAAAAAAATTAATGAATTTTTTAACCAATATCAAAGCATTAGTAATGACGAGTTGCGTAACAAAACTTTTGATTTTAAACAACGCATAAAAAATTATTTAAAAGAATTTGATGAAGTAATTACTAATAAACAAGCTGAAGCAGAAGCTTTATCTGCCGAAAATATTCAGGAAAAAGATGCTATTTATCAGGAGGTAGATAAACTTAAAAAAGAACGTGATAAAAAGTTAGAAGAAATTTTAAAAGAAATTTTACCTGAAGCTTATGCTGTGGTAAAAGAAACTGCAAACAGATTTACTAATAATACTGATATAATTTCAACTGCAACAGATTTAGATAGAGAATTGAGTGTAAGAAAAAATTATGTTACAATAGATGGAGAAAAATCTGTGTACAAAAATTCTTGGACTGCTGCTGGTGGTCAAATAACTTGGAATATGGTGCATTATGATGTTCAGCTTATTGGTGGAACAGTTTTGCATCAAGGAAAAATTGCAGAAATGGCAACAGGTGAAGGTAAAACTTTGGTTTCTACCCTACCTGCTTACTTAAATGCTTTGGCTGGAGAAGGTGTGCACATTGTAACTGTAAACGATTATTTAGCAAAACGTGATAGTGAATGGAATGGACCAATATTTGAATGGTTAGGGCTTACTGTTGATTGTATTGATAAACACGAACCTAATACTGCTGCAAGAAGAAATGCATACATGGCAGATATAACTTATGGCACTAACAACGAATTTGGCTTTGACTATTTACGTGATAATATGGTGCATAATCCTGATGAAATGGTTCAAAGAAAACACCATTATGCAATGGTGGATGAAGTTGATAGTGTATTGATAGATGATGCAAGAACTCCTTTAATTATTAGTGGACCTGTAGGAAAAGATACCAGCACAGAACAATTTTTTCAGTTAAAACCTCGTATAGAAAAATTGGTTGAAGTACAGAAAAAAGCTACCAATCAATTTTTATTAGAAGCTAAAAGAAAAATAGCAGAAGGAAATGATGACCCTAAAGATGGTGGATTAGCATTGTTTAGAGCTCATAGAGGTTTACCAAAAAATACTGCATTAATTAAATTTTTAAGTGAGCCTGGCATAAGAGTAAAATTACAAAAAGCCGAAAACTATTATTTGGCAGACCAACAACGTGAAATGCCAAAGGCAGATGCAGAATTGTTTTTTTACATTGATGAAAAAAATAATAGTGTAGAACTTACAGATAAAGGTATTCAACTAATTACCAAAACTGGTGAAGACCCTAACTTTTTTATTTTACCTGATATTAGTGTATTATTAGCAGAAATAGAAAATAATACAACCATAAGTGCTGAAGAAAAATTAAGCAAAAAAGAAGATTTAATAAATGAATATTCTGTAAAAGCAGATAGAATACATACTGCACAACAACTTTTAAAAGCTTATACACTATTTGAAAAAGATGTAGAATATGTAATTATAGAAGACCAAGTAAAAATTGTTGATGAACAAACTGGTCGTATAATGGAAGGTCGTAGATACAGCGATGGTTTACACCAAGCAATAGAAGCAAAAGAAAGTGTGAAAATTGAAGCTACTACTCAAACCTATGCAACTGTTACATTGCAAAACTACTTTAGAATGTATCACAAATTAGCTGGTATGACTGGTACAGCAGAAACAGAAGCAGCAGAACTTTGGGATATTTATAAATTAGATGTGGTTTCAATTCCTACAAATTATCCTCTAATAAGAAAAGATGAACAAGATTTAGTGTATAAAACAAAACGTGAAAAATTTGGTGCAGTAATAGATGAAATTGAAAAACTAAGAAACGCAGGAAGACCAACACTTGTTGGTACAACCTCTGTTGAAGTGAGTGAATTATTGAGTAGAATGTTGCGTCAAAAACAAATACCACATAATGTATTAAATGCTAAACAACATGCAAGAGAAGCACAAGTTGTAGCAGAAGCTGGTTTAGCTGGTGCTGTAACCATTGCAACAAATATGGCTGGTAGAGGTACAGATATTAAATTAGGAGAAGGTGTTAAAGCTGCTGGAGGTTTAGCAATAATTGGCACAGAAAGACATGAAAGCAGACGTGTAGATAGACAGTTAAGAGGTCGTTCTGGAAGACAAGGAGATCCAGGTTCTACCCAATTCTTTGTTGCATTAGAAGATGATTTGATGAGAATGTTTGGAAGTGAACGTATAGCTAAAGTAATGGACTTTGCTGGTTACAAAGAAGGTGAAGTAATTCAGCATAGTATGATTACAAAAAGTATAGAAAGAGCACAAAAGAAAGTAGAAGAAAACAACTTTGGAATAAGAAAACGTTTATTAGAGTATGATGATGTAATGAACAAACAACGTACTGTAATTTATAGTAAAAGACATCATGCTTTATTTGGAGAAAGATTAGCTTTAGATTTAGATAATGCTTTTTATAGTGTAGCAGAAGATTTAATTAATAATTATAAAATACTAAACGATTATGAAGGCTTACGCTTAGCTGCCATAGTAAACTTTGGTATTGATACAAGTATTACAGCGGATGAATTAAACAAATCATCTGAAACAACTTTGATAGATAAATTATATAGTGAAGCTGTTACAAACTATCAACGCAAAAAACAAGAAATAGCAACAAATGCTTTACCTGTATTTAAGAATATTAAAGTACAACAAGGAAACCATATTGAAAATGTAATTGTTCCTTTTACCGATGGTAAAAAAACATTGCAAGCAGTTGCATCTATGCAAAAAGTATTAGATACTAATGGAACAGAATTAGTAAACTCTTTAGAAAGAAATATTACTTTAGCTTTAATAGATGATGCTTGGAAAGAACATTTAAGAGCAATGGATGATTTAAAACAAAGTGTACAAACTGCCACCTACGAACAAAAAGATCCATTAGTTATTTATAAAGTTGAAGCCTATAATTTATTCAGCAATATGAACTCTGAAGTTAATAAAACTATTGTTGAATTTTTATGCCATGCAAATATTCCTTCAGAAGATGGACAACAAGTAAAAGAAGGCAGACAACAAAAAACTGACCTTAGCAAAATGAAGGCAAATAAAGATGATATTGATGCTCGTGGAAGTGATTATGCTGCAAACGAAAATGATTATTACGATCCAAGTGCTAATATAAAACAACAGCCTATTATTGCTGCCCCTAAAATTGGTAGAAATGATTTATGCCCTTGCGGAAGTGGCAAAAAATATAAAGCATGTCATGGTAGAGAAGCATAATTTTCTTTCTCTA
>JBPXJV010000041.1:0-13863 GCA_051715485.1 Chitinophagales bacterium
TCTCATTTGATTGAAACTTTGTACTTTAAGAATATAAGTTCCTTGATGTAAATAATTGAGTTCATTAAATTGGAAAGTATTGCTGCCTCTAATTACATCTACTTGTTTAGTTGTAATAATTTTTCCATCTAAACTAATTAAACTCATAGTTACTTTTTCGTTTGTACTACTTGTGTAATGGACATTGAAATAGCTTTTAAATGGATTTGGAGAAACTTTAATTTCATTATTTCTATTTATTCTGATAGATGCAATATCAGTATAGAAAATTTTTCCATCTTTATCTACTTGTTTTATTCTGTAGTAAAATATAGTTTGGTTGTAGTTAACTAAATTATGCAATTCAGCGTAAGCAGCACTTCCAGTATTCTTTGCTTGTACAGTATATATTTTATTAAATTCTGTACCATTTAAGCTAAATTCTACATCGTAGTAATTGGTTTGAATTTCATTTTTAGTTTCCCAAGTAATTACAGCATTTGGAGAATTATAGCTTACTTTAAATGCAATAATATTTAATGGTAATATTTGATTGTTTCTCCAATCTCTGTTTGGCGATGGACCCCAAGTGTGTTGTGGTAATCCTGCTTTTGAGCCAGAAGGTGAAGGACCATTTCTATCTCCTAAAGCACCCATTTCGCTATGAGTTACATTTCTATAAAAATTATTGGTTGTTAATGAGTTGATGTTTATGATATCCCATTGATCAACTAATCCATCTCCATCTGCATCTGTAAAGTTTAAGGTACCATAACTAACTCCATATAAACTTGAACCAGTACCTTCTATATAATCTAAAGCACCATCGTTGTCGCTATCTGAATCTCTATAATCTGGCGTACCATCTCCATCATGATCATAAGGTGTTAATCCATTGCCACCATATACACCAACTTGTGCAGGAACTTCATATAGATCTGCAATACCATCGCCATCTGAATCAGTATCATTAGGAACTTTATAACCACCAGTAGATTGTGCTTCAATGTTATCAGTTATTCCATCATCATCACTATCAATATCTAAATAATCGGTAGGTCCTCTACTATCTGTATTTCTAAGATTTAAAGAAGCAAGTCCTATAACTGTATTAGCCCAACCATTAGTTCTTGTACCAGTAATAATACCTGCAGATGCAGCAACAGTACCATTAGAACCTGTTCTTCCAATTAAACCAGATTCTTCTGCATCAGTAATACCATCGCCATCACTATCTAAATCATAAAGATTTGGTCTTCCTGTTCTATCTGCATTTTTATTTGGCCAACTATCAGCAACACCATCATTATTTGTATCTGAGCCAGATAGTAGCAATGCATTAGAAACGCCTTCATAACTATCATGCAAACCATTGAAATTAGTGTCAGTAAAGCTGTCCACCATTCCATCATTATTAGAATCTGCACCTCCTACTTCTACAATATCAGGAATACCATCATTATCGCTATCTAAGTCTAAGTAATTAGGAATACCATCTCCATCAAAATCAGGTGCACCTAAACCATTTACAGCATTTGTAGCTGCTGCATTATCACTTAATCCATCTCCATTAGCATCTACAAAATTGTCAATTTTACCATCTCCATCAGCATCTACACCATAACTTTCTACTACATCTGCTACTCCATCATTATCGCTATCTAAGTCTAATTCATTAATTATACCATCTCTATCTTGGTCAAAATTATCATTAATACCATCATTATTAATATCTATCCAACTTGCAACGCCTGAGCCTGGTATAGGGTCGTAAGCATTAGGTATTCCATCTCCATCATCATCTAAAAATGCATCTGCACCTCCATTAGAATTTTCAATTACATCTGCTATTCCATCATCATCATCATCTATATCACAAAACACTTTTACTACCCCTTGCATAGCGTTTGTAGAAGTTATTCCAATATATCCATTATCACCTACAATAGCACCATAAGGCAAATTAGATGTTGTTGTAACTCCTGGATTTCCACCAACTACTGAACTAGAACCATTTACTGAAGCATTTGTAAATATAACGCCTCCAGCACCACCACCACCTGGGCCATGTTCAGGGTCTCCATCATTAGGTGTTCCATTATCTGCTTGTGAAATCCATGCATTTCCTCCTTTTCCTCCTTTAGCATTAATAGTAATATTGCTCATACCAGAGGTATTGGCTGCATAAAAATACACAGAACCTCCAGCACCACCACCACCTCCTCCATCATTTTCAACTGCTAACCCATCAGCTCCGTTTGCATTAATAGTACCTGTACCACTAACAGCACCAACAGTTAAAAACACCATTCCACCACCAGAACCACCACTACTATAAAATCCATCTTGATAATTTACCGAATATCCTTTCCCTTCGGCTGTTCCATTATTAGTTGTGCCAGCACCACCACCACCACCTAAAATTAAACGGTTAGCACTTCTTTCATTAAATGTTCCTCCACCATAACCACCATATTGTGCTGGTTTATTCCAAGCTCTACCTCCTCTTCCACCATTTCCTCCATTTCCACCTCCACCTCCTCCAGTGTTTTGATCGTTATTATATGGATTTCCATCAGTACCACCACCACCAGCATTACCTGGTGCACCTTGTGCATAGCTTCCATTTGGATAACCCTCAGCTCCATTATTTACTAAGGTATCTCCTAAAGACCGTGTATATTTAGGTGTACCTGCAATTCCCTCTCCTTTTGAACCATTAGCTTTTTTTGATGAATTTGTTCTATAATCTGTATTGAGCATTCCTGCATCCTTTTCATCAATCAATAATCTTCCTCCACCACCTCTAAATCCTAATGCAGAAGCATCAATTGCTACTCCTCCATTAAATGTTATAGTACCTGCAACGTTAGCAGCAATAATACCTCCTGTTGAACCATCCCATTCTGCATTGGTTATAGATGCTCCACTTGCAATATTTAAGCTAGTATATTCTGGCACTCTTACAACTTGAAAACGATATTGACCAGCAGTACCAGTTGCATTGGCATTAGTATATGATTTTTTTAGTGGTTGAGCTAAATAAACAACACCACTTACAACACCACTTGCAGCATATACATATTCATAATTACCAGCTACAGTAGATGTATATCCTCTTGCTGTACCTGTATTTGCTCCATAATTATTTGTGTTACTTGAATTAATTTCAGAACCTTGCATTTGAATTACCATCAACAAATCTCCTGGTTGAATAGCTTCACCTGCTCCTTCTACTCTTTTTGTACCAACTTGTATTCTTGTTGCATCAGCAGATACACTTGCTACACCTGGATAATAAGAGTTAATAATAGTTCCTGCTGATGAAAAACTTGCAGCTTGAGGTGCATCACAAATAGTTTCACACATTGTCATTCCAATTGCTGTTATACCAACTTCATCTCTATTATTGCCAGTTTTACTATCTGTTATTTTAAAACGCAAACTTGTAGCTGCAGCAGTAAATTTATAAGAAAAACGAACCCAACCTTTTATTGCTTGGCTATTAGCTGTTGCTGCTTCTGTTAATGTAGCTGGTCCTAATTGTAGAGTTCCATCTGGTAATCCTGCAGTTCCGCCAGTACGTAAGTTAATGATTGGTTGATCAGATGCTCCAGAGTTATAAACGTTACTGGCATAAAAATAAAAAGTATAAGTTTTACCTACAGTTAATCCTGTAATATTTTGATCCCACAAAACTCTTTCACCTCCTAAGTTATTGCCATTATGATGTATCCAGGTATTTGAAGGGGGAACATTATAAGTTGTATCTCCAGGAAAAGGATCTTGATTAATAGAACCTGAAGTATAATTACCACTTCTTAAGTCAAATCTATGTTCAGCAGAACCACCTGCATAATCTGCTTGTGCTTGAAAACTGCCACCACTAAAATTGTAAACAGTACCAGCAGTTGCATTATTTAAAGCAGTAAAAGTATTACCTGCTGCTGGGCTTGTTATAGGTAATGAAAAATTGCCATTTTTAACCAATGTTGTATTTAATGTAATATACCCTTCTCCACAACCTACACTACTATTGTTTGAATATTCATTAAAACAAGCAACAGCTACATCTTCATAAGTAGCAGTATTTAATAAAGTTCCAGCTCCTCCAATGGTTGCACCATTTGGTGGAAATTCTGTAACACCTGTTGAGTTAGTTGTTCCATTATTACCACCTGCAACAGACCTTGTAACAGAAGTAGTTGTTGTATAAATATATCCACCACCACCACCACCTCCTGGTCCTTCACTCTCATCTCCCATACCAGAAATAGCCTGAGAACCTCCCGTACCACCAGTTGCATTTATTACTACATTTGAAATAGTACTACTTGCTAATAAAACAACAGCACCACCACCACCTCCTCCACCTGGTCCATCTTCTCCTGCTCCTGTAGTGCTGTAACCATTTTGTCCATTAGCACTAATTGTTCCAGTGCCTGAAACAGTTCCATTAACAACCAAATAAACTATTCCACCTCCATTTCCTCCACTTCCTCCATGAGCATCATTCATTTCACCTGAGCCTCCACCACCACCCATAAAAATTTTTGTATTACTATTATAATCTAATGGTCTTCCACCTAAACCTCCAACATTACGTCTATTATCTCCTCCCCAAACTGCATTACCTGGACCCTGAGTAGTTGCATTTCCATTATTTGCTCCATAAGTATAACCCCCTCTTCCACCACCAGGAGAAACATTTCCAGAGAATCCAGCTCCTTCTAAATTCCAAGCAGCATTATAACCTGCTGGCTTAACTCCTGTTCCATTCCAACCAGTTAAGCTACCTGCATTTGAACCACCACCACCACCACCATTGTGGTTATTACCACCACCACCACCATTTGCTGGAGTTCCTCTGCCTCTTTTTCCATTTAAATATGTATCATAATCAGATTGATTACCCGCAATTCCTTCTCCTTTTTCGCCTCCTTCATTAGTTGCTGTAGATCTATATATTGTAGAACCCAGATTTACAGCAGCATTTGCTTTTACTCCACCCCTAAAACCTACTTCATTAGCTTGTATAACAGCCCCATTTGCAAAAGTTAAATTTCCGTCTGTCTCAATTACACAAGCACCTCCAATTGTACCATCCCAAGGTCTTGCTGTAATTATTCTTGTATTAGCTGAACCTCCTGATTGAGAAAGGGTTGTTAATCTTGGAACTCTTATTACCTGAGCTCTTTTTCTTTCACCTACAGAATAAGTATTTTTTAATGGATCGCAAAAGAAAATTTTATTGCCAGATACACTTAAAACTGTTTTAAACTCATAATCTCCCACTCCATTATAAGCAGAAATATCTCCATAAGTAGAGGTATTTGTAACATCAATATCTGTACCTTGCATTTGAATAATAAATATTAAATCGCCAGGTGATAATGCTGCTGTTGTGTATGGGTTTACAGAATTTGTGAAAGAAGCTGTACCACTTAAATCAGCAACAGAAGCTACAGTTATATTAGTAGAACCTGAACCTGCTGTATAAGCCAGAGCAGTATATCTATTTAAAATTCTTGTACCTGCCGTTGTATAAGACACTGAGCCATCTTTTCCTTTTTGTGCTGATGATATTAAAGGTAAAATAATAGAAAGAAAAATCAATAACAAAACCATTAAAAATTCTGTTATCAAATAGTCGTTAGACACAGTAGGTTTATTACTTTTAAACCCAAGTAAAATTGCTATTTTTCTCATAGTAATAACGGTCTTTAAACGTAGGATAGTGGTAACCAAAATAGTAACGAAAACTCAGGCTATTTTATTGTATTTAATTTTAAACGAAATTTAATAGAAAGCATTTTGTCTGATTAGAGCATTATAAATATTTGCTATAAAATACTTCTTGCCTAACTAATTTGTATATATAGCTTATACTCAGCCAAATATTATTGTTAATAGAGTAAAAGTATCAGATTAATTAAATAATAAATCTTAGATATATTTATGGCTAATTGGAGCATTGTATTTTTATTTAAAAAACAGTTTTATAAGATTGTTTTGTAAGAAACCTTATACTGTATGGCAATTTTATCCATCAAAAGCACTACAAAAGAAGAGGTTGTCTACAATATAGACAACCTCTGGAATTAAAATAACAAACTCACAAAATATTTTAAATAGCTTTCTTAATTCAAAGCAATTTTATCTGCTATTTAGGTAATAAAACATCTCCTATAACATGTATTATACCATTTGATGCTTTAACTGTTCCTAAAATTTCGCTACCATTCACGTATTTTTTACCATCTTTTTCAGTAATTTTTACTTTACCACCAAAAACCATATCATATTCAGAACCATCTTGTAGTAAAACCCCATCTAATACACCAACATAGGTATGATAGCCTAATATATTTATTAAATCATTTTTCTTTTCTGGTTTTAATAGCCCTTCTACTGTTCCTTTTGGTAATTTGTCAAATGCAGCATTTGTAGGAGCAAAAACAGTAAATGGACCTACAGTGCTTAATGAGTTTACCAAATCTGCTGCTTTAACTGCTGCAACTAATGTAGTATGATCTGGGCTTTTAGATGCAATTTGCACAACATTTGGGTCAGAAACATCATCAGCTATATCTGCTGAACCTGATTGTTTTGCTGAAGAAGATTGATCTGCATTGTTGGCAGATGAGTTAGTGGAAGTTTCATTGTTACCACAAGCAACAAGAATTGTAGTAGCTGCAATAACAAAAAATAGCTTTTTCATAATAGTTTAATTTTATACTGCAAAGCTATTTTTATCTGCCATGACTATTGTATGACAATAATCATAGCAGAATTATTTCTATTACCTTAAAGCAAGAATATTTAAAGGATTAATACAATAACACTCATTTTAAATTAACTAATATAATTAAACAAATGCTGTTAAAAATATTAATAAAACTATGCTATTTTAATACCCCATTCATTCATATTAGCATGATTAAAATCCCACAAATATTTTTCTGGAATTTTATTATTTAGCATTGAGCCTACTTCTATTGAAGGAAAAATTTCTTCATACGTCTGCATTTGATTTAAAGAAACTCTTCTATAAATATGTGAACGAGTAATATTTTTTATATCATCTAAACCAGATGCTCCTAAAAGCTCTACAAAGTTTTTGATAGTTCCTTTATGATAGTTAGCCATTCGAATTTTTTTATCAGCAACATCAATTCCAATTGTCAAACTTGGGTCTTGTGTTGCAATACCTGTTGGGCAACGATTGGTATTACATAAAAGTGCTTGAATACAGCCAATAGCCATCATCATTGCTCTTGCAGAATTACAAGTATCTGCACCAAGTGCCATAGCTCTTGCAATATGAAATGCAGAAGTTACTTTACCGGCAGCAATAATTTTTATGTGTTTTCTAATATCTAAACCATTTAAAATATTATGCACAAAAGCTAATCCATCTAACATTGGTGCACCTAAATAATTTGAAAACTCTTGTGGTGCTGCTCCTGTACCTCCTTCACCTCCATCTACTGTAATAAAATCAGGATAAATATCTAAATGAATCATTGCTTTGCAAATAGAAATAAACTCTGCTTTATGACCAATACATAATTTAAACCCTACCGGTTTTCCTCCAGAAAGTTCTCTTAACTTTTGTATAAACTGAATCATTTCTAAAGGTGTATTAAATGCTGAATGAAATGGCGGAGAAGCAATTTTTGTATGAGGTTGTACGTGTCTTATTTTAGCAATTTCTTCTGTGTTTTTAGATGCTGGCAAAATACCTCCATGACCAGGTTTAGCTCCTTGAGAAATTTTTAATTCAATCATTTTTACATTGGGGTGTTGTGATTTTTCTGCAAACAATTCTGGATTAAAATTTCCTTGCTCATCTCTACAACCAAAATAGCCTGTACCAATTTGCCAAATTAAATCGCCACCATGTTTTAAATGATAAGGACTAATACCACCTTCGCCAGTATTTTGTGCAAAGCCTCCTAATTTAGCACCTCCATTCATTGCTTCTACTGCTTGTGCACTTAAAGAACCAAAACTCATTGCAGATACATTAAAAATGCTTGCAGAATATGGTTGCTTACAATCTTTATTGCCAAAAACAACTCTCGGATCTTGGTTTAATGTTTCAAATGCTTTTGGTGATGCTGAATGACACATCCATTCATAACCTTCTGCATAAACATCAAGCTGAGTACCAAAAGGAATAGTTTCTAATTCTTTTTTTGCTCTTTGATAAATAGTTGATCTATCCACACGACTAATGGGTTTTCCATCGGTATCACTTTCTATAAAATATTGATACATCTTTGGTCTTAATTCTTCTAACACATAACGTAATCTTCCAAACAAAGGATAAATTCTTCTAATAGCATGTTTCTTTTGAATCATATCTTGATAACCCATAATGGTTAATGCAAGAATTATTGCAAAAAACACAATCCAGTTTTTGTTTAAGAAAATTGATAGAGCTAAAGTAACTACTAAAAGCAAAGTTGAAAAAATGACAAACTGTTTACGCATGACAAGTAACTTTAAAATTAAACTATTATATAAAAAAAATTGCCCGAATATTTGTTCTATTTAATAATAAAATTATAGAACATTATTCAGACTATGGCAAATATATAAAGCTCTTTTTATATGGTCAAATTTTAAAATAAAGGTTGAGTAATATAAATGCTGGCTGAAGTTGAAATGAGTTTATTCAAATTTAATTGAAATATTTATAATTCAAAATTCATCTACTACCAACTTTCCTTATTTTTATGCCATGATAAAAGTGCTGCCAAAATTGGCTGTTAAATATTTTTTCTTAGCTATCACTTGCATTGTTTTATTATTGTATTTACCAGCACTTATTAGCTTTTGGCTTAGCCCTAAATATTTTTGGTTTATAGGTTTTTTTTCTCTTACATTTCCTTACACTACAATTCTTTTATTTTTATTATGTATTTTTTGGTTTATTGCAAAACCAAAAATAGGCTGGGTTATTTTGCTTTTTTTGATATTGGGTTTTAAAAATTATTCTACCATTTTTGGTACAACTATCAATAAAGATTTTGTTATAGATAAGCAAAAGAATAGTATAAGAATTGCTACATGGAATATTCAAAGTTTTAATGGCTTATCTAAAAATAAAGAAGCCAAAAAAAATATTAAAGCAGATATAGTTGATTGTATAGAAAAGTACCAACCTGATATAGTTTGTTTACAAGAATTTAATACATCTTTTAAAAAAAATGATGCAGCCGATAACGTTGCATTATTTAAAAAGCAATATCCATATTATTATTTTTCTGAAGATTATGGAAGAAAAAATGGTAGTTATAAAAGTGGTTGTATTATATTTTCTTCTTTACCTATTATTGCTACAGGAAAAATAAAATATCCTATCGCAGAAAGTTTAATTTATGCAGATGTTTTAAAAGATAATGATACTATTCGGGTTTATACAACACACTTGCAATCTTTTAAATTTAAAAAGCAAGATTATGATGAAATAGATAATATTAGTGTAAAAAAAGAAGCTTCAAAAGCATCAATGAGTTTGTTTAGAAAAATGAAAAATGCTTTTCAGCTAAGAGCTGCACAAGCTGATATTGTAAAAAATGAATTGCAACAATGTTCTTATGCTTCTATTATTTGTGGCGATTTTAATGATGTGCCTGCAAGCTATACTTACTACACTATTAAAGGAAAAAGAAATGATGTATTTTTAAATAAAGAGTTTGGTATTGGAAGAACTTTTATTTCATTAGCCCCTACTTTACGAATAGATTATATTTTACCAGATAAAAACTTTATTACTCAACAATTTGACTTAATAGATGAAAATCTAAGCGATCATATAATGCTTATTGCAGATGTTGCTATAAAAAAGTAAGAAAAAAAAGATTATTTAATTATTTGAAATTTGCCACTTTCAATTATTCTACCACTCTTATCTCGTAGTTGAAAAATATAAATACCACGATAAAAGCCTTCTAAAACAATGGTTGTTTTACTGCCAGTAGCAGCCACTTCATAAACTTTTTTACCAATAAAATTGTATAACTGAAGTGTGTAGCCTTTATCTAAAGGTTTGGCATATTCAAAATTAATAAATGAAGAAGCAGGATTAGGATAAAAATATACCATCTTTACTTGTTGCCTGTCATTATCTATACCAATTCTATTGCTTATTGTAAAAGCAGAACCAGTAATAAAAACAAAACATAAAGCTATGATGTAAAATTTCTTCATAAATAACTTAACGATTGTGAAGGTATATAAAGATTTTAAAATGCCCAAAAAACTTTATTGGTATTTAGGCTTTGTTTAAAAATAAGTAACAGATGTATTGATTATGCACATTTATTTAATTGCCTTTCTTTACTTCTTTTGCCCAAGCATCTTTTAACGTAACGGTTCTGTTGAAAATTAATTTATCTGTTGTGCTATCTTTATCTATACAAAAATAGCCTTTGCGTAAAAACTGAAAGCGTTGGTCAAAACTATCTTTAGCCAAAGCTGGCTCAGCATATACTTTATTAATTATTTCTAAAGAGTTAGGGTTAATGTGATTTTTAAAATCTCCTTCAGCTTCTGCAACATTTTCAACTTTAAATAATCTGTCATACATTCTAACTTCTGCATTTACAGCATGTGCAATGCTCACCCAATGTAAAGTACCTTTTACATGAATACCACTTGTATCGCTACCACTTTTACTTTCTGGGAAATAAGTACATTTTAGTTCTACTATATTACCAGCATTATCTTTTACTACTTCATCGCATTGAATTATGTATGCTCCTTTTAGTCTTACTTTACCACCAGGGAAAAGTCTGAAATATTTTTTAGGAGGAACTTCCATAAAATCATCTTGCTCAATATATATTTCTTTACTAAAAGGTACTTGACGATGAGTTGTATTTTCATCTTCTGGATTATTTTCTATACTAACAAATTCAACATCTTTATCAAAATTGGTAATAGTAATTTTAAGTGGATTAAATACAACCATTCTTCTTAAAGCAATTTTGTTAAGTTCTTCTCTTACACAAAATTCTAATAACCCTATATCAATTAAATTTTCTCTTTTAGCTATTCCAATTTTATCACAAAAATCTCTAAGAGCAGCAGCACCATAACCTCTTCTTCTCATACCACTAATAGTTGGCATTCTTGGATCGTCCCAACCTGTAACATGTTTTTCATTTACCAACTGTAATAATTTTCTTTTGCTCATTACAGTATAAGTAACATTTAATCTTGCAAACTCATATTGATGCGATGGGAAAATTTCTAATTTTTCTATCAACCAATTATATAATTCTCTGTGAGGAATAAATTCTAAAGTGCAAATAGAGTGTGTAATTTTTTCAATAGAATCACTTTGACCATGAGCAAAATCGTACATTGGATAAATACACCATTTATCTCCAGTACGATGATGATGAGCATGTTTTATTCTGTACAAAATTGGGTCTCTCATGTGCATATTGGGGCTACTCATATCAACTTTTGCTCTTAATACTTTTTCTCCATCTGCAAATTTTCCATTAAGCATTTCTGTAAAAAGTTGCAAATTTTCTTCAATGGTTCTATCTGCAAATTTATTTCTTACACCAGGTATAGTAGGGCTTCCTTTTTGTTGAGCAATTTCTTCACTATTGCTGTCATCAACATAAGCTAACCCTTTATTGATAAGCTTTACAGCAAATTGATATAGTTGTTCAAAGTAATCAGATGCATAAAATTCATTAGCCCAATTAAAACCAAGCCATTTAATATCTTCTTTAATGCTTTCTACATATTCTGTTTCTTCTGTTACAGGATTAGTGTCATCAAATCTTAAATTAGTACTACCTCCATACTTTATTGCTAAGCCAAAATTTAAACAAATACTTTTAGCATGACCAATGTGTAAATACCCATTCGGTTCAGGAGGAAATCTTGTAGTAATGGATTGATGTTTTCCTGCTGCTAAATCTTTTTCAATTATTTCTTCAATAAAATTCAAGCTCTTTTCTTCACTCATAATAAATAATTTCTTAGTTGGCAAAAATAGGATTTAGAAAGTTGAAGATGATAAAAAAATTCTATCAATAATTAATGAGTTTTTTAGTTATTTTCTTCAGGTAATAAATGTTTTAGTAATTGCATAAATTGTTCTCTCATTATCATTTTAGCTCCTAAACTTTCTAAGTGTTCTGTATAAACTTGACAATCTATTAACTCCACTCCTTCTTCTATCAAAGTTTGAACATATTTGATAAAAGCAAATTTGCTTGCATTGGATTTTGTGCTAAACATGCTTTCACCAAAAAATACTTTACCCATTTTTACACCATACAAACCACCTACTAATTCATTATTATACCATGCTTCAGCAGAATGAGCATATCTCATTTTATGCAATTCAGTATATGCACAAATAACAACATCAGTTATCCAAGTTCCTTCTTGATTTTTACGAGGATTTTTTTGGCAATTAATAATTACTTGTTCAAAGGCTTTATTTATTGTAAACTCAAATTTATTTTGTTTAATTAATTGATGCATGCTTTTACTAATTTTCAACTCTTGTGGCAATAAAATAAAACGTGGATTAGGGTGCCACCATAATGGAATTTTATCATCAAACCAAGGGAAAATTCCTTGCTTGTAAGCATACAATAAACGTTCAGGTTGCAAATCTCCACCAATAGCTAAAAGTCCATCTGCTAAAGCAGTTTCAACAGGAGGAAACCAAATTTTATCAGATAAAATATGTAACACTAATTAAAAAAATTATTACCCAAAACTAAGAAACAATTTGTTCTGTAATTTCTTAAATTTTATCTATATTTTGAAAAGGTTTTTAATACCCGTAACAGCAATTTGAAGACCTACACAAAAAATAAGAAATGCTATAAATCTATTAGCAATAGTTTGTCCATTAGTGCCTAATCTTTTAATAATTCTATTTGTGTTTCTATAAAAAAAGTAAATTAAAAAACACATAAAAAAGATAGATAAAAGAACTGCTGAAGTATTAATTAAATATTCTGTCCAATGAACATTGGTACTATGTGCACTTAATGTAAAAAGCACTGAAATAGTTCCTGCACCTGTTGTTATAGGAAATGTAAGAGGATAAAAAAGTTTATTATTAAGGTTTTTAAAGGAATCATCTTTCAGTTCATTTATATTTTTATCCTCGTTTTGAGAATTTTCTTTTTCTGATAAAGCCACCCAACCCATTTTGCAAATAATAATTCCACCTGCTAATTGAATCACAGGAATAGAAATACCAAATAATTCAAGAATAAAATGTCCAGCAAATAATGAAACTACACAAATAGAAAATGCATAAAGAGTTATTTTTCTTACAGCTAATCTTCTTTCATGGATAGTAAGTTTTGATAAATGAGGATTTACAATTAAAGCAGAGCCTATAGGATTTATTACAGGAAATAAAGCAATAATGCTAATAAAAAGCATGTGCAAGAATGGGTTAATAAAATTCATTTTAAAACTTTTACAAAGTGATAATTTTAATTCATTGAATGTACAAAAATCTTCTACAGAACTTTATAAAAATAAAGCCCACATTTCTGTGGGCTTTTGTGGGAGCTGACGGATTCGAACCGCCGACCCTCTGCTTGTAAGGCAGATGCTCTAAACCAGCTGAGCTAAGCTCCCATTTATTTATTGGGAGTGCAAAAATAGGCACTGAAAAATATTAGCCAAAAAAACTTTTATTTTTTTGCATTTATTTTTATCAACCTTTTCAATATTTAAGGGGGTAAAAACAAATTGTTTAATTATTAATTATATAAAAAGTGCGAAAAATGCACGATACATAAGGATTTCAGCCGATTTTTAATTTTATGATTAAAAAACGAAACGTTAAATCAGGGTTCATTTTAGGTTAATTTT
>JBPXJV010000042.1:0-25277 GCA_051715485.1 Chitinophagales bacterium
CAAAGAAATTAACTGAGAAAATAAATGCTGTCCGAAATAATTGTTACTTTGATTCATAGTTTTAAAGCGTAGTAACTTCAAAACAACAAAAAGGGTAACAGAAATGCTACCCTTTTATTTTTTTGTCGGACAATAATGAAATAGAATAGATATTTAATCAAGCGTTCATTTTTTTTAAGAGTGTAATAAAAAGAAATAACTACTTTAGAGGCTTATTTTTTCAATAACCATAAAATAGTAAAATGAAAAATAAACAATTAATAATTCCAATAGCATCCTTATTATTATTAGGAGCTTGTAAAAATTCTTCAAATAATACAAACGTGAGTAACCCATTTTTTCAAAAAAGTACATTACAATATCAAGCTCCAGAGTTTGATAAAATTAAAACAGAACATTTTAAACCAGCTTTTGATAGTGGTATGGTTCAGCAAAATGCTGAAATAGAAAAAATAATTTCAAATACCGAAGCCCCTACTTTTGAAAATACAGTTGTAGCATTAGAAACCAGTGGCGAAATTTTAAAAAGAACTCAGATCGTTTTTTACAATTTTACATCAGCAAATAAGAGCAAAGAAATTTCTGCTTTAGAAGAAGAGTATGCTCCTAAGTTTTCTGCTCACAACGATAATATTTTTTTAAACACAAAATTGTTTAACAGAGTTAAAGCTATCTATGATAGTAGAGAAAATTTAAAAGATGCAGAAGATAAAAGATTAGTTGAAGTTTATTTTGAAAAATTTGAAATGGCTGGTGCTAATCTTAGCGAAGAAGATAAAGCTAAACTTAAAAAATTAAATGAAGAAGAAGCAGCATTATCTGCTAAATTTTCTACTCAATTATTAGAAGCAACAAAAAGTGGAGGCGTTTTTTTTGATAATGCAAAAGATTTAGATGGGCTAAGTGACGAAGAATTAAAAGCTGCTCAAAGTGATGCAGAAAAAGCAGGACAAAAAGGAAAATATTTAATTGCATTAATTAATACAACACAACAGCCTTGTTTACAAAACTTAACAAACAGAGCAAGCAGAGAAAAAATATTTAAAGCATCTTGGACACGAGCAGAAAAGGGTGATGCTAATGATACCAGAAAAACTATAGAACAAATTGCCAAACTTCGTTTGCAAAAAGCAAAGCTATTAGGACAGCCAAATTATGCAGCTTGGAAATTGCAAGACCAAATGGCTAAAAAACCTACTGCTGCAAAAGAAATGATGAAGCAGGTTGCATTTTATTCTGTAAATGCTGCAAAAAATGAAGCATTAGAGTTACAAAAATTAATTGATGCAGAAAAAGGGGGTTTTAAATTAGAACCTTGGGATTGGAATTTTTATGCAGAAAAATTAAGAAAAGCAAAATACGATTTAGATGAGTCTGAAATAAAACCATATTTTGAAGTAAATACAGTTTTAGAAAAAGGTGTATTCTTCGCTGCTGAAAAAATGTATGGTGTAACATTTAAAAAACGTACAGATTTGCCTGTTTATCATTCAGATGTTGTGGCTTACGAAGTATTTGATAAAGATGGAAAATCTATGGCAATTTATTATTTAGATTTTTATGCAAGAGATAATAAAGTTGGTGGTGCTTGGATGAGTAATTATGTAGAACAATCAAATTTATTAAACCAGAAACCTGTAATTGTAAATGTTTATAATTATCAAAAACCAGCAGCTGGCAGTCCTTCATTAATTAGTTTTGATGATGTAGAAACTTTGTTTCATGAGTTTGGACATTCTATTCACGGATTAGTTGCTAAGCAAAAATATACAACACTTTCTGGCACAAATGTTCCAAGAGATTTTGTTGAGTTCCCTTCACAAATCAATGAACATTGGGCTTTAGAGCCTTCTGTTCTTAAAAATTATGCAATACATTTTAAAACAAAAGAACCAATACCTCAAGCATTGTTAGATAAAATGAATAATGCTGCTAAATTTAATCAAGGATATGCTTTAACGGAAGTTACTGCTGCTGCTGCATTAGATATGGCTTGGCATAGCATTACTGATGAAAACCAAATTGGCGATGCACTTAGCTTTGAAAAGAAAGCTTTAACAGATGTTGGCTTATTGGTTAATGAAGTTCCACCACGTTATCACTCTCCTTATTTTAATCATATTTGGGGAGGTGGTTATTCAGCAGGTTATTATGCTTATATATGGTCTGAAATTTTGGATCAAGATGCTTACCAATGGTTTAAAGATCATGGTGGAATGACACGTGAAAATGGTGATAGATTTAGAGATTTAATTTTATCAATTGGTAATACAAAAGATTTGAATGAAGCATTTAAAGAATTTACAGGACATAAAGCAGATATTAAACCATTGCTAAGAAGTAGAGGGTTTATAAAATAATTTTTTTGTTTTTTGATGATAAAAAGGCTGTCAGATATGGCAGCCTTTTAAAAATTATTCTTCATATTTTATAAATAAAAGTGGCTTTGCAAAAAATTGCTTTTAGTGTAACAAACGATATTTCTTATGACCAAAGAATGCAGAGAATTTGCAATTCTTTGTCAAAGCAAGGTTATGCAGTAACATTAATTGGCAGAAAGTTGACATCTTCAAAACCCTTACCACAATTTAATTTTAACACTCAAAGGCTTAATTGTTGGTTTAATAATGGATTATTGTTTTATGCAGAGTACAACATTAAACTATTTTTTTATTTATTGTTTCACAACTTTCATTGCTATTGTGCCATAGATTTAGATACAATTATTCCTAACTATTTTGCCTCTGCAATTAAAAGAAAAAAAAGAGTGTATGATGCACATGAACTTTTTTCTGAACAAAAAGAAATTGTAACCAGACCAATTATTCATTTTGTTTGGATAACCATTGAAAAACTTTTTGTGCCTCTTTATAAAAATGGTTATACAGTTAATAATTTTATTAAAGAAGAATTAAAAAGAAGATATGGAGTAGAGTATGAAATTATTAGAAATATTCCCATCAAAAAAAATTATTTACCTAAAGAAAATTATCAGCAAGAAAAATTTATTATTTATCAAGGTGCAGTAAATGAAGGAAGAAGTTTTGAAACACTTATTCCAGCTATGAAGTATGTTGATTGTACATTATTAATTTGTGGTGAAGGAAATTTTTTTGAACAAACAAAGCAATTAATTTATCAATACAATGTACAAAATAAAGTTGAATTAAAAGGCTATGTAAACCCAATAGAATTAAATCAACTCACCCCAACTGCTTTATTTGGCTTAACACTCTTTGAAAGAACTGGATTAAATCAATACTACTCTTTATCTAATCGTTTTTTTGATTATATCATGGCAGGCATACCACAAATTTGTGTTGGTTATCCTGAATATAAATTGATAAATGATGAATACAATATTGCATTATTAATTAATGATGTTGATGAAACTACATTAGTGCAAGCAATGAATTTACTTTTAAATGATAAAGAATTATATACCCAACTTCAACAAAATTGTTTAAAAGCAAGAGAACATTTACACTGGGAAAATGAAGAAAAAAAATTAATTTTCTTTTGGAACAATTATTTCAAAAATGAAAAAACCGATTGAATTAAGTTCAATCGGCTATAAATTTTTTTTAACCTACTATAATATTAAGCAGTTTTTCTTTTTGCTAATTTACTTTTTAAGTTAGCAGCTTTATTTTTATGTATTACACCACGTTTTGCCAATTTATCAATCATAGATACAACTGAAGGCATTTTTTCATCGTAAGCAGTTTTTTCTGTTAAAGATTTTAAATCTCTAATAGCGTTACGTGTTGTTTTGCCATAATACTTATTTCTATCTCTGCGTTTAGCTGCTTGACGAGTGTCCTTTTTTGTTGCCTTATGGTTTGCCATGTTTCTTTTTTATTTTTTATAAGGAGTGCAAAAGTAAGAGTGTTTTATTGAAAATTGAAATAAATTACTAAAAAAATATTTAAAACCTTCTATTTAGTTGAAAATAAAGCGATAATCTATAAAATTTCGGGTCGTTTATTAAATAAAATTGAACAATTTTCAGATTTTTCCATTGCTTTTATAACAGATTTTAGAGGTGTTGTAAACACATTTGGATAATCTATTTCTCCTAATTCTGTTCTTATTGGATAAGCTAATTTTTCTACTTCAATTGAAAACTGAGAATCGATACCAGCTTTATTGCCTCTTGGGTCTAATCTAAACCAACCATATTCTTTTAAATAAACTGCATTTAATCCATGTAAAGCATAACCAGATTTTATAGTTCCATTTTTTAAAACTCTTTGATAACAAAATCCTGCTGGAATATTCATTCCTCTTAAAAGGGTTGCTAACAAATGAGATTTTGCAAAACAAATTCCTTCTTTTTTGGCTAAAGTATCTTCAGCAGTAATTGTTATTACTTCACTGTGTGTATCAAAAGAGTGAGAAATTTTATCTCTTACAAATTCAAAAGCAATTTTTACTCTTGCTGTTAATGAGTTAGTTTGTTGTTCAAAATTTTTTATTTGTTTTTGAATTAGTGGCGTATGAAATTGAACAATTGGAGGTATTTCTTTTAAATAATCTTCAATATTATTACTCTCTAATTCCAATGTTAATTTCATGTTACAACAGCTTTTAAAAACTATTTTAAAATTGATTGTAACACTTCCAAACGTCCATCAATTTTTTGTGTGATTGGAAGTCCTAAAATATGAGCTACTAAAGGATACACATTGATATTTTCAAAACTTGGAATTGTATAATGCTGTTTAAATAAAGGACCCCATGCATAAAATGTTGCTTGCATTTCGGGTAAGGCATTATCAAAACCATGAGCTCCCATTGGTGGTTTTCTATTATTAAATCCAAAGCCTTTTGGTGGAGCAATTGGAGTTAAAAGTATATCACCAATTCTATTGTACCAATCATCTTTAACACCATAATGCCAGGCTTCTGGTATATCTTTTTTTAGAAAAACCTGATATTCTTTAGCATCTTTTTTTAATTCATTATACATAGGTTCAATGTATTTTTCATCCTTTGCATATAAATGAATTGTTGATGTTCCATAAGTCATTTTAAACTGTGTAGAATCTGGTTTTAAAGAAATATTAATTGGATTTTGAGTATCCATATTTGACATTCCATGGTCTGATAAAAAAATAAAATTAATTGGTAGACCAGTTTGCATACATGCTTCATACAACTTACTCATAGATTCATCTACAAATTTTACTGCTTCTTCTGTTTCTTTAGATTCAGTACCATACTTATGTTCTGCATGATCTACTTCAGGAAAATAAAAGGTAATGAAATGAGGTCTAATACTATCAGGCAATTGTAACCATTCTTTTACAATAGCTATTCTTCTATCAATAGGAATTGCTTCGTTATAATTAAAATAGTATGAAGGATGCACACCTTGAATATTTGTTTCTGAACCAACCCAGTAAAATGAAGCACTCATTAATTGATTATTTTCTGACAATACCCATAATGGAGTTCCTCCATACCAAGACGAATCTTTAACTGCTTTTTTATTGCCAATGCTATAAACTTTATTTTTTTCTTTACTAAAAAAAGAATTATCTACAATTCCATGATGTGCAGGATATAAACCTGTGGCTATTGAATAATGATTAGGAAAAGTAAGTGAAGGAAATGATGGTTTCATAGAAGCTGCTTTAACACCTTCATTACTCATTTTCTTTAAGAAAGTTGCATTGTATTTATCTGCTAAATCGTATCTAAAACCATCAGCTGAAATAAGAATTACATAAGGTTTATTATACTGAGATGCAGCATTTTTTCGACCTTCAACTTTATATTGCGTTGTATCTTGTGCATTGATATTTTTAGCAACAAAAAGTACTAATGCACAAGCAAAAAATCTTTTTAAGAACTGATTTAACATTGTATTTATTTTTTACGAAAGTAATTAATCAACTATAAACTTTAATAGTTTAAAACGATAATTGTGCCAATGTGTATAATATTTATTTTTTAATAATTACAACAGCTATCTTACTGTAAAATAGATAATACTAAATTTTTGTATGAAGTCTTATTGAAAAAATATTTATAGGACCATGTCTATCATAATTATAACCTGGATTAATTAAAAGTTGGTATGCACCTGTTAAATAAACACGGTCTTTAACTAATTCTGCTGAGTAATATAATTCAGCTAAATGCTCCCAAGAATAATTTAGATTTCCATCACCAAGCATAAAGCCATAACCACCTGCTTTTAAATAATTTTTATGAGGGTTTGAAATTCCTGATGTTACATAAGCTAACCCAATATTATCATTATTTCTTTTCCATCTTTGCCCAGTTAATGATAAGCCTACACTTATTGTTTGATCTATTTCAGTAAATGCCCAAGTTTCGTTATGCCCATCATTCCAACTAGCTCTTAAAAAGCACCCAAAATCATTTGTAACATTTTGTTCAGCACTTATACCAAAACCGTATTTTTTATTTCCATTTTTTCTTGTTTGAGTAATATCAGGGCTAGTAGAATTAAGAGTAACACTTTCTTTGTAATTACCCATATTAGTAGTATTAAGGAAACCAAGTAAACGAATTGCACCCATTTGTTTTTTTATTTTATAATGATGTGTAAATTCTATTGTATGAGATCCGGCTTTTGCAATATCCCAATTCATATCAATTCCATTAGCAACTAAAGGCAGAAGAGAGAAACCATAACGAATTTCATTTTTTGGTGAAATATATTCTAAGATGATACTTGGCGAATAACCACGTGTATTTGCAGCATAATCCCAAGCTCCATTATCCATTAAACCCCAACTCATAAATTGTGTTCTTGGGTCGTGGCTAAATTTATTGTCATCAAAAAAATCTGCAACACCAATTTTGCCAACTGTTAAAGAAAAATATTTAGAGGGTAAATATTCACTTAGCTGATTAAAGTCGCTTTCTTGAAAAACTTTATCATTAGAAATAGCAAAAATTTGTTTGTAAAATAATCGAGCAAGATAAATTTGTGGAGTAGGATCTCCAACTCTAAAAGTTTCTCCATTAGTTGCTGATGCTACACCTAAAGCATCACTTAATCCTGAGCCCCCAGCAATTTCAGGATTAATAAAAATACTTGCACCTTTCCAAAGTTTTGCACCTGCATAAAGTGTAGAAGTAATAGATGTTCTACTTTCTTGTTGTGTTGTTAAGCTATTGATACCAGTATATGCTGCTTTAAACGATGGTTTAGATTGGTTAACTATTGTTGTTTGAGCATGAATGGAAAATCTTTCACTTTTAATTGTATCAATTTGTTGGGCTATTGAAAAATTAGATAATGCAAATAGGCTTAGAGTAAAAAAATATTTCAATTTGTGTAAAGTTTTTAAGTTATACATTTTCAATTTAAAGAGTTTGGTTTTAGTTTTCAGTAAAATGAATGGACAAAAATAAAAATTAAACAATAGGTTGAATTTTTTAAAAGTATATTGAGTGTTAATTTTTTTCAAACTAATGTTGCCAAAAATAATTTTAGAACTTAATACTCGAATTTTTTAAGAGAATTTATTCAAATAAAAAAGCCACCTTTTGGGTGGCATTCAGTTTAAATTTGTGTAATAATTTTAGTACTCATCTTCATTAAACATAAAATCATCTTGACTAGGATAGTCTGGCCAAATATCTTCAATGCTTTCATACATTTCAGTACCCTCGTCATCTAATTCTTGTAAATTTTCAACTACTTCAATAGGTGCTCCACTGCGAATGCTATAATCAATTAACTCATCTTTTGTAGCTGGCCAAGGAGCTTCTTCTAAGTAACTTGCTAACTCTAAAGTCCAAAACATAGGCTCAATTTTTTGCAAATGTAGTTGTATAAACGAAACTACCAAATTGGAGTTTTTAAGAATTTTATGTAATAGTATTTTTTAAGAATTTACATTGAGTGTTAAGTTTTTATTAAGTACATTTCATTAATGAAAGAAAAGGAACAACTAAAATTTGGGGTTTATAACTGAACATTTTATTGTATTATTGTTTTATTAATCAACTTAATTTTATTGAATGTTAGAGGCAAAAAACATTACTAAACAATACGGAAATTTACAAATATTAAAAGGGGTTGATATTTTAGTAGAGCAAGGAGAAATTGTAAGTATTATAGGAAGTAGTGGTGCTGGAAAGAGTACATTGTTGCATATTTTAGGAACTTTAGATTTGCCTGATACTGGAGAAATATTTTTGAATGGCACAGCATTACATAATTTGAAAGGAAATAAGCTTTCATCTTTTCGTAATAAACATATTGGTTTTATTTTTCAGTTTCATCATTTATTACCAGAGTTTTCAGCTTTAGAAAATGTGTGCATACCTGCTTGGATTGCTAAAAGAAAGAACAATGAAGTAAAACAAGAAGCAGAAAATTTATTAGATATTTTAGGATTAAAAGATAGATTAAACAATAAGCCCAACCAACTTAGTGGAGGAGAACAACAACGTGTGGCAGTTGCAAGAGCTTTAATAAATAAGCCATCTATAGTTTTTGCAGATGAACCTACAGGAAATTTAGATAGCACTAATGCAAAAGAGATGCACTCATTATTTACAAAACTTAGAGAAGAATTTAATTATACTTTTTTAATAGTAACACATAACGAAGAGCTTGCAGCTTTAAGCAATAGAGTTTTACACATGAAAGATGGAAAAATTTTGTAAAATTTTAGATTGATATTCTTTTGCTTAATTCGTTATCTATTTTTTTGAATAAGTGGTAGGGTTTATATACACGCCAATCTTCAATTTGCATTAACTCTATAAAATAATTTAATTTCTTTTTTTTGAAATCGTATTGTGTAGCTTCGGGCATATTTAAAGCAATTAACCAACCATTTTCTTCATTGATTTGCTCAAACCATTCTTCATAATATTCTTTATCGCTGCTATGGAAGTTTAGAACATTTTCTGTAATCAAAATAAATTTTGAAATATGTTGTTCCATTAATTTATCTACAACTTCTCTTTTAAATTCCATGATATCATTTTCTATTGCATCATTCCATTCTCCAATCATTTCAATAATGGCAAAGTTTAATTCATAGTCTGCATAAATAATTTTAATATATAAAGTTCTGCTACCAAAATCGTCCCATTGTGGGTGAATGTAATAGTTATAAACTGTTTGGCTAAATTCAAATTCGCTGTACTTACGCCCATAAAATGGACTTCTTTTATCTTCTTCTGAAATGTATATATGACGCCAGTTGTAATATGGTTCTATATCGTGCATAAAAAAATATATCAGTATAAAAATACTAATTTTTAAACTAAATATTTTTAATAAATAACGTTAAAAAAATGTTTGCAATTGAATTGAATAATTTTTTTTCAAAGAGATTTTGAAATTTTATACATTCTTTATTTCTGCAACTAATTTTTGTAAAGCAGCTTTTGCATCTCCAAAAAGCATAGACGTTTTTGGTTGAAAGAAAAGGTCGTTTTCTATACCAGCATAACCTGGCTTCATACTTCTTTTATTTACAATTACTGTTTTTGCTTGTTCTACTTCTAAAATTGGCATACCATAAATAGGAGAGGAAGGATCATTTTTAGCAGCAGGATTTACAACATCATTAGCACCTAAAATTAATACAACATCTGTATTTTTAAATTCTTCATTAGCTTCTTCCATTTCAAGTAATTTATCATAGCTAACATCTGCTTCTGCTAATAAAACATTCATGTGGCCTGGCATACGACCAGCTACAGGATGAATTGCATATTTTACTTCTACACCTTTTTCTTCTAATAGTTTTTCTAATTCATGGCAAGTATGTTGTGCTTGTGCAACAGCTAAACCATAACCAGGTACAATCATTACTTTATTGGAATAAGCCATAACTGTTGCAGCATCGCTTAAACTAATTTCTTTGTAAGAGCCTTGTTCTTTACTTCCTTCTCCTTGTTTTGCACCACCACCAAAAGAACCTAATAACACATTTTTCAAACTTCTGTTCATGGCATTGCACATTAATAATGTAAGTAATGTACCAGCAGCACCAACTAAAATACCCCCTGTTAGCATTACTTTATTATCATACAAAAATCCACCACAAGCTGCTGCAACACCTGTAAATGAGTTGAGTAATGAAATTACAACAGGCATATCTGCACCACCAATTGGCATAACAAACAATACACCATATAATAATGAAACACCAAAAATGATGTAAAACCAAAAAGCATTTTCTGGAGTTAATGTAAATAATAAATATGCAGCAATACCTAAAATAACTACCATCAAACCTACATTAGTTATTTGTTGTCCACCATAAGCATAATCTTTTATGTTACCATTTAATTTTCCCCAAGCAATCATACTACCTGCAAATGAAATTGAACCAATAATTGCTCCTAAGAAAATACTGATTAATAAACCTTGATGTACTGCTCCACCATGTTCTAAAGTATGATGTGTTAAATGCTGAAACTCAATAACAGAAATTAATGCAGCACATGCACCACCCATTCCATTAAATAAGCTAACCATTTGTGGCATAGCTGTCATCTTTACTTTTTTTGCTATTAATGTTCCTACAACTGTGCCTATAATTAAACCACTAAATATCCAGATGTAGTTACCTAATTTTTTGCCTTCTTCTTTGTCTTCATATAAAAAGATAGTGCCTAAAATTGCAATAGTCATACCTGCTGCTGCAACAAGATTACCTTTTCTTGCTTTTGCAGGATGAGATAACATTTTTAAACCAATAATAAAAGTTACCGAACCAATGAGGTAACAAATTGTAAGAATATTTTCCATTAAAAACTAATATTTAAAGTATAAAAACTAAAGTTTAAAATCGGGTTATTTAATCATCTAATTTCTTAAGTATTGCAGCAAATATTAACACTAATTGCTGTGATTCTGATATCAATTCTAATTTTATTTTTTCTAATTCAACTTTATCATAAACTAATATATGCTTTAACCAATACGCTGACTCTTTTGCTTCTTTTTTACTTATTCTAATTTTCATCTTTTTATCCTTACTCCCTAAACCATCATTTGCTTCAATATAATTTGCTCCAACTGAACCTGCTGACCTAACTACCTGTTTAATATATTCAAGATTGATAGTATCTTTTTTTATCATAACACAAAAATCTCTTACCGCCAAAGAAAACCTTTCTGTTCGTTGTTCTAAATCTACATACTTATTTTCCATCAGTTGAGTAGTTTAGTTTTTCTTTTTTTTAGCCTTTAGTTTTTTTCTTAAACATTTCCAACATTCTATCAGTAACTACAAAACCACCAACAACATTTAAAGTACCGAGTATTACGGCTAAAAATCCTAAAATTAATGCCATGTAATTATCACTCTCTGCTTTACCCATTACTATTATTGCTCCAATAATTACAACACCATGAATGGCATTTGCACCACTCATTAAAGGTGTGTGCAACACACTGGGAACTTTTCCAATAATTTCTATACCTAAAAAAATCATTAGGATTACGATGTATAAAATTTGTTGATGTTCTGTAATTAGGTTTAAAATATTTTCCATAAAAATGATTTTTAAAATTGATTAGCTTATTAATCTTTCGTGAATAATTTTTCCACTGTTTGTTATACAAGTTCCTTTTACTAATTCATCATCAAAGTTTAAGTTAAAAGAGCCTTCATTGTTAATAATTAGTTGCAAAAAGTTCAGAATATTTTTTCCATACATTTTACTTGCATCACTTGGCATACCACTTTGCAAATTGCTATTACCAACAATCAGCACTCCATTTTCTGTAGTTATTTGTTCATTATTTTTTGTTTGTGGTGTATTGCCTCCTGTTGCTGCTGCAATATCTATAATTACACTTCCTACCTTCATACTATTCAGCATTTCTTGTGTAATAAGAATAGGGGCTTGCTTACCTGGTATTTGTGCTGTTGTAATAATAACATTGCTTTTAGCAACACATTCAGCAATTTTTGCTTGTTGTTTTTGTTTATATTCTTCTGATTGATCAACTGCATAACCACCTGCTTTACTTGCATCTGCTGCACCTTCAACTTCAATAAATTTTGCTCCAAGACTTTGTACTTCTTCTTTTACTGCTGGTCTTGTATCAAAAACTTCTACTACTGCTCCTAAACGTTTTGCAGTTGCAATAGCTTGTAAGCCTGCAACACCTGCACCTAATATTAAAACTTTAGCAGGAGCAATGCTACCAGCAGCAGTCATAAACATTGGAAAATAATGAGGTAATAAAGTGGCTGCTAATAATACTGCTTTATAACCTGCAATATTTGCTTGACTACTTAACACATCCATACTTTGTGCTCTTGTAGTTCTTGGAATCATATCTATGCTAAAGCAACAAATATTTTTTGCTGCCCAAGTTTGCATCATACTTTTATTAAACAAAGGTTGATATACACCTAATAAAACTGTATTAGATTTTACAAGTGTTAAATCATTTTCTGTAAGAGGATGAATGCTCAGAATTAAATCGCTTTCTAATGCTTTTTGTCTGCTTACTATGGTTGCTCCTACATCTGTATAAGATTTGTTTCTGGCACTTGCATTTTTGCCTGCATCTTCTTCAACAACAACTTGTACATTTTTTTTAATAAGGGCTTGCACTTGTTCTGGTAATAAAGAAACCCTATTTTCATTATTTGGCTCTTTTAAAATTGCTGCAATCATTGTATTTTGTTATGGCGTGAAATTATTGTTTTTATTGATGTAAATAATAATTTTTACTACTTTTTTTAAAACCTAATACTAAAGTGTTGTTTTACTTTAAACTCATCTTTAAATAATACAATACCAATTGTAAATAAATCAATGCTTAAAGTAACAGATTTATTATTTTTTATTTCATTCCATGCAAGTTCCATTTCTTCACTCCAATGAATATCGTCTAAAATTACAATACTTTGTTTATTTAGTTTTGGAAGAATAGAATTAAAGTAACGAACAGTAGGTTCGTAACGATGATTGCCATCTAAAAATGCAACATCAATAATGTGTAACTGTTCTAATGAGTTTGATAAAGTTTCATCAAAATTTCCTTCAATTATTTGAATATTTTGTAGGGATAATTTTTTGAAATTTTCTTTAGCTATTGCTGCAATGGCAGATGAACCTTCCATTGTAATAACTTTTGCATCTTTTTTTCCTGAAGCCAAATAAGCTGATGTTGTTCCTAAAGAAGTACCTAACTCTAAGATAGTATTTGGTTGATAATATTGCACTATTTTAAAAAGTAGTTGAGCAAATTTTTTGGTTTTTAAAGATGTTGCAGCAATGTCTTTTATACGTCTTTGTTTGGTAAGCTTTGTTTTAGAACCTGCACCAAAATCTTCAACTTCTAAAATGGTATTATTTGTAAGAAGTTGTTTTCTTAAATCTTCTATATTTTGATAAATTGAATATTGTTTTTTATCGTTTAAAACTTTAGTAATAAAATCAAAAAGAAAAGGAGAGTGTGTGCCATGGCCTTTGCTATTGTTAGCTTTTAACAAATACTGAATATATTTATAAACAACTATTAATGGCGAATACATAAATTATTTTACTTGTTGATTGGGTAATCTTTTAAGCAGCCAAAGTAAAGCATAAACAGCAATGAATAAACTTAAATAGTTTAATATTTTAAATTCTGCTAAATATGGAGTGTAAAATAAAATGCCAGAAGTTTTTTTCCCTTCAATTAATTGATGATACCAATTTGTGCATACATCCCATTGTAAAAGCACTAACATTACAATAGCTAATATTTTACTATCTGATATTTTTTTTATTAAAAACAGATAAGGTAAGAGAATTAATAAAATAAATTTTATTTGAAACCAAGATATTTCTATAGGTTGCTTTTTAGCTTCTTCAGGTATTTGAATATTTAATGAATAAATGAATTGAATTAGTTTATAAAACTGATAAGATAAATACCAACTATAAAAAATTAGCAAATAATTACTCGTTGTAATACAACTATTAATATATTTTTTGTAAGGTTGTTTAGCAGTATAAAATGCAACTACTAAAAAAATAATAGTGCAGGAATATGCTGTATCTATAAATTCAAACATCATACAATGATAAATCTAATTAAGTTTTATATCAATTCCTATATCTGGGTTTTCTAATAAATAGTTAATCAATTCGTCATTGATGCTAAAACTTTTTTCTTTACTGTATAGGGTTATTTCAATTTTTTCTAATTCATCGTATAAAACAAATTTGATAGAAGAATTGCCTCTGTTTTGTTTAATATTTTTAAAGAAAAATGAAATCATATTTTCAGTAATCTCAGATGAGTTTATAGATAAACTAATACTTTGAGTGTGTAATTGTTTTATGGTATCTAATAAAATAACATTTTCTACTTTAAATTCAAAGCTATTTTCTTTCCAACTTTGTTTAAAAAAGCCATTAATAAAAATTATTTTTCCAACTTCTAAAAAATTTTGAAATCTTACATAATCATTTCCCCATAATTGAAAAGTTGCTTTTGCTGTGTAATCTTCTATGATAAATATACCATAGCTTTTGCCATTTTTTGTAAATCTTTGTTGAGAACTTGTAACCAAACCACCAAGACGAAAAGGGATATTTAATTTGGATTTTTCTTGGGCAATATTTTTTTCAATTTCGTTATACTTAACTAATGGTAAAATGTTATAGTATTGAAGTTCAAACTTATAATTATCTAATGGATGCCCACTAATAAACATGCCTGTAACTTCTTTTTCATGGTCTAAAATTTCTAATAAAGTCCATTGCTCACAATTAGGAATTTTTGGAGTAGGAATTTCTATGGTTTCAGATAAATTGCCAAAAAGAGTGTTGGTTGTTTTTTCGTTTGCACTTGATTTTGTTTGAGCAAAGTTGATAATTTTTTCTAAGCCTGTTGTTTTTTCTCCATCTGGTAAATAAAAATATTGAGCTCTGTGAAGTTCAGTAAAACTATCAAAAGCACCACTACGAATAAGGCTTTCTAACGATTTTTTATTTACTGATCTTTGATTAACTCTTGAAATAAAATCGAAAACATTGGTAAATACTCCATTTGTTTTTCTTTCTTCAATAATATTTTCAATAGCATTTTCTCCAACACCTTTTAAGCCTCCTAACCCAAAACGAATTTCTCCTTTTTTATTGGGCGAAAACCCTTTGTTACTTTCATTAATATCAGGTCCTAAAACTGTAATGCCCATGTCTTTACATTCATTTATTAGCTCTGAAATTTTATCAATACTACCAGCATAGTTTAACACAGCACTCATATACTCACTTGGGTAATTGGCTTTTAAATAGGCTGTGTGATAAGCTACATAAGCATAACAAGTTGAGTGAGATTTATTGAATGCGTATTGAGCAAAAGCTTCCCAATCGGTCCAAACTTTTTCAAGTTTATCTTCTGGATGTCCTTTTTCTTTGGCATTTTTCATGAATTTTTCTTTCATTTCATCCAGAACATCTTTTTGTTTTTTACCCATTGCTTTTCTAAGAACATCAGCATCGCCTTTTGTGAAACCAGCAAGGCTTTGGCTTAACAACATTACTTGCTCTTGATATACAGTAATACCATAAGTTTCTGCTAAATATTCTTCCATTATAGGAATGTCATAAGTTATCGGTTCTCTTCCATGTTTTCGGGCAATATAATTTGGAATATAGGCAATAGGTCCTGGTCTAAACAAGGCATTCATAGCAATTAAGTCAGAGAATTTATCGGGCTTTAATTCTCTTAAATGTTTTTGCATACCAATACTTTCAAATTGAAATGTACCATTGGTTTCACCACGTTGATATAGTTGAAAAGTTTTTTTATCATCTAATGGTAGAGTATCTAAATCTATTGTTATGTTATGATTTTGCTGAATTAATTCTAATGCTTTCTTTAATATTGATAGAGTTTTTAAACCAAGAAAGTCCATTTTAATAACACCAGCACTTTCAATAATATTTCCTTCAATTTGTGTTACCCATAAATCAGAATCTTTTGCTGTAGCAACAGGAATAAGCTCTGTTAAATTTTTTGGTGCAATAATAATTCCAGCTGCATGAATGCCTGTATTTCTTACACTTCCTTCAAGTCTTTCAGCTTCTTTTAAAACTTTTGTTCTTAAGTCATCATTGGTTAATGAATAGATTTCTCTCAGTTTTTTTATATTTTCTAAGGAGTCTGCTTCAAGTGTAAATAATTCTTCTTTTCCATTTTTCTCTACAATATAACCTTCGTTTGTTAGTTTAGCATTTAAGCAATGTTTTAATTCTATACCAGGTTTTTCTGGAATTAATTTTGATAAAATAATACTTTCATCTAAAGGCAAATCCATCACTCTTGCAACATCTTTAATACTACTTTTTGCAGCCATTGTACCAAAGGTTACAATTTGTGCTACTTGTGTTTTAGTATATTTTTTTACAACATAATCTATTACTTTTTGTCTGCCTTCATCATCAAAATCTGTATCTATATCTGGCATTGATTTTCTATCAGGATTTAAAAATCTTTCAAAAAGTAAATGATATTTTATAGGATCAATATTAGTAATGCCAATACAATAAGCAACCACACTTCCTGCAGCACTTCCTCTTCCTGGACCTATGGCAACACCCATATTACGACCCTCTTTTATAAAATCGCTTACAATTAAAAAATATCCAGCAAAGCCCATTGTTTTAATGGTAAACAGCTCAAAGTCTATACGTTCTTGTGTTGCTGCATCTACTGTTCCATATCTTTTTTTAGCACCTTCGTAAGTAAGATGTTTTAAATATTCCCATTGATTATTTACTTCTGGTTTAATAGTATCTTTTCCAACAACTTCATCTTTAAAATGAATTTGAAACTCTTTAGGGATAGGAAATGCTGGTAATAAAATATCTTTTTTAAGATTTAATATTTCTATTTTATCAACTACTTCATTTGTGTTATCAATGCTTTCTGGTATATCAGAAAACAAGTTTTGCATTTCTTGTGTTGTTTTAAAATAAAATTGGTCGTTAGGAAATTTAAATCTTTTATTTTTTATATGAATATCATCATTAGTAATATCGTCAAAGCCAGGTGTAGATTGCTTTTCACCAGTATTTATGCAAAGTAAAATATCGTGTGCATTATAATCTTCTTTATCAACATAATGGCTGTCGTTGGTAGCAATAACTTTTACATTATATTTTTTGGCAAAAGTTAATAATACTTCGTTTACCATCATTTGCTCTTTCATATTATGGCGTTGCAATTCTATATAATAATCTTCTCCAAAAACATCTAACCACCACTTAAATTCTTTTTCAGCGTCATCAATACTTTCATGCAAAATTGTTTGAGGAACATAAGCACCAATGCAACAAGTTGTAGCAATTAACCCTTCCTGATATTGAAGAATAAGTTCTTTATCAATTCTTGGATATTTACTATACATTCCTTCTATATAACCTAATGAAGTAAGCTTTAACAAATTTTGATAACCAACGTTATTTTTAGCTAATAATACTTGATGATAACGTTCATCTTTTTGTCCTTTCGTAAAAGATTTTTCATGACGATTTTTAACTACATAAAATTCGCATCCAACAATTGGTTTTACGATAGGCTGTTTAATATCGTTTCCAAATTCATCTTTCCCTACAACTTTTGTTTTATTCCAAGCTTCTGCTACAAAGGAAAATGCACCAAACATATTGCCATGATCTGTTATTGCTAAGGCAGGCATATTATCTCTCATAGCTTTTTGGTATAAGCCTTTAATAGAGGCTGCACCATCTAATAAAGAGTATTGAGTATGTACATGTAAATGTGAAAAAAGCATATTTTTAATTAATTATGTTATTATAAATTAGTAGTAAGAATGATTACTACTTTTTGTATTTGTTCAGTATTATTTTTATGTAGAAATAATGTTTTTATTTAAGTAAAACCATCAACAAAAATGGATTATTGATTGTAACACTATTACTCAAATGAATAGTATAAAAAGAATATTTCTGAACAAGTTCAAATATCGTTTTTTAAAAGTTTGTTCGGAAGTAACAGTTTTCCACAAAAAAGTTTTTACTGAATAGAATGTTAAAAAGTTTTGCAGATATTTGAATTTTTAGGTAAAGAAAGGTTAATTTGCATCTGTCAGATTATGAAAATAAAAAATATAATACTGGTATTGGCAGCCATTGCAGTGTTTACAAGTTGTAAGTCATTTCAAACACTTGCCTCTAAAGATGTGTCATCTACCTCCAAACAACAGATGGCAAAACAAAATAAACAAGTTACTTTTATAGATAATATTGAAGTTACGCCTGGTTCTGTAGTTACCTCTAAACATAAAACTATTAATACTTCTTCTAAGTCTGCAAAATCTGATAGAAGAGAGCAAACATCAGCTTCTCAAACTGTAACTTATACCAAGCCAAATGAAACTATTGCAAATTCTAATATTGAAAATGCTGATTATTTGCAATTAAAATATGCAGTAAGATTAGATGCAACAGTTGAGAAATTATCTAATTTATCTTTATTACAAAATATTGAAAAATGGTGGGGCACAAAATATTGTTTAGGAGGCTCAACAGAACGTTGTATTGATTGTTCAGCTTTTACTCAAGCAATAGCTAATGATGTTTATGGTACTTCTTTACCAAGAACTTCTCAAGAACAATACGATTCATCTGATAAAATTTATACAGAAGATTTGCAAGAAGGAGATTTGGTTTTCTTTCATAGTGGTGGAAGAAGAAAAAGAGTTTCTCATGTAGGGTTTTATATTATGAATAATAAGTTTGTACATGCATCTACCAGTAATGGTGTAATGATTAGCGATTTGAATGATACTTATTGGAAGAATAGATATAAAGGTGCAGGAAGAATAAAAAGAAATACAAATGCTGTAAGTAAAAATTGATAATTATTTTTTGGAAAAATAATTTTAAAGCAATATTAAATTAAGATGTTGCTTTTTTTATTGCGTATATTTTGATTGTTTATTTTACAATATTGTAAATATCTAATACTTCTTTAGCAACTTTTTGGGTATTAAAAGATAAGTCTATTAATCTACCAGTTCTCATATCAAAAACCCAACCATGAATTTCAATTCTTTTTTCTAATAATGCTTGTTGAACATCTCTTGTTTTAACCAAGTTAATGCATTGTTCTAAAACATTTAATTCTACTAATCTATCGGTTCTTTTGTCTAAAGTTTTTATACTATTCAATTCTTTTTTATGCAATCGATAAACATCTCTAATGTAACCTAACCAAGGGTTTAGTATTCCAGCATCTGTTGCTGTAATTGCTGTTTTTACACCACCACAACCATAATGACCACACACAACAATATGTTTAACTTTAATGAGATTGACTGCATAATTTACTACAGAAAGTACATTCAAATCATTGCTGGGAATTACGTTTGCAATATTTCTATGAATAAATACATCACCAGGTTTTGAAAACATCAATGCTTCTGTTGATACTCTGCTATCTGAACAACCAATGAACAAATATTTTGGCGTTTGTCTTTTTGATAATTTAATAAAATATTCCGAATCGATTTTTAATTGTTCTTCAATCCAAGATTGATTGTGTTCAAATATCTCCTTAATATTTTTGTATGCCATATAGTTGATTTTCTAAAGAATATAATAGCTGATTGTTTGATAAAGATTAACTATTAATATAAAAACTAAAAACTAAAATGTAGAATAGTGTTTTTAAGAATTGGAGCATCTATTTTGATTTAAATTGTTCGTCTTTTTCACAAATATTCAATTTATATCCTTGTGTGTTAGCTGATTTCTGCATACACAAAACTTCTAAAATTTTTCTCTTTCAACCTTTATGTAATACAGCTTTTCTAAATTTTTTATTTCATTAATAGTGTTTTCTGTTATTGCTATTGTTGGACATTTACTGTTTTCATCAAAAATAATTTTTAGTGTGTTATTATTTAACCAAACTGGTAAATTAAAACCTTGCACACAGTTTTTATATTGCATAAAAACTTGTTTCTCATCTTCAGAAACTTTAAATACTAAAATGGGTATTTGTGTTGTTCTTAAATATTGGTCAAATATTTTTTGAAAATTAAAATCAGCTTGTTTATTAATGTAATTCTCTATTTCTTGTGTAGTTACAGTTTTATGATAAAATTTTTTGTTCAGCCCTCGTAAAATATTTCTAAAAACAATATCATCATTTATTGCATGGCGTATTGAGTGAATCATATTGCTACCTTTATCATACATATCACTACTTCCTTCTTTATTTACATCATAAATACCAATTATAGGTTTATCGTTTAAAATATTTTTTCTTTGTCCATAGTTGTATTCATTACCTGCTTGTTTACCATAATAAAATTCTGTAAATAAAGTTTCGCTGTAAGTAGTAAATGCTTCATGAATCCACATATCTGCAACATCTTTTGATGTGATGTTATTTCCAAACCATTCGTGTCCACTTTCATGTACAATAATAAAATCCCATTTCAAACCCCAACCTGTATTGCCACTTCTATCTTTCCCAAGATAACCATTTTTGTATTGGTTGCCATAAGCAATAGCACTTTGATGTTCCATGCCTAAATGTGGTGCTTCTACAAGTTGATAACCATCTTCATAAAAAGGATATGCACCAAACCAATATTCAAAAGCATGTAACATTGGCTTTACTTGTGCAAATTGTTTTTTAGCTTTTTCTAGATTATAATCTAATACCCAATAGTTAATATCTAAAACTCCTTTTTCTCCCATAAGTGTATCAGAAAAATTTACATACTTACCTATGTAAGGAATGATACAATAATTGTTGATAGGATTTTTTACTTGCCATTTAAAAGATTTTAATTGTGTGATTGGAAACTCTTTGGTAGCAATTAATTTTCCATTTCCAACAGCTACTAAAGTATCAGGTACAATGATGGTTAATGATGCTCCATTATCTGGTTCATCGCTTTGATGATCTTTGCAAGGAAACCAAGCACTTGCTCCTAAACCTTGTACAGCAACACTTACAAAGGGATTGCCATTTTTATCTTTCTTCCAAATCCAACCACCATCCCAAGGTGGTGTTTTTGCTTCTATTGGTTTTCCATGATAATAAATACGAAAATTAAATCTATCGCCATTTGTTTTTGTTTCTTTTAGCTCAACTAAAACAATATTATCTTTTTGTGTGAATTGATATGATTCATGTATTTGAATAGTAGATGTAGCTTCACCATTTTTTCTACTAAAAAAATTTCCTTTATTAATAATGCTATCTATAATTAATGGTTGTTGTAAATCGAGTTGTAAAACTTTTCCTCTTTTAGTTGCAACAGCACTTAATAAAACTTCTCCTTCAATTTCTTTTTTTTCAATATTGGGTTTAACGGTTATATCATATCTTAAAACATTCCACCAATTTCTGTTTTCGTTTAAGCTGCCACGTAAGGTATCTGCTTTTGTAAATTCTGTTTTATTTTTTAAAAGTTGTGCTTGTGTAGCTGTAATAAATAAAAATAAAAAAATGCTGCTCATAGTTACAGAAAGTACAAGAGTGCGACGCAACAGGTGTTTACTTGTAGTACAACAGTTTGTTACCAATAAAAAATTTTTGTTCATGTATTAAAAGTAAGATATTCGGGGTAATGAAGTATCAACCAATTGATAAAATTTTTTTTTGTAACTACGTTTTAATAATTTGTTTAAGTAGTTTGTTTTTAAGTTGCCATCAACATCAAGAAAAGCAAAAAAAAGTTTTTACTTACAATGAAACATCTGGTATAACTACACTTGATCCTGCATTTGCAAAAAATCAAAGTGTTATGTGGGCTGTGCATCAGTTGTATAATACTTTGGTTGAGGTTGATAGTAATTTGCACATTGTGCCATCGATTGCAAAAAAATGGGAGATAAGTGATGATAAAAAAACGTACACTTTTTATTTGAGAGATGATATTTTTTTTCATGACAATATTGCTTTTAAAAATGGCAAAGGAAGAAAAATGATTGCTGAAGATGTGGTGTATAGTTTGCAAAGAATAATGGATAAACAAACTGCCAGTAGTGGTGCTTGGATTTTTAATAATCGTGTTGATAGTGTTGAACCTTTTAAAGCAATTAATGACACTATTTTCCAATTAAAATTATTAAAAACTTTTCAACCAATTTTAGGAATATTGAGTATGCAGTATTGCAGCATTGTACCTAAAGAAGTGGTAGAAAAATTTGGAAAAGATTTTAGAAGTAATCCTTGTGGCACTGGTGCATTTAAGTTTTTTAAATGGCAAGAAGGTCAGGCTTTGATTTTGCATAAGAATGAAAACTATTGGGAGAAAGATAATGCTGGTAAGGCTTTGCCAAAATTAGATGCTATAAAAATTTCTTTTTTTGATAATAAGGCTACAGAGTTTTTACAATTTAGACAAGGCAACCTAAGTTTTATTAATGATATTGATGCAAGTTTTAAAGATGAAGTTTTGACCAAAGCTGGTGAGTTGCGAAAGGAGTGGAGTGATAAATTAATTTTGAATAAACATGCTTACCTAAACACAGAGTATTTAGGTATTTTGATGGATACCAATAATGCTCTTGTAAAAAAATCTCCATTAAAAATAAAAGCTGTAAGACAAGCTATTAATTATGCCATTAATAAAAAGCAATTAATGATGTATATGAGAAATAGTATAGGTAGTGCAGCAGAAAGTGGTTTTGTGCCTTATGGCTTGCCAAGTAATAATGCTGAAATGGTAAAAGGCTATGAATATAATACAACAAAAGCTAAACAACTATTGCAACAAGCAGGATATAACAAACAATTTGGTACAATAAAATTATTAACTATTCCTGTGTATGCAGATGTTGCAAGTTTTATAGCAAAACAATGTGAAGATGTGGGTATTAATATTGAAGTAGAAGTTGTGCAAAAGAGTTTATTATTGGAACAAACAGCTAAGAGTGAAGCATTGTTTTTTAGAGGAAGTTGGATAGCTGATTATCCTGATGCAGAAAATTATTTAGCTGTTTTTTATAGTAAAAACCCTGCACCACCTAATTATACAAGATATAAAAATTTTGCTTATGATAAACTGTATGAACAAGCTATTCAAGAAACAAACGATAGTATAAAATATGCATTATACAGAGCAATGGATAAAATAATTGTTGAAGATGCTCCAATAGTTCCTATATGGTATGATATGGTAATACAATTAGTAAATAAACGTGTGAAAGGCTTGCTGCCAAATGCTTTGAACTTATTAGAATTAAGAAGAGTAGATATTGAGTAACTTAATCTCCTTCACAATTACACTCCCAATCTGTGTTTAAGTCAATACAAGTAACAACAGTTACTTCATTGTTGCAAGGAGCAAAAATAATTCTTAGTTTTTGGTTGTCTTGACTAATGCCTTCTACTGCATATTTTTTATTACAATCGGCTCCTTTTAAATCGCTTTTGTTATAATTTATTTTTCCATTTTTTAAAATATATTCTACTTCTCTTTCATTAATTTTTCTGCAATCCATTCTGCAACGAGCATGTTTGGTGTAATTAATATTAGCAGGATTTCTGTTTAAGCCTCTTTGTTTAATTGTAACTTCTTTATTGGAAGAAATATTATTTTTTCCTGAACAATTTCTGATAACAATAGCTACAATAACAAGAATAAAAAGTAATAAATAAGGTGTAGCTTTTTTCATAAAAATTTATATTACTTGGGCAATGTACTAAAACTAATTTTAAGATTCAACAATTCTTACTTCTGCTAAAGGATTAAATAAATAAATTTTTCCAGTAGCAATTTCTAAACATTCAAATCTCTTTCTTCTTTTATTTCCTTTTCTAAAAACTTTTCCTTTATCAGTTTCAAATAAACTGTTGGGAACAATATGTTCTACTATTGAGTGTCCTTCTTTTTTTATAGTGTTATATTTTCTAATAATAATTAATATATCAGTTTCACCATTAGCAGTAGCAGCAGGGTTTGTAATATATTTTCTTAAAACAATTTCTAATTCTGTAGGAAAAATTTTCTTCTCTATAAAATCATATAATAATCTGCTATAAAAATATTTCCATTCTTTGCCATGAGGTTCTACTTTGTTTTTAAATTGTTCGTAAGTAAGTAAATGTGCTATTTCGTGTAAAAGGGTAATTAAAAATTCGTACTTATTCAAATTGCCATTAACTGAAATTTTATGATTGCCTGCAATACCAGCATGACGATAATCTCCTAAAATAGTTTTTCTTTTTTTAGTAACTGTAAGGTGTACTTTAAATTGATGAATATAGGCTACAACAGAATCAAAACAACCTTCTGGTAAAAACTCAGCCAATGTTTGCATTGGCTTTTCAACTTTAGGCATCAGTTGTATTTTTTTTATTCTTTTTTAAAATAGTTTTTACTTCTATCATTGAGTAGAGTAAGTACAAAACCATTACTGCAATAACAGCCAATCTACTTCTATTTTCTTTGGGTATATAAGAAACATAAAGCAATACTCCAATACCCATGATAATTATTTTGATAAAAGTACTCATTAGAACACTTCTAAATAAAACATTTGGATTTTTATGTTTTATGGCTTTTAAATGCAGCCATAAACTAAACATAGTAAGTAGGAATAATAAAGAGTTGCCAAAAACAATAACAATATGATTTATTTTGAAGGCATCCCATTTATCTGCCCAAAAAATAAACACAATATTTACTACTGTAAATAGTGCAAAGAATGGCATTAATAATTTGCCGAATGTAGATTGTTGAAACATCATTTTTTGTTTGTGTCTTTAATTAATTTTACTAAATATCCAATTAAATAAAACATAGGAAAAATCCAAGTAAATAAGGCTTTAACTCTTCCAATTTTTTCATCAAGCAATTTTCCTAACCATAATGTAATACCTAAACCAACTAAAAGTTGTGTAGCCATATTGGCATATTTAATTACTACATTATATTTTTTAAAATTTATTGCCATTTATATTAGCTCATTTGTGCTAATTATTTGCAAAATACGTTGAAAAGAATTGATGAACTAAAGTTTTTCTGATAAAACAACTTCATAATCTTACCTTTGCCGCCCTTAAAAAATCTTCAAAAATTTTTAAAAGATAACATACATATATGGAAATACGCAACATTGCTATTATTGCTCACGTAGATCATGGTAAAACAACATTAGTGGACAGAATTTTACATGCTACAAAAGTATTTAGAGAAAACCAAGATTCTGGAGAACTAATTATGGATAATAATGATTTAGAACGTGAAAGAGGTATTACCATTTTTAGTAAAAATGCAGCAGTAACTTATAACGATGTAAAAATTAATGTTATT
>JBPXJV010000043.1:0-21171 GCA_051715485.1 Chitinophagales bacterium
TGTTACAGCGGTTTTTAGACCTATTTTTGTCTATTAACCCCAAAATATTTAATTAATGAAAGTTCAGCAATTAATCTTAGATAAACTTAACAGTATAGACTTTTGCGTAAAAAACAACATAATATTTTATGATTTTTTTGAAGTAAATAATTTATCATATCCCAAAGGTTCAAAGGGATTAAGTTTTATTACAGAAAGTATTTTCAATAAAAGGACACTTAGCTTTTCTGCACATTTTATGGAAAATGATTGTATTACCGATATTATTTTCTCAGCTGGAATTGAGCCCTCATTTTTATTGAGCCACTATTTAGATAAAACGAATCCTAAGTTGAATGATAAATTAATTATTAAGGACTATAAATCAAGTACTGAAATAAAATTTGATACTTATTTTATTTTTCTTAATGAAGTTTTGTATTCTGAGGAAATTTACAAAATGATTACTACAGAATACTGGACAACTAATTACAATTTTGATATGTGGGGTAATTATAAGTAAGGGTAAGAACAAGAATTACTTCTGCCAACAAAAGTATTGCTGCAAATGGCGGAAATCCTTTGTCCTTTAAACAAGCTAAATTAATATTGATGTACAAAGCCAATGAAAAATTTATTGCTGATTTAAAAGATCAAAGCTATACTTTTATTGACTTAGGCGATGGAGGAGCTGCCGATTTGAGTATTTTTTATATTATAGAAATAGGTAAAATATTTAATTAAATGAAAGCAGAACAACTAATATTTGGCAATCTAAATAGAATGAAATTTTGTATTGAATTTAATTATGTATTTCAAGATTTTTTCAAATTAAATGGCTTGTCTTACCCTAAAGAAAGTAAGACCATAAGTTTAGTTGCTAATAACATTATTTACAATAGAAATTTGAGTTTTTTTGCAGAATTTACAAACACTGATTGTATTTTCAATTTGGTGATACGTGATAATTTCCACCTCCCATTTAGTTTAGAAGATTATTTTACAAAGACAGACCCTGCGAATAAAGACAAATTAATTATCGCTGATTATAAATCTGATTTAAATAATAAGTTGAATGTTTTTTTTGATTTCTTAAATGAAGTATTATATTCTTCTGAAATTAAAAAGCTTATTACAACTAGCTATTGGACAGAAGAATATTATGTTGATATGTGGGGTAGTTATAAGTAACGACTTTAACAAGTAATTACTTCTGCCAACAAAAGTATTGCTGCAAGTTGGGCTGACCATTTAAGCCTCATCTGTAGTAATACTCGAATGTTGGCAGAAACAGTATGACCGAACTCTCGGCTGAGAAAAATCTAAAAAAAAAGTTCGACAATAAAATAATCTTGTATCTTTGTATGGAAACAATTAAAAGATATGAATGAAAAAATTTGAAGTACTATTTTTGACCGAAGCAAGAGAATTTTTGTTGAGTTTAGACGAAAAAAGTCGGTATAAAATAATCTTCAACATAGACAAAGCAAAAATAAAAACAGACAATGAACTGTTTAAAAAACTGAAAGGCGAAATTTGGGAATTTAGGACTTTATTTAACAAAACTTATTACCGAATTTTTGCATTTTGGGACAAAGAAAACAAACACGAAACTTTGGTTTTATCAACACACGGAATTATCAAAAAGACAGGAAAAACACCCGAAAAGGAAATTGAAAAAGCGGAACAAATAAGGGTAAAGTATTTTGAACTTAAAAACAAAACTCAAAATGGCAACAAAAAATAAAGAATTAGAAATATTCAGCTTTGACCAAATAAAAAATGAATTTATTGGCGAAATTGGAACTGAAAAAAGAACTCAGTATGAGCAAGAATTGCAATTGGAATTGATGGGCGAAATGATAAAAAAAGTTCGACTTGAAAGAAATTTAACACAAGAAGAATTGGGTAAACTGGTTGGTGTGCAACGAGCACAAATTTCAAAACTAGAAAACAACACGACCAATGTAACAATAGAAACAATTTTGAAAGTTTTTGGTGCATTGAAAGCGAAAGTAAATTTTAATGTTGAATTGATGAATAGCAAAATTCAAATTGCGAGATAAAACTACTTCTGCCAACAAACTAATTGGCAAAAGAGGGGTTGAACGGCTTCGATTAGGCATTTGTACAAAGTTCAACATTCATTCTTAGTTTGAACTTTTCTGCTAAAATCCGCCACTTTGTCAAGCAACAAAAACGTTATCAGAGCACTTAAATAAATAACTACAAAAAACAGAAATTATTTATACATATTAATACTAACACATTACAATAGAGCAAATAACTTTATTTTCTTTGTGTTCTTTTATCTATGCTTTTTGTGGTTTTAAAAAATTGAATGTTGTAAACTGATTATTGAATATTGTTTTATTTAACCACCCCTTACCCTTCCAACTGAGGGGAATTATTTTTCATCTGTGGGGAAGTAAAGGTTCCATTATTTACAGCTTTGTCCTTATCAACTTAATTAAATTATCTACTAAACGAATACCATTAACTGGCAGCATTTTCTACTACTTACCTTTTAAGGAAATCTTTTAAATTAATAAAAGTATTAAAATACTTCTATTAATGAATGTATTACTTTTGCACTTTACATTTATTATTAATTTTAAAAATAATGCTCATGCAAACAGCAAATGAAACCATCATTAATGTTCAGGAAATTGAACCAAGATTAAGGCATCAAACAATATTTAAAGTATTTAATACACTATTAGAAGGTGAAAGTTTAATAATACACAATAACCATGACCCAATGCCTGTGTATTATCAATTAGTTGATTTACGTGGTAATATTTTTACTTGGGAATATTTGCAAAAGGGACCAGAATGGTGGGATATTCGTGTAACAAGAGTTGTTCCAATTTTACCTACAGAAAACAATGATTTTATTTTAAATATTCCTGCAATAGAGCCTAAACAAAAACATGCTACAATTTTTCATGTTTTTGAAAATATGCCAGAAGAAGAATCTTTCATTATTCATAATGACCATGACCCAAAACCTGTTTACTATCAGTTAGTAGAAAAGCATGGAGAAATTTTTAATTGGGAATATTTACAACAAGGTCCTAATTGGTGGAGCATTCGTGTTACAAAAAATACTTCTACAAAAAATAATAAAATTCCAATTCAATCTAATGTAGCTGTTGAAACAAATCAACAACAATACCCTAACGAAACGGTAATTAATGTTCCTTCTTTAGAGCCACGATTAAAACATCCAACTATTTTCAACACTTTTGAAAGTTTACAACCTGGTCAATCTTTTATCATTCATAACGACCATGATCCTAAGCCTGTTTTTTATCAACTAAAAAGTGAACATGGTGATGTATTTACTTGGGAATATTTACAACAAGGTCCTGCTTGGTGGGATATTCGTGTAACAAGAAAAGTTGAGCAAAACGAAGAAACTATTGGACAAATTGTTGCAAAAGATATTCGTAAAGCTGAAGTGCTTAAAAAATATGGAATTGATTTTTGTTGCGGTGGTAAAAAAACTGTTCGTGAAGTTTGTGCAGAAAAAGGAATTGATGCAAATGAAGTAGAACGTGAACTTTTAAAAACTACTCAAAATATTTCCATTGGAAACAACTTAAATTATGATGAATGGAATTTAGATTTCTTAGCAGACTATGTTGTAAATACACATCATAATTTTGTAAGAAAATATTTACCAGAAATTAAAGGTTATGCAATAAAAGTTGCTCAAGTGCATGGAGGCAGACATCCTGAACTTTTAGAAATAAAAGAATTAGTAGAAGATGTTTATAATGAATTAATGGAACACATGGTTGATGAAGAAAATAAATTGTTTCCTTTAATTAAAGAAATAGTAAAAGCAAAAAATAATAATACTGCATATAAAAAAGAAGTTAGTTTTAAAGATATGGTAGCAGCTACAGAAGCTGAACATGATAGTGTTGGTAGAGCAATGGAAGAAATAAGAAGATTGAGTGATAACTATGCTATACCAGATGATGCTTGTACAAGTTATAAATTACTATTTAAACTTCTTCAAGATTTTGAAAATGATTTATTCGTTCACATTCATTTAGAAAATAATATTCTTTTTTCTAAAGCTATTGAAATAGAAAAAACTTTAGCATAAAAAATTATACCTTGATAAAATAAATACACGGATAATTATTTTCTTTATCCGTGTATTCTTATCAAAAATAAATTAGTAACATGATAATTAATGCACAAACAAAAATAGCAGCACTTCTTAAACATCATCCAGATGCTTTAGAAACAATTATTTCTATTGCACCTGATTTTAAAAAATTAAGAAATCCTATTTTAAGAAAATTAATGGCTGGTAGAACAAGCATTGCAATGGCTTCTAAAATTGGTGGTTGCAAACCAGAAGACTTCTTTAAAGCCTTAGCAACATTGGGTTTTGAAGTAGATAATAATAATACAGCAACAGAAGAAACAATAACAGAAAATAAACCAATGCCAGAATATTTAAAAAATATTCAGCAAGAACAAATAGTCAATTTTGATGTTCGTGAAATTTTAGCATCAGGTAGCGATCCTTTAAAACAAATACAACAAAAGGTAAAAGAATTAACAGCCAATCAAGTGCTTTTAATTATTAATAATTTTGAGCCTGTTCCTTTAATTAAATTATTAGAAAATCAAGGCTTCACTTCTTATGTAAAGTATGTTGATGAAAATACTATTGAAACTTATTTCTATAAAACAAATTCAAGCTCTGCAACAATTATAAACATTGATACTAACATTAAAACTTCAGGTGATTGGGAAAATATTTTAAAAGAATATGAAAACAATTTGATAGAAATTGATGTAAGACATTTAGAAATGCCAATGCCAATGATGACCATATTAGAAGCATTGGAAACTTTGCCAGAAAATAAAGCTTTGTATGTGCATCATAAACGAATTCCTGTGTTTCTTTTAACAGAATTAAAAGATAGAAAATTTGATTTTAGAATAAAAGAAATACAAGAAGGAGAAGTTTATTTATTGATATTTAAAAACAAATAATCTATTATGTTTTCACCACTAATGGGTGGCTTACAAAAAACCACAGATTATAGAGTTGTTTTACCTTTTTATATGTATGCTTCTGTATCTTTTGTAGTTGCAACTATTCTATTATTATTACACACCAATATTGTTGAATCAAATTATTTTAATCCTTACACACTTGCTATTACACACACAATGGCATTAGGTTGGGGTACAATGATAATCTTTGGAGCATCACATCAATTATTGCCAGTTTTAGTAGAAGGAAAATTAGATAGTAACACTTTAGCTTATCTAACATTTGCTTTTGCAGCTATTGGTATTCCAATTTTAATAGTTGGATTTTATATTTTTCATACAGGATGGGTTTTACAAGTTGGTGCAATATTGATAAATATTGCTATAATTTTTTACATAATAAATGTTTTAAACAGTTCATTTAAAAGTAAAAAAAGAAATGTACATGCTTGGTTTATAATTGCTGCTTCGTTGTGGTTATTTTCTACTACTTTCTTTGGGCTTTTGTTAGTATTTAATTTCACCAAAAATATTCTTCCAAATAATTCTGTTAATTATCTTTCAATACATGCACACATGGGTTTGGTTGGTTGGTTTTTATTAATGGTTATTGGTGTAGGTTCTCGTTTAATACCTATGTTTTTAATTTCAAAGTATACTAATGATAAAACGTTGTGGCAAATATTTTGGTTAATAAATATTAGTCTTATAAGTTTTATTATTTTTAAAACAATAGAGCTATCAAATTTTTATTATTACATTTCAATTTTATTAGCATTTATAGCTATTTCATTATTTGTTAATCATTGTTTAAAAGCCAGCAAAGTAAGAATAAGAAAGAATGTAGATGAACAAATGAAAACATCTTTACTTTCTATTTTACAAATGATTTTACCATTTATTGCCCTAATGATTACTTTAACATTTTTACCAACAAAACAACACGATAAAATGGTGTTGATATATGGATTTTGTATTTTGTTTGGATGGATTACTGCTATTATTTTAGGTATGACTTTTAAAACACTTCCTTTTATTGTTTGGAACATAGTTTATCATAAAAAAGCATATACAGGTAAAACGCCTGCACCAAAAGAATTGTTCAACGAAAAAGTATATAACTTAATGTTGATAATGTATATAGTGGGTTTTGTTTTATTTATTTTTGGTGCAATAATTTTAAATCAAATAATTATAAAAATTGCAGCAGTTGCTTTATTGATTGCAGCAGTTTTATATATTACAAATACAAGTAAAGTTTTATTACATAAACCCAAAAAATTATGAGTGTAAATAATATTATTACCAATGACAATGAAAGATGCAACTTCGCCTTAATAGGTCTTTATGAAGTTGATGATCCTGAAATTGGTTTAAATGTGGTTGATTTAGGCTTAATCTATCAATTAGATTTTGATAGTGAAGAAAAAAAAATTGATGCTCTAATGACACTAACCACACAGTTTTGCCCTATGGGAGAAAGTATTCAAAGCAATATTACACAAGCAATAAGTAATGCTTTTCCTGATTGGCAAATCAATGTTAATTTAACTTTTGAACCACCTTGGGATTTTTCAAAAATTTCACCAGAAGGAAGAGAATTTTTAGGACATTAAATTTATGTTAAGTCAAACTTGTAAAACAGCCATTAAATCTGTTATTTATCTTTCTGTAAAAAGTGCATTAGGAGAAAAAGTAAGTATTAAAGAAATTTCAGAAAGTATTAATGCCAGTGAACACACAGTAGGTAAAACTTTACAATTACTTGTTAAACAAAAAGTAATTAATAGTTTAAAAGGACCAACTGGAGGTTTTTATTTAAGTGAACAGCAACAGCAACAACCCATTTTTAATGTTGTTGAAACTATTGAAGGAAAAGGAGTTTTTAAAAAATGTGGCTTAGGATTAAACTCTTGTTCAGAAAAGCATCCTTGTCCTATTCATAATGAATATAAAGAAGCAAGAGAGTTAATTGAGAAAATTTTTAAAGAAAAAAAGATTATTGATTTATGCAATTCTGTAAATAATGGAATGGCTTTTTTAATGGATTGATAAATAGTATCTTTACAACTCATTTTTTTTCTAATAAATTTTAAAAATGAAAACAATAATTTATCATAATCCAAGATGCTCTAAAAGTAGAGAAGGCTTGTGTATGTTAGAAGATTTAGGCGAAGATGTTGAAGTAAGAAACTATATAAAAGAACCTCCAACTTATAAAGAATTGGATGATTTAATAAAACTTTTAAAAGTAGAACCTTTAGATATTATCAGAAAAAATGAGCCCATATTTAAAGAAAAATATGAAGGGAAAAAACTTACTAAAAAGCAATGGGTTGAAGCAATGGCTCAAAATCCAATTCTTATTGAACGACCAATTGTTGTAAGAGGTAATCAAGCAGTAATTGGCAGACCACCAACATTGATAAAAGATTTAATTAAATAAAAAATATTTTTATGGAATACAAATCAAACGATGCTACACCATTACGCCCACAAGGAGATAGATTAATCAATGCTCCAATAATGGAAATGGATTTAAACAAATTTATCAGTCAAATAAAATCTGAAGTTACTTGGAAAGATAGTGATCATAACTCTATCACAATTTTTAAATCAGATACTTTAAGAATTGTATTAATTGGTATGCATGAAAATACAGTGCTTAAAGAACATTCTACCAATGCAATTATTAGTGTACAAGTATTAGAAGGTAAAGTTCAATTTTCTGCAAATGATGAAAATTATACTTTATCAAAAGGCAATATGATTGCTTTACAACCAAAGATTGCACATATTGTAAAGGCTGAAACAGAAAGTTTTTTTCTTCTAACTATTGCAGCCTTTGAAAAATAAAATGATTAATTGATTACTTCTTTAATAGATTAATAAACAACTCTGAGTTTGCTCTTGGTGCTATACTATTGTAACAAACATCCATTGTTTTTATAGTAAAATAAGGTTCAAATAATTTTTTATATTCATCTATATTTCCACCAAATGGTGGTCCAAATTTTTCAAACTCTACACCAAATAAAACACCCATTATTTGACCATTGTTGTTGAGTAATGATGCTACTTTTTTTACATACTCTTCTCTCCTTTCTAATACCTGTGCACAAAAAAAAGTTTGTTCAATTATCAAATCATATTTCTGTTGATGATTAAAAAAATCATCACACACAACTTTAATTTGAGATGATAATTTGAATTTTTCTTTTAATTTATTTACGGCTTCTTCTGCAATATCTAAAAGAGTAATGTTGGTAAAGTCATTCTCAACTAAAAATTCTGCTTCATAAGCATTACCACAGCCAGGTATTAATATTGCAGCATTTTTATTTTTGTATTGCTGCATATATTCTGTAATAGGTGGAGTAGCATAACCAACATCCCAACCTGTTTGCCCAGCTTTCCATCTTGCATTCCAAAAAGAAGCATCTAATTCATTTGCATAATGTTTGTTATCCATTAAGATTCACTTTTAGTTTTAATAACTCTTACCTTCCAAACTTCTGGTCCTTTCTCAATATACTCCCACCTAAATGGTTCTTTACTTTCTGCTTCCATTTGATAGTATAAAGGTTTTGGATCATGATCATTAATAAATTCAAATGCCTCACCAGGTTTTATATCAGCAAATGCTTTATAAAACATTTCGTGTCTTTCTGTTGGTGGAAAAGGTCGAATATCAAATAAGTTTACAACAGAATAGCCAGTATCTCCTAACCCACTATTATCTTTTTTAGTGATATGCACAACTACTTCTCCATCTTCTTTTTTCTTATAAATCCAAGCATGTTTTCCTTCAAATTTATTGACAAATATTCCATGAATTTCAACTGGGTCTTCGCTTGAAATTAATTCCATTGTTGTATTTTCTTCCATCATACCATATCTATGAAAAACAATTTGTTTCCATTCTTTTTTATCAGCTTTTCTAAGGTCTAAAAGTGTTGATATATCAGTAAATTCTCTTCCTTTCGATTCTTCTGTTCTTGTAACTTTTACTTTCCATTCTCTTCCACCTTTATTCAAATATTCCCAACCTACAACATCGCCATAAATTGAACGAAACTCATAATACAATGGAATTGGATCATGGTCATTAATGAAAATGAAACTTTCGCCAGCAGGCAAATCTTTAAAAATTTTAATCAGCATTTCATGTCTTTTAATTGGAATATATACTCTTACATCCAACTCTTCTTTTAAATTAATTTCAGGATTCATAATGTTTTAATTTTAAATGATTAATTTATTATTTTTTAAAATGGCTTTAAAATCATCAGTACAATAATTGAAATAAAAATTACATTTTCTATTCTTTCGTAAAAGAATAATTTTTTTGCCATTGCATAATATTCTTTTGGTATATCATCTCCTTGATGTTCTTTTAATAATTTTTTTATAGGTTTTGATAAGGGGGATAAAATAACTGGTCCAAAACTTAAAGCAACAATAAATAAAATTAAACTAATGACATACCATTTAGCACTAAATAAAATAGTGTTGATAGCACCCATTGCCAAGCCAGATAATAATAATAAAGTTCCACCAACCATCACAAAAACATGCAATCTATTTCTTATTAAATAAGCATGTCTTAACTCTACAATATTGGTAGCTCTTGTAACAACATATATCATTATAAAACCAGGTCCCATACCAAGTATAGCAGAAAGCACATGAACTAAAACAAGAAATTGATATAAAGTCATCAGCAAAATTTTCAATGAAATTTAATCTCAATTACATTATTTGCAAACATAAGCAATAAGGAATTTTACAATTAAGATAATTAGTTCATTTTTTAGCTAAATTGGGAAAATATTGATTTATATTTCAACATTAAGAGTTAAGATTTTATTATTCAGTAATTGATTATTAAACTTTTTTACTTTTAGTATGTCGTAAAAACGATTTTGTTTTTGTGTTGATAATAGCTACTAAACTTTAAAATAAAATTTATGAAATTTAAAAGATATTTTTTACTTCTATTATTACCTGTACTAATGGTACAGTTAATGTCATTATTAAATATTTCATCAAATAATACTGTCGTAAAATTTCCTTATAAAAAAGCAGGTTTAACAGAAAGAGAAGCTGCTGCACATCTTTTAAACAGATTTACTTTTGGACCAAAACAAAATCAAATTGATGAGGTAGTAAAACAAGGATTAGAAAATTGGTTTATGCAACAGCTTAATGCTAATGTGAATGATGATGAGTTGAATAAAATGTTACAGGATTACGATGCATTGAATATGAGTAATGAGGAAATTGAACAAAAGTTTCCACCAATACCTAAGTTGCAAAAAATGGCTATTGAAGAAGGTTTTATAACAAAAGAATCTCTAACTGATGGAAAGGAAAATAAAAGAGAACAATTACAAGAGTATAAAAAATTGAAAGGCTTAAGGAGTCAAAAAGAATTAAATGAACAACTCTTTAGTCAAAAAATAATTAGAGCAGCCTATTCTCAAAATCAATTAAAAGAAGTGATGACAGATTTTTGGTTCAATCATTTTAATGTTTCTCTCACTAAAAACCAATGTGCTCCTTATATTTTAACTTATGAAAGAGATGCTATAAGAAAAAATTGTTTATCTAACTTTGAAACATTATTACTAAGTACAGCAAAATCTCCAGCAATGTTGGAGTATCTTGATAATGCAAAAAGTGTTGGTAAAAATTCGCACTTTGGCGGAACAAAAAAAGAGATTGAAAAAAGAATTGAAAGGCTTGAACATGATACAAGTGCAGTAGCAAAAGAAAGAGTTACAAGATTAAATAAACAATTAGCTAATGGCTTAAATGAAAATTATGCAAGAGAGTTAATGGAATTACACACTTTAGGTGTTGATGGTGGTTATACACAAAAAGATGTAACTGAAGCAGCAAGAGTACTAACTGGTTGGACAGTTGTACCAAAAGCATTACTTGATAGTTTATCAAAAAAAAATAAAGCAAAACAGTTTGATATTAATAATGCAAAGGACAAAGGATTTGTCAAAGAAGAAGATTTTTTATTTGCTATAAACAAACACGATGATGAAGAAAAAATTGTTTTAGGAAAAAAATTTCCTGAAGGTGGAGGTTATGAAGAAGGTTTAGCACTCTTTCATTTATTAGCAACACATCCATCTTGTGCAAAATTTATTTCAAAAAAATTAGCTATACATTTTGTTAGTGATAATCCACCTCAAAGTTTAATTGATAAAATGGCAAATACTTTTATTACATCAAATGGAGATATAAAACAAGTACTACTTACAATGGTGCAATCACAAGAGTTTTGGGCAAAAGATGCTGTAAGAGAAAAAATAAAATCACCATTTGAATTAGCAATAAGCACTGTTAGAGTTTTAAACATCAACAATATTCAAAGACCATTAGCATTAAACAGGGTAATAACTAAAATGGGACAACAAGTATATTTTTATCAAGCACCAACTGGTTTTCCTGATAATGCACAATATTGGATAAACACTGGTTCTTTATTAAACAGAATAAATTTTGGTTTAGCTATAGCATCAAAAAAGATTCCAGGATTATCGTTTGATTTAGCTGCATTAAATAATTACAAAGAACCAGAAAGTGCAGAAAAAGCATTAGAAGTTTATTGCAAATTATTATTACCCGAACGAAATGTAGATGCTACCATTAAAAGATTAATACCATTATTGAATAACCCAGATGTTGAAAATAAATTTGGAAAAGTTGCTAAAGATTCTTCAACAACAGAAATGGATAATGATGATTCAGCAATAAAAAATAATGCAAATAAAAAGAAGCAAAAAGATAATTATTCAACTACTTTAAACTTTAGTAATAGCAATACTTTAAGTCAAGTTGTAGGAATAATAATAGGTTCACCAGAATTTCAAAGACAATAATTTTTAAACATCATACTATGAGTACAAGAAGAGTATTTTTAAAAGATGCAGGCATTGTAATTTTTGGAATAAGTGTAGGAGGCGTTCCTTCTTTTGTTGCAAGAGCAGCAGAAAGTTTTAAACAAAAAAGTATTTATCAAAAAAAGAAAATTTTAGTTTGCATTTTTCAACGTGGTGCAATGGATGGTTTAATGGCAGTTACACCATTTGAAGATGCATATTTAAAAACAGCTCGTCCAAACTTATTTATTGATGCTGGAAAAAATAATCCTTTGATAGATATAGATGGAAAATTTGGTTTGCACCCATCACTAAAAAGTTTTGAACAACTTTTTAAAAATAAACAATTAGCTATTGTGCATGGAATTGGTAGTCCTAATAATACTCGTAGCCATTTTGATGCACAAGATTATATGGAAAGTGGTACTCCATTTAATAAAGGAACAGCATCTGGTTGGCTGAATAGAGCAGTTGGATTATCAGGTCATGAAGCATCTCCTTTTACAGCAGTTAGTTTAACCTCAGCTTTACCAAGAAGTTTGTATGGAAATAATGATGCATTAGCAATCAATAATCTTAGTGATTTTGCTTTACAAATAAAAGGTAACAATTACACAACAGGCATGGTTGCAAAAAGTTTTGAAGATTTGTATGACGAAACTACCTCATCTGTACTTAAAGAAACCAGTAAAGAAAGCTTTGATGCAATAAAACTTTTACAAAAAACAGATGTAAAAAACTATAAGTCTTCAAATGGTGCAAATTACCCTAAAACGCCTTTAGGCAATGCATTACAGCAAATTGCACAATTAATAAAAATGAATGTTGGATTAGAAATTGCATTTGCAGAACATGGTGGTTGGGACACACACATCAGACAAGGAACTTTAGATGGAACATTTGCAAGAAGTGCTGCTGATTTAAGTGAAAGTATTACTGCATTTTGGACAGACATTGGCGAAACCTTGCAAGATGAAGTAACACTAATGACAATGACAGAATTTGGAAGAACAGTAAAACAAAATGGAACAGGAGGAACAGATCATGGAAGAGCAAGTTGCAATTTTATTATTGGTAATGATGTTGTAGGAGGAAAAGTGCATGGCATAGTAAAACCATTAGCATTTGAAAACCTTGAAGATGGAAGAGACCAACCTGTAACTACAGATTTTAGAGCAGTATTTAGTGAAGTTGCTAATAAACATCTTCGCATCAATGATAATAAAATTTTATTTCCAGACTGGAGTGGAAGCACTATTGGTGTAATGAAAAGTTAATCAGATAAATATTTTTCTATCGGTTGAAATTCCTTTTATTTTACAGAAAAGTAAAAAGAATTTATGACCTCTACTCAATATCAAACTAAGTGGGCACAGTTTGGAACACTTATTACTGTATTTTTTTTCTGGGGATTTGTAGCAGCAAGTAATGATATATTAATTCCTGTTTTTAAAGAAGCATTTCATTTAACACAAGCTCAAAGTCAATTAGTTTCTTTAGCATTTTATATTGCTTATACAGTTGGTTCTATTATTTATTTAATTATTTCAAAAACTATCGGCAAAGATTTATTGAATAAATTAGGATATAAAAATGGTATTGCTTTAGGGCTTACCATTTCTGCAATAGGAACACTTTTATTTTATCCTGCTGCTAATACAGGTTCATATAATTTAATGCTATCAGGTTTATTTATTGTAGCTCTTGGATTTTCATTACAACAAATTGCTGCAAACCCTTTAACAGTTGTTATGGGAGATCCTAAAACTGGTTCTCAAAGATTAAATATGGCTGGTGGTATAAATAATTTTGGTACAACTATTGGGCCTTTATTAGTAAGTTTTGCCATCTTTGGAAGTGTTGTTTCTAACAACAATATTGCAAGTATTGAAAGTGTAAAAATTCCTTACTTAGTATTAGGTTTGGCTTTTTTAATAGTAGCTGCATTCTTTAAATTTTCTTCTGTTCCTAATAAAATAAATTTAGATGAAATTGCTGCATCTGAATCAGAAAACAGCAATAAAATTTTGCATAAAAAAAATGCTTTTCAATATCCTCAATTATGGATGGGTATGATAGCCATTTTTGTTTATGTTGGTGTAGAAGTAGCAACAGCAAGCAATTTGCCAGAATATTTAAAAGAGAAATTAAATATTACAAATGAAAAAATTGCTCCTTTTATTTCTTTGTATTGGGCAAGTTTAATGATTGGCAGATGGACAGGAAGTGTTGGTGCTTTTAATATAAAAGGTAGTACAAAAGATATTCTCAGATTTTTTATGCCTTATATAGCATTTGCAGTTTTCTTAATTGTTAATACAATAGCTCAACACGATATTAGCAGTTTTTATGTTTACGCATTTGTAATTTTAACAATGATTATAGGCGATATTCTTAGCAAAGGAAACCCTGTAAGAATGTTGTTTATTTTTTCTGTATTAGGAATTACAGCTTTATTAATTGGCATGTTTACAACAGGCATGACAAGTGTTTATGCTTTTGTAAGTGTAGGATTATTTTGTAGTACTCTTTGGCCCTGCATTTTTACTTTAGCTGTTGCTGGTCTTGGAAAACACACTAATGAAGGAAGTAGTTATTTAATTATGATGATTATGGGTGGAGGTATTCTTAGTTATTTACAAGGTCATCTTGCTGCAGATAATTTATTAGGTATTCAATATAGTTATATTGTTGGGGTTATGTGTTTTGCATATTTAGCTTTTTATGCTTACAGAGTAAAAGGAATTTTAAAACATCAGGGAATAGATTATGATGTAATTAAAAAATAAATTTCTTATTCAAAATAAATGTTGGCTTGCAGTTGTTTTAGATGCTCAAAAAAATTAGGATAAGATTTTTGAACAACTTCACAATGATGAATAATTGTACTTCCATTTGCTTGTAATGCAGCTACAGCACAAGCCATAGCAATTCTATGATCTTGATGTGTATTAATTTCTGCACCATATACAATATTTCCTCCAACAATTTTCATTGTATCATTTTCAACAGAAATTGTTACGCCCATTTTTAAAAATTCTTCTTGCAAAGAATTGGTTCTGTTACTTTCTTTATAAGTTAAACGATGTACACCTTTGATAATACTTGCTCCATTACAATAAGCAGCTAAGGCAACTAGTGGAGGAAATAAATCAGGGCAATCGGTTGCATCAAATTCAAAAGGTTGAAGTGTAAATTTCGAAATGATTACATTATTATTTTCAAATAAAATATTAGCTCCACAACTTTTTAAAACTTCAATAATTTTTCTATCTGCTTGAAATGAGTTTTGATGAATATTTTTAATGAGAATATTTCCTGCAATAGCTCCTGCAACTAATAAAAAAGAAACACTGCTCCAATCTGCTTCAATGGAATAATTGATAATAGTACTTTTATTTTGTTGAATTGATTTATTGGAAAAAATGAAATATTCATAACTTTTATTTTCTGGAAAAGGAAGACCAAAATCTTTTATCACTTGAAGCGTTAAATCTATGTAGGGCTTGCTTTTTAGGCTATTTACTTTTATAGTTACTGATGAATTATTAATTAAGAAAGATAGATTATTATCAAAATATGCAGCATAAGCAAATAACAAACCTGTTAATAATTGAGAGCTAATGCTTGCATCTACTTCAATATCTTTTGGTGTAAATCCACCATTTATTTTTAATGGTAAAGAATCATTTTTTGTTTGATAATTTACATTGAGTTGTTTTAATAGTTCTGTGATAAAGTTAATAGGTCGTTTTAATAAACTGCCACGTCCATCAATAGTTACTTCTTCATTATGTAATGCAATAATTGGCGTAAACATTCTTAAACATAAGCCACTCTCATTACAATTAATTGTTGAATTTTTTATGAATTTATTTGCTGTAAACCCATTACTATCAATAATTATTTCTTGTTCTATTCGTTCAACTTTAGCTCCTAAGTTTTGAATAATATTTAAAGCTGTTTCATCATCATTACTAATACCAAAGTTTTTAATAATTGTTTTTCCTTTTTTAAGTAATGAAGCTGCACAAGCCCTCTGCATAAGGCTTTTAGAAGCTGGTGCAATAATGCTTCCACTAATATTAGATGGTTGAATAATTGCTTTCACAGTATGTTAAATAAGTTTTTCTAAAGTTTTAATTTTAATTGGAAGAATTACTGCTTTACCAATTTTCATTAGTAAAATAAAATGTATAAAATCTTTTTCTTTCTTTTTGTCAATTGAAATATGATGAAGAATTTTATGTTTATCATATCTAGCAAAAGTGGGAAGTTCGTATTGCTCTAATAAACTTATCAGTTCATTTTTTTGTTTAAAGCCTAAAAGGTTTTCAGCAATTTCTGAAGCATAAGTCATACCAATTGCAATAGCTTGTCCATGCAGCAATTCATAATTCATTTCTAAAGCATGACCAATGGTATGTCCAAAATTTAAAATTCTTCTTTCCCCTTTTTCAAACTCATCATTCTTTACAACTATTATTTTTATTAAAACATTTTGTTCAATAAGTTTTGCTAATTCTTTTTTATTGGATTGATAAAATTTAATTGAATGTAGTTGTAGTTGCTTAAACATCTTAGCATCTTTTATACAAGCATGTTTAATAATTTCTGCAAAGCCTTGCTGCCATTCAGTTTTAGGAAGTGTATTAAAGAAAGATAAATCGTGTAAAATAAATTTTGGTTGTTGAATAGTGCCAACCATATTTTTAAATGCACCAACATTAATTCCATTTTTACCTCCAATACTTGCATCTACAATTGATAAAATAGTTGTAGGCACAAAACCAAATTGTATACCTCTCATATAAATGGAAGCTGTATAACCTGTAATATCAGAAATCATTCCTCCACCAATACCAATTAAAATTGTATTTCTATCTGCTTTATGCTGTATTAGTTGTTCTATAATATTATCAACTGTTGCTTGAATTTTAAACTCCTCTCCTGCTTTTAAAACGATTGTATTATAATGCTTAAATTTTTTTTGATGATGTGTAAAAACATTTTCATCTGTTATAATCACAGTTTGTTTTACATCAACAATTTTTTTCACATTAGAAAATGAATTATCAAAATAAATATCAGTAGAAGCTTTATTGAATTTGAATGTTCTTTTAAGCATAGAAAATAATTCTGTATTGTATGAAAATAAAAAGAAATTATTACTTCTTTAAGAATTCATTATTTTATTTTGATGATGAATGCTTTCCATATGTATTGCATCAAAATATTTAGTAATAAATTCTTTGCTTAAACCAAGTGTTTCGCATCTTTTATAAGCTCTTTCTAAAATTTCATTCCAACGATTTGTTTGTAAAATGGTAATATCATTTTGTTTTTTATATTCACCAATTTCATCAACTATTTTCATTCTAATACTCAACATACCCATCAATTCATCATCAATATGATTTATTTGTTGACGCATTTTTTCAATAGTGTTAAACAAATCTTCATTATCAATATTTTCATTACGCCAAATTAAATTACTCAACAATTTTTCTAAATCACTTGGCGTTATTTGTTGGTTAGCATCACTCAAAGCTTTATCAGGTGAAATATGTGTTTCAATCATCAAACCATCATAACCTAAGTTAATACTTGTTTGTGCAATGCTTTGAATAGTTTCTCTTTTACCACAAATGTGTGAAGGGTCATTAATAAAAATAAATTCAGGATATCTTCTTTTCATTTCAATAGCTAAATGCCAAGTAGGTGCATTTCTATATGTTGTGTTGCCATAAGAAGAAAATCCACGATGTATTAAAGCGATTTTATTAATACCAGATTTTGCAATTCTTTCAACAGCACCATCCCATAATTCTATATCAGGATTAATTGGATTTTTTATCATCACAGGAACATTAACTCCTTTTAATGCATCTGCAATTTCTTGCACACTAAATGGATTAGCTGTTGTTCTTGCTCCAATCCAAATTATATCAATATTATTTTTTAATGCATCATCAATATGCTTTGCAGTAGCAACTTCAGTTGTTGTAAGAAGTCCAGTATACTCTTTTACTTTAGCCAACCATTCTAAAGCTGTTGAACCAACACCTTCAAACTGTCCAGGTCTTGTACGAGGTTTCCAAATTCCAGCACGAAAAATATCAACAGAATTTATTTTTGAAAGTTGTTGAGCAGTTTGCAAAACTTGTTCTTCCGTTTCGGCACTACAAGGACCTGAAATTATGATAGGTCGTTTATTCCATACATCTGCAATATTTTTTTGTTGCATAATTATCTAAACTGAAATAAACATTAAGTGGTTATAAGTATTATCTTGAGTTAGCATTGTTCATTCTAATTCTTCTTCCTCTGTAATTTTTTCCATCTATAGAATTAATCATTTGCTTTGCTGCTTTTTTATCAATTTCAATCCAGCTATTCATTTCTCTCATATCAATCTTTCCTAAGCTTTCTTTTTTCAAATCACTCATATCTAAAATAAATTGTAAAAAACTTGCTTTGTAAAACCCATCTTTAGTTCCTAAGTTTACAAACAATTTTACATAGTTATCATCAGTAAAACGTGGTTCTCTATTGCTTCTTCCTTTACCTCTTTCACTACCATTATCTTTATGTACTAACTCTCTTCTTCCTTCTCTTTTTTGCTCTCTAATATTTAAGTCTTCTGCATTTTCATAATATTTTAAAAATCTATCAAACTCTAATGCAGCAACCATTTGCAAAACTTCTTCTTTACTTACATCTGCAAATTTCTCTTGTAACATTGGTAAAAATGTTTTGTAATCTCCATGAGAAATATCTGTTTGTAATAACTTATCCATAAAAGAATAAAACTGTTTTCTACAAACTTCTTTACCACTTGGTATTTCAGATTTATTGAACTTGTTTTGAATAAGTCTTTCAATACTTTTTAGTTTATACATTTCTCTTGAGTGAACAATACTCATACAAATTCCTGTACTTCCTGCTCGTCCTGTTCTTCCACTTCTATGGGTATAAACCTCAGTATCATCAGGCAATTCATAATTAATAACATGAGTAATTTCTTTCACATCAATACCACGTGCTGCTACATCAGTTGCAATAAGTAATTGTAATGTTTTATCTCTAAAAGCATTCATTACTTTATCTCTTTGTGGTTGTGTTAAATCGCCATGCAAGGCATCAATATCGTAGCCTTCTCTTGTAAGTTTTTCTGCTATAGTTTGTGCATCAATTTTTGTTCTTGTAAAAATGATGGCATACATACCTGGATTAAAATCTATTAATCTCTTTAACACTTCATATCTGTGCTGAGCTTGTGTTACATAATATTGATGAATGATGTTTTTGTTGGCTGTATTTACTTTACCTATGGTTACTTCAAAAGGTTCTTTCATGTAACGTTTTGTTACTTTCTTAATTTCAAGAGGCATTGTTGCACTAAATAACCAAGTGCTTTCTCTTTGAGGTGTATTTTGTAAAATAAATTCAATGTCTTCTTGAAATCCCATGTTCAACATTTCATCGGCTTCATCTAAAACAACATATTTTATTTCTTCTAAATTAATAGCTTTTCTTTCAATTAAATCAATTAAACGACCAGGAGTTGCAATAACAATTTGTGCTCCTCTTTTTAATTCTCTTATTTGCATGGAAATACTTGCACCACCATATACTGCAACAGCATACATACCAGGTAAAAACTTTTTAAATTGCTCAATTTCATTGACAATTTGTAAGCAAAGTTCTCTTGTAGGGCACACTATTAATGCCTGAGGATATTTTTGTTTAATATCAGTTAATTGTAATAAAGGCAAACCAAATGCTGCTGTTTTACCTGTACCAGTTTGTGCTAAGCCAATCATATCTTTTGTACCACTTAATAAAACTGGAATACTTTGTTCTTGTATTGGTGTTGGATGTGTAAAACCTAATGCATCTGTTGCTTTAACTAATCTCTCATCTAACCCTAACTCTCTAAATGTTATCATTATTTTGTAAAAATTTGCTGCAAAAGTAGTTTAAAGTTATAAGTATTGAATTTCTTTTTTTTTAAACCCTAAAATAAACTAATAGGTAAAACTGCACAGATAATTATTTTTATTTGATCATGATTTACTTGTATTTGAAATGAAAGTTACAAAAACATTATAAGTTTAAAAAGAAGAAAATGCTTTAATCTTTTAAGTTTATAAAGAAATTTAAACTCTTCTTTTATAAAGAATTATTGAGCTTAAAATGTCTAAGTTGGATCAACCTTTTTTATAAGCAACAAAACTGCCGAATTAAAGGCAGTTTCGTTTTTAAAATTGCATGAAAGCTTATTATTTATTTTCTTTTTTAGAAGATTCAGCCAATAAAGTACCTGTAATAATTTGTTCTTGAAAATCTTTTAAAGCACCAGGTGAATGAGGAACAAGAATAGAGGAGTTTTTAGAATTTGTACCAATATTATTAAGTGTATCAAAATATTGTGTCATTAAAACAAATTGCATCACTTCGTTAGGGGTAACATCTTTAAGAGAACGTTGAAAATCTTCAACAGACTCCTTAAAGCCTCTGATAATTTCTAAACGTTGCTTAGCAATTCCTTCTCCTGCTAACCGTTTTGATTCAGCTTCTGCTTCAGCTTCTTTAATAATGGTAATTTTTTTAGCATCTGCCTCTTGAATGGTTGCTTCTCTATCCCTTTTAGCTGCATTAATTCGGTTCATAGATTCTTTCACTTTTGCATCAGGATCTATATCTGTAATTAATGTTTTGATTATGGCATAACCGTAGTTGTCCATAATTTCAGCAATACTCTCATTAACTGCAATAGCAATTTCATCTTTCTTAGAAAATAAATCATCTAAATCTAAACGAGGAACAGCTGCACGAACTTCATCAAAAATATAGGAAGATATTTGAGCAGTTGGATTGTTTAAAGAATAATATGCTTCTTTTACTTTATCTTTTACAACCTGATATTGAACAGAAACTTTTGTATTTACAAAAACATTATCTAATGTTTTTGTTTCAACTACAACATCAAGTTGTTGCAATCTTAAATTCATAACAGCCGCTATTCTATCTATAAAAGGTATTTTTATATTGATTCCTGGACCTGCAACTTTATGAAATTTTCCTAATCGTTCAATAACAACAGAGGTTTGCTCTTTTACAATAAATAATATACTGAATAGAATAAAAATTCCTATTACTAAAAAAACAATGCTTGTTATTTCCATATTGTGTATGATTTAATTTCGTTAAAGATATTAGAAAAGGAACAAATGAAAATAGAAATTAAAAAGGCTTTATA
>JBPXJV010000044.1:0-13439 GCA_051715485.1 Chitinophagales bacterium
TTCATTATAACCCATTACTGTAAGTAGTAATCTTAGCGTTGGAATTGGGTCGTACAATTCATGTTTTAATAAATCTTCTCTGCTTCTATAAAATTCTTTTCTTACGCCACTTGTATGATGACCTAATAAAGGTACTCTTGCATGTACTAAAACTGGTTTTCTTTCAGTTCGTACATAATCAAAAGCATCTTGCATGGTTTCGTAACTTCTTTGAAAATCGCTACCATCGCATTGTAATCTTTTTAATCCTTTAAATCCTGCTGCATATTCATAAGCATTCATAGCTCTTGCTTCTTCTGCTGTAACACTTATGCCCCATTGATTATCTTGTACTAAATAAATAATTGGTAATTGTTTTAAAACAGCAAATTGAAAAGCTTCACTTACTTCTCCTTCTGTTATACTATTATCGCCAAATGAACATACAACTACTGGTAACTCATCATTACTTCCTTTTTTTAATAAAGAGGTTTGATGCTGTTCAATATACTGAATACCTTGTGCAATGCCTGTTGTAGGTATTGATTGCATACCTGTTGCACTGCTTTGATGAATGATAGAAGGACGAACACCATCTTTATTTGAAGGATGACAATAATAGGAACGACCACCACTAAATGGGTCATCTTTTTTTGCAAGAAGTTGCAACATTAATTCATAAGGTTCAAAGCCCATTGATAGCATTAAACTATCATCTCTGTAATAAGGGCTTACCCAATCTTGTTGTTGAAGTTGTAATCCTGTAGCTATTTGTATGGCTTCATGACCTCTTGATGAGGAGTGTACATATTTACAAACTGTTCTGTTTGCATCATAAATATTGCACATGGTTTTTGCAGTAACCATCAACTTGTAAGCCTTCAATAAAATTTCAGGATTCATCATTGGTGTAAATATCTTACAACTATTTGTTTAAAAATAAAATGGTAAAAAGTTTTTTGTTTGTAGATAGTTTTCCACTTTTCTATCAATACTTTTTTACTACCTTTCTTTTGAACTAATTATTTAATTTCTATTTCAAACATTTTATCATCAGCAAGAAAACCTTCTAAAATATCGCCTACAACACACTCTCCTACACCTGCTGGAGTACCAGTAAAAATAATATCTCCAATATTTAATGAAAAGTAATTGGATATATGAGCAACAATATCATCAAAGTTAAAAATCATATCTGCACTATTGCCTTGTTGAACTATTTGTGCATTGTTTTTTAACGAGAAAATATAGTTATCTTTTGCTTGTTTGTTAGACATTTCAATCCAGTTACCCATAACAGCACTATTATCCCAAGCTTTTGCTTTTTCCCAGGGCAATCCTTTTTTCTTTAATTCATTTTGAATATCTCTTGCAGTAAAATCAATTCCAACTGTAATAGCATTATAATAATTATGGGCTTGTTTTTTTGGAATATAACGACCGTTCTTGCAAACTCTTAAAACCAATTCTACTTCATAATGAAGTTCATTACTAAATTCTGGGTAATAAAAAGGGCTATAAGTAGGGAGCAAAGCATTTTTGGGCTTCATAAATATCACAGGCTCTTCAGGAATATCATTTCCTAATTCCTTTGCATGATCTAAATAATTACGTCCAACACAAAATATTTTCATGTTCTATTTTTTAAAATAATAATTAAACACCACAAAAATTTTATTGCTACTTAGAAAAATAGCTGTTATTAGTGCTTAGTTTACATTTTATACACTTATAATAACAGAATTTTGGGTGGTTTTATTATGTGAAGTGTAAATTATTTGCCATATTCATGGTTCTTTCAATGCCAATAGTGGCAAAATCCTCAATAATTTTTACAGAAGCTTCTATTTTCTTTAGAATGATAGGTTTTTCTTCTGGTAGCCATTTGCTTAAAACAAATTCAGCCTGCATACCTTTTGGAAAATCGTTTCCAATTCCTAATCTTAGTTTAGGATATTTATCAGTACTCAACATAAATTGAATATCTTTTAACCCATTATGGCCTGCATCACTACCAGAGGCTCTTAATCTTAATTTATTAATGGGCAAAGCCAAATCATCTACAATTGTTAAAGTATTTTCTAAATCAATTTTTTCTTTGTCTAACCAATATTTAAAAGCCTTTCCACTTAGGTTCATATAAGTTGTTGGTTTTATGCAAATAAAAATTTTACCTTTCCATTTAACTTCTGCAACTTCTGCGAGTCTTTCTGTTTTAAAAAAAGCAGCATGTTTAATAACAAAAGCATCTATTACATCAAAACCAATATTGTGTCTTGTATGTTTATATTCATTACCAATATTTCCTAATCCTATAATTAAAAATTTATTCATAAGTTATATAAAATTAAACACAAACATATTATCTTTATAACTGGGGGCGGGGGCAAATATATTATACATGAGGAAACTGCTAACTAAATTAATAAATGCTGGTGTAACAGATGAAATGAGTTTTATTTCTGCAAAGAGAATTAAAACATTTAATCTAACTGCTTTTTTAGGTTGTATCATTTCTCTTATTTATTTATTATATAATTATGAAAGAGGAAGAATTGTTTTAGCTTGTATTGATTTATTATATATTCTTACTCTTTGTTTTTTAATTTACTCACATCATAAAAAAAGATATCATACTGCATTTATAGCTGCAACAATTTTTCTTGCTATTGGTTTTTCTGCAAGCAGTTTACTTTATAAAGATGGTTTAGAGTTTTTTCTTTTACTTATTATAACCATGAACCTTGTTTTTAAAAGTGGCGGTAAAAATGCATTCTGGGCAATAGCTATTTATAGTATTTTATTTATTGCAATAATTATTTTTAACCTCAATCATACCTTATATGAAAGTTTAGGAGATAGAACAAGAGTTGAAAATATTATTATTTGGGTATTTTTACAAGCACTTTTTTTAAGGTATTTTGGTATATTAAGTGTAGCCTATCAAAAAGAAATTGAAGAAAAAAATTTGCAACTTACAACACAAAAAGAATTATTAGTTGAAAACTCAAAAGCATTAGAAAAAAGCAATCATCAGTTACAAGAGATGAACGAAGCAAAAGAAAAAATTTTTTCTATTATAGCACATGATGTAAATGCACCTATTGCAGCAATTAAAGGATCGTTGGATTTATTTAATAGCGATGTTCTTACAAAAGAAGATTTTGTAACTCTTTCAAAAGAAATGTCTATTAGAATTGAACAATTAAAAAACAATTTAGATGTTTTATTAGAATGGAGTAAAAGTCAAATGCAAGGCATAGAAGTAAAGCCTGAAATATTTGAAATAAAACCCGTTATTATTAGTACCATAAATTTATTGCTAACTAATATTGAGTTTAAGAAAATTAAGATTGAGTTAGATGTTGAAGATAATTTATTTGTATTTGCCGATCCAAACCACATAAGTTTAATACTTAGAAATTTAATAAACAATGCCATTAAATTTAGTTATAAAGAAGGTAAAATTGTTATAAGCTCTCAACGTTCAGAAAACTTAGTTTCTATAAACGTTCAAGACTTTGGCATTGGCATTGATGAAAATACTTTGCAAAGTTTATTTCACACTATCAACATCAACTCACAATATGGCACAAATAATGAAAGAGGTACTGGCTTGGGATTAATGTTATGCAGTGAATTTGTTGAAAAAAATAATGGAGAAATTTCTGTAAAATCTGCAAAAAATAAGGGATCTATTTTTACTTTTAAACTTCCTTCGCTACAATAAAAATTTTTATCTTTTCTGAAATAAATTAATTCATATAGTTTTCTCTGATATACACGCTAAGTATTCAAAAAAAACCTTATCTTTAGCACAATCACACCATACCTATTGCAGATGATGCAGTTGCTAACCAAGTTATTTAATTCAGGTGTTACAAAAGATATGAGCTTTATATCAGCAAAGCGTGTTAAAGCATTTAACACAGCGGCTGTATTTGGCTTTATTATTGGATGGGCATTTGTAATAATTGATTTTTCTCACAGAAGATATATTTTAGTGGGTACAGATTTTATGTATGTATTTGCAACCAGTTTTCTAATTTATGCTAACCATAAAAAGAAATATTTGTTAGGCTTCCTTATCACAACAGCTTCAATTACTATAGCCATTATAATTAGTAGCATATTATTCAAAACAGGAATGGAGTATTTTTTATTTCTGCTACTTACAATGGGTTTAATTTATAAAACTGGAAAAAAGGGGAATTACGATTTCATCATTTTATTTTTTAGTTCTCTTTTTATAGCTATTACTATTTTCAATTATAAATACACTATTTATGATGATTTAGGAAATGCAAATAGGGTAGAAAGTATAATTGTATGGATGTTTATACAATCTATTTTTTTAAAATATTTTGGCAACTTAAATAGTTTTTATAAAAGAGATTTACAAGGAAAAAATAATTTATTACAAAATCAAAAAGCGTTATTAACCAATGAGGTTCAGCAATTTGAAAAAAGTAATCAAAAATTGCATACGATGAATAATGCAAAAGAAAAAATTTTTTCAATCATAGCTCATGATGTAAAATCACCTATTGCAGCAATAAGAGGCTCATTGGATTTATTAAATAGTGATGCGATTAGTAAAGATGATTTTATTGAACTCTCTAAAGTAATGTCAGTAAGAATTAAACAGTTAAAAGATAATTTAGATATTTTATTAGAATGGAGTAAAAGCCAAATGCAAGGAATTGAGATTAAACCAGAAATGGTTAAGATACAGCCCATCATTATTAGCACTATTAATTTATTGTTACAGAGTATAGAGCTTAAAAAAATTAAAATTCATTTAAAAATTGATGAACATTTAAAAGTATTTGCCGACCCTAACCATATAAGTTTAATACTTAGAAATTTAATTACAAATGCAATTAAATATAGCCATAAAGAAAGTGAAATATTTATAAAGGCTGAGAAAAGTAATAACTATATTTCTGTTACTGTTCAAGATTATGGAATTGGTATTGATGAAGAAACATTAAGTTCTTTATTTAATACAGTAAAAATAAATCCTCAATATGGTACACTCAATGAAAGAGGAACAGGATTAGGATTATTATTATGCAAAGAGTTTGTTGAAAAAAATAATGGATATATAACAGTACAATCTGAAAAAGGAAAAGGCTCTGCCTTTACATTTAATTTACCAGCTAATTAATTTTTTGTTTTAAAACAAAGTGTTACTTTTCAATATTAAATTAGTATTGATATTATAATTTGTATGAAAAAAATATTTGTTTTATTAGTGTTAATTAACTTGTTCAATAACTCATTTTCTCAACAACAAGAAAATTCACTTCCTCCATATTTGCAAGTTCCTATAATACCACCATTTAGTATCACACAAACTGATAGCAGTATTTTTAAAAAAGAAAATTTACCATCAAAGAAAACTGTTATAGTAATTTATTTCAACACAGATTGTGGGCATTGCGAAACTTTGATAAAACATATTACCGACAGTATGCAATTTATGCCTAAAACTTTTTTTGTATTAGCATGTTACAATAAATTAGAAACTATTGCAGCATTTGAAGAAAAATACAAATTAAAATCATTTGAAAATATACGTGTTGGCAGAGATGATAAATATTTTATTCCTTCATTTTATAAAGTTAAGTTCACACCATTTACTGCAGTTTATAATAAAAAAGGAGATTTAATAAAAGCTTACGAAAAAGGTTTTTCTGTTGCTGAATTTTTACATTTGAAAAAATAATTCAACTCCGATATTTGTATGTATTGATTTGTACTTTATAAAATTTTATTTGAAGCATTTACATTATATATGGGTAGTTGTTTTTGTGTTACTTTATTCAGTAGCCAATGCTCAGTTTAAAACAACTTCTAACAAAATCAATAAAAAAATTGTTGTAAAAGATTCTGCTCAATTTGAAAAACGAAAAATTGTACCAAACACTTTTAATGTAATAGGTGTTGATAGCTCTTATTATTATTTTAATTATCAAACCAATACTTTAGTTTGGTTAAAGTCAATAAAAGCAGATAGTGTAGAAATTAGTTATCGATTTTTTAACTTCAATTTTAGTACAAATGCAAAACGTTTTAACTACGATAGTATAAAAGATAATTTTATTGCAAAGCCAATAAACATAAAACATCAAACTGACGTTGGTGGAATATTTGGTGCAAATAATGATATGCACTATAATGGAAGTTTTGGAAGAAGTTTAAGTTTTGGAAATAACCAAAGTGCTGTATTTAACTCTCAGCTTAATTTACAAATTAATGGAATGCTTGGCGATAGTATTGAAGTATCAGCAGCTATTACAGATAATAATATTCCTATTCAGCCAGATGGTACAACACAACAATTAAATGAGTTTGATAGAATTTTACTTCAATTTAAAAAAAGAAATTGGCAAATAGATTTAGGTGATATTGATTTAAGAACAAATCAAAATTATTTTTTACATTTTTATAAAAGATTACAAGGTGCATCTTATCAAAAAAATAGTTTAAATGGAAAACATACATTGACTTTATCTGGTGCAATTGCAAAAGGAAAATTTGCAAGAAATATTTTTCAAGGGTTAGAAGGAAATCAAGGCCCATACAGACTTAGAGGAAACAACAACGAATTTTTCTTAATTATTCTTGCAAATACTGAAAGGGTTTTTATTGATGGAGAAATGTTGCAACGTGGCGAAGACCAAGATTATATTATAAACTACAATACAGCCGAAATAACTTTCACACCAAAAAGAATGATTACTAAAGATGCTCGTATTCAAGTAGAGTTTGAATATGCAGATAGAAATTATTTAAACTATATGCTGTATGTAGCTGATGAAATTAATGTAAGCAAAAAATTAAAAATAAATATTGCTGCATATAGTAATTCTGATGCAAAAAACTCTCCTATCAATCAACAATTAAGCATACAACAAAAACAATTTTTAGCAAACATTGGCGATAGTGTTCAAAATGCTTTTTATCCTTCAGCAGTATTAGATAGTTTTTCTGTTTCAAAAATATTATATGCTAAAAGAGTAAATCCAGTAAATACTTTGTGGGATAGTATTTATGTTTACTCTACTAATTCTGATAGTGCAAAATATTTTTTAAATTTTGTAGATGTTGGTGCAAACAAAGGAAATTATATACCTCTTTTTAATGGTGCAAATGGAAAAGTTTATCAATACATAGCTCCAATAAATGGAATACTGCAAGGAAATTTTGAACCTGCTATTTTTTTAGTTACTCCAAAAAATCAACAAGTAGTTACATTAAATGCAGTATATAACATTGATAGTAAAACAATTTTAACTACAGATATTGCATTAAGTAATTACGACAATAATACTTTTTCTTCTAAACATAAAACAGATAATGCAGGTTTGGCTGGTAAATTTTTATTACAAAAAATGGGAAAGCTAAATAAAAATAATCAATGGAATTCTTCTATTGGTTATGAGTGGGTAGATGAAAAGTTTAGACCTGTTGAAAGGCTTAGAACTGTTGAGTTTGCAAGAGATTGGGGTTTGCCAATTTTATTAAATTATGCTACTGAACATTTGCCTCAAGCATCTTTTGAAATTAAGAATAACAGCAACAATAACATTGTTCGTTATAACATAAATGGTTATTTAAGAAATGATGGATTTAATGCAATAAGAAATCAATTAATGCTGAAGAATTATTTGAAAGATGGCACGAATATACAATTTGATGGAAGCCGTACAGATAATAACACCAACAACGACAAAGGAAATTTTACTAAACTAAATATTGAGTTGAATAAAACTTTTAAAGCATTAAAAAACTATCAAACTGGTATTACATACACTTTAGAAAGAAATATTCAAAGAAATAATTCTTTAGATACACTAACGCCTTTGAGTTTTTCATTTGAAAATATTGGAGCATTTATTAAGAGCAATATTAATAACCCCAATCGTTGGACATTTCAATTTGTTACAAGAAAAGATGAATTGCCTTTTAAAAAAGAAATGTTACAAACAGATAGAAGTTATAATTACCATTTAACTCTTGAGCTATTAAAAAATCAGCATCATAAGTTTAAGTTTAATGTTAGTTATAGAGAGTTGATTATAAAAAATAATTTTCTTACAAACCTTCAATCTGATAAAACTTTATTAGGTAGAGCAGAATATTTTATTAATGAATGGAATGGTTTTATTACTGGTACAACTTTATATGAAATTGGTACAGGGCAAGAACAAAAAAGAGATTTCTCTTATTTAGAAGTGCCTGCTGGTAGAGGTGAATATGCTTGGATTGATTATAATGGTGATGGTATTCCTCAACTAAACGAATTTGAAATTGCACTTTATTCTGATCAAGCAAAATATATTCGTATTTACACACCAACAAATGTGTTTATTAAAGCAGCTTATATACAATTTAATTATACCATTAATATTCATCCAAAGGCATTATCCAATAACAATAATTCTAACCTTTGGAAGAATGTTATTTCAAAATTTATTTTACAATCATCTTTACAAATCAATAAAAAAACAATAGTTGCTACAACTCCTTTGCTCAATCCTTTTAAAGATAATATTGCAGATACATCATTAATTAGCTTACAACAAAATACTATAAACACTATATCATTCAATCGTTTTAGTAGTAAATGGGGTGCAGATATTTCTAACATAAATTATACAGCAAAAGCATTACTAACTTATGGTTTTGAAAGCAGACAAAGAAATGAATGGATTGTAAGAACAAGAATAAATTTTAAAAGGCTTTATACTTTTGAATTAGTGAATAAACTAAGCAACATTAATTTATATACTCCAAAGTTTGATAATAGAAATTATGAAATAAATAGTATTAGCATTGAACCAAAATTAACTTATACATATCTTACCAAATACAGATTACAATTTTCATATTCATACACTAAAAAACAAAATGCCATTTATTTTGGAGGAGAAAAAGCAATAAGCAATATTATTAATGCAGAAGCTAAAATAAATGTGCTAAACAATACAAGTTTGCTAACTAAAATTAGTATGAATAATATTAGTTATATTGGAAAGAATGCAACAACTGTTAGCTATATTATGTTAGATGCACTTTTGCCAGGAAAAAATTATTTATGGACTGTAGAACTAACCAAACGTTTGGGAAATAATTTAGAATTAACCATAAACTACGAAGGACGAAAACCAGCAAATACACATATTATACATATTGGCAGAGCTGGTATAAGAGCATTATTTTAAAAATAAAAAAGGTCTGATTGTTCATCAGACCTGGTTGAGATTAAACCTGGTCTTTAGGGATTCCAGGAATGTTGGACTCATTGGTTTTTTCTGTTTAGAATATTGGTTTTCTTTTCTTGTAATTTAGGCTACAAGTACCTTAGTTTTTCATTCATTGGATATTCAAAAACGGGTTTAGCCTTTCAATGGATTCTTGGATTGTCTTAGTCTTTTTAATACACAGGGTTCTTTGTTTTGTTTTCTTAGGTATCAGATTTTGTTGTTGTTTTCGGATATTACTACTACTTAGTTTTTCTTGGATATTTGATTCAAAACGGGGTAAACCTTTGTATCAAATTGACAGTACAAACATACTAACATGTTATTCCCACAACAAGAGCAAAACTTCCCTTTTTTGGATATTCGTTTTTATGCAAAAAAATAGGAAAACTGATATTTTTCATATCGTAGTTTTCCTATTGAATAAATCGTAAATAGACTTTTCTATAGTTATGATTTAATTAGCTGCTACTTGCTTTCTAATAATATTTAAAGCTGCTCCAGCCTTAAACCATTCTATTTGTTGTTCATTATAAGTATGGTTTGTAGTAATGTTTTCTACACTTCCATCTAAATGATGTAACACTAAAGTAAGTGGTGTATTAGGGGCAAAAGAAGTTAATCCAATAATATCTATTGTATCATCTTCTTGAATTTTATCATAATCTTCTTTATTAGCAAATGTTAAAGCCAACATTCCTTGCTTTTTTAAATTTGTTTCGTGAATACGAGCAAAAGATTTTGTTAGTACCACTCTAACACCTAAATGACGTGGTTCCATTGCAGCATGTTCACGTGATGAGCCTTCACCATAATTTTCATCTCCTACAACAATAGTTCCAATACCAGCAGCTTTGTATGCTCGTTGTGTTGCAGGTACAGTTCCATATTCTTTTGTAAGTTGATTTTTTACATTGTCTGCTTTATCATTAAAATAATTTATTGCCCCAATTAATAAGTTGTTAGAAATATTATCTAAATGTCCTCTAAATTTTAACCAAGGACCAGCCATTGAAATATGGTCAGTAGTACATTTTCCTTTTGCTTTAATTAATAGTTTCAATCCTTTTAAATCAGTTCCTTCCCAAGTAGCAAATGGGTCTAAAAGTTGTAAACGTTTACTATCAGGGCTTACAACAACAGAAATATTACTTCCGTCTTCTGCTGGTGCTTGATATCCTGCATCTTCAACTGCAAAACCACTTTTAGGTAATTCATAACCTGTTGGTTCATCTAATTTAACTTTTTCTCCATTATTATTTACTAAAGTATCTGTAATAGGATTAAATGTTAAGTCTCCTGCAATAGCTAAAGCAGTTACTAATTCGGGGCTTGCCACAAAAGCATAAGTATTAGGGTTTCCATCAGCACGTTTTGCAAAGTTTCTATTGAAGCTGTGAACAATGGTATTTTTTTCTTTTTTCTCAGATCCTACTCTATCCCACATACCTATACAAGGTCCACAAGCATTTGCAAAAACAGTTGCTCCAATTTTATCGAACACTTCTAAAAAACCATCTCTTTCAATAGTGTATCTTACTTGCTCACTACCAGGTGTAATAGTAAATTGGGCTTTTGTAGTTAAGTTTTTATCGGCTACTTGTTGAGCCAAACTTACTGCTCTTGAAATATCTTCATAAGAGCTATTTGTGCAACTACCAATTAAACCAACTTCAACTTTAGTAGGCCAACCATTTGCAGCAGCCACTTCTTTGATTTTAGAAATTGGCGTTGCCAAATCAGGTGTAAATGGACCATTGATATGAGGTTCTAATTCACTTAAATTTATTTCAATTACTTGATCAAAATATTTTTCAGGATTTGCATATACTTCTAAGTCTGCTGTTAAATGTTCTTTTACAGAATTTGCTAATGCTGCAACATCTGCACGACCCGTTGCTTTTAAATAACGACTCATACTATCATCATATCCAAATGTAGAAGTAGTTGCACCAATTTCTGCACCCATATTACATATTGTACCTTTTCCTGTACAACTCAATGCTATTGCACCTTCTCCAAAATATTCTACAATAGCACCTGTGCCACCTTTAACAGTTAATAATCCTGCAACTTTTAAAATAATATCTTTTGGTGCAGCCCAACCATTAAGTTTTCCTGTAAGTTTTATACCAATTAATTTAGGCCATTTTAATTCCCAAGGCAATCCTGCCATTACATCACAAGCATCAGCACCACCAACACCAATAGCTATCATACCTAACCCTCCAGCATTTACAGTATGGCTATCTGTACCAATCATCATACCACCAGGGAATGCATAATTTTCTAACACAACTTGATGTATAATTCCAGCACCAGGTTTCCAAAAACCAATTCCATATTTATTAGAAACAGAGGCTAAAAAATCATATACTTCTTTACTTTCTGAAGTTGCTATTTCTAAATCTTTTTTTGCTTCTACTTTGGCTGTTATTAAATGGTCGCAATGTACTGTACTTGGTACAGCAACTTTAGGACGACCAGCTTGCATAAACTGTAACAAAGCCATTTGTGCTGTTGCATCTTGCATTGCAACTCTATCTGGCGAAAAATCTACATAGCTTTTACCACGTTCAAAATTTGCTAACTTCATATCTGTATGTAAGTGTGCAAATAATATTTTTTCAGATAAGGTTAAAGGACGACCTAATGTATTACGTGCTGCACTTACTTTTTCAGGTAATGAAGCATACATTTTTTTAATCATTTCAATATCAAAAGCCATAAAAAAAATATTTAAGTTTAAATTGCGGCGAAATTATACATAAAAAATTTGTGGCGAAATATGTTTTAAGAATTTTCATTGAAATTTCATAATTTGCAAACAAATAGACTATCATAAATAATGAATAAGCTTAGAGCATTTTTAGAAATTCAGGCATTTGGCGTTTGTTCTTCTATTGGAGAAAAATTGGGGATTGCAAGTTCCAGAATTCGTATGTGGTTTATATATATATCGTTTATAACTATGGGTTCACCATTAATTGTTTATATGATTTTAGCTTTTTGGCTAAACATTAAAAATCATATTTATAGTGCTAAAAGAAACCCCTTAAAATATTTATAACTTATTTATTATATTTGAATTGCTTAACGAATATTTTTATAATTAATAACTCCTATCCTTTGCAAACATTAGAATATTCACATATCAATTTTGAAGAACTTATAAAGCATTTTGCAAAAGCACTTAATACCAAAATAAAAGGTAATCAAATTTTATTACCAGAAGATAAAGGAGATGGTTATATAAAATTTTCCAACTTATCAAATGGGTTACAAGTTTTAATTTCTAATTATACTCTTCATCAAGATTTACTTTTTCAAAGAAAAAAAACACAAGAACCATATTTTATTTTAAGGTTTGAAGATATTGCTGTTGATGAATCTTATAATGATAATGACCAATCTAAAAGTATTGCAGTTTTAACAAGCTCCAGATTTGATTGGATGTTTTTTGCAAAAGCAAAAACACCCATTAAAACTATCAATATTGTTTTAAGCAAACAATGGTTAGACAATTTTTTGGATATAGAGAAAAAAACGGAGTATATAAAAAAATATTTAAGCCTTAAAATTTCTTCTTTCAATTATGAGTCATTGGATTCGGAGTACAAACGTATTATGAATGAGATGTTAGTATGCAATGATGATACACCTTTTGAACAATTAATTATTGCCAACAGAGCAATGCTTTTATTGGAAAGATTTTTTACTCGTATTTATAATAAAATAAACAACGAAACTCATGATGTAAAAGTTACTGAAGATGATTTTCAACGATTAGTTCAAGTTGAAACTGAATTAGTAAAAGATTTTTCTGAACCTGCACCAGGTATTCCTAAATTAGCAAGAATGGCTGCTATGAGTCCATCAAAATTAAAAATGATTTTTAGAGATATTTATGGTTTACCTATTTATCAATATTATCAAAAGCATAGAATGAATAAAGCTAAAGCTATGCTTCTTTCTCAAAAATATACAGTAAGAGAAGTTGGTGAAAGTATAGGTTATAGTAACCTAAGTAATTTTGCAAAAGCATTTAAAAAATCTTTTGACCAACTGCCCAGTGATTTATTGCATCTTAAATAATTTTATTGCTCACTCAATTAATTGTGGTGGATGATTTTAGTTGTATGCCTATTTCCTGACTTGTCCACCTCTAATTTTCAATTTTCATAACCT
>JBPXJV010000045.1:0-13027 GCA_051715485.1 Chitinophagales bacterium
TACAGTGATTTTGGAGGAGAAGTAGAACGTGTACTTAAAATGGCTGATGGGGTAATTTTATTAGTAGATGCTTTTGAAGGACCAATGCCACAAACTCGTTTTGTTTTACAAAAAGCATTAAGATTAAATCTTCATCCTATTGTTGTAATTAATAAAGTTGATAAAGCAAATTGTCGTCCAGATGAAGTACATGATGCAGTTTTTGAACTTTTTTTCAATTTAGATGCAACAGAAGAACAACTAAATTTTCCTACATTTTATGGAAGTGGAAAAAGTGGTTGGTTTAATGATAGCTTAACACCTACAGATAATATTTATCCATTAATGGATGGTATTTTAAAATATGTTCCAGCTCCAAAAACAACTGAAGGAAATTTACAATTACAAATTACTTCTTTAGATTATTCATCTTTCTTAGGTCGTATTGCAATAGGAAAAGTAACAAGAGGTTCTATTAAAGAAAATATGCCTATAGCTTTAATGAAAGCTGATGGAAGTATTAAAAAAAGTAGAGTAAAAGAATTGTATGTTTTTGAAGGAATGGGAAAAAGAAAAGTAACTGAAGTTAGTGCAGGTGATTTATGTGCTGTTGTTGGTTTAGAAGACTTTAATATTGGCGATACTATTTCAGATGCTGAAAATCCTGAAGCATTGCCTACAATTAGTATTGATGAGCCAACTATGAGTATGACTTTTAGTATTAATAATTCTCCATTTTTTGGTAAAGAAGGAAAGTTTGTTACAAGTCGTCATTTAAGAGATAGATTAATGAAAGAAACAGAAAAAAATCTTGCATTAAGAGTAGAAGATACTGATAGTGCAGATAGTTTTAATGTTTATGGAAGAGGTATATTACACTTAGGAGTTTTAGTAGAAACAATGCGTAGAGAAGGTTATGAATTAACTGTAGGAAATCCACAGGTTTTAGTAAAAGAAATTAATGGCAAAAAACATGAGCCTTATGAAGTATTAGTTGTAGATGTACCAAGTGAATACAGTGGAAAAGTAATTGACTTAGTTACACAACGAAAAGGAGAGATGCTTGTAATGGAAAGTAAAGGAGAAATTCAACATTTAGAGTTTGATATACCTTCAAGAGGATTAATTGGATTACGTTCTCAAATGCTTACAGGAACAGCAGGAGAAGCAGTAATGGCACATCGTTTTAGTGAATATAAACCTTGGAAAGGAGTTATACCTGGAAGAAATAATGGTGTATTAGTTTCTAAATTTCAAGGCACTACAACTGCTTATTCTATTGATAAATTACAAGATAGAGGAGAGTTTTTTGTTGATCCAGGAGAAGATGTTTATGTGGGACAAATTATTGCTGAACACATAAAACCAGGTGATTTGAATGTGAATGCAATTGAAGGAAAAAAATTAACCAATCATAGAGCAAGTGGTGCAGATGATGCTGTAAGAATTGCCCCTAAAACTTTAATGACTTTAGAGGAATGTATGGAATATATTCAACAAGATGAATGTATAGAAGTTACACCAAAAAGCATTCGTATGCGTAAAGTTATTTTAGATGAAATAGAAAGAACTAAAGCAGCCAAAAATTTAAAAGCAGAAGCGGTGTAAGTAGCTAAAAAAATAAAGGGAAAACGAAGAATCGTTTCCCCTTTCAACCCTAAACCCTTAAAAAACTTGAACAATATTACAATAATTGTTTTAGTGAGTTTTGAAAATATGATGAATGGATGACAACTTCGGTAAAAAAATAGAATTAATAGGTAAAAGCATATTGTATTAAAAAGCAATACAATATTATACTTACTTTTTCAATAATTTTTCTGGATTTTTTTTTATAAAATCTTCCCAACCATTAAATCCTTTTTGCATTTTAAAAATACTATTACTGGTTTGATAGTGATGACACAAAGCTACAGCTAATGCATCTGTAGCATCAAAATATTGAGGCTTTTCTTCAATAGCTAAAATTTGTTGAAGCATTTTCCAAACCTGTTCTTTATCTGCATTACCATTACCTGTAATAGATTGTTTTACTTTTTTAGGAGAGTATTCTGTAACATCTAAACCTGATTGAATTGCTGCTGCAATAGCAACACCTTGAGCTCTACCTAACTTTAGCATACTTTGAACATTCTTTCCAAAAAATGGAGCTTCAATAGCAAATGTTTGTGGCTTATATAGCTTAATTATTTCAACAATTTTAGAGTGTATTTTTTCTAAGCGTTCATATATATCTTTATGAGAAGATAGTTTTAAAACATCCATCAACAATACTTGCTGCTTATTATTATCTATTTTTAATAAAGCATATCCTAATAGTTGAGTACCAGGATCTACGCCAAGTATTATATGAGGAGTTTTCATAAAATTGTAAGTAATAGAAAAAGCTAATAAATTATTGTTTAGATGCTTCCTCAGCTTGCTTTTGTAATTTGGCTGCTTTTTCTGCTTGTTTGGCTGCCTTTTTCTCCAATCTTTCTTTTTCTTTTTTTGCAGCTTCAGCTTCTTTTTGTAGCCTTTCTGCCTCTACTCTTTTTTTGTAATCACTTACAAAAGTAGGTAGCTTATCCATAAATGCTGGTAGGTTTTGAATAATTTGATTATGTGTTCCTTCTCCTACAAATTGTGCTTTAGATGTATGAACAGCCAACAATATTTGTGTTTGTTTATTTTTTCTTTTCCCAATAGATTCTACTGTATAAAAAATATCAAGTTCATCTGGATTTAAATCATCAATTTTTACATTTTTTGCAGTATATACTCCTTTTGACTTTTTTACTTTTCTTGAACCTTTACTTTTAAAATAGTCTTCTAAAGCATCTATTACATCATCTGAAGTTTCATTTACAATTTTTTCTACTGCTGGTCTTTCATCTCCTTCAACTTTAATTGTATTATTCTGAATTTCTTGAGACATTACAAAATGACTACTTAAAATAAAACAAAATAATCCGACTAATTTTTTCATAAATAAAATAATTTAACTTAATCAGACAAAGATAATACTTCATCTACATTACTTTTGATGCATTAAATTAAAGCTGTTGAGTAATATTAAAAAACTTGCTGGAGAAACAATGTGGTATGGATTAAGTTCTATTGCTGCTCGTTTTCTTAATTATCTTCTTACTCCATATTTAACATATAAATTTTCTAAAGCAGGTTATGGCGAAATGAGTATTATTTATGCATTCATTCCTTTTATGAATATCATTTTTACTTATGGAATGGAAACAGCCTATTTTCGTTTTGTCAATAAAAATGATAAAAAAATAGTGTATAGCACTATTTCAATTTCAATACTTATTTCTACAGTATTATTAAGTTTATTACTCATTTTATTTCATCATCCATTAGCTACATTACTAACCATTCAAGAGCATAGTGATTATTTATATTGTGCCATTATTATTATAGCATTAGATGCTTTAACAACTATACCTTTTGCTAAACTAAGACAAGATGGAAGACCAATAAAATTTGCTGTTATCAGAATTATTAGCATTCTTATCAACATTGCTTTTACCTATTTCTTTTTAAGTATTTGCCCTGCATGGTTAAAAGAAAATCCCAATCATTGGTGTAGTAAATTTTATAATGCAGATTGGGCTGTTGGTTATGTTTTAGTTGCAAATATTATTCAATCAGCAATTACATTATTGCTTTTATCAAAAGAGTTTTTTGCATTTGAATGGAAGTTTGATAATAAACTTTGGAAAGATATAATGCTGTACAGTATGCCCTTAATTATTGCAGGTTTTGCAGGAATGATTAACGAAACTTTTGATAGAATAATGTTGGGTTGGTGGGCTCCTGTAAATAGTGCAGAAGCTGCTAAAGCAGAAGTTGGTATTTATGCTGCTTGTTATAAATTGGCAATTTTAATAACACTTTCAGTACAAGCATTTCGTATGGGTGCAGAGCCTTTCTTTTTTAAACAAGCAAAAGAAAAAAATGCACCAGAAACTTATGCTCGTGTAATGAAATTTTTTGTTATTACACTTTGCTTTATGTTTTTAGCAGTTGTTTTGTATTTGGATATTTGGAAACATTTTATTCAAAACCCAACAATGTGGGTAGGCTTAAAAGTTGTGCCTGTTTTACTTTTAGCCAATATGTTTTTAGGTATTTATTATAACCTAAGTATTTGGTACAAATTAGGAAATAAAACTATTGCAGGTGCTTATATAACTGTTATAGGAGCTGCAATTACACTTTTTATTAATTACTTTTTTATTCCTTATTATAGTTATATGGCTTGTGCTTATGCAACATTTGCTTGTTATGGAAGTATGATGTTGGTTAGTTATTTATGGGGTCAAAAAGAATACCCAATTCCTTATGCTTGGAAAAAACTATTAGCCTATATAGTTGTTGTTGTACTATTGAATATTGCTCATAAAAGCATTATTCAACTATACGATAAGTATTGGTTTAGTTTATTTTCTGCTACTATTTTATTTGGCTGTTTTGCTTTATTAATTATTTATTTTGAACAAAAAGAAATAAAGAGTTTGTTATTGAAAAAAAACAAATAGAATAATATTACAAACAAATGACACAACTAACATTCTTTTCCCACTTTCAACAATTAAGCTATAGTAATTTTGCACTAAAAAAATTTAGCTATGAAAATAGTAATTATAGGAGGCGGATTTGCAGGATTAAAACTTGCCAGAAGCCTCAATAATACAAAGGGTTTTGAAATAACTTTAATAGATAGATTTAACTTTCATCAGTTTCAACCATTATTTTATCAAGTAGCAACAGCAGGGTTAGATGCAAGTAATATTTCTTTTCCATTAAGGAAAGTCTTTCATAAAAGTAAAAATGTAAGAATTCGTTTAGCAGAAGTACAATCCATTAATTCAGCAGAAAATACTGTTGTTACAAACATCGGTTTATTTGAATACGATTATCTTGTAATTGCAACAGGTGCTGATACCAATTTCTTTGGTAATAGTGTATTACAAAAAAATGCTTTCCCAATGAAAAGCACTGTTGAGGCTTTACAACTAAAATATAAACTTCTGCAAAACATAGAAAATGCTTTGGTTTTAAAAGATAATGCAGAAATAGAAAAATTATTAACTGTAGTTGTTGTTGGAGCTGGACCAACAGGAGTAGAAATAAGCGGTGCTTTAGCAGAAATGAAAAAATATGTTTTGCCAAAGGATTATCCTGAATTGAATTTTGCAACAATGAAAATTTATTTGTTAGAAGGAACAGATAGAACACTTTCATCAATGAGCATAAAAAGTAGTAAACATTCTTTAGAATATTTACAAAAATTAGGTGTTATTGTAAAAACAAATTCTGTCTTAGAAGATTATAATGGCAATATTGTAAAGTTGAAAGATGGAACTGAAATACAATCTAACACTGTAATTTGGGCTGCTGGTATTAAAGGCAATGTACCTGAAGGAATTGATAAAAATTTAATTGTACGTGGTAATAGAATTAAAGTTGATAGATTCAATAAAATACAAAATCATAAAAATATTTTTGCTTTAGGAGATGTATCTTATATGGAAACTCCTTTATACCCTAAAGGGCATCCTCAAGTAGCTAATGTTGCTATCAATCAAGCTAAATTATTAGCAAAAAATTTTTTAAAAATTCAATCCTTTCAGCAAAACTTAGAAGAGTTTGAATATAATGATAAAGGAAGTATGGCTACTGTTGGCAGAAACCTTGCTGTAGTAGATTTTCCTAAACCTACTATGCACTTTAAAGGTTTTATTGCTTGGTATATTTGGATGGGTTTACACTTATTTTTATTAGTAGGCGTAAAAAACAGAATTCAAGTTTTTATAAACTGGATTTTTAGTTACCTAACTTATGATCAAGATTTAAGATTAATTTTTAAAAAATCATTTAAAACAAAAAATGAGTGATACAGTTTAGTATTCATTATAACAAATAAATTTTCAATCAGTATCTTCACGTTTTAAAAATTTTTAAGTATGAATATCCTTTTCAGAAAACAAAGCTTACTTGTTTTATTTGTTTTTATTTGTTCAAGCATTTTTGCACAAGATGCTGTTGATTATAAAACACCACCAAAAGAAATTGCAGATTTATTATTAGCCAAACCAACACCTACTGTAAGTATTGATAGTAAAGGAGATTGGATGGTTATTTGTGAAAGAAGTAGTTATCCTTCTGTTGAAGAATTAGGACAACCAGAAATACGTGTTGGTGGTTTAAGAATTAATCCAAACAATTATTCTCTTAGCAGACAAACTTATTTCAACAATATATCTTTAAAAAATATTAAAACAAAAAAAGAACATACTATTATAGGCTTACCAGCTAACTTACAAGCAAGTAATATTAAATGGAGTCCTAATGAAAAGAAAATTGCTTTTATAAATACTACCAATAACAGGGTTGATTTATACATCATTAACATAGCAACTTTTACTGCCACTAAAATAAATAAACAACCATTAAATATTGTAATGGGAGGAGTTTATAATTGGCATGGCGATGATGCTTTAATGTATAAAATTGCTATTGCACCTGCATCTGCAAATCCTAAGCAACCAATAAAGCCAAAAGGTCCAGCAGTGCAAGAAAGTATTGGTAAAACTGCACCAGGTCGTACTTATCAAGATTTAATAAAAACACCTTACGATGAACAACTTTTTGAATTTATGACCAAAGCCCAATTAGTTTTAAATACAAATGGCATTGAAACGCCAATTGGTAAACATAGTATTTATAAGTCATTTGCTGCATCACCAAACAGAGCTTATATTTTAATAGAAACTATCAACAAACCATTTTCATATTTAGTACCTGCTTATGGCTTTGCATCAACTGTAAGTATTACAGATATGAAAGGCAATGTTGTAAAAGTAATGGCAGAATTACCTTCTGCTGAAACAAGCCCTACTGGTTATGATAATGTTCAAAATATTCCAAGAAATTTTTCATGGAGAGATGATGAAGCAGCAGACCTTACATGGTGCGAACCTTTAGATAGTGGATTTATAAAAAAGAAGTTAGATTATCATGATGTTGTTTATGCTTTAGCGGCACCTTTTAAAGGCGAAAGAAGAGAACTATTTAAAACTACTATGCGTTATAAATATACTATTTGGGGTAATTTATCTTTTGCTTGGGTAGTAGAAGGTTTAACAGGAAAACAAATTACAAGAACAAGTCAATATAGTTTTGAAGAAAAAAAATTAGATAAAATATTTGAACGTAGTACAACCGATGCATACAATAATCCTGGCACACCAATAACTACAAAAAATGTTTATGGAAAAGAAGTGATAAATATTTTCAACAATTCTTTTTTATTAAATAATACAACAGGTTCATCTCCAAAAGGAGATTTACCTTTTCTTGCCTTATATGATATTAATGCAAAAAAAAGTGATATTATTTGGCGTTGCAATGAAGGAAGTTTTGAATATGTTGTTGATGTAATTGATACAAAAAATTTTACTGTAATTACAAGAAAAGAATCTCAAAAAGATGTGCCTAATTATTTTTTAAAAACTATTAAAGACAATCAAACAAGCACTACACTTACATCTTTTACAAATCCTTATCCTTCTTTACAAGAAATTAAAAGTGAAAAAATAAGATACACACGTTTTGATGGAATTGAACTAACTGGCAATTTATATTTACCTAAAGGCTATAAAGAAAATTCAGGAGAATTATTACCTTTAATTATTTGGGCTTATCCAAGAGAATATAACAAAGCTTCTGATGCAGGACAAATAAGAGGAAGTCAAAATAAATTTACTACTATCAGTTGGGCAAGTCCTATATTTTATGTAACACAAGGTTATGCTGTATTAGATAATGCAGAAATGCCTATTGTGAGCACTGACGAAAATAAAAAACCAAATGATAATTTTATAGAACAATTAAAAATGAATGCAGAAGCTGCTATTGATTATTTAGTAAACTTAGGTATTGTAGATAGAAATAAAGTTGCAGTTGGTGGGCATAGTTATGGTGCATTTATGACAGCAAATTTATTAGCACATACTTCCTTATTTAAAGCAGGTATTGCACGTAGTGGAGCATATAATAGAACCCTTACTCCATTTGGTTTTCAAAATGAGGATAGAACTAATTGGCAAGCTCCACAACTATATTATGAAATGAGTCCATTTAGTTTTGCAGATAAAATAAAAACTCCATTATTACTCATTCATGGAGAGGTAGATGATAACCCTGGTACTTTTCCTATTAACAGTGAAAGATTATTTAATGCCATTAAAGGAAATGGAGGAACTGTTCGTTATGTTTCACTACCTTATGAAGGGCATAGTTATCGAGCAAAAGAAAATTTATTACACATGCTTTGGGAACAAAATGAATGGCTAAACAAATTTGTAAAAGATGCTAAGGATTAAATGATATTTGAAAAACGTCAGCCCAACCTTTGCACAAAAGCCCAATAGAATTACTGATGTTGAATTTACAACTGTCTGCCCCACTATTGCAAAACTGCTTGTTAGCAGAAGTATTTTGTCTCTTTTAAAACACCTTATCATTTGTGCTTTTATGGTAGCACAAAGCATTATGGCACATAGTGCCAAGTATATCTTTTTCATAAGTTTTAATTTAGCGGATTTCTCCTTGGTTAAGAATAGTAATTTCCTTTAGTGCATAGGTTGTTGGAGAGCTTACGGTGCAAGAAGGCGTTACAACTTTATCGGGTGTAATGGTTCTAAAGTCAATGGAAACTTTCATGCCTGCAACCCTCAATCGTTGGTCTAACCCCTTTAGCTTTATAACATTTGAATATGTAGTTCCATTCAGTGTTAAATTGTCTCCATATTGAGGTGTATTGGGATAAACAGTCAAATCCAACAACCAGTATTCGTCTGCATCATTACCTTTGCAAGTTTCCTTGCCAATTACATACCCCCCGACATTTAGGTAGTCAACCTTTGCAGGGTCTTTTCTGCAAGCAAACAATAATGCTATGCTAAAAATTAGCAGGTTAAGTCTAAATATTGTTTGATGTTTCATAATAGCTGTTTTAAAATAATAAATGATTGCTAAGTTAAACTTTTCGGTGGTGGTTTATCGGTTATATGCATAGTCTGAACGTTAGGTTATTTTGCCTTGCAGCCAACGTTTAAGGCTTTGCGAGGGAGCGGATTTCGGAGCTCAAAACTGTCAACATACCACAAAATTTGATGCGGGGTAGAATGCTCAATTAACCACTGAACCCGCTTTTTTGCCAAACTGCTGTTACCGGTTTGTCTTGTCCTAAAATAGGTTTACAGATTTAAAGAATTTAAAATGTGTAAAAATGAAAAAAAGTAAAGTTATTTTAGGACGATACAATATGTACAAAAGCCGATTGAAAAACTGCTGATGAAGATAACAACTAAAAGCCAAATTACTAACGTCCAGCCCGGAACCGCAGCCGAACAGCGAACTGCTGCTGATGCTTACAACGTCCCGCCGCACTTGCACAAAACCCCATGTTAGCTGCCGTGTTTTTTTGCCAAATTATTAGATACTTTTTTATTCAGGTTTTAACCATTGAACTACTGCTCTCCAATATTCCGAAAGTCCTTCCAGATTTCTTTTGACAACGATATTTTCTTTTTGTGCTGTTGACTTCCATGCCTCATAAGTGGCGGTATCGGTTGGTGTCCAAAGTTTCCAACGACGTATCAGTTCAGGCTCAAATGTGTTGGTTACAATATTGCTAACGCCTGTTACATTTTCATGCTTTGGAGCTGACTTATAAAATACATACCCAGTATATACATCCTTATACATTACTGTACTGTCTGCCATAGACAGGTTTTCAAATATTTGGTTATCTAAAGGTGAATTTTTTATATCAAACCCTTTGTCGTCAATACCTAGCGACTCAAAGGCAGCATCCCATTTACCATTTAAAATAGGTACAGCAGGCGGAAGAGCAGATGGATTTTTAAGAAAAAGAAGATTTTGATAATTTGTTATAACATTGGCAGTAAGTGTCGGATATTTATCAAAAATGTAGGAGGTTGCCGATTTTATTTTGCTTCCCATAATTGCATATTCACCCTTTCCAGAATGTCCTGCATTCATAATTATGAAATATTTTTTCCTTTTCCCTTCTTGCTTATTTAGAGCCTCAATTTTATTAATAATATTTTTAGCCATAACGCTATCTCTTCCAAGTTGCACTTTTCTGTTTTGAACTTTGGTTTTTAAATCTTCAACTGTTTGTATTGCTTGCCAATCAATTGCTATATCGGTAGGATGTAATTGTAATTTTTCAGATGGTGAAAGCGATTTGTTTATTTCGTAAAGTCTAGTTAGAAAATAATGATAGTTGTAGCTGTCCCATAAAGGATACCAACTCATATTTCGTTGAATGGCTAAGGCTTTTTCTATACTTCTTTGCTTAGTTAAGTTTTCGGATAGCAGATATTCATTTATAGGAGTATCAAAATTACTGCCGCCAATTTCCATAAAAATATTACCCACTTTGTTACGAAATTCTTTACTTCCTATAACCGAAAGCAGTAAGTCATATTGGGTAAGTTCATCGTGTTGTCGTTCACCAAAAATAACAATATCATACTTGTCAAATAGTTGAATTATATAATCCTTTGCCGATAAATGTTGTTTATTTAAAAAGGTTGTATATGGTTCAAGTTCTTTAATTGGTTGAGCATAGGACTTCCCTACAAAAAAAGTGATAAGAAAATATAGAATGGTCAATATTTTTTTCATTTGTATATTTTTTAAAGTTCTGTATAAATACATTTTCAGTCAAAATGAATTATATATTTTTTAAGTCTGCAGTGTCGGACATGGCAGCTAGCGGTTTTCGGCTTGGCGATGGTGGGGCATTTAACAAACGTCAGCCCAACATCTGCACAAATGCCAAGTAGCATTACAAATGTTGAGTTTACAACTGTCAGCCCCACTATTGCCAATACGATGTGCCTCGTCCTGAAAATAGTTGACACTTTTTGTTGTTAAATCCTACGACAGGTTTACAGTTGTTTTTTAGTCCTGCCACTGGTTTACTTTTCAAAGTTAAGGGGTGTAGATGAAAAAAATATTTTGTAGCCATCCACAGCTAAAGAAATATTTTTTTCATCGGTACAGTTCGGCAGCAACATCAACATTTTGGCTTCCCTTTCTTGCATAATAGTTTTTCCATTTCCGTTCTACTGGTTCATTATTGGTATGCAGTTCAATCGGTGTTTTGTAACTGATACTACTGTGTGGACGTAAATGGTTATACACACTTATTGCCTTGGCTACTGCTTGTTGTGCTGAAGTAAAATCTTTATATTTTTCTTCCAGTAACTCATCTTTTAAAATCCCATTCACTCTTTCTGCAATGGCATTTTCTAATGTGTCGCCATTTTCGGTCATTGAGATTTTTATCTTCCTGTTTTTAAGTATACCCACATACGCATTGCAACAATATTGCACTCCTCTATCGCTATGATGAATGAGGTTGCTGCTGTTAGGATTGTTTTGTAAAGCCATTTTTAATGCCCTAATACTACCTATAGATTCTAATGTTTTTGATAGATAAAAGCCTACAATCTTTCTGCTGTAAGCATCTGTTATTAAACTTAAATATGCAAACCCCTTTTTGTCCATTACGCCATAAAAAGTGTAAACACTAACACCATTGTTTGAAAAGTTAGTCCATTGTTTTGTTAGAATATCATCATCGCTATGCTCTGCATAAAGATTGTTGGGATTGAAAGATATTTCTGCAAGTATTTCTCCAGAACCATTACTATAAGTTACGTTGAGTTTTAATGGTGTAATACAAAAATGAAATAATAAATTGACCAATATTTTGTTATATTAGATTTAATGCTTAGTTTTGGTCTTAAATATAATTCATTATGTCATTTGCTTTAATTATACCTGTGAAAGAATCGCTATCAGACTTGCGAAGATTGCTAAAAAAAGCCCAGCCCATTTTTGTTCCTCGTATCAAAATGTTGATTGAGATGAAGAAGGAGGGTACAAGTGGAATTTCTAAACGAGAATTAATGAATAGAATAGGTGCCGGTAGCCAATCCATTCATAATTGGAGAACTTTGTACAAAGAAGGAGGTTTGGATAAATTACTTTCACATAATAGAAAAGGTTTTAAACCTTCTGTGTTCACGGAGGAAGAACATCGTAAAATATCGGTATTATTACACCAACCTAAAAATGATATTACAGGTTTTGTCGAATTAAGAGAATGGGTAAAAACTGAATTTAAAAAAGACGTAAAATATAATACCTTATTAAAATATTGCATTTACCATTTTGGAGCAAAAACTAAAGTAGCAAGGAAGTCTCACATCAATAAAGATAAAGAATCCGTTAGCACTTTTAAAAAAACTTTAGTCGTATCTGCCAAGAAGCTGTAGAAGTTGTAAAAGAAAGATTTGAATCTGTTAATCTATATTTTCAAGATGAAAGTCGGTTTGGATTATTTACAAAGAATGGACGAAAGTTGACAGCTAGAGGTGTTAAACCAATTTGTTCATTTCAGCAAGTATTTCAAAGTACTTATTTATACGGTGCATTTTCTCCTATTGATGGCGAACACTTCTTACTTAATCTACCTTATTGCAATGCGGATTGTTTTCAAATATTTTTGGATGAGTTTAGCAAGACTAAACCACAAGAATTAAAAGTAGTGGTATTGGATAATGGAGCATTTCACAAAGCAAAAAAATTAAAAATCCCTGAAAATACTATTTTAATTTTTCTTCCACCATATAGTCCTGAATTAAATCCGGCAGAGAAAATGTGGCAGAAGTTTAAGAGAAGTTTTAGTAATAAAGTTTTTAAAACACTACAAGAAGTGGAAGATTTTATCTGTAATCAAGTTAAAGCAACCACAAAAGAATCTACTAAATCGATATGCAGTTATCAATATATTTTTTTAAACAATTATTGGTCTTTATAATAAATCATTTTGGTATTATCAAAGCCAATTTGAGTCATTAACTGCTGAATTGTGTCATAAAAAAAACGATAATAAAAGCCGATGCATTGAGTATGCTCAATGTATAAATGAGTATTGGGA
>JBPXJV010000046.1:0-1857 GCA_051715485.1 Chitinophagales bacterium
GAAGCCAGCAAAAACGAATCAAACTATTATGTTCAATTCTTCATAGCACCCTGCTATTGAAAAATAAAAACAAAATGCAGCAATATCAAGGTGTGTAGCGACACTTATTAATCAAATCGTACATTTATCGGACAACAATGATTCTATTTACTTATACCTTTTTTATTTTTTGATAAATTTTTCTTAATCAAATAAGAGGCATCTATATGCATTTTTCACCTTTATTTTTTACTAAATGAAATTTCAAAATGCAATAGGCTATTATACTTTTAATAGAGTTTTTACATAATGATATTACTATAACAGATTAATTGAAACTATTAAAAGAATGTTTAGTAAAAGCTTATGAAAGTGAATGTTTTTAAGCTGAGTTTTAGCTCCTGCATAAATAGCTGATATTTTTTTTGTTTATATCAAAACAATTATCTAAGTTTATGGCAACAAGATTATCCGTGCTGCTTAGGTATATTCATTAACCCAAAAACGTACCACTATGAGAAAGCTTTGGCCACTTGGATTTTTAGGATTTATTGGATTCTATGGAATCCATTCGTTACAAAATGGTAATTGGTTACCTGCTTCACTTACATTGTTTGTAGGATTTTTTGTGTTTTTTTTGCCGAGTTATAAGAGATAATAGAAGAGAATTATTTGTTGTTAGCTTGTAAGTTTAGAAGCATATCACTTGTCATTTTTTCTAAGTCATATTGAGGTGTCCAACCCCAATCAGTTTTTGCTGTGCTATCATCAATGCTTTGAGGCCAACTTTCAGCAATTGGTTGTCTATAATCTGGTTTATATGATATAGAAAAATCTGGTATATGCTTTTTAATTGAAGCTGCTATTTCTTTTGGCGAAAAAGTCATTCCTGCAATATTGTATGATGTTCTGGTGCTTATAGAAGATTCTGGAGCTTCCATTAATTCTATGGTAGCTCTTATTGCATCTGGCATATACATCATTGGTAAATAAGTATCTTCTTTTAAAAAGCATTCATACTTTTTATTTTCTAATGCTTCATGATAAATTTCTACTGCATAATCTGTAGTGCCTCCACCTGGTGCACTTTTATAACTTATTAACCCTGGATATCTCATACTTCTTACATCAACTCCATAACGTCTGTGATAGTAATTGCACCAAAACTCTCCAGCATATTTACTAATACCATAAACAGTAATTGGTTCAATGATTGTTTGCTGAGGGCAATTTTGTTTAGGGCTTGTTGGTCCAAAAACTGCAATGCTACTTGGCCAATAAACTTTTTGAATATTTTCTTCTCTTGCAATATCCAAGACATTTAATAAGCCTTGCATATTCAAATGCCATGCAAGGTTTGGATTTTTTTCTCCTGTTGCACTAAGTATGGCTGCTAATAAATAAATCTGTGTTATATTCTGCCTGATTATTTGCACATGCAACATTTCACTATTCATAACATCTAAACTTACATAAGGTCCTGTGCCTTCTAATAAAGGATTTTGTTCACGTAAGTCAGATGCAATAACATTATTATTACCATAAATTTTACGCAGAGCCAGTGTAAGCTCAACTCCTATTTGTCCACTTGCTCCTATAACTAAAATTCTGTCTTTCATATTAATAGCTTTAAATTTTTATTAAGGTAATTGTATAAAATTTCTATTACTAAAATAGTAGTAAAAATTTCAAAAGCAAAAATAGTTGTATTTATTATTCGTAAACAATGAATAAAAAAGGCAATGTGGTTAAAAATGGTTGGTTTTTTCTTCAAATAAAATCAAAATCTTTGTAGTATCAATCTGAAGAGGAAGTAGGCTCTGCTGAAGAGCAACCTACCAGCAATAAGGTTGATGCGAGATGATAAAGTTAAAGCAG
>JBPXJV010000047.1:0-1856 GCA_051715485.1 Chitinophagales bacterium
GAGTTGTCATATTTTCGCGAATTTCTGTATGGCGAATTTCACCACCGGAAGTACCCACAAATTTAGAAAATACCACTCCAGCAACGGCTAATAAAAGTACCAAATAAGAAACCAAACTTGCCTTTGCATGTTTTTTGGTATGGGTTACCAAACCGGCAATGGATAGTAAACCTAATGCATACAAGACTTTCATGTACTTTTCAGCCAGTTCTTCGTGTTCGTGAATGATGTCGTGCGATATGCCTAATTCTTCCACAATTTCCTCGGCTCCTTCACCGGTCATCATGGTGGCTTTGGCCATTACCATGCAAAAAATAAACATTACATAAGCCGTGTTGATGAGAATGGTTTGTTTTTTTATGATTCCGTAAAGTAAGATAGCTGTTCCAAAAAATAATCCGATAATGGGAAAATGGTTAAAAACCATGTGTAAATGAGCTTGATTCATGAGATAAAAATTAATTAGTTAGTTCATAGACTCCTTTAGTTAGTATTTTTGCATTTTGATTTACGTTTTGATTGAGTTTGATTTCTGTAAAATTTTCAGTTACATCACCAATTTCAATCAATATTTTTTTAAAAACAAAACGGTCTTGTTTTTGTTGTCCTAAAAGTACAAAATATTTATTGTCTTCTCTAATAATGGCGTCATTTGGAACACTCCAACCTTTTTTGGTAGCCGTAACTATTTTGGCTTCCACAAACATACCTGAAAGAAATTTTTCTTTTAATTCTTTCTGTAAAGCTCCATACACTGAAATGCTTCTATCTTCATTTTCAATAGATTTACCGACTGTTTGAACAATAGAATAAAATTGTTCTTTACTGGCTTGCGGAATGGTAAAAAGTATTTTTTGACCTTGTTTAATGGTCAAAATATTACTTTCAAAAATAGTCAAGTTTACCATTAAATGATTGGTATTCACTATTTCCATCATCACATCGGAAGGAGACATAAACATCCCAACATTAGCATTCATTTTTGTGATATCACCGGTAATTGGGGAAGTTAGTGTAATAAGTGAAGTGAATTTTCCTCTTTCTACCTGTGTAGGATTTATATTTAACAACAATAATTTTTCACGTAAACCTTGATACATTCCTTTCGCTTGACGGTAATCACTTTCTGCTTTTAAATAATTTTTTTGAGAAGTAATCTTTTCTTCGAATAATGTTTTTTGACGCTCGTATTCTGATTTTAGATACTTGATTTGCTCTGCTATTTCTACATAATCTTTTTGCAAATCTATGTATTCAGTATTTTCAAGGGTAATTAATGCCTGACCTTGGGTGACTTTATCTCCTATCAACAAAGAAGTTGATTTTACATAACCTCCAATAAATGGAGAAATTTTGGCTTTGTATTGCGGCGGTACATCAATTTTTCCGGTGGCTTGAACTACCACTTCAAAATCTTGTTCAACCGGAGAACTAATTTCCATTTTACTGGCTTCAAATTGTTGTTGTGTGACGGTAATTAATCCGATATCACTTACCTTCTCTTCTTTTTCTTTTTGTTTACAAGAAAGTAAAAATGTTGCTATTACAAACATTATAACTATATTTTTCATTTTATTGATAATTGATGTATTGAATATCGAGTTGTGTTTGATTGTATTGATTCACAGCCGATAGATAATCGACCTGGATAGAAGTGGCGTTTTCTAAACTCATGATGTATTGAAAAAAATCAATTTCACCATGTTGATAGCTTAAGTTGGCTACTTTTATAATTTCTTCTGCTACTTTTTTGCCATATTGAGTATAATAATTAATGGCTTGAAAATGTTGCTCTAATTCATTTTTTTTCTGCATGATATGTGATTCAAGTCTAATCGTTTCGTTTTGCTTTTGCT
>JBPXJV010000048.1:0-27866 GCA_051715485.1 Chitinophagales bacterium
CCCATATATTCATTTATCTTTTTAGTAAATTTTCCTGTGCAAACAATTAATAAGCCTGTAGCTAAAGGATCTAAAGTGCCTGCATGTCCAACTTTTGAAACTTTAGTAAGTATGCGTACTTTTTTTACAATATCAAAACTTGTCCAGCGTAAAGGTTTATTAAAAAGTAGTACTTGTCCTTCTAAAAAATTTTGTAATGGCTCCATAAAAAACGAAGATAATTTTAGTAAGTTGAAATGTAAAATAAAAGGTTGCAGAAATTCTACAACCTTTTACATTTAATAATTCTATTAATTTAGATTACCATTTATCAACGTGTTCAGATGAGTGGTTATCGTCTGAAGTATTTGATATTTCTGCAACTTTAGCTTCACCAACATTTTCTGTTAATGCAACCTCACCTTCAGTTTCAGGATATTCATGGTTAAAAGCATCAAAATCAAAATCAGGCATTAAATCCGTTTTTACATAATCTACTGCTTCACTTAATGCTTTTACAAATTTGTTAAAATCTTCTTTATATAAAAATACTTTATGCCTATCATAACCATTATCATCAAAACGTTTTCTGCTTTCTGTAATGGTAAGAAAATAGTCATTACCACGTGTTGCTCTTACATCAAAAAAGTAAGTTCTTCTTTTTCCTGCTTTAATGCGTTTGCTATAAACGCTATCATTCTTTTTTTCGTTGTTTTCGTAAGCCACTGTTATAAATTTTAAATTTTAGTGGAGCAAATATAGTACTGTTATATTATTACCAAAATTTTAAAGAACTTTATTAGTACAAATTATTTAATAAAAAACAGACTATTCTTGTATTAAGCAACATATATAATATTTAAAAATAAGCATAATACTTGTTGTAAAAATTGTAATATAAAAGTTAAAACAATTCAACAGATACAAGTACTTTGGTATCTAATTTGTCAATAGATTTTTAATGCTTTATTTTCACATATTAAAAGAGAAAGTTTTCTGAAAAAATTTCTAAAAATATTAAGAAGAATATTACTGATAGTTATTGCAATTATTATTTGCATTTGGTTGGCTATACAAACATCACCTGTACAAAATTGGTTGGTTGGCATGGTTACAAACAAACTTTCTACAGAATTAGGAACTAAAGTAAGCGTAAAACATGTTAGTCTTTCTTTATTTAATAGAGCAGATATTGAAGGAGTTTTTGTTGCCGATAAAACCAAAGACACACTATTATATGCTGGACAATTAAAAGTACGAATTACAGATTGGTTTATTTTTAAAGATAAAGCAGTTATTAAATATGTAGGTTTAGAAGATGCTGTAATAAAACTTCAACGATACGATTCTGTTTGGAATTATCAATACATAGTAGATCATTTTGCAGCACCCAAAAAACAAACTCCTACCCCAACTTCCTCTAATAAAAAAAGTAGTGATGGCTTAGCTTTAAATCTTCAAAAAATTGATTTTAAAAATATTCGTTTTATTAATAATGATAGATGGGTTGGCGAAGAAATTAAAGTAAATATTGGAAGTTTAGTTGTAGATGCCGATAGTGTTGATTTGAATAAAGGTTCTTTAATTTTAAAATCTATTGTTATTAATAAACCCAATGTAGTTATTGATAACTATGACCCTTTGCGTCCTGAGTGGTTAAGAAAACCAAGAACAATAGATAGTATTTCTCGTCTTAATCCTGCTGGAATGTTTGTTAAGGTAAAAGAGCTTTCGCTACACAACGGAATATTTGTAATTAATGCCAATCAACAAGTAGCAACAAAACATTTTGATGGAGAACATTTAGCATTTAGAAATATTGAAAGTAGTTTCAAAAATGTTCTTTTATTTAATGATACTTTAACTGCAAAGATGAATTTGAGTTGTAATGAACGTAGTGGATTAGAAGTAAAAAAATTATCAGCAAATTATAAAGTGAATCCTCAAATAATGGAGTTTAAAAATCTTAGTTTAGAAACAAATAAAAGTAAACTAAGTAATTATTATGCTATGAAGTTTGAGCATTTTGATAATGACTTTGCAAATTTTATAACACACGTAACAATGGTTGCAGATTTTGATGATGCTACAGTACACACTAATGATATAGCACTTTTTGCACCAGAACTATCTTCTTTAAATAAAAACATTTCTCTTTCTGGAAAATATAAAGGAACTGTTACTGATTTTACTATTTCAAATCTTTTTGCCAGAGCTGATAATAGTATTTTAAGAGGTCAGCTTTCAATGAAAGGATTACCAGATATTGATAAAACAATTATTACCCTTAATGATGGAGCAATTTATACCAATGCCTTAGATTTACATCATTACATACCTGCATTAAGAGCATTTACCAATCCTAATATTGCTGCATTAGGAAATATAACCTTTAAAGGAAATTTCAAAGGCTTATATCATAACTTTAATACAAAAGGAAATATTAGTACCAACCTAGGTTCAGTAAATACAGATGTTGCATTTAACTTTCCTAAAAAGGGTGAACCTACTTATAAAGGAACTTTAAATACTCAGCAATTTAATCTAGGAAAATTCATTAACACTTCTACTATTGGCAATATTGCTTTTGAAGGAAAAGTTGATGGAAGTAGTTTTACTTTAGATAAAATGAAAACTGCTTTTGATGGTACAATTCATAAATTAGAACTAAATAATTATGCTTACTCTAACATTACAACCTTAGGCACTTTTGAAAAAAAAGCATTTAATGGTCAAGTAAAAATTACAGACCCTAATTTAGATTTTATTGGTATAATGCAAATAGATCTTTCTGGCAACATACCACGTTTTAACCTTTTTGCAGACATTTTAAAATCTAATTATAAAGAGTTAAAATTAATTAATAAAGATAACTGGCAAGTAGTAGGCACATTAGATGTAAACTTTACAGGTACTAATATTGATAATTTTGAAGGAGATGCAAAATTGGTAAATGCTATTGTTACAAATAATGGCAACTCCATTAAGTTCGATTCTTTAAAACTTTCTTCCTATTACAACAACAATAAAAAAACTTTACATCTTACAAGTACAGATTTTTCTGCAAATGTTTCAGGAGATTTTAGTATCATGGGTTTGCCTGCAAGTTTTCAATCATTCTTGCATAAATATTATCCTGCTTATATTACAATGCCCGACACCATACCACAAAATCAAGATTTTTCTTTTCATATAACCACTGGATATGTTGAACCTTACTTTAAATTAATAGAAACAAAAATTTCGGGTTTTAATGATGTAGATATTTCTGGATCATTAAATACAAAAGAAAATAAATTAAATACTGTTGTTCAAATTCCATCATTTACTTACGATAAATATCATTTCTCTGGAATTAATATTATAGGTAATGGAACAATGGATTCATTAATTGTTGGTGGAGAAATTTTTAGCATCAACATTAATGATAGCACTAATTTACCAATGACAACATTCAATATTCGTTCTGCAAATGACCATTCTAATGTAAACATTCAAACAAGAGCAAGTAATACTTTAAATGATGCCTCTTTATCTGCCAATGTATTTACCTTAGAAGATGGTGCAAGAATAGAATTTCAATCTTCCTCTTTTGTTATTAACGATAAAAAATGGAACATTGAAAAAAATGGTGTAGTAGTTTTAAGAAAGAATTTTTTAAGCACAAAAGATTTTAAACTTCAACAAGGTTTACAAGAAATAAATATTAATACAGAATTTGAAGAAGATAATAGTGCTACCAATCTTATAGTAGATTTAAAAAATGTAGTATTAGGAGACTTTGTAGGATACGTTTTACAAAATCCAAAATTAGAAGGACTTACAACAGGAAAAATAAGAGTAAACAATTTATTTAATACTATACAAGCTAAAGCAGATATTGAAGTAAATAGTTTTAAAGTAGATGATGACTCTATTGGTATTGCAAAAGTTTTAGCTAACTATGATGGCAAAACAGGAAAAGTAAACTGGAATTGGATTTCACCAAACACAGATTATTTTTTTACTGCAAATGGTTCTTACGATACAAAAGATTCTACAGCAGCAAATAGATTATATACAGATGTTGTTCTTAAAAAAGCAAAACTAAAACCAATACAAAAATATTTAACTGGCATTTTTTCTAATGTAGATGGTTTTGCAACAGGCATACTAACCATAAAAGGGAATGACTCAATAAACCTTATTGGCAAAGTAACTGTAAAAGATGCAGGTTTATTGGTAGATTATACTCAAGTATATTATCAAATAGATTCTGCTGTAATAAATTTTGAAGAAGATGGTATTAACTTTAACTCCTTTGAAATAAAAGATAAATACAATAATAAAGGCTATGTAAAAGGAAAATTATTTGAAAAATCTTTTAAAAATATGGCTTTTGATTTTGATGTTGCAACAGAAAAATTATTACTACTAAATACTAAAGCAAAAGATAATCAACAATTTTATGGTAAAGCTATTGGTAAAGCAAGTTTAAGTTTTAAAGGACCAGAAACAAATGCAAAAATGATTATCGTTGGTGTTGCTAATGATACATCTCATATATATATACCAAATAGTATTAGCCGAGAAAGTGCAGATGCAGATTTTATTGTGTTTAAACAATATGGCGAAGCTATGGCAGAACAAAAAAAGGATTCTAAATTTAATTTATCGGTTGACTTAGATTTAACTGCCAACGAAAAAGTAGATATAGATGTTATATTAGATGACTTAGCAGGCGATGTTATAAAAGCTACTGGAAATGGACGTTTGCGTATTAAAGCAGGTACAAATGAAAAATTAGATATTAGAGGAAAATACAACATTGCAAGAGGAAAATACGATTTCAATTTTCAATCTTTAATTAAAAAACCATTTATATTAATGCCAGATGCAGGAAATTATATTGAGTGGACTGGCGATGCAATGGATGCTAAAATAAATATTGATGCAATGTATGAAGCAGATAATGTAAGACTATCAGACCTTACAGGAAAAGCTTCTGGTATTATGAGCAGTAATGTAAGTAACCTTAGAGAAAGTGTTTTTGTTATTGCTCAATTAAGAGATAAATTAATGCAACCTTCTATTAAATTTAAAATAGACTTTCCTACAAATAGCCCTGTAAAAACAGACCCAGATTTTGCACAATTTTTAACAAGAATGGAAAAAGATGAAAATGAAATGTTGCAACAAGCAACATCATTAATTGTATTTGGTTCATTTGCTCCTTATGGTCAAGGTTTATTAGGAAATGGAAATGGTAGTGGTACCAATATTACTGGCTATGTAAATAGTTTGTCTCAAAGAATTATGTCTTCTGCTTCAAATATTATTTCTGGCTTTTTATCAAAATTATTTAATGATAAAAGTTTAAAAGTAGATTTAGGAACTTCTATTTATAGTAGTGGTAGTATATTAAATCAAGGAGTTACTACATCTGGTAATAGAATAGATAGACAAGTGTTTAACTTTAAAATTGGTAAAAGCTTTTTTAACGATAATGTAATTGTAACTTTTGGTACTGATGTAGATTTTAATATTGGATCTGCTGTTGGTGGAAATACTCAATGGCTACCCGATTTTAATATTGAATTTGTACTTACAAGAGATAGAAAATTAAGGGCAATTATTTTCAATAAAAATAGTTTAGATATTAGTGGAGCAACCTTTGGCAGAAGAAATAGACAAGGTTTAAGCATTAGTTACAGACAAGAATTTGATACTTTATTTGGCAAAAAACAATCTGACAATAAAACAACATCATCAACTACTGAATTATTAAAACAAGATGATGTTGAGTTTGTAAAAAAGCCTAATTAAACTGTAGCTTTTTTGCTGTTGCTTAATAGCCATATTTATCTTTCCATCTTTCTTTTAAAAATTTTCTTATTTCATTTTCTCTTGAATTATTTCCTGGATCATAAAAAGTTGTTCCTTTCATTTGTTCAGGCAAATATTCTTGCTCAATAAAATTATTTTCTCCATTATGAGAGTATTGATAATTTTTGCCATAATCTAAATTCTTCATCAACTTAGTTGGTGCATTTCTTAAATGTAGTGGCACCGATAAATCTCCTAATTGTTGCACAGCTTGTAATGCTTTATCAATAGCTAAATAAGAAGCATTGCTTTTAACAGATGTAGCTAAATAAACTGCACATTGACTTAAAATAATTCTTCCTTCAGGGTAGCCAATTTTACTAACAGCATCAAATGTTGCATTAGCTAATAAAAGTGCATTAGGGTTAGCATTGCCAATATCTTCACTTGCAAAAATGAGCATTCTTCTGGCAATAAATTTTATGTCTTCGCCACCTTCAATCATACGAGCTAACCAATAAACTGTTGCATTAACATCGCTGCCACGCATACTTTTTATAAATGCAGATATGATGTCATAATGCTGCTCTCCTTGTTTATCATACAAAGCAATTTTTTGTTGTGCTACTTGCATCACAAGTTTATCTGTAACAATAATTGCATCAGAATTATTATCATGTGTATTATAAACAAGTTCTAATAAATTCAACAATTTTCTGGCATCTCCACCACTAATATTTATTAGAGCAGTTGTTTCTTTTAATTCAATTTTCTTCTTGTTTAAAATTTCATCTTTTTGTAAAGCTGTATTTAATAATTGAATTAATTTTTCTTCTGATAATGGTTTTAAAACATACACTTGTGCTCTACTGAGTAAGGCACTATTCACTTCAAAAGATGGATTTTCTGTTGTAGCACCAATTAAAGTTATTGTACCATTTTCTACTGCACCTAATAAAGCATCTTGTTGATTTTTATTAAACCGATGAATTTCATCTATAAATAAAATTGCTTGAGTAGATTTTTTTGCTTGTTCAATAACTTCTCTTACATCTTTAACACCACTACTAATAGCACTTAATTGAAAATAAGGTAATGATAAAGTATGTGCTATAATATTTGCAATAGTTGTTTTACCAACACCTGGCAAACCCCACAAAATCATAGAAGGAATTTTTCCCTGCTCTATTGATTTTCTTAAAATACTATCCTTGCCTGTTAAATGCTCCTGACCAATTAATTCATCTAAAGTAGTTGGTCTTAAACGTTCTGCAAGAGGTTTATAATTATTCATAACCGAAAGGTAAAAGCAATTTTAGATATGATGATATAAAAAACAAAAAATATTTTGTTATTTAAAAGTAATAATATATTTTTGATATTATTTTAATATCAAATTGATAAATTATGGAACAAGAAATTAAACCACTTTCAGGCTTCTTAGCCTTAACCATTTCACTAATTTTACTTGTATTAGGCTTTTATTTTTTTGCACAGTTTAACACTTCACCTTTGTACCTTGTTTTGGCAATTCTTATGTTTATTACTTCTTTCTTTTTAATGAAGGGGTTAATGATTATTCAACCTAATCATTCAAGAGTATTGAACTTTTTTGGTAAATATGTAGGTAGTGTAAAAGAAAATGGATTGTTTTTTATCAACCCATTTTATTCATCTTATAAAATAAGTCTTCGTGCCCAAAACTTACAAGGTCAGCAATTAAAAGTAAATGATAAAATGGGTAATCCTATTGAAATAGGAGCAGTAATTGTTTGGAAAGTTGGCGATACCTATAAAGCTGCTTATGAAGTAGCAGATTATGTTGAATATGTAAACAAACAAAGTGAAGCAGCAATTAGGCATTTAGCTGTTAGTTTTCCTTACGATAATTTGGAAGATGAAAAAGCTGATATTACTTTAAGAGAAGGAGGAGATAAAGTAAATCAAATATTAGAAAATGAATTAACCGAAAGATTAGCCCCTGCTGGTATTGTTATCTTAGAAGCAAGATTAAGTCATTTAGCTTATGCACCAGAAATTGCAGGAGCTATGCTTCAACGACAACAAGCAACTGCTATTGTAGCTGCAAGAACTAAAATTGTAGAAGGTGCAGTAGGCATGGTAGATCTTGCATTAAAAAAATTATCTGCCGAAAATATTGTAGATCTTGATGATGAAAAAAAAGCAGCAATGGTTAGTAATTTAATGGTTGTGCTTTGTGGCGAAAAAGCTGCAACGCCTATTTTAAATGCTGGTACACTATATCAATAATTAAATTTTAAATTCATTGTGGCAGATAAAAAAAATTTTATTTTAAGGCTTGACCCATCAGTATATAAAATTTTAGAAAAATGGGCAGCAGATGAATTTAGAAGTGTTAATGGACAAATAGAATATTTGTTGAACAATGCTATTATAGAATCTGGTAGAAAACAAGAAACTGCCAAAAGCAGTAATAAAAAGAAATAATATTTTTAGAAAATACTTTTATAAAACCCACTAATAGTGGGTTTTGTATTTTAGAAAATGGGCTAATGAAAAACAGTTCTTTAATTTATATCTATTTCTTCAACAATTTTTATTTCATCGTCTGATAAATTGTAGAGTTGATAAACAAGTTCATTAATCTTGTCTTCACAATAATCAATTCTGGTTTGCAACTGCACTGATTTACTATCTAATCTTGTTTCTAATTTTTCTTTATTTAGTTGTAAAATCTGTTCAACAAGTTTTTCAATTTTTTGCTTTAGCAAATTATTAATTGCTTTTGGAATTGGTAGTTCTTTTAATTGAGCAATTCTGAGCTTTGGAAAAATATTTGTATCAGGAGCTATAAATTGTTTAAAGTAAAAACGAAATAAACTTGAGTTTATAATGCCAAGTATTAACTCAACTGAAAAATTTTTATTAATAATTTTTGTATTATAAATACTACGTGTTGTAATACAATTTTCATAATCAATAGTTGCAAAAAATTTACTCCCTGTTTCTCTAACTAATATTTTTGGCGATTGAAATATTATACTATTCTTTGAAAAAAGTTTATAGGTTTCTTTAGTAATAAATTTTTCTTCTTTAATTACATAATTATCTATACAACTACCAGATAAACATTTAACACTTGCTTTATCCTTTAGCATATCTCTGCCAATTTCTAATCCTCGTTTTATTTCTGCAATTTCATAAAGTTTAAGTATTGAAACTTTTTCAAAAATCTTTGTATTATTATTCTTAAAATAATTAACTCTAAAAAGATTTTTTCCTTTAGTAAGTAAAATAATACAAGTTGGCATTTTTACTTTTTCAAATACACTATCGCCTTGTTCAACTATTTTAACTTCACTACAATTATCGTTAATAATATCTCTTAATCTTTGATAACGAACTCCTTTAATAAACAAACTTGGAACTATAAAACCTATAGAACATTCTTCCTTTATAAGTTTCAAACTTCGTTCAATAAATATTGAGTACAAATCAGTGTTTGCTATATAAGTATTTGATAAATATGTTTGAACTTTCTTTTCTAAAATAGTTGGTTGAACATAAGGTGGATTACCAATAACTATATCAAATCCTGCATTAAAATATTTTTTATACACTGCAGTTGGTTCTTCAGCTTTTAATTGTTTTAATAAACTTTCAGTTTCTTCATAAAAATTTTTTACTTTTTCATATTGTTTTTTATAAGGTAATTGTTCATCAACAACAACCTTTCTATTAAACACTTCTGGAAAAGCTTTTTGCCAAGAAAATGGTTTTATTTTTTTATCTTCTCCAAAATCTAATTCATTATCATAATAATCTACATCAATTAAGCTATTACCAGCTTTAATATTATTATCAAGTGTTGGTAAAATTCTATCATTAAATAATCGTAACTGTGTGGCAATACTTGCTTCTGTTTCTCCTTCTAAACACTTTAAAAGTAAGCTTAATTTAGTTACTTCAACAGCATTAACATCAATATCAACGCCATAAATATTGTTTAGCAAAATTCTTTTTTTCTCTGCTGTTGTAAGTTCTCCTAATGGTGTTAATGGATTTTCTTTATTGCCTTTAGATGGCTTACCATTTTGGGTATAATAATTTTTATGCCAGTCTAATAAATATTGATATGCTCCTAACAAAAAGCTACCACTACCACATGCAGGATCTACTATTTTTATTTTAGTTATCTCTTTAGGAATTTTATTTTCTATTAATTTACCTACAGTATTTTGTACAATATAATCTACAATAATTTGTGGTGTGTAATAAACACCACCAGCTTTTCTTACTTCAGGTTTTTCTTCAACTTTTGCATTATGACCTGATGTTATACGAATTACTTTTCCTAAAAACTGTTCATAAGCACTACCTAAAATTTCTACACTTAAAACAGAAAATTCATAAGGACATTCAGGATAGTATAATTCATTAATAATTGATTTTACAATTTTATTTTCTATAACTAAACCCTTACTAATTTTATCTTTTGTAAAATCAAATAACCCTGAGTTATATTTTTCATCTGCTTGAATAAATAATTGAAAAAGGTTTTTATAAAAATCTCCGTTATTAATTGTTTCTTTTAAAAGTCCATAAGGTTCAACACTTCTATCTTCTGCAATACGTAAAAAAATAATTCTATCAATGGTTTGTTGAACAACAAAGTTTATTTCATCTTCATCAAGTTGTTTATTGTTTTTGCTTATGCTTGATGCTAAATAAGTTCTCCAATTATCTAACGATTGTAAAAATTCTTTATCAACAGTTGCTGTACCTTTTTTATAAGTATCGCTTTGAATAAATTTATCAAAACTTCCTTTTAAAACATTTTCTTTACTGAAGGTGTTCCAAATAAAATCAAACTCTGTAAGGTAATCTTTATAAGTAAGATATTTAATTCTTGCAACAGATGCTCTATCATTTGGTTTGGGGTTTTTAGTACAATCATACACGGCAAATTCCTCAAAATCTGTAATAATACTAATGGGCAGTTTTGCACTCCAACCATAACGCCTTAGTTGATAAGCAGGTTGAATTTCATCTTTAACAACAACATTTGGTTTTTTAGCTTCTACAAAAAATAATCTTTTACTACCAGATAATTTAAAAGAATAATCAGGTGCTTTGGTTGCTTTGCCTACTCTTACTCTATCTTCATGTATAACTTCTCTATAAGCTTCTGCATAATTATTTTTATTATCAACATCCCAACCAAGAGCCTTAAAGAATGGGTCTATAAAATCTCGTCTTGTAAGCGTTTCATTATACTCAGCTTTTTTATAGCTATCATATTGTTCAGTAAAACGTTTTACTAAATTTTCAATTTCAATATATGCTTCTTCTTTAGTGGGCATTTTATTTTTTAACCTTAATTTTTAAGTAATAAAAAATTATAAACTCAAATTTATCAAACATTTCCCTTACACATTATTCATCATTTTTACTACAAGTTCTTTCATAAGTGCTGCTCCATCTGTGCTAATATTATTTATACCAATTGATTTTAAATTATATTCATACAATAACAGTAAATTTTTTTCTATTCCTTGATAGCCATAATTATGAGAAACTTGCACATACTCATCTATAAAAAAAACAGGAATTCCTAAGCTTGCAGCAATAGCTTTTTTATCGGTTGTGCCTACACTAAAAATGCTATATACTTTACTAAAAAAACTATATAGTGTTGCTAAAACTCTTTGTATTGGTTCATCATCTTTGTTTTTTTCAAAGTAGTCAATTATTTGCATAGCCTTAGTAAAATCTTTTTTACCTAATGCTTTTTGCAATTCAAAAGAGTTGTATTTTTTACTAATTCCTATAAATTGTTCAATAGCATCTTCTGTAATTTTTTTTTCTGATTTTACATTAACAGAAAGTTTTTCTATTTCATTTTCTATTCTGCTTAAATCGTTTCCAATATGCTCTATAAGAAGTATTAAAGCTTTTTGAGTAATGGTAAATCCAAGTTGTGTAACAATATTATTTCCCCAAAATGCTAAATCGTTATCATTAATTTTTTTGGTAGAAAGGTATTCTGCTTTATTTTTTATTGCTTGAGCAAACTTTGTTCTTCCATCAATTTTTCCTTTATAACCCACTACCAAAACTGTTGATGTTAGAGGATTATTAATATAGCTTTCTAACTTAGTAATATCTTTTAAATGCTGAGCTTCTTTTACAATAACAACTTGCATTTTTGAAAACATTGGATATCGTTTGCAAGCATTAATGATATCTATCCAGTTTGCATCTCTACCATAAAAAATAGTAAGGTCAAATTCTGATTCTTCTTTTTTAAGAATTTTATGTTCTGCATAATTTATAACCTTATCTATAAAATAAGGTTCATCACCTTCTAACCAATAAATTGGTTTAAAAATTTCTTTTTCCCATTCAGCAATAATTTTTTCGGCTGCCATAAAACAAAAATAAGGATTGATGTTTCAATAATATTTTTTATAAAAAGAAAGCCTGATGTTTTCATCAGGCTTTTAAGGTTATACTGCAAGTTTTTCTTTTTTTCGTTTTATTTGATTGGTAATAGATTCTAAAGCATTTTCAAAACTTTCTTCAAATGATTTAGAAGATGCTTTTACAAAAAACTCATGCTTTGGTACTGAAGCTCTTATTTCTACAATTTTATCTTTAATGGTATGTGCAACATTATCTAATTTTAGAAAAACATCTACGTTCATTATTCTGTCGTGGTAAGTGGAAAGTTTTTCAATTTTTTTTGATACAAAATCAATTAATTTTTGATCTGCAACAAAGCGTACTGCTTGAATTTTAATGTCCATGATAAACATATTTTATAGTGAGTAAATAAAAAATAATGTAGAAAATTACATAGGCAAATTGTGTTTGTAGAGTGAACAAGTTAGGGTAAAAAAATGAAAAGAAAAAATTAAAATTTTATATTCTTTCATTTGACAGAATATAGTTTATTCCTACAAAAAAGTATTTTATAATCAATATTTTAACTTATTAACTTCCTGTTCCTTTAAATTGATGATGTGTTTCTTTAAACAAAATATTAAATGTAGTTAACGAGCCATAAATGGCTGTAATGTATTGTTGTAAGTGAAATTTCATTTAGCTTATCTTTGTTATTAATGGCAAACAATAATGCAAATTCATCAAATATTATACTTTACAGTTCACCTAAAGGAAATATTAAGATAGAAGTTATTTATTCGGGTGAAACTTTTTGGCTTACTCAAAAACGTATAGCAGAATTGTTTGCTGTAGAAGTTCCTGCAATAAGCAAACATTTGAAAAACATTTTTGAAACAGGTGAATTACAAGAACAAGCAGTTATTTCCAAAATGGAAACAACTGCTACTGACGGAAAAAATTACAAAACGAAATTCTATAATTTAGATGTCGTTATTGCTGTTGGTTATCGTGTAAATAGCCAAGAAGCTACACAATTTAGAATATGGGCTACACAAACTTTAAAAGAATTTATTACTAAAGGTTTTGTGTTAGACGATGAACGTCTGAAACAAGGGAAAAAGTTTGACAAAGATTATTTTGAAGAATTATTAGAACGTATTCGTGAAATACGTGCAAGTGAACGGAGATTTTACCAAAAAATAACAGATATATACGCCCTTAGTGTTGATTACAATAAAGACGCTGAAACTACAAAAGATTTTTTTGCTTCTGTTCAAAACAAACTGCATTGGGCTATTACAGGAAAAACGGCAGCAGAAATAATTTATACCGAAGCCGATGCTTCTCAATTGTTTATGGGTTTAAAAACATGGAAACATGCTCCTACCGGAAAAATATTAAAAAGCGATGTTTCGGTAGCTAAAAATTATTTGAATGAAGAACACATAAAAGAGCTGAACCGTATTGTATCTGCCTATCTTGATTTGGCAGAAAATAGTGCACTGCGTAGGCAACTTTTATATATGAAAGATTGGAGCACATTTCTATCTAATTTTTTACAACTATCTAATTACCCAATACTAAAGGACAAAGGAAAAGTAACTATGCTTGAAGCAAAACTAAAAGCAGAAAATGAATATGAAAAATACAGAGTAATACAAGATAAAGAATATGAGTCGGACTTTGACAAAGAAATAAAACGATTAAAGAATAATACATAAAATCCCAAATTTTATTAAAGGATTATTTATGATGTAGAAATACAAAAGTTATTCCTTGATTTTTATAATTCTTTTTTTATGCTATTACTCTTTAATTCCTGTTCCTTTAAATTGATGATGTGTTTCTTTAAACAAAATATTAAATGTAGTTAACGAGCCATAAATGGCTGTAATGTATTGTTGAATATCAATTTTTTCCTCATCAGATAAAGTTTTGTTGGCATTAATTTTTTGTTCAATTAATCTTAACCTATCCCTTACCATTATTATTTTATGAAAAAAGGTTTCAATAGGTATTTCTTTGGGTTGCAGACTTGCATCATTGGGTTGTAAAATTAAAGTACCATTATTCCATTTATTAGCCATAGGCACTAACTGAAATTCATGCAAGCGTTGTTCCAAAATATTATTTAATGCAAGTTCAATATCTGCTAAAGTTATTTGATTATTTTCTGAAACAGTATTTGTAGTAGCTTCTAAAATTTTTAAATCTGCATATTCTTTTCCTATACTTTTTGTTCCATTTTGTGTTTTGAACCAAATAGTATAAAACTCACTACCAATATCAACTATAACTCCTTTGCCAAAGTGTGGATGTTCTACCCTTGAACCTATACCTAATTGTTGCATATAAATTATTTTCAACAAAAATAACTATGCTATTTAAAATAAACAGTAGCTTTTAAAATTATTTGAAGAGGTCTTAACTCAACTTGATTGATTGTTTCTGTATTGCCATAAAAAGCAATATTGGTATAGGTTTTTTGGTTGAATAAATTTTGAGCACCAAACTCAATATCTGTTTTTAATTTGTCTAAGCTATGTGTTAAATAAACATCAGGAAATATAAATGTAACAGGCTTTTGGTTGTTTTGATTAACAGTATTAAATGTATTTTTAACAGTAATAAAAGCTTTAGTACTTAAAGATGCTTTTAAGGATAAAACTTGTTCAAATACAGTAAAATTATTTGTGTTGTTTATCACATTATAGTTTTTGAAAAAATTAAACTTAGTATTTGTTTCTATACTAAGGCTTTTTAAATTAGTATTTGTTTTAAAAAATATTTGATAATTATCATTATAAAATTTAGTCTTTAATTTATTAGAATAATTTTCTGAAGCAGCTTTTTCGTATAACAACCTTATAGTTATTCCACTTTTTATTTTAGGAAAATACTTATCGTAATTAATTAAAAACATATTACTTTCTCTTAAAGTATTTCCATTTATAGCATTGCTTATTGTTAGTTGATTAATAAATTCCTTATCACTAATAGGACTATTTGTATTTTTTGAATAAATATAGCCAACTGTAATAAAAAAGTATTTTAAAATATTTTTATAATTAAGATAAGCTTCGGTTTTAAAACTTTTATAATTTGGATAAATAGAATTATTTTTATTTAAATGTCTATAATTATATAAAACTGGGCTATTACTTGAAATATATGATGGAGAAAGACGATAGTTATTACTAATATTAGACGAAAAATTCCATTGCTTATTTATTGTATAATTAATTGATGAAACTAATCCAATAAAATTATTTGAAAAGTTGGTAGTTACACTTTCCTTTTGTTGCTTTTGAATATAATTAAATGAATAAGGTATAGATATATTTATATTGAACTTAGGTAGTCCATAACTTATATTAAAATTATTGGTAAATACGAAGTAGTTATAAATAAAATTATTATTAAAACCATTTTTAATGGTAAATAAAGAATCATTATTTCCAGCAGAGAATAATGTATTAAATGTGTTAAGGAAATATGTACCTGAAATAGAATTGCTAAAAAGAAATTTATTTTTTGTTTTATAAACCCAATTAGCATCAAAACTTGAGAAGAAAGATTTTAATGATACATTTTGTTCTATGAATGATGGATTTGCTGTTTTAGTAAATATTGTATCGTAAAACTCATTTTGAACTAAAAATTTTTGAGGTATTTGTTTATATCCAACTAATGCTGATAAATTGAAAAGATGTTTTTTATTTACTGTAAAGAAATATTTAGTTGTATTAATAACTTCTACTTGATTTGAATTAATAGTTTGTAAAATTTCTTTTTGGTTAACAGCTGTTGAATGATTAGCTGTTTTAGCAAATTGAAAACTGGTAATATTAGAAAAGCTGTAAGATGCTTTGTTAGCCACATATTGCAAATTGCCTTTTACAATATTTTCGTTTTGATTATAATTATTTATTTCAGCAATTTTAAAAGTATCGTTTATAAAAAAAAGTGTTGTATTGGTATGGGAATTTATTGAAGTGTTATCGTGTGTAAAATCAATAAAAAATTTTAATTCATTTTTATTTTTTGTTAAAGTAAGTTGATTAATGCTTGCAGAGAATTGATTGTTAATATAAAACTTATCTAAATCAATACCTTGTGCTTGTGGTTTATAGATGTTTGCAATTTCTCCATAAAATTTATTTATATAAACTATTTCATTATAATCATCATTATATAAATATTTAAATTCATTGGCATAATCTTTACCAATATTATTATACTTTATAGTAGCAATACTTTGATAATTATTAGAAAAAAATAAAGGTACTATTTCATTATCTGTGCTAATAAAAGGATAACCAATACCCAGCTTAGCTTTACCTATAATTTTATTTCTTGCTTTATCTTTTAATACCAAGTTTAAAGCAGCTCTATTACTTACAGAAAAACTATCTAATACTTTTATGGGTTGGTGATTTTCTAAAACCTGTACTTTATCAACTGCATCAGAAGGTACATTTGCTGTTGCAATATTGTAACGACCAGCTAATAAATCTTTTCCATCTATATAAAATTTATTAATGGGTTTTCCCTGATATTTTATAGTACCGTCTTGCATTACTTCTATACCAGGAAGTTTTTGTAAAACATCACCTATGCTTCTATCATATTTACTCGTATAACTTTCAACATTGTAGTTAATGGTATCTTTTTTTGCTGTAATAGGAGGTCTTGATTGTACTATAACTTCAGATAATTTTTTTTGAGATGACTTTAAAATAAAATGATGAGTTACTGTTGAAGAACTTAATGAATCTATTACCTGTTCTTTAGATAAAAAATTTAATGAACTTACTTTTAAAATACAATTTCTTTTACTATACTTTTCGGGTATTTCTACTTTATAAAAGCCATTTTCGTTGGTAAAGGAAAAAGCAACAACTACTTTGGTAGATTGTAATTCTACGGTAATTGTTGCTCCTATAATATTTTTATGAGATGAATCTTTTACAGTACCTTGTATTGTTTTTTGTCCCAAACAACTATTGGAAAAATAAAAAGTAATTAGTACAATAAAGAAAAGCCATCTCATTAAAATTTAGTTAAGCTCTAAAGGATTATTAAACTTAGATTTTGACTTTACATTTATTGGAGTTGGTTTAATACTAAGTTTTGCATTATTACTAGACATTCTATTTAGCATAGCATTAGGGTTTTCTTTAAATGAATGCACTATCTCTTCAAATTTTTTTTCTGTTACAAAAGTTAAATCTGGCAATAAGACATCTTTATCATTCGATTGAGTTACTGAAGTAAGCAAAAAAGATACTTGATTTTTTTCATCAACTGCTGAAATAATTAACCCAGGTAAGCCATGCAATTTCCAAGGACCACTTTGTACAGAAATTTCTGGGCAGTACCAACAAGTATATTTTCTACCCCTAAATTCTCCTACTGCTTTTTTGCAAACCAAATTGCCCATTTGTTTAGTAGAATCAATCAATTGCCAACCTATTGATTGCAATGGAGATTTAATGCCATAAGTTTCATCAATAAATGGTTTTATTGTTACAATTTCTTTTGTATTATAGTCAAAAAATAGTTGATCCATAGTAATTTTTGGCATTTTTACTACTGTGTTAATCTGAGCAGAATTTTCACCAATTGTATATCCTTTATCATCTGTTGAATTCATGATAGAATCGTATGTAAAACTTTTAAAAAGTGATTTTGTATTATTTGTAGTCAATATCATTTCTTCTGTACTTATGTTTTGAGGTTGTGTTGTATCTCTAACATGTAAAAAAGTATATTTTGCTACCAGCACATTTTGTGCTATTATGTTTGAGGTTATTACATTATAAATAACTAATACTAATAAAAGTTTTTTTATCATAACGATTTATTTTTAGTAATACAATTTCTAAACATTAATCTAAAATAGAGTTTCTACAATATTTGAAGAAAAATATATATAATTTTAAAATTTAATTAACTACATGATAACATCTCATCCATGAACACAGTAATTGCTATTAATAATTTTTTATCTTTTTTAGCAATTAAGCTTGCAATAATATTTGCTTCAGCTTGACTTTCAAAATCTCCACAAACTGTAACTTCTGAAGTTGCTTGCCAACAAACTCCTGTAATTGTGTAACTACTAGTTCCACAATAATAATCTTCTGGTTGTGCATTATTGTTATTAAATTCAGTTGTAGGTATTACAACATTTGTACTTTTACAATCAGCAGCATATAAGCTACCAAAAATTAGTGTTGATACTAAAAGCATTGCAATTTTTTTCATTTTTAAATTTATTTTGATGAAAAACGAAACAAAAAAAAAAAAATGACATAGCGAAAAAAAGTTTTCCACATTTAACCAAAAGCAACATTCAGTCAATAAAACTGATAAAATTTTTTGATAAGAAATTATGAAAAAGTAGTTTATCAAACAGTTAGGTAGAAGGTATTATTTTTTCTTTTTCTTATTCAAATAATCACCAAACATACCACCTAATAAACTACCTCCAAATAATGCACCTTTAGTAGTTGAATTGGTTGCATAGCCAATAATAGCAGAATCTATAAATTTTTTATCTCGTTTTTTTCGTTCCTCTATTTCTTCTTGCTGTTCATTCTCATATTTGCTTAAAGAGTCATCGTTTATACTATTATCAACAATCTTACTTTTAGGTGGATTAATATTCTTGTTATGCATGTGCATTAAATCAGTCATATTAATACCTACTTGAATATTGGTTAATTGTTCAAATTCTTCTATGGTTACTGGTTTTTCATTGTTCTTTTTACACCAATCCCAATAACGTTTGTAGGCATCAATATTTTTCTTTTTATTACTTATTACATCTTTGATACTATCTTTTACTTCATTATGTTTGATTGAGTTTCTTTTAACCAATCCAATTATTAACATTACAACGCCAATTAAAATAAGATATAATCCTAACATAGCTTGTCATATTAATTTTTGAAAAAATATTGTTTCCTTTTTCAATTGATTTTCTTGTTAGTAGAGTAACATTTTATTTGCACTTACAAAGTAAAGAAACAAATAACTGTTTATATAAATTTTAATTTTTGACTTACACATTACTTTTTCTTCTTCCTCATTTTACCCCAAATTAAGCAATAGAAACCCGAAAAACTAAAGACTAAAAACTAAAGTCTAAATCCAAAATCCGAAAATTGAAAAACTAATTTATATTCCTAATGCAAAATCTGGATTCAATAACATTAGCTTCACTTGATTGCTTCGGGCAAAAGCCCTCGCAAAGACGATAAAGAAAAGGGTACAAGCTCTCTGTCAGTAACGAAATAATCCTTCTCATCGTCATTGCGAGTCATAGACGAAGCAATCCACACCCCAAATTAAGCAATAGAAATCCGAAAAACTAAAGTCTAAATCCGAAATCCGAAATCCGAAATCCTAAAATTGAAAAACTAATTTAAATTCCTAATGCAGAACCTGGGTTTATATAAAAAATAAACAAGTTAATTTTAAAGTTTTTATGCTCTGAGGTTGTAGCTTATTCTGCTTGCTTTATTTTTTCGTACATTATATTAAAAATTTTTTCCTTTAATTCTTTAGTGCTTAAATTATCGGGATAAACTGGAGGTAAAAAGTGCATTTCTAATTTAGCTGGTAACAAATAAAAAAATTTATTATTAGGCATTGCTTTTTTAGTATTATACAGTATGGTTGGTATAATAGCACATTTACTATCTACAGAAAGCTTAAAAGCTCCATCATAAAAGCTTTTTAAAGGGTTGCCTGTTCTATTTCTTGTGCCTTCTGGATAAATACAAATATGGATAGTTTCTTTTAAGGTATTTTTCATTTTTTCAAATCCTCTTCTTCTGCTTATATCATTTTTTCTATCTACTAAAATAGAGCCTTTGGCATAGTACCAACCAAATAAAGGAATTTTTGCAAAACTCATTTTAGCAATTGTTTTATTTGCACCAGGTACATAAGGACAAGTTAATGGTGCATCTAATAAGGTAATATGATTGCATGTAAAAATATATGTCTCATTTTTTTTCACATTTGCCTTTCCTACAATTTTTACTGGACAACCAATTAATGTAAGCCATATATTCATCCAAATACGAGATATATAAATAAAAATTGCTTGCCCTTTTTTTCCAGGTATTAAATAGGTGAGCATTGAAGGAATATAAATTAAGATAAAGGTTAGAATAAAAGTTATTATTCCCCACAATGCCCAAATACGTGCAAATACGTCTTTAAATAGTTTCATATTTTTTTAAATTATAAACTCCAGTTAATTGGTACTATACCATTTTTTACAAGTATTTCATTAGTTCTGCTAAAATGTTTGCACCCAAAAAAACCATTATAAGCACTAAGTGGCGATGGGTGTGCAGCTTTTAATATTGTATGTTTTGTTTCATCAATAAGTACTTGTTTTTCTTGAGCAAATTTTCCCCACAAAAGAAATACAATATTTTTTCTTTCATCAGATATTTTTTTTATTACTTCATCTGTAAAGTTTGTCCAACCAATTTTACTATGGCTTGCAGCTTCATTAGCTCTTACTGTTAAAACGGCATTTAATAAAAACACTCCTTGTTTAGCCCAGGGTATAAGATTACCAGTATTAGGAATAGACATTCCAATATCTGAATGTAATTCTTTAAAAATATTTTGTAATGATGGTGGTGGAGGTATTCCATCAGGCACACTAAAACATAAACCCATTGCTTGACCAATTCCATGATAAGGGTCTTGCCCTAAAATAACTACTTTAAGTTTATGAAAAGGTGTTTGATAAAATGCATTAAAAATTAAAGAGCCAGAAGGATAAATAACTGTTTTAGTTGCTTTCTCTGTTTTAAGATGTGCTGCAATTTGTTGAAAGTATGATTTACTAAATTCTTGCTTTAGTATTGCTTTCCAGCTTTCTTCTATTTTTACATCAAGCATAGTTTTAATAAATTGATAAAAAAATATTGCTCTTTTATACTTTCAATATTTATAACAACTCCATAAAAGTAAAATGGTTTTTTATTGTTTATGTTGGTATATTTTTGAGTGATATAGTCCTAATCTTTTAAAGAAATAGCCAAAAGAAACACCCAATACTCCTAAGCCATATTCAATACTTCTTTTAAGATTAATTGAAGAGGCATCATCAAAATATTTTGTTGGACAAGTTATTTCTCCAATTTCAAAACCTGCATCAAATATTTGAGCTATCATTTGATTATCAAAAATAAAATCATCACTATTTACTTCATAATTTACTTTATCTAAAACAACTCTACTAAAAGCTCTGTAACCTGTATGGTATTCACTCAGCTTTTGATTCATTAAAATATTTTGTGTAAGAGTAAGTAGCCTATTTGCAATAAATTTATACATTGGCATACCACCTTTTAAGGCTCCTTTACCCAAAATTCTTGAAGCAAATACTACAGGATAAACATCATTTGCAATTACACTACACATGGCTATTATAAGCTTTGGTGTATATTGATAGTCTGGATGAAGCATAATAACAATATCTGCATTTAACTCTATTGCTTTATTATAGCAAGACTTTTGATTGCCTCCATAACCTCTATTTTTTTCGTGTGTAATAATATGTTTTATACCCAAACGTTCTGCTTCTCCAACAGTATTATCTCTACTGGCATCGTTTACTAAAATTACATCATCTACAACCTCAAATGGAATTTCATTATACGTTTGCTCAAGAGTTTTTTCTGCATTATATGCAGGTAATACTACAATTATTTTTTTTCCGTTTAACATTAAATTATTATATAAATAGTTGTAAAAATAGTATAGTTCAATAAGAAAAAATTAAAATAGAACTTCATTCAGCAAATAAGTGAAATTTTTTAAATTAAAAGCAAAACCCATCAATGAAGATGGGTTTTATGATAAAAATATTTTTAAAAAGATTACCCTAAAGCAATTCTTTTAAAACTTAAAACTTGTAAATCTTTGCTTACAGAGTTTAAATATTCTGCCACAGATTTGCTACCATCTTTTACAAATGGTTGAGCTAATAATGTTTGCTCTTTAAAGAAAGCATTTAATTTACCTTCTGCAATTTTAGCAATCATTTCTTCTGGTTTGCCAGCCATTTTAGGATCTTCTTTCATTGTTTCAATTACAATATTTTTTTCTCTTTCTACAACTTCGGCAGGAACACTATTTGCATCTACTGCAACAGGATTTAAAGCTGCAATTTGCATGGCAATATCTTTTCCTGCTTCAGCAGCATCTGCATTTAAAGCAACTAAAACACCTAAACGATATGCACCATGAATATAAGATGCAACGTAAGGAGCTTCTACTCTTTCAAATTTTACAATACCAATTTTTTCACCAATAGAAGCTAATTTATCATTAACCATATCACTTACTTTAGCACCATTAATAGTTACTTCATTTAACTCTTCTATTGATTTTACATTATTGCTAACTGCAGCATTAGCAATACTTTGAGCAAAAGCAACAAAGTCGGTATTTTTAGAAACAAAATCTGTTTCGCAACTTACACAAACAATAAAACCTACTTTATTATCAGTAGATGTTTGAGCAATAACTACACCTTCTTTTGCTTCACGATCGCTACGTTTGGCTGCAATTTTTTGTCCTTGCTTACGCAACCAATCAATAGCTGCTTCAAAATCGCCACCTGTTTCTGTTAATGCTTTTCTGCAATCCATCATTCCTGCACCTGTTGCTTGACGTAATTTATTTATATCTGCTGCTGTAATAGCTGTTGTTGTACTCATAATATTTTTTCTTTAATTTAATTTGAATATATAATGTTGGTAATTTTCACAATAGTGTTGTACAAAAAATTTAGCCTTTTGTTTGTACAATATGTTAATAATTTATGCTGATAAAAGTAATTGGTTGATTACCTAAATAATCAACCAATTAATGTTTATTATTTTTAACTGATAAATTATTTTGTTGAAGGACGACGGCTATTTGGAACTCTACGTTTTGTAGTACCTGCACCACCACCTTCAGCTGAATTTCCTTTTCCAGCACCACGACGACCACGACCACCACCTTCAGCTTGTGCTTCTTGTTCTAATCTACGAGCTTTAGCTTCGTTTTCATTATTATCATCGTGTTGATTTGCATCATCATCATCTTTACTTGCTAAGCGTTCTGCTAAACCTTCAGCAATAGCAGCAGTAATATAATTTGCAATAATGGCAATTGATTTTGTTGCATCGTCATTAGCTGGAATAGAAAAATCTACTTTATTAGGATCACAGTTAGTATCTACTACTCCAAAAGTAGAAATGCCTAAACGTTTTGCTTCTGCTAAAGCAATATGCTCTACACCAATATCTACAATAAAAAGAGCTGCTGGTAAACGACTAAGTTGTGCAATACCGCCTAAAACTTTTTCCATTTTTTCTTTATCACGGCTAAGTGTTAAGCGTTCTTTTTTGGTTAAACTTTCTGCACTACCATCAGCCAACATTTTATCAATGCTCTGCATTTTTTTAACACTTTTACGAACAGTATTAAAATTGGTAAGCATACCACCTAACCAACGTTCAGTTGCATAAGGCATATTTACACGTCTTGCACATTCGCTAACAATTTCTTTAGCTTGTTTTTTAGTAGCAACAAACATTATTTTTTTACCACTCTTGGCTATTTGTTTTAATGCTGCTGCTGCTTCTTGTAAATGATCAACAGTTTTATTAAGATCTATAATGTGAATACCTTTTTTTTCGGCAAAAATGTAAGGTAACATTTTAGGATTCCACTTCTTTTTTAAATGTCCAAAGTGTACGCCTGCTTCTAAAAGCTGTTGTTGAAGTGAAGTGTTATTTTCCATTGTTTATTATCGGCTTTTATTTTTATTAATTGAATAAAATTTTTGAAGCCATTATTTTTAAAAGTTTTAAAAAATAGTATAAGAACTTTATTGTAATAGTATTTAATGAAATAAAGATTACTATTAACGTTTGCTGAACTGAAAGCTTTTTCTGGCTTTCTTTAAACCAAACTTCTTACGTTCAACACTACGAGGATCTCTTTTAAGATATCCATTAGCTTTTAAAACAGGGCGAAGCTCTGCATTAATTTCAATTAAAGCTCTTGAAATACCTAATATAATTGCTTCTGCCTGACCTTTTAAACCACCACCTTGAGCATTTATAACAATATCAAATTTACCCTCAAGTTCTGTAGCTTTTAAAGGAGCTTCTACTTGATTTTGTAGATACGCCAAAGGAAAATAAACTTTATAATCCTTGTCATTTACAGTAATTTTTCCATCGCCTTTGCTGATAAACACACGTGTTACAGCTTCTTTACGACGACCAATTGCAGCTTTTTGTTTTTCCATTTTTATTTTTCTTATAAAGCATACTGATTATTTATTTTAAATCAACATGCTAAAATGTTTGATTTAAAATTTTAATTCTTTAGGTTGTTGTGCTGTGTGTGGATGAGATGAACCAACATATACAAATAGTTTTTTGTACATTTTTCTTCCTAAACGATTTTTTGGTAACATTCCTTTTACAGCTCTTTCAATAATAACTTCTGGACGACGTTTTAATAAATCGCCAGCAACTTCTTCTTTACGACCTCCAGGGTAACCTGAATATGTATCATAAATTTTTTCGTCCATTTTATTTCCTGTAAACTTAATTTTATCACAGTTTATTACTATGATATAATCTCCACAATCTACGTGAGGGGTATAGTAGGCTTTATTTTTGCCTCTAAGAACTGCAGCAATTTTGCTGCACATACGCCCTACGGTTTGATTAGTACCGTCCACAACATACCAATTGTGTTTTACGGTAGCCGCATTTGCATGTTTGGTAGTGAAATGTAATTTGCTCATTTTATAATTTTTTTTAATGAAAACCAACGCTATCCCATTGGTTCTAAAATATCCTTATTTAAAAGGAGTGCAAAAGTAGTAGAAGTACATTCTATTTTCCAAAGAAAAAACATCTTTTTTTAATATGCACCTTTATAACTAATTGAAAACTAATAAAAAAATTGCTTTATTTTTTTAGTAATAGCACCAAATACTTGAAAATATTGATTTTTGCTTGAACTACTCTTTTAAAATTTAGTATTTGTACTAAATATAAGAATAATAATTTTTAAAAAATCTATGGTTGCTATCTCTAATTTTTCATTCATTTAAGCCTCTAGACTTCCTATATAACGTGGATAGTCTTTAGTGTGATTGTTAAAAATATTTTTGATAAGCCATGTTTTGCCATTTGTATCAAAAGTAATGTACCAAGTTGTGTGCTTGTTGGGTTTGTATTGACAATAATATGCACCATAAGTTTTTATTAGGGTTGGTTTTATTCTTTGTTGAGGAATAGACTTTATGAACATACGAATATTATCAACATATTGTTCAGCATCTTTATAATAACTAAAATACCCGTTTTCAAATAAAACTTTAATAAGTTCATCTAACTTGTTTAAAAGTTCTTGCCTTATTACTATTTGCTCCATTTATATTGCTTTATACGGCTTTTTAATTTATCAAAAAAAACATCAACAGGAATGGCTTCTTCACATTCTTTTTCAAATTGTGTTTTATTTAATAAACCCATTTCTTTGAGTGTGCCAATAGCTTGAGGATGTTTGCGTACATCAATAGTTACATGTGTAAGTTTACCTCTTGTATTTTTTATTGTTTTCACACCTGCTATTCGTGCCATAGATAAATAATTTATTGAATCAAATGTACAAAGGAATAGCAACTATACAAAAATCCACCCCATTCTTGCTTATTTCCCCACACTTATACCAACCTAAAAAAAATTTGTTATATCAATAAAACACAATACATTTAACTCTCAAACTAAAACTTGCTATTATGAAAAATATTTTTCGTTTGTATTGTTTAGCTTTTGTTGCTTGTTCAATTTTTATTTCTTGTAGCAAATCTTCTGATTCTTCCCAACCTCCACCTCCTCCAGTAGATAATATACCTCCTACTACTCCTACTAATTTTGTAGGTGTAAGTGGTATAAGGTCTATAAATCTATCTTGGACGGCTTCAACAGATAATGTTGGAGTAAAAGGATATATTTTAAGAAGAGATAATTCTGTAATAGCAAATGTTTTGGGTGGTGCTACTACATATACTGATAATGGACTTATGGATTCTACTTTGTATAAATATACTATTGTAGCAATTGATAATTCTAATAATTATTCTACTCCAAGTTCTGAAATATCAGTATGGACTTTAGTACCTACTTTAACTGCTATTTTTACAGGGACTGATGCATCGAGCGCTTTGCCAGCAAATGAGAAGATACTATATGGCAATTCTGTTGCAAAAGCTATAGTTTTAGATGTAGCAGCAGCAGGTATAGTAAAAATAGAAACATTTGGCACACTTACAAATGGAGAAAATGCCATAGACTATTTTTGGGCAAGGAAAATGGACGATGTAGCAGATATAAATTATGCATCTTCTACATTTAATCCTACAATTCCAAAAAGTCATCCACTTGATATTGCAAGTTCAAGCCAAAAAGTAGAAACTTTGAATCTTGATGCTGGTAAATATATATTCTCTTTTAAAGTAAAAGGATATAGTGGTGCTATTTCAGATGGAGTACAAATAGGCATAAAGTTGACAGGCAAAAATGGTGCATCTATTTCATCGCTCAATTATGTTTCAAATGGGACAGAGCCCAATTTAGCAAAAGTAGTAAAGATTAAGCAGAATCCAACAGCAAATAATATTTTCTTTGCAAAACAATCCCATTTTGGGAGCCAAATTTCTGCTATTTTTGTATACCCCTATTCAGATGAAGCAGGAAGTATTTATGATGGTAATAAATATCCATATATATATTCTGTTTCAGTAGATATGAAAGACACTTCATGGCTTAATAATGGAAATGCAGTAGGGAAATACGATAGTTTAGATTTTTCTCCAAATGTAATAATTGGACAGAATTATGTTTTACAACAAAAGAACGAATTTTCAGTTGTAGATATCATTTTTTCTCATGCAAATGCAAATTATTCTGTAGATAAAATAATTTCTTTTTATAAATCTACTCCTCATTTACTTATAAAAGGCACACTTGGGAATTTTGCTATGCTTTCTATTAAAATAAATGTTGACAATAATGCAAGCACTAATTGGGGTCCATATACGGGTATTTGGAGAATAAAAAGTATAAAGTTTAAAGGGAATCCTGAAGTATGGTTTTATTCTCTTGGAGGCAATTCTACAGAAAGGATATTATAATTTTCTCTTTTTATATTAAGCCGCTAATATAGCGGCTTTTTTTTGTTGAAAACTTTCGTCTTAGTTCGTGTCATTGCGAGTCATAGACGAAGCAATCCAAAAGAAAGACATTAGCTTCACTGGATTGCTTCGGGCTAAAGCCCTCGCAAAGACGAAAAGAAAAGCAAACAAGCTCTCTGTCAGTAACGAAATAATTCTTCTCATCGTCATTGCGAGCCAAAGGCGAAGCAATCCAAAAGAAAGACATTAACTTCACTAGATTGCTTCGGGCTAAAGCCCTCGCAATGACGAAAAGAAAAACAAAGAAATTTAACCACAGAGAACACAGAGAAAAAAGCATCACAGAGAACACAAGAAATCCTTCTCCTTTGTAATGAAAAATTCCCCTTCTTTGAAGGGGCAGGGGTAGTTTAATAAAAACTAAATATGAAATCCGAAATCC
>JBPXJV010000049.1:0-9300 GCA_051715485.1 Chitinophagales bacterium
GAGAAAATAAATGCGGTCAGAAATAATTGTTACTTTGATTCATAGTTTTAAAGCGTAGTAACTTCAAAACAACAAAAAGGGTAACAGAAATGCTACCCTTTTATTTTTTTGTCGGACAATAATGAAAAATTAAGTAAAAAATTATTAAAGAATTAACCCCTGTAAAAACAAATAAGCAAATCCAAAATAAATAATTAATCCAGTAACATCAACTAATGTTGCCACAAATGGTGCTGATGAAACAGCAGGGTCTGCACCTAATCTTTTTAATGCTATTGGTAACATACTACCACTTAAAGTGCCCCATAAAACAACGCCAATTAAACTAAAACCAACAGCAAAGCCTACTAAAATATAATGTTGTCCATATACATCAGGAAAAATAAAATGCCAAGCCATAATTCTAAAAAATCCAATTATACCTAACACGGTTCCTAATAATAAACCACTAATAATTTCTCTACGCATAACTCTCCACCAATCTTTAATAGTAATTTCTCCTATTGCCATTGCTTGAATAATTAGGGTTGATGCTTGTGACCCACTATTACCACCACTACTAATAATTAATGGAATAAATGTTGCTAAGAAAACTGCTTTTGCAATTTCTTCTTCAAAATAAACCATTACAGAAGCAGTTAATAATTCTCCTAAAAATAAAACGGTAAGCCATAAAATTCTTTTCCTAAAAAGTTTTAAAATAGGAATATCTAAATAAGGCTCATTTAATGCTTCAGTACCACCCATTTTTTGCATATCCTCACTAAACTCTTCATTGGCTACCCATAAAATATCATCAATAGTTACAATGCCTAAAAGCTTGTTATTATCATCTGTAACAGGCAGAGCAACTCTATTATTCATTTTAAAAACTTGGCTGGCATGTTCTTGGTCATCATGCACATTTAGTGCTACAATACGTCTATCTATAAGTTCATCAACTTTTTTATCTGGAGCAGCCAAAATAATATCACGTATTCTAATGTCATCAATAAATTCGCCTTGCTCATCAATTACATAAATAACATCAATCGTTTCACTGTTTTTACCAAATTTTCTAATAGTATTTAATACTTCTGCAACAGTGTTATGTGCATATACATATACATAATCTGGTGTCATAAGTCTTCCAACACTATCTTCTGGATAACCCAATAAAGAAAGAGTAACTTTTCTTTCTTCAACATCTAACAATTTTATTAAATCTCTTATAGCTGTTTTGGGAAGTTCTTCAAAAAAATCTGTTCTGTCATCGGCGGGCAATTCATTTAATAATTCAGCAGTTTTATTACTGGGTAATTCTTTAATAATTTGTTTTTGTGTAGATAAGTCTAAAATTTTAAAAACCCTTGCAGCACGTTTAATAGACATGTTTGAAATGATGTTTACCTCTTCTGAAGGGTTTTGATTCAGCAAGTCTGCAACATCACTTATATTTTGATTGTCTAAAAATTCTTTAATAGCAATTCTATCTTGAGTGGAAGCAATTTCCATAAACTGCTCTTGTATATCTTTTATTTCTATTTCCATGCTCATGGGTGCAATTTACAATGTTGTAATATTTTTTTTCATATTACTTTCGTTTTAATTATTTTTTTTATGATTTTACCAATTTTATTTATAGCAGAAAGTGAAAATAAAGGAAAAGGAGTTTTTACAGCACAACCAATACCAATAAATACAACTATAGAAATTTCTCCTATTATTTTATTTAATGCAGATGAAAGAAAAATGATAGAAAAAACAAAGTTATACAACTATATTTTTGAATGGGGAGAAGATAAACTTCAAGCAGCTTTAGGTATGGGTTATATTTCTATGTATAACCACAATTATCAAGCAAATTGTGAATATGATATGGATTATGAAAATGAAACGATGAGTATTAAAACAATTAGAAACATTGATGCTGGCGAAGAATTATTTATTAATTACAATGCTACACACAATGATAAAACACCTATTTGGTTTGATGCAAAATAAGCACACTCAATTAATAAATTACATCAAAAAATATTTCTCAAAACCTATATTTGCAGCAACTAAAAAATAGCTATTTGTTCGGGTGGTGGCGCAGCCCGGTAGCGTACTTGTATGGGGTGCAAGGGGTCGCTGGTTCGAATCCAGTCCACCCGACTTACTAAAAGTTATCTTAGTTTTAAGGATAACTTTTTTTATTTTAATGTAATAAACACTATAAAATAAATTTTAAAACTATATTGCACAAAATTTTCAGCAACCAATAATATGAAAATTCTTCTTAAAAAAGTTTTGATTGCTCAACCATCAAGTGTTATAAATAATACAGTTAAAGATATTCTTATTGATAATGGAGTAATACAAACAATTCAAGATAATATTACAGCAGAAGTTGATACAGTTTTTGAAGAAGAAAATATTATTGTTTCACCTGGCTGGATTGATTGTTTTAGCCATTTTTGCGACCCTGGTTTTGAGTATAGAGAAACTTTAGAAACTGGTAGTAAAGCTGCTTTAGCTGGTGGTTTTACCAATGTTTTTGTATTGCCAAATACATCTCCTACTATTCAAAATAAATCTCAGGTAGAATATATTATTCAAAAATCAAAACAATTACCAATCAGCATCTCTCCTATTGGTGCTCTTTCAAAAAATATAGAAGGAAAAGAACTTGCAGAAATGTATGATATGTACAACAGTGGTGCAATAGCTTTTTCAGATGGTTTACAACCTGTACAAACATCAGGCTTTTTATTGAAAGCTTTGCAATATGTAAAAGCATTTAATGGTACTGTTATTCAAATGCCTATTGATAAAACTATTAGCTATAATGGATTGATAAATGAAGGAATTGTTTCTACTCAATTAGGTTTACCTGGCATACCTTCTATTGCAGAAGAAATTATTATAAAAAGAGATATTGATTTACTAAGATATACTGAAAGCAGATTGCATTTTACAGGAATTACCACAGCTAAAAGTATTGAATTAATTAAAGCAGCTAAAGCAGAAGGTTTACAAATTAGTTGTAGTGTTACACCTTATCATTTATTTTTTTGTGATGAAGATGTTAAGCAATATGATACTAATTTAAAAGTTAATCCTCCATTAAGAAGCAGGGCTGATATGCTTGCAATACAACAAGCTGTATTGAATGGAGATATTGATTGTATTGCATCTCATCATTTACCTTATAATAATGATGAAAAAAATTGTGAGTTTGAAAATGCAAAAAATGGAATGATTAGTTTGCAAACTGCTTATTCAAGCATTAATCATATTTTGCCAACATTAAGTAACGATGCAATAGCTAATTTGTTTAGTTGTAATGCATCAACTATTTTCGGTTTGCCTAAAATAAATATTCAAGAAGGTGCAATAGCTAATTTTACTTTATTTACCAGAACAGATAAAACTATTCTTACCAAAGAAAATAATAAAAGTAAATCATTCAATACACCATTTGCTGATAAAGAACTTAATGGAAAAGTAATAGGTGTAGTAACTAAAAATAAATTTTATACAAATTAAAATCTACAAAATGGAAACAAAACCAACTTCACCAGCTATTAAAGGATTACTTATTTCATTAGTACTAATAGTGTTTGGCTTAGTATTATATTTTTCTGGTTTAGGCAAACAGCAAAGTGTTCAATTTTTACAGTATGTAATTTTAGGAGGAGGAATTATTTGGGCTTGTATTGATTATGCAAAAAAATTAGAGGGAAATGTAACTTTTGGAAACACATTTGCTCATGGCTTTAAAGTAACTGCAGCCATTACAGCTATTATTGCAGTTTATACTTTTATTGCTTTAAAATTTATTATGCCCGAAATGTTAGATTATACTTTAGAGCAAGCAAGAAAAGGAATGGCTGAAAATAAGCAAATGAATGCAGAGCAAATAGACCAAGCACTTGAGATGACAAAGAAATTTTTTATTCCTTTTGCTATTGCTGGTGTTATTGTTGCATTCTTAATTTTTGGTGTTATTTTTTCTTTAATAGGTGCAGCAGTTGCAAAGAAAAATCCAAATTATAACCCACTTCAGAATCAGTAATAAACAGTATGGATATATCAATAGTAATACCATTATTTAATGAAGAAGAATCACTAACTGAATTAAGTGAGTGGATAGTTAGTGTAGTTACTAAACATAATTTTAGTTATGAAGTAATTTTTATTGATGATGGAAGTACTGATAATAGTTGGCAAGTAATAGATAAACTTCATACAAAAAATAACCATTTAAAAGGCATAAAATTTCAAAGAAATTATGGTAAAAGTGCTGCATTAAATGAAGGCTTTAGAGCAGCAAAAGGCAATGTAGTTATTACAATGGATGCAGATATGCAAGACAGCCCTGACGAAATTCCAGAATTATACAAAATGATTATGGAAGATAATTTTGATATTGTTAGTGGTTGGAAAAAAAAGCGACACGATAATACTCTGACAAAAAATATTCCTTCAAAAGTTTTCAATGCTGCTGCACGTTGGAGTAGTGGTATAAAACTGCATGATTTTAATTGTGGCTTAAAAGCTTATAAAAATAAAGTAGTAAAAAGTATAGAAGTGTATGGCGAAATGCACAGATATATCCCTGTAATTGCTAAATGGGCAGGCTTTAGAAAAATTGGTGAAAAAGTAGTTGAACACAGAGCCAGAAAATATGGAAAAACAAAATTTGGCATTGAAAGATTTATCAATGGATTTTTAGATTTAGCAACCATTAGTTTCGTAAGCAGATTTGCCAAAAAGCCAATGCACTTTTTTGGATTGTATGGAACACTATTTTTTTTATGTGGTTTTTTAATGAGTATTTACTTAATAGTTGCAAAGTTTACTGTTGATAATTTTGCATTAACCAATCGTCCAGCTTTTTATATTGCCCTTACTGTAATGATTATTGGTATGCAACTTTTTCTTGCAGGCTTTATAGCAGAAATGGTTAGCAGAAACTCCACAGAAAGAAATAGTTATTTAATAGAAGAAAGAATAGAGTAGAATTCTTAAAAATTAATTTAAAATGAAGTTATTTTATTTAATTATTGTATTAATTGTATCTTCAGTTTGCTTTGCTCAAGAAACAAGAGAAATTGTACTTACTAAAGGACAGAAATTTCATATTATACCTGAAATTAAATTTAAGGTCCTTATTACACCAAACAACGAAAACTATACTGAAGAAATTAATTTACATTACTCGTTACTTTATGAATTAACAGTTGAAAACGATACTAATAATATTTTTACTATTTCTAATGTACTTATTAAAGGAAAAGCAAGTATGGTGTATGGAAATGAAGAAATAACTTATGACTCTGAAAAGCCTAACCCAACTAATGAATTTACTAAAAGAATAGATGAAGTTTTGAATGAACCTTTTTATTATACATTTCAAAATGGTTGTTGCATTAAAAGAAAAAAGGATGAAATAAAGAAAAAAAATTTATCCTATATTACAGGTAGTCCTGACTTAGAAATGTTTAATAATTTTGTAGAATCTTTATTTATTACATTACCCAAAAATATACAGTTAAAAGATGAGTTTAGTTCTAAAAATAAATATTTCCCTTCTGATGATACAAGCTCTTATTTATTATATAATGTAGAAAAAATTCAAGACAATTTAGTGCAACTTTCTTTTAAAGGTATTCAACCAAATACAAAAAAAGATAGCAAGAAAACTGATAATGTTGTATCAAATAAAATAAAAGGTAATACTACAGTTGATATAAATACAGGGTTAGTTAAAAAATTAAATTTCAATGGATTTCAAAAAGAATATTATTCAAATGGAAATAATAAATTAGTTATAGAAACCTATGTTGATGCTAAATGGACTGCAGAAGAAATTAAATAACATATTATGAAGGATAAAAGAATAAGTGAAAATTAATTTAATTAACCTAATAAGCATTTCAATTAATAGATAAACACTTATTTTGCGTCAAATTTTATTAAACAAAAAATAAAAACAATCATGAAAAAAATTACTCTAATTGTTGCAGCTTTATTCACAACAGTTTTTGGCTTTGCACAAACTAATGGAAAAATTTCACTTGTAAAGGGTAAAAAAATGATAATGGAAAGTGAGGTTGTAACTTCCAGTTTAATGAGTATGATGGGTCAATCAATGGAAACTAAAATGAATTTCAACTCAACAAGTAATATTATAGTTGATGATGTAATAGATAATACTTATAAACTTACCAATACACTTACAAAAGCCAAAATGGTGATGGATGTAATGGGTGAAAGAATGGAATACGATTCTGAAAAACCAAACTCAACTAATGAACTTTCTAAAAGTATGGATGCGTTATTAAATGAACCCAAATCTGTAATAATAGATAATCAAGGAAAATTAATTACTAATAAAGATGATAAACCTTCTGAGAATGAATCTCCAATGAACAATGATGCTTCTGATATTACAAATGCATTTATTGTTTTACCTGAAAATATTAAAGTAGGCGACAAATTTGATATTAATAAAAATGATAGTAAAACAAATACTTCAAGCTCAATAAAATATACAGTTAGAAGTATTGAAGGCAATATAGTAAGATTAACTTTTACAGGAAAAGTTAAATCTGATGGAGTTAGTGAAAGACAAGGAATGGAAGTTCGTACAAATACAAATGGAAATATTAATGGAGAATGTTCTGTAAACATTAAAACTGGTATTATTACAACATTAGAAAGCAAAACAAAAATGAGAGGAAATGTTAGTGTGATGGAACAAGAAATGCCTATTGAAAATGAAATAACAAGTAAAATGATTATTAAAGAAGTAGAATAATTACAGACACTTTTTATAAATACAAAGAGAGGTAATCATAAAATAATGGTTGCCTCTTTTTTTTGTATCAAATAAATTTATCGGTTAATAGTTTAAAGAAAATAATTCTAAAACTCTGTATTGTGATGCACAGAGTTATGTATTTTAAAAGCCGTGTAAAAAGCAACAACCCATTTGTGATTTGCTTTCAATTATTTGAATTACGTTCTTTGAATACAACATTAAAGGCACAACGAAAACTAATTTATATTCCAAATGCAGAATATGGGATAAACCAATTCTTTGAAATTTTGTATATTTGTAAATACGTTTTAGATGCAAAAATTACAATTCATACCGTCTTTTCAGTTTAAAGAATATAGTGCTAAATTAGATGATGGATTAATTTATTGTTTAGATAATTTAAAGGAAAAAGAGTTTACACAGGCAGACTTTAAAAATTATATGCTATACAGTGCAGTATCATCTTCGCAAATAGAGGGCAGCACTTTAAATTTAAACAGCTATTACAAAGCGAAACAAAATAAAGTAAACAGTAAAGAGGTAATAGAAATTGAAGGTTTATTAGCTGCATATCAATACGCAAAACGTTATCCACTTACACAAAATGGATTACTTAAATGCCACGAAATTTTATCCAAAAATTTTAAGAGTATTACAAAACGCCAAAAAGGTATTTACAGAAAAACACAAGTAGGTATAAGAGATATATTCTCGTTAATTTATTTGGCAGCAGAACCGCAATTTGTAGAACAGGAAATGAATAAACTGTTTACCGATATTGCTATTCTTTTACAAAGAAAATTAACCGCCAAACAAGTATTGTTTTACGCAGCCTATATTCATTTTTTATTTGTGAAAATTCACCCGTTTGCCGATAGCAATGGTAGAGCTGCACGTCTGCTTGAAAAATGGTTTATAGCCCAAAAAATAGGTATTGCTGCGTGGGGCATTTTTAGCGAAAGTTACTACTACGAAAACAGGCGTGTTTATTATGGGAATTTAAACATTGGTGTTAATTACAATGAAAGTTTAGAAAGGTTAAATAAAACAACCCCCTTTTTGTTAATTCTGCCCAAAGCTGTTTGCTTTGTACCACAACTACTGCTACAGCTACTAAAGCAAAAAGAGCTAATACATTAAGCCATTTGTTTTGAAATAAATTCATAAAATAATTTTTTTTGTTTTGAATAATTTTTGTGAGTGTGAAGATGAAAAATATTTTTGTACCGATATTGCGTAAACGGCTGTAACCCTTTGTTTTCAACAGTTTTAGAAGTATATGTGTAGTAAAACTATGGTTTAGTGAGTAGTATAGGAAAGATAAAAAAAATAGCAGCTCGTGTGCTGCTTAATGTTTCATAGAGGAAGTTAAAGGGAGAAATTATTTTACTAAATCTTCAAACTCTACTTTGGTAATAATTTTCAGTTTGGTAAACTTTTTTTCTAAAGTTTCTTTTTGGTCAAGTATATGGTCATCTCCACTTGTTACAAAACCTGCATTTGTTTGTAAAGCAAGTGCTATAATGTAATTATCGTCTGCATCTCCAGGTATGTAATTTTTTATAGGTTGTTGAATGGTATAAAATGTACCCATATCTTTTACAAACCGCAAAGCATCTTTGGTGTTTATTCCTAATTTACTTAAATGCGGATATTGCAAAACTCTTTCCAACTCTGCAAACAATTCTAAACAAACAGGTATAATAGCTTTACGTTTATTTACGGCAATAGAAATAGTATCGTAGTTTTTACTTATAAAGTAACTTATCCAAACATTTGTATCTAAAACAAATTTATTACTTCGCATATTTACGGCTTTCGTGTTTCCATTTATCTATTTGTTTCATAGACACATTTACAGGTTTTTTTATAATGTTATATTTATCAGGATTTTTTAACGCAATACCTGCATTTAATTGAGCTAATAAAATATTTCTTTCCTCTTCGCTAAGAAGTTCAACAGCATCTACAATTTTTTCTATAATAGGATTAAATGTTAATACAATAGCCATAAAAAAAGTTTGTACAAATATAGTAAAAAAAGTAGGGGAAATAGTTTTAAAAAGAAAAGTTAAAGGGAAAAGTAGTTGCGGCAATGGGAGTTGAACCCAATATTTTTAGGATATGAGCCTAATGTGATAAATCCGTTTCACTCTGCCGCTATGTAAGTTTATATTAAACCTAATTTTTTTGCTTTTTGTTTTTGTTTAGGTATTTTCAATTCTCCTAAGAACAAATTTTTAGCACTATCTTCTAAATCTCTTAAATTAAGTGCTTTCATATTAGCAACAAGTCCGCCATAATGTGGTTGTCTGCCTAATATTTTGGTAAGTTTTTCGTAATAGGTCATAAATTACCTCCTTTTTTAATCATTATTGTCCGACAAAAAAATAAAAGGGTAGCATTTCTGTTACCCTTTTTGTTGTTTTGAAGTTACTACGCTTTAAAACTATGAATCAAAGTAACAATTATTTCGGACAGCATTTATTTTCTCAGTTAATTTCTTTGTG
>JBPXJV010000050.1:0-27581 GCA_051715485.1 Chitinophagales bacterium
AACGCTCTTCCGTACTGTAAAACCATCTCTCTTCCTTCTGGTAAGAAAATCTCTCCAGTAACATCTGTTGTTCTGATGTAGAATTGAGGTCTGTATTTGTTATGGAATGGAGTGTGACGTCCACCTTCTTCTTTTTTCAATACATAGATTTCAGCAGTAAATTCTGAGTGAGGAGTTATTGATCCTGGTTTAGCGATAACCATACCTCTTCTGATATCAGTTTTCTCAATACCTCTTAATAAAAGACCAACATTATCACCTGCTTCACCTCTGTCTAATAATTTTTTAAACATTTCTACACCTGTTACTGTAGAGTTTAAAGGAGCTTCTTGTAAACCTACTATCTCAACTGCTTCACCAACTTTAATTACACCACGTTCTATACGACCTGTAGCAACTGTACCACGACCTGTAATAGAGAATACATCTTCTACACTCATTAAGAATGGTAAATCAATTGGACGTGGAGGTAAAGGAATATATTCATCTACTGCTTTCATTAATTCTGTGATAGCATCAACCCATTTTTGTTCTCCTGCTAAAGCACCTGTTGCAGAACCTTTGATAATTGGAGTGTTGTCTCCATCAAATCCTCTCTTAGTTAATTCATCACGAACTTCCATTTCTACTAAGTCTAATAACTCAGGATCATCAACTAAGTCAACTTTATTTAAGAAAACTACAATACGAGGTACACCTACCTGACGAGCTAAAAGGATATGCTCTTTAGTTTGAGGCATAGGACCATCAGTAGCAGCAACTACTAATATTGCTCCATCCATTTGAGCAGCACCAGTAATCATGTTTTTTACATAGTCAGCGTGACCTGGACAGTCAACGTGAGCATAGTGACGATTAGCTGTTTGATATTCAACGTGAGCTGTATTAATTGTAATACCACGTTCTTTTTCTTCTGGAGCTCCGTCAATTTCATCATACTTTTTAGCCTGTGCCAAACCTTGTTTAGATAGAATGTCTGTAATGGCAGCAGTTAAAGTTGTTTTACCATGGTCAACGTGACCAATAGTTCCAATGTTTACGTGAGGTTTCTCCCTCTTAAAGGTCTCTTTAGACATTTTTATCGATTTTTAGTTGTGTTAAAAAAAATATAGCGGTTAAGCTATGTTTATTGTTGTTGTTTGTTTAGTAACCTAATTTTAATATTTCTAATAAAATTTTTTAGAGCCGTTGATGAGAATTGAACTCAGCACCTTCCTGCTATTCAGCAGGATGCTCTAAGTAAATAAACTCTCAAAAGCAATAGAGCCGTTGATGAGAATTGAACTCACAACCTCTTCCTTACCAAGGAAGTGCTCTACCACTGAGCTACAACGGCTGGTAGAGTTTAGAAGTTGAGTGGCTTTCTCACAACATCTCATCAGTATTTTAAAGAACTTAAAAATATGAGCGGAAGACCGGGCTCGAACCGGCCACCTGAAGCTTGGAAGGCTACCGCTCTACCAAATGAGCTACTTCCGCTAATAAAAATTTATAAAATTTATTGTTCGATAAATTATGTTGTAGTAACAAGCATATTTAATAAACAAAAAAACTATAAACTTTCAAAGAACTGTGGGCAGTGGTGGATTCGAACCACCGAAGTCGAAAGACAGCGGATTTACAGTCCGCCCCATTTGGCCGCTCTGGAAACTGCCCATTAATATTAACTTTTTTAAGTAATATTAGAGCCACTTGTCGGACTCGAACCAACGACCTGCTGATTACAAATCAGCTGCTCTACCAACTGAGCTAAAGTGGCATTGTATTATATCATACAAAGAACTATCCCTTTTTTCGGGACGGCAAAGGTAATGGAAAACTAATATCAACAAAATTCTTGAAAAGATTTTTTTTGATATTTTCAGATTAAGGCAAAAAATTTTACAAAATTCATACTTATTTCATAAAATTTCATATATAGTTGAAACTCATTTTTATAATTATTACTGAAGGTTGATAGACTAATTTTTTAATTAATAGGAAAAAGATAAAATATTTGTCATGAGTAAAGTCATAACGCTTTTTTATACTTGATATACATTTTTGCACAAATTTCCACAATGAAATTTTTGGGTACAATATTCCTAATAACTATTATAAGCCTGCAAACATTTGCTCCTTTTATTATGTTTGGTGTTTATTATGTTAATCAAAAAACAATAATAGAGAAATATTGTATTAATAAAAATACTCCTTCAAAGCATTGTAATGGTAAATGTTATTTGAACAGAAAGATAAAACAATATGAGCAAGGAGAAACACAAAAAAATGAATCAAATAATATTGGCTCTAACATTAATATTAAGTTAGATACTTTTATTTTTAATAATTACACAGAAAAAGAGAAACTAACTGATATTATTGATAATACTTTTTCATCCTTTCAAATGCCTATTTATCATTCTCCTTTTTTGGCAGGCATATTTCATCCTCCAAGTACTATTGGTTAAATCCAATCAGCATTTAATAAACTGTTAGACTTTAATTATACCATAGCTAAAGTAATGGTACTTTATTAGCATACTTAAACTAATTAGTAGTTGGTATAACTATATCTATAGTTCAGTTATATTAAATAATATCCTATAAAGCTTTGTACTAATTATTAAATCTTAAAAAAATTATCAAATGAATTTCAAAAATATTTTAATTATAAAAGTGTTTATACTACTATTTTCTTTATCAATTATAAGTTGCTCTAAAAATGATTCAATACTAAATGATGTTAATCCAACTTCGGGGCTTTTAAAATTGGCAAATAATTATGCAATAGGTTCAGGATTAAAGGTAGAAATTTATACTACTGACTCTGCCTTTACAGGTTATAATAAATGGTTTATTGCTTTAAAGGATTCTGCTACAAATACATTTGTAGAGAATGCACAAATTTCGTTAAACCCAAATATGAATATGGGTACAATGAGCCATTCTGCTCCATACGAAAACCCTAATTCAACTATTGCAGTTAATAAGCTTTTTCCTTGCAGTGTAACATTTACAATGCCATCTGTAAGTGGTACTTGGAGTGTTAATGTAAGTGTTACTAATTTATCTAATAACAAAGTAGGTTCTTGTGTATTACCTATTAATGTAAAAGATGTTAGCCCTTCTAAAATGTTTTCTTTTATTTCTTTAGCTGATAATACAAGCAAATATTTTGTTGGCTTTATTCCTCCTACAAAACCAATTATTGGTATTAATGATTTTGAATTTGTAGTGTATAAAAAGCAAAGTATGATGATGTTTCCTGCTGATAGTAGTTTAACTATAGATTTTACACCAACTATGCCAACAATGGGTCATGGTTCTCCTAACAATGTAAATCCAGTTCATATTGGTAATGGACATTATAAAGGAAAAGTAAATTTTACTATGACAGGTTTATGGAGATTGAATATGCAATTTAAAGCAGGCACTGCTGTTGCAGATAATACACATTATTTCGATTTTAATTTTTAAAACTTCTTAAAGTAGAAAAGTAAAAATATTTTTTGCTTTTCTACTTTTTACAAAAACATTTTTTATGAAATACATTATTTTATTATTGTTTTCATTAATTGCTTTTAAATTTTCTTTTGCACAAATAAAAAAAGAAATAAAACAAGACACAATACCTATTATTCAACTTAGTGAAGTAACAGTTAGTACGGTTTCTAAAAACCAAAATCAGTTATTAAAAGATTTTTTTATTGCTAATAAAAACGCAACAACAGAAGATATTTTATCAAGATTGCCAGAAATAAATATGATTAGGAGAGGAAGTTATGGCACTGAGCCATTGATAAGAAGTTATAATACTGGTCAAATTAATATTCTAATTGATGGAATGAGAATTTATGGAGCCTGTACCGATAAAATGGATCCTGTTTCTATTTATGTAGAGCCTCAGAATTTAGAAAATATTCAAGTAAATACACATCATAGTTCACAATATGGCTCTAATGTTGGTGGAGTTGTTGATATGAAATTGCAAGAGGCACAATGTACACACAACAAGCAATGGACTGGTTCTGTAAGTTCTGGTTATCAAACAGCAGCAAAAGCATTTTATGAATCTGGTGTACTTCAATTTTCAAATGATAAATGGGCTATTCGTACAAATATTACTTATAGAAAAGCATCTAATTATTTGAGCAGTAACCATACAACAATTCCTTATTCAAGTTATGAAAAATTAAATTATGGACTATCTGCAAAATATGCAGTTAATAAAACACTTACATTTAAAACAGATTTTTTATTTGATGATGGTTGGAATATTGGCTATCCTGCATTGCCTATGGATGTTGGTTATGCTGCTGCAAGAATTTTTTCTTTTAGTGTATTAAAAGATCATTTAAACTCAAGATTTAAAAATTCTGATATTAAAATTTATGCAAACAGAGTTTATCATTTAATGGATGATACTCAAAGAAAAAATATTTATATGCACATGGATATGCCAGGTTTAAGCAAAACAATTGGCAGCTATTTTACTACTAATTTTTTAATCAATAAAGTGCAACATATACAGCTAAGAGCAGATTTTTCTTCAACAGATTTAATGGCATCAATGACAATGTTTCCAACTGGTCAAACACCAATGTATATGCTTACTTTGCCTAATAACAGAAATATTCAATCTGGTATTTCTATAACTTATAAAAATAAAATTGATAGTGCAAATACTTTAATACTTAGTAGCAGAATAGATAAATTTATTAACTCTCTTACAACACAAGAGGCTAAAAACCATATTGCTGTTTTGCAAAAACCAACAGAAGATATAAATAGAGTATTAAAAAATATTTCTGCCGAATTTAATCATCAGTTTTCTAAGCAAAGCAAAGCATCAATTGCTTTGGCTTATGCTGAAAGAAACCCAACTGCTAATGAGTTTTATGGCTACTATTTATTTAATGCATTTGACAATTATGATTATTTAGGCAACACTACTTTGCTTTCAGAAAAAGCATTTAAAGCTGATGTTAATTTTAATTTTACTCTTCCTAAATTTAGAACATCATTTAATGTATATTTTTCTAAAATTGGAAATTATATTATAGGAGTGTATCAACCAAATTATAGTGCAATGACCTATCAGGCAAGTGGCGTAAAACAGTATAACAATATTTCTTATGTAATGCTTGCAGGAGCAGAAGTTGGCTTAATTTATAAACCTCAAAAATCGGTACAAATTATTTCTACTTTTAAATATAATTATGGTGTAGATAATGCAAATAATTCTTTGCCGCTAATTCCGCCTTTTAAAAATATTAGTTCTGTAAGAAAGGAATTAAACAAATTTTCTTTTCAGGCAGAAGTAGAAATTGCTGCCACACAAAATAGGGTTAATAAACAAACAAACGAAATGCCTACAAATGGTTTTGTAATTGCAAATACAAGAGCAAGCTATACAGCAGAATGGAATAATAATAAATATAGAATTGATGCAGGTATTGAAAACTTATTTGATAAAGCCTATACAGAGCATTTGGATTGGAATAAAATAAACAGACCTGGCAGAAACTTTTATTTACAATTTTCTTACTACTTTTAAATTGTTATTAGTAAACAATTTACTTAACAATTTAAAGTTTTGGCTATGACTATTGAAGAAGCACAACAACAAGTAGATACTTGGATAAAAACAGTTGGTGTAAGATATTTTAATGAACTAACCAATTTAGGCATTTTAATGGAAGAAGTAGGAGAGTTATCTCGTTTAATGGTAAGAACCTACGGAGAGCAATCTTTTAAGGAAAGCGATAAAGGCAAAGATTTGGCAGATGAAATGGCAGATATTTTATGGGTTCTTATTTGTTTAGCCAATCAAACTGGCACAAATCTTACAGAAGCATTTCAGAAAAATATGGAGAAAAAAAATATACGAGATTTTAATCGTCATCAACACAATAAAAAGATTCAGTAGTCGTTTCTTCTTTAGTACTAAACATAATCTTATATCTTATGGTAGTAAATACTGTTTTATTATCAAATGTAATTTTGCTATATGGTTCAGCCATATTATTTATCATTGTAGCAGCTATAGCACTAAAACTATTTTATTCTTTCTCTATCAGAGGAAAACTAAAAGAATATCAAAGTGAAATTGCAAAGAGCCACTCTAAAATTTTAAAATTAGAGGTTACCAATGAAAAATTAAAACAACGTGTAAACGAATTGGAAACAATTATACAACGCCCCAAAATTGCTTAGATAAAGCTTAAATGCATCTTATAATTAATTGTAGTTTTTAAACTACTTATATTGGTGTAAATATTATCTTACACTCTCCATTTTAAACCTATATTGCTGCTAAGTGCTTTCCTTTAGCTATTAACTTTTATCTTTCTGTTCATAATGTTTGCTTTTTTATTAGGTTTGCCGCCATTATGAGTATTCAACAAGATAATAAACTTCAGCAAATAATTTCTCATGCCAAAGAGTATGGCTTTGTATTTCCTTCAAGTGAAATTTATGATGGCTTAAGTGCTGTTTATGATTACGGTCCTTATGGTTGCGAATTGAAAAAAAATATTAGAGATTATTGGTGGAAAAGTATGACACAAATGCATGATAATATTGTAGGCATAGATGCTGCAATTTTTATGCATCCAACAACTTGGAAAGCCAGTGGACACGTTGATAATTTTAGTGATCCAATGATTGATAATAAGGATAGTAAAAAACGCTATCGTGTAGATCATTTAATTGAAGCTAAAGCCGAAGAATTAGCGGTTGAAGGTAAAAAAGAAGAAGAGTTTGCTCTTCTTCAAAAAATGGATGAACTTTTGGCTGCTGATGATTTTGCTGGGTTAAAAAAATTAATTGATGATAACAACATTAAATGTTCTATAAGTGGTACAGCAAATTGGACAGACATTCGCCAATTTAATTTAATGTTTAAAACAGAGTTTGGTGCTATTGCTTCTGATAATGCAGATGATAATATTGTATATTTAAGACCAGAAACTGCTCAAGGAATTTTTGTAAATTTTTTGAATGTACAAAAAACTGCCAGAATGAAAATTCCTTTTGGTATTGCACAAACAGGTAAAGCTTTTAGAAATGAAATTGTAGCAAGACAATTTATTTTTAGAATGAGAGAGTTTGAACAAATGGAAATGCAATTTTTTGTTAGACCTGGTACTGAAGGTGAATGGTATAAATTTTGGAAAGAAGAAAGATTAAACTGGCATTTAAGTTTAGGAATTTCTAAAGATAAATATCGCTATCACGACCATGTAAAATTAGCTCACTATGCTAAAGAAGCTTGTGATATTGAGTTTGATTTTCCTATTGGTTTTAAAGAAGTAGAAGGCATTCATAGCAGAAGCGATTTTGATTTAAGCCAACACCAACATTATAGCAAAAAGAAACAACAATATTTTGATAATGACATTAACCCAGAAACAGGAAAACCCTATGGTAATTATGTGCCTTATGTAATTGAAACTTCAATAGGTTTGGATAGAATGTTTTTATTAATTCTATCAAATGCTTTTGAAGAAGAATCTATTACTAAAGAAGATGGCACAACAGATAGTAGAACAGTATTACACATTCCTTCAAAAATTGCTCCTGTTAAATTAGCTATTCTTCCATTATTAAAGAAAGATGGTTTGCCCGAAATTGCTCAACAATTATTAGCTGAATGTAAACCACACTTTAAATGTTTTTATGAAGAAAAAGATGCAATAGGAAAACGTTATAGAAGGCAAGATGCTATTGGTACTCCTTTTTGTGTAACAATAGATCATCAAACCAAAGAAGATAATACTGTTACAATTCGTTATAGAGATAGTATGAAACAGGAAAGAATACCATTAAGCAATGTAAAGCAATTAGTATTAGGAGAAATATAATTTATTCTTCAGTTTTTATGTTATCTGTATTGGCTGAGGAAGATTTGTGATGATGATGATGTTTTTTATGATGTCGTTTTTTCTTTTTTTTCTTGTAATACAAAAAATAAATAAAGAGTAAAAAATAAATTAGTGCAGCTAAGACAAATATGATTGTTAGTTTTTTATTTCCCTTTTCAATATAAATAAAACTTACGGCAGCTAATGCAATACTTTCTAATAAAAAGGCTATTTTTATTGAGCTTCCCATTGTTTTTTCTAACCAGTCGAGAGTAGAGGAAATAAAAACAAATAGAATACCTATAAAAAGTAAAGCAATACAAAGGAAAAATTTCTTTTGCTCAAACATTTTAAATGCAATAGGCAAAAAAATTACCCCTGCAGCAAAGTGACAAATTTTTTTAAACTTATCATTTTTCATTTTTCAATACAGATTTTGGTTTTAGGGTTATCCGTATAATTCTAAATGAATATCTTTTCTATCATATCCAATAGCTGTAATTCTTTCTTTTGCTTCATCAATCATATTTTTCCAACCACATAAATAAAAATGAGCTGGTTGCTTTTTTTCTTTAATTAAATTTTCGTAAACAGCATGTACATAACCTTTATATTCTCCTTCATTTACTTCTGCTTCTCTTGAAAATACAGGATGATAATAAAAGTAAGGCAATTTATTCTGTAGTTCTGCTAATTCATTTTTGTATAAAGCATCTTTAAAAGTTCTGCATCCATAAATTATATGAATATTGTTATTGGCATTAATATTATTATTGTTTAAATAACTTACCATAGAGCGAAATGGTGCAATGCCTGTACCTGTACAAATAAGAAAAATATCTTTTTCTATCTTTTCGGGTAATATAAATTTTCCTAATGGACCACGTAATGTAATTTCAGATCCAATAGAAATTTGATTAAATAAATAATTAGTTCCTGCACCACCTTCTAACAGCACAATCACTAATTCAATAATATTAGTATCATCTGGAGCAGATGCAATAGAATAACTTCTCCACCGTTTATTTTTTTGTTCATGAATAGGTAAATCAAGTGTTACAAACTGACCAGGGATGAAATCAAATTTTTGCATTTCAGGAATTTCAATCCAATATCTACGAGTGCTATGAGTCTCGTTTTCTATTCGGATTACTTTTCCAATTTTCCAAGGCTCTAACATAGTTGGTTTATTTTGCCACAATTTAAAATACTATGTACACAAAAGCAAGTTTTTGTTATAAAATTTGAAATCTCTTTTATAGAGAGTATTATGTCGTAAATAAAATTGATTATTGAAAATACATACCAATACCTGTTATTAAATATTTTATCTTATTTTTATTCTTAGATATCCAAATAATATGAAACAACTCTTTATCATTCGTCATGCAAAAAGTAGTATAGATTTCTTTGGAAATGATTTTGAAAGACCTCTTAATGCACAAGGACATAAAGATGCACCTTTAATAGCAAAAAAACTTTTAGAAAAAAATATTTCAATTGATGCTTTTGTTTCAAGTGATGCTGTAAGAGCATTTACAACTGCTACTTATTTTGCTGAAATTTTTGGAAAAAAAGAAGAAGATATTTTATTAGTAAATGAATTATATCATGCTAACGTATCAACTTTTTACAAAGTAATTTCTGATTTAGATGATGTGTTTTCTTCAGTTGCTATTTTTTCTCATAATCCAGGAATTACAGAATTTGTAAATCGTTTAACTTCTGTAAGAATTGTAAACATGACACCTTGTAGCATTTTTGCTTTATCTGTTAATACAGCATCTTGGAAAGATTTTATAAAAGCAGAAAAAAGTTTTTTATTTTTTGAATATCCAAAAACAAGCTATTGAATTTTTCTTTTTTTATTGACCAAATACACGCCAACAAAAATTAATATTGCTGCAATAACTTTTACTAAAGTAAGTTTTTCGTTAAACAAAATAATAGAAGTAATTGTTGCAAAAATAGGTTGTGTGTAAATGTATGTGCCTGTTACAGCAGCACCTAATTTATCTACTCCATACACCATAAATAAATAAGCTAAGAATGTTGAACCAATAACCACAAAAACCAATGACAGCCAATGATACCATAAAAACATTTCCCACTTTATTTTTAATGTATCATTAAAGCCTAAAGGCACAATCATTAATGTACCAAATAAAAATACCCAACGTATTACATGCTCTGGTTTGTATCTAGCCATTAATGGTTGTACAAGAACTAAATAACAAGCATAAGAAGTGGCATTGATAATAATAAAAACATCGCTTATTAAACTGCTGTCTTTATCTGCTTGTGTTTTAATTAATATTAAAGTTGCAGCACCAGAGATACCAAGTATTAAACCTAATGTTTTGTTTAAAGTAATCTTTTCTTTTAAAAACCAAAATGCAATAGCTGTAATAGCAATGGGCGTTCCAAGAGATAATAAAGATGCATGTATAGCACTTGTCATAGATGTGCCCTGAATAAATAAAATTTGATTAATGGCAATACCCGTTGCAGCACATAAAACAAATAATGGAATATCTTTTTTTTGTATGGATGCTTTTGATGGTTTGAATAAAAATAATAACCAAAATAATGGTAGTGCAATAGTTACTCTTAATACATTTAAAGCTAATGGAGCCATAACATTTGGAGTAAGAAATTTTACTGCCACAACAGAAATACCAAAAAAGAAATTTCCTGTAAGTACTGCTATGTGGGCTTTTAAGTTGTCATTACTCATATAGCTTGTAAATTATTTTTTATTAATGCTATTACATTACTTTCTAAAGAATGATTGGTTAGGTAGGGTAAAAAATAACTAAAATTGTTTGCTTTGTTAATAGCATTTTGCAAAGAAAAATTTTCTTGCTTAATTGAATAGCACCATTGTTGTTGCATTAATTTTTTTGCTAAATATTCTTGTTCTGTTTGTCCAGGTGTAGGAATTAAAATTGCTTTTTTATTTAAGCTTAATAATTCCATAACTGTTGTATAACCACTTCTACAAATAATAAAATTGCTTTGTTGTATGGCAATATTTAATTCGTTATTGGGTATATGATTTTGTATAGTAATGTTTTTTGTAGTATAAAAGTTTCTATTGCTTTCTGGTTTTCCTCTTACTAATAAAATAGTAGCATTGATGTTATTTATTTCTGCTAAAATTTTTTCTTCTAAAATAGTTCTTTGAGGTTCTGGACCTGAAAGAATAATACAATAATCAAATTTAATGGGCAATGAGTCTTGCTTATTAAACCTTGATAAAATGCCTAAATAATGTGTTGGTATTTTAGGTAATTTTTTTGGATGAGATAAAACACCAGCAATATTTTTTGCTTCTTTTACATCAGGTATCCAACAACTTGAAAATTTATTGATGTAATAATAATTTATTTTTTGAGCTATTTTTTCTAACCATAAAAAAGGCATTTTAATAGTTAGTTGATGAGTTAAAAAAACACAAGGAATATTTTTATTGTGTAAGCCATATCTGTTATCACTAATTACAAGGTCAATATTGTATTGATGAATGATTTTTTTCAACCAATTATTTTCATACCTAATAGTAAAAAGTATTTTAGGAATTTGTGCAATAATTTTTAGGGGTAATAAACTTTTAGTTTTAGAATAACTAATATTATATCCCTTCAGTTCAATAAAACTAATAGTAGGAAACTCTTTTTGTAGCAATATTTTTTGTTTACCACTTACAGCAATAATAACAGTAAAACCATTATTGAGCAATGCTTTAATAATAGGAATACATCTTGTTGCATGCCCTAAACCCCAATCTAAAGGAGCTAATAAAATGGTTTGTATGTTAAAATTTTTATTCAATTAGGCAATAAAAGTAAATTTTTAAATGATATACACTAATTTAGACTTCATTATGAAAGTACGAATTGTAAAAATTATTTTTTTTATGCTTTTAGTAAGTGTTGTAACTTCTTCTTGCAGTATTTTTGGGAGAGGCAGAAAGGATAAGTCTTGTATGTGTCCTACTTACAAGAGATAATTGGATAGCGATATTAAATTTATAACAATGAACAAAGAAGATAATAATTGGTTACTATTTTCTACAAGAATTATTCAAAATGAAATAGCTCAAAAGCAAGAGCATATTTTAAATAATATTTTAAACAAGGTAGATGCAGAACAGCTTTTTTGTTGTTCTTGCGAAATAATTGATATTAATAGTTGTAAAATTTTTACAAACGCCCAATCAGTTAAAAGCACTATTTATCAATACTATGAAAACCCATTTGTATTTGTTTTCTGTAAAAACTAATTAGATATTTTTTTTTATAAAAATTAATGCCTCTAAGTGAGGTATTTTTTTTGATGATACAATCAGCATTAACTTTATACTGATTTTATTTTTATGTTATGAAAAAATTTTACTTTTTACTTTTGTTTGTAGTACTTTTTTTTGTGTACGGTAATGCACAAATGAATTATAATTTTAGTGCAATATCAGGCACTTACACTGCTTTAAGTAGTGGTACAAATCCTACTATATTACCTACTACTTCTGGAGGAAATACAGATGAAGGTTATGCCAATAATTTATCCATTGGGTTTTCGTTTGCTTATAATGGCACTAACTATACAAGCTTTGGAATTTGTACAAATGGGTTTATATATTTAGGTAGTTCAGGGCTTTCTAATAGCAGCATAACTTATGATAATAATCTTGCAACAGGTTTGACTGCTGCTCGTCCTATTATTGCTCCTTTGTGGGATGATATTGATGTACAAACAACAACTAATATCAAATATTTGGTTAGTGGCTCTGCACCAAACAGAGTTTTAACAATTGAATGGACAAATGCTTTGTGGGATCCTTTTGCTGCTGCTGCTGCTATTTCTTTCCAAGTAAAACTTTATGAAACAACAAATGTTATTGAGTTTATTTACAAGCAAGAAGCAGGAAATATAGAAGACAATTTTGGTGCAGTTGGTGCAAGTATAGGTATTTCTGCTACTGCTACAGGTACAGGAAATTTTTTATCTCTGAATAATAGTAGCAATAACCCTTCTGTTAGTTCATCATTAAATACCAATGATATTATTACTAAACCAGCAACAGGACAGATTTATAGATTTACGCCATTAATTCCTTGCAGTGGTACACCAAATGCAGGTACAGCAAGTGCTTCAGTAAACACAACTTGCTCAAGTGTAATTTTTAATCTAATGCTTAATGGTTATTCTTCTCAAGGAGGTATTTCCCTTCAATGGCAATCATCTCCTACGGGTCAAAATAATTGGTCTGATTTAGGAGGAGTTATTACAGACTATGCTACAATTGCACAAACTGCAGCTAATGATTTTCGTTGTAAAGTTACTTGTATAGCATCTTCAACTTCAAGTTATTCAAATGTAATTACAGTAGGCATTTCATCTGGTGTTGATTGTGTTTTAGCAAATGATGAATGTAGTGGAGCTATTACTATTTCTCAAAATTTTTATGTAGCCAATTGTACAGGAGCAAGTTTTAATACAAGTCTTGCAACACAATCCTCTAATCCATCATCGTTTTTTGGAGGTAGTCAAGATGATGATGTTTGGTATAAGTTTATTGCAACTGCTGATAAAGCAGTTATAAGGTTTGAAAATATATCAGCAGTAAGTGGGGCATCAAACAATATTGCATTTGCATTTTATTCAGGTGCAGCTTGTGCAAGTTTAACAGATTTGGGAGGCTCTACAGTAACTATTAATGCAGGTAAAGGAGAAGCACTTTATGCTGGATTAACTGTAGGTAATACATATTATGTAAGAGTTGCATCTTCTGGCACTAATTGGAGAGTTCAAGGAAAAATATGTGTTTCTGAGCCTCAAATTGTAGTACCATTAACTATTCAATATTTCTCAGGTAAAAAAAATGGCAATTTAAATATTTTACAATGGCAAACAATTCATGAAATAAATACTACTGCTTTTGATATTCAAAGAAGTGCAGATGGAATTCATTTTTCTTCTATTGCTATTGTTCTTTCTAAAGCAGATGATATAAGCACAACAAACTCTTATGAGTTTTATGATAATTATGTTTTACAAGGAAATAATTTTTACAGATTAAAACAAACAGATAAAGATGGAAGTGTTTATTATTCATCAATAGTTTTGGTTAAAAATTTATACTTCAACCAACCGCATATTGTAAATGTATTTCCTAATCCTGTAAAAAATATTTTGCAAACAACCATATTCTTACCTAAGTCAGATAAAGTAAAATTTTCTGTAAATGATTTAGCTGGAAAAGTTGTTTTATTAAATACAATGAATTTGCAAGAAGGAAATGTTTCTGCAAAAATGAATGTATCGTTACTAAGTAATGGTGTGTATTTTTTAAAAATAATTAGTAGCAATGGAACTTTAATTGGAATGCAAAAATTTGTGAAGGAATAAATTATTTTTCTGCAAAAATTTTTATGAACAAAAAACAAAAATATCAGTACGTTATAGATTATTTTCAAGAGAGTATGCCTGTTGCAGAAACAGAGTTGATGTATGATAATCCTTATCAACTTTTAGTAGCAGTTATTTTATCTGCACAGTGTACAGATAAAAGAGTAAATCTTACAACGCCATCTATATTTAAAAAATATCCTACACCTGCAAAGTTGGCTAAAGCAAATTTTGATGATTTATTTTCTTTGATAAAAAGCATTTCTTATCCAAACAATAAAACAAAACACTTAGTAGGCATGGCTCAAATGCTTATGGAAAAGTTTGAAGGAAAAATTCCAATGACTGTACAAGAGCTAATACAATTACCAGGTGTAGGAAGAAAAACTGCTAATGTAATTACAAGTGTTGTAGATGAACAACCCAATATGGCTGTAGATACCCATGTTTTTAGAGTGAGTAAACGTATTGGTTTGGTTTCAGAAAAAGCAACTACTCCATTATCTGTAGAAAAAGAATTGGTAAAATATATACCTGAAGAACTTATTCATAAAGCTCATCATTGGTTAATACTTCATGGGCGTTATACTTGTGTAGCAAGAAATCCTAAATGCTCTGTTTGTGGCTTAACAGAAGTTTGTAATTATTATAAAAATGTAGTGCTAAAAGACTAACTTAAAAATCGAGTCCTAAAGCAAAATAAAAAATGGGTTTGCCTTTAAATATTCCTTTCATTTCCCAAGCAACATCTGCTTTAAGAAAATATCCTAACAAAGTACTTCTTGCACCAAAGCCATAACCACCAACAAAAGGACCAATACCACCAGCTTTTATTCTAACAGTTATAGGGTCATCTGGATTGCTATTTGTAAAAACAGTTGATGGTCTTTGGATACCATTAAATTTGCCATTCCAAGCAGTGCCTAAATCTATAAACTGTACAAGCTGAAAGTTTCTAATAAAAGCATTATTGATAGGCTTATTTAAGAGAGTTGCAAAAACGGGCAATCTTAATTCGCTGTTTATTACTATAACATTATTGCCATTAGCAATATTTTGATTAAAGCCACGCATGTTTACAGCAAGGCTTTGAAAGGCATAAGTTTGATCTAATGCAGGTGCATTGGCATTATTGAATTTTGGATTTATCCAACCATCAACACCACCTAAATAATAAATTATTTTTTGGTCGCCCCAACTAAAATCTCCAGCAGCACGAACAGCCCAAATAAAGTTTCTATAAATTTCTACATAATTTCTTGCATCAAAACCAAAATTGAAATTGAATTTTTGAGTTACTCCTTTAGACATTGGTAAATTAAAATCCATATAAGTTTTCCAACGTAAACCTTTCCAAATATTTTGAGCAGGATTTAGTGTATTATCATATACATATTCTAAACGAGATAAGGCATAATTTGTAATACTGTCTCTTGCTGGTAAAACTGTATGGTCTTCTGCTTTTACTAAAACTCTATCTGTTCTATATCCTACAGTGGCTCTTAAACTTTTTGTTTCATCAAATGGGTAAGAAACATTTGCTTGATATAAATTAGTGTTTAATTTTCCTGCATACACTCTTGATGAAATATTGGTTAGAACACCAACTGTCATAGTGCTTCTATAATAGGTTAAACCCCAATCTAATCTTTTACGAAAATTATGAAAAGAAATAAAAGCATCTTTATCACTTAATGATTGACCAAATCTAAAGCCTCCAACAAATTTTATATCTTCCAATAAATCGCTTACACCAACTCTAAAACTCCAGTTAATATCGTTACCATTATTTAATTGAATTGGTCCAGAACCGCCACCATATAACTGATATCTATTGATAAGAATATTATTGGTTATACCGCCTAAAATATAATCAGTATTAAACTTTAGTTTGTAATTAAATAGTTTAGATTTACGTGAGTTTTGTTCTTCTGCTGTTTTTTCTGTTGATGCAGTTGTATGTATATTTCCTGAAGTATCTGTTGTAGCTGTTTCGTCATCAAACTCTGTTTGAAATATTTTTTTCTTCACTGGTTTTGTTGTATCAACTGCAGCAATAGGTTTTTCTGGTTCTTTTGTTTTAGTATCTTTTTTTACTTTGGTTGGTTTTCCTTTTTCTTGTTTAACAATTCCACGAAGTTGCCTCATATAATTAGTTAAAGCAGGATTTACATTTCTTGCATTTAATGTTTTTTCATCAACTTGTAGTTTAAACAAATATTTATAATCACCTTCTCTTCTTACTTCACTTACAGTACCATTATTACCTGCAATACGAGTTTCTAAAATAGAGCTTTGATAATTGGTAATTGGAAATGTGTAAGTAGAGTCTTTATATACTTGAAAATAATCTACATTATCTGGTTTATCTTTTCTCCAAGCTGCTAAAGTGCTGTCTAACTCTTCTTTTGTTGGATTTCTTAATAATTCATCACCAATATAATAAAGTGTATCTAAGCCATCTCTTTTTGTTGAGAAAAATCCTGCATATCTGTTGCCTATACCTGTTTCATCTGCAACAAAAGTAAAATGGTTTACATTGTATTGCATAGGGTAAGATGCATTGCCAAACTTTAAATTGCTGAGTTGTGTTATTTGCTTTGCAGCACTTGTATTTAAAATATCAACTAAAAAAACATTGAATCTATTTCTGCTTGGCAATACTGTGTCATTGCTTGGTGCATCTGCACTTGGACGATTTGAGGCAAAAATTATTCCTGAACGATTAGGAAATGAAACATAAGTTGGATTTAAATCATCATAAATATCATTGGTTATTTGCTCTAATTTATTTTCCTGAATTTTATAAATGAAAATATCAGAATGTCCATTTTTTACTGCACTTAATATTACTGTATTTGCATCTAACATAAAAGATGCATCTAATACTTGATCTACACCTTCAATTTCTTGTTTATATCTTTTGTATTTAGCTACATAATCCCAAACAAACACTTTAATTTTTGCATCCTCTGCATAAATAACTAAAAGTCTTGTTCCTTTTCCATCCCAAGCCATTACAGGGTAGTTAGGGCTTTGATCTCCTTCTTTTACTTTTACACCTCTTTTTAATAATGTTCTTACATCATAATAATTATCATTTAGCAATACACTATAAATACCTTTTTTATATCGCACTACCGAATAAGCATTATTTTTTGGATTAGGATTTATTTGAAAGTTGTAATAATTGTATTTGCTTACATCTTCTGAAATAGTACGTTTTCCTTTAGGATTATTTTTTCTTTTTCTAATATCTTCATAGTATTGGTCTTGTTTATAAGCCATAAAATCTGCAAGTACTTCTTTAAATTTTTTCTTACAAATTTTTTCAGATGCAGTATTTAGGTTTTTATAAATACGAGCTAAGTATAAAAAATAAGTAACACTTTCTTTTTTATATTTTTCAGCTATATAATTCCAAAAAGATTGACCAGCTAATGTTGGTTTTAAATAAGCAAAATGGTAAAAATTTTTATACTTACCTGCAAGTAACTCACTTTTTAATTCATCATCTTTAGCTGTGTTCCAATTTTCTGCGGCATAAGCAATATAGCCATCTGTAAGCCATTGAGGCAAATCTAATAATGCTTGATTGCTTGCAAATTCTCCTATATCATCGCCAAACAATAAATTATCTGTTAGCACTTTTGCAATACCTTGTCTTATTTGTAATCTTAAGTTGTTATGATTGCCATCAAAAAAAACAACAATTTTATTATTCACTAATTTGGTTAAACCACCAGCTTGTTGCCAATCAATTCCTAAACCTATATTACTTTGTTTATAATCTTCAAAGTTTGTGTAAACAACAATATTGGTTTTTCTATGCATTGAGTATTCAATAAATGTTTCAAGTTCTGGAAGTTCTTCTTCAGCAACTTGCGAAACAAATTTTCCTATTTCTGTGCCACCTTGTGCAACATAAGTATCAAAATAACGAGACTGATAAAATTTCCATTTTAATTTCTTATGCTGGATACGATTTTTACCAAACTCTACAGTATTTACCTGAGCATTTAGTTTATTAGAAGTTGTATAAAAAAGAATACTAAGGAACAATAGTTGTATAAAAATATTTCTTTGCATATCAAATGCTTAATTTATTCTACTCAAAAATATAATAATTGAATTGCAATAGTAAGTATTACAATTTATAGTTGCTAAAATTACGTAATTAGAGTTTAATTTGCCATAAAAAATAGATATGATAAATGTTAAGGTTTTTACATTTAATCCTGTACAAGAAAATACTTATATCATTTATAATGAAAATAGAAAAGCCATTATTATTGACCCTGGTTGCTATTTTAATAATGAACAAGAAGTTTTAAAATCTTTTATTGAAGAAAATAAACTAACACCTGTACAGTTGTTAAACACTCATTGTCATTTAGACCATGTGTTTGGAAATAAATGGATACATACAACTTATCAGTTAGAATTATTTATACATGCAAATGAAAAACCTGTATTAGCATTTGCACCAATTAGTGGTACACAATGGGGTTTAAGTTTTGAAAATTATGATGGCACTTTACATTTTTTAGAAGAAGGCAATAAAATTTTATTAGATGATGATGAGTTAGAAATTCTTTTTACTCCAGGACATAGCCCAGGCAGCATTTCTTTTTATTGTAAAAAACAAAATTTTGCTATAGTAGGTGATGTACTTTTTTATGAAAGTATTGGTAGAACAGATTTGCCAGGAGGTAATCATGAAACTTTAATAAAAAGTATTAGAGAAAAACTATTTGTTTTACCCAATGATACAATTATTTATAATGGACATGGTCCATCAACAACTATAGAGCATGAAAAAAAGTTTAACCCTTTTCTAGTTTAAAGATGAATTAAGTTTATTGAATAGTATTTTAATGGATATGCTTTAATGTTGTTAAGTTATTCTATCCCAAAAGAGGTAATTTTATCCCATAAACTCATTTTAAAAAATAGAAGCTATATTTTTGGTATATTCTGTTGCAATATGCTTAGATTTTCTTTATTATTTGTACTTTTATTTTTCTGTGATTTTGTAATGGCACAGGAAAAAAATGCTATTGAAAAAGAAGCTCAAAGGATTGATAACCTAATTTTTTATTGTCAATTTACAGAGGGCGAAAAAGAACTTGATAGTTTATATAATATAGTTGTAAAAAATCATCAATACAAAGAAATAGAACTTGCCCTATTGCTTCAAAAGAGTTATTTATATTCTAGAAAATTACAACTAAACAAAGCTCTTGAAATTTCTCTAAAAGTTATTGAACTTGCACAACAATATAATTTTCCCGAAAATGAGTATCAAGCTAAGTTAATGGCAGCTACAATGTATGAACATTCAGGAGAATTTCATATTTGCAAAAGATATTTAGATGAAGCTTATAAACTATATGCTGAAAATAATTTAATAAATGTGTATAGTATTTATTGTATTAGAATATCATCATATTATCGTTTTGTAAAAAAGAAAGATTCTGCCATAAATTATGCATATAAAGGAATAGCTTATGCTCAAAAGTACCAAAATAAACGAGAGTATATAGATGGCTGTTTATTACTTGGAATTCTATTGGAAGAAAAAAATTATCAAGAAGCTATAAAGTATTCATTGCTTGCGGTATGGGCTTTTTTAAATAAACATGATTTTGAATCGGCAGTGGATATTTATAATAATATTGCTCATGTTTATTTGCAAGTTAAAGAATTAAATAATGCTTTGCAATACAGTGATTCGGCATTATTTGTTGCTACCTCTAATTTTTTACCTCCAAACGAACACTTTCTTAAAACAAGATACCAAATATTTGATGCTATGGGTATTAAAGATTCTGCTTATTACTACTTGCTAAAGTATCATAATGCTTATGTAGGAGAAGCTTTAAAAATGCAAGCAACACAAATAAGAAATGTAACAGAGAAATACCAAAATGATAAAAAAGAAGCTATCATTAAAAGTAAAAATCAACAAATGATTTTTATGTTAGCATTACTTTCAATTATTACCGCAGCTACTTTATTATTAATTAGAAAGAATAGAAAAATATTTACCCAAAATAAAATAATTCAAGATCAGTTAGCAGAATTAATTAAAGCATTAGAACAAAAACAAGTATTACTTTCAGAATTTCAACATAGAGTTAAAAATAATTTGCAACATGTTATTAGCATTTTAGAAATTCAAAAAGAAAGTGTGGACTTTAATAATATTGAAGAATTGATAAGAGGAAATCAAAACAGAATACATTCAATGGCTATACTACATAAAAAATTGAAAGTATCTGATAGTGTAAATGATGTTGATTTTAAAAGATATATTATAGAGCTTGCAGATTTAGTAAAAGATTCTTACGATAACCATAAAAAGAAAATTATTATTAATATAAAATGTACTCTTGAAGTATTGTGTGTTGATAAAGCACTTCCTTTAGGATTAATATTAGTAGAATTAATAAGTAACAGTTTGAAGCATGCTTTTAATAATAGAATTATTGGAATTATTACTATAGAAATTTCTAAAGAAGTATATAAAGAAGATACAAAATTTTATTATTCGGATAATGGTGTAGGATTTGATTTTGAACAACCCAATACTAAAGGCTTGGGTGTTGAAATTATTAAAGGACTTATTGATCAGTTAGATGGCTCTCTGACAACTAATAATAATAATGGCTTTGAATTAACTGTATATTTTAAATAATTGAAAGAATGAATAATTATACTGTTTTATTGATAGAAGATGATTTTTTAAATAGACGTATGACCAAAAAAGTATTAGCAGAAAATGGTTACAATATTTTAGAGTGCAAGAATACAATTGAAGCCAATAATATTCTAAAAAGTCAAACGCCCCATGTAATTATTCTGGATATTAATCTTGGTGATAAAGAAAAAAATGGTATTAGTTTTGCTAAAGAAATAAAAGATAGATTTAATATTCCATTTGTTTTTTTAACAGCTTACGACAACTCATTAATAGTTGAACAAGCAATAGCTACCAAGCCTCATTCCTATATTGTAAAACCTTTTAAAAATATAGATTTAATTACTGCTGTTACATTAGCCATTCGTCATTCAACAGATGGAGAAAAACGTAAGCCAATGTTATTGGTAAAAGAAGGAGATTACACTATTGAAATACCAATAGAATCTATTTGTTTTATAGAATCAGATGGAAATTATATTATGATTCAAACAAAAGATAAAAAATATAAAAACAGAAGTACCATTAAAGAAGTTTTAGATTCCCTGCCTGAATCTAATTTTGTGCAAACGCATAGAGGATACATTGTAAACAAAACAATGATAGAAAAAATTTCTTCTAAAAATGTAATAATTAATGATATAGCTATACCAGTATCAAAAAACTATATTAACAATATAAGAATATTTACTAAATAGCTGCTGACTCTACTTTATCAACTTTCAGATAGCTTTCATTTATCTACAATAAATTAGTAATACCTTGTTGGTGAGTTTTTGTTTTTAAGTAATGTTTCTATTAATTATAGTACATTTTCTATCCCTAAAAATTGATTTATATCCCACTTCTTATTAAGTACTAAACACAGATTTTAGCTTTGATTTTTAAATCAAAAACACAAGTACTATGTACCCATTTCAATTATTTAAACTATCTGTAAAATATTTACATATTAAAAGAGTTCTCTTCATAATATCTATGTTTTTATCTGTAGGAGTAAAGGCACAATTTTCTACCATAAATGAACAATGTGGCTCATCTTATTTACATAAACAAATGTTACTGAATAGCCCAGTTTATGCAGCAAGGAACCAGGCAGAAGAGAGTAAGTTAATTAATTTTATGAAGTCTCCAAATGTTAGTAAAAGCACTTCATCTCAACTGCTAAAAGTTCCTGTTGTTTTTCATGTAATGGGAGATGGTACTGCACTAACACAAATTACAAAAGATGAAATAAAGTCTAGCATAAAAGCTTTAAACGAACGTTTTCGCAAAGTAGCTGGAAGTTCTGGTGATGGAAATGGTGTAGATATTGGAATTGAATTTGCTTTAGCTATAAGAGATCCAAATGGAAATTGCACTGATGGTATTAATTATTATGATATATCTAACAATACAACTTATGTAGGTAATGGAGTAAGTTCTGCAACTGGACAACCAGGTGTACCAGATGTTACATTTAAAAATTTAGCAAGGTGGAATCCTACACAATATTATAATATTTGGGTTGTAGGAAAAATAAATGGTCCAGTAGATGTAGTTGCTGGATATGCCATTTTTGCAAGTGGTGGTCATGGGGAAGATGCAGATGGTACAGTAATACAAGCAAAATATGTAAAGGGTAATGATATAACTCTAACGCATGAATTAGGTCATGCTTTTAATCTCTACCATACATTTGAAGGGGATGATGGGGGTAATTGCCCTTCAAATACAGATTGCACAACAGATGGTGATAGAGTGTGTGATATACCACCTCATAAAAGATCAAATGGAACATGTAGTGCAAGTTCAAATAGTTGCGATGGTGGTTCGTCAAACTCCTTACATATTCATAATTATATGGACTACTCAGGAAGGGAATGTCAAAATGAATTTACAGCAGGACAAAAAGTTAGAGTACAATATGCAATAGATAGTGTTAGAAAATCATTTTTAGCATCAGAAGGCAATTTGTCTCTTGTTCCAGTAGCTGTACCTGATGTTGATTTTGATTTTGATGGTTCTACAGGTGTTGTTTGTTCTGCTACAAGTTTAACTTTTTATGACAAATCAACTTGTACTCCTAATACATTTTTAAAAGGAGGCGAATGGACAGGAATAACATTTGCATGGACTGTAAAAAAGGGAAGTACAACTATTGCAAACTCCAATCAACAAAACCCAACATTTACATTTAGTACAATAGGAAATTATACTATTTCTCTTCAGGTTACAAATATCCATGGAACAGATACAAAAACAATAAACCTTGTTGTTACTAATCCAGCTATTGCAGCAGTTTGTCAGCCAGGATCTTTTAATCCACCAGCTAATTATGGAGCTACATTGAACAAAGTAGCATTTGGTAGTATAAATAAAACTACATCAAAAAGTAAGAACGGAGCTTATCAAGATTTTTCATGTAATAGTGGTACTGTAGTTAATGCACAACAAACTTATCAACTTAATGTTACACTTACAGCCATGCCATCAAATATTCAATATTTTGAAGCGTATATAGATTATAATAATGATGGTTTATTTACACATCCAAACGAATTGGTTGCAAAAGACTCAGCAGCAAAAGGACAGACAATAACATTTACAAGCAATATAACAATTCCAGACTCGGCAGTTAAAGGAACACTTTTGCGTATGCGTATTATGGCTGATGCTGAAGCTATAACTGCATCTAAAAGAAGTTGCTCTCAACTAATGGCTTTAGGCGATGTAGAGGATTATGGTATATATATTAATTCTGCACCAATTGTAGTTACTTGCCCTTCAGGTGATATTTTTTTATCATCACAAGCAGAAGTAAATAATTTTGCTACTAACTTTCCAAGCTGTACACAAATTGATGGAAACTTAGTTATTTCAGGAACTACTATTACCAGTTTGAGTGCTTTATCAAATTTAACTACTGTTACCGGCAATTTAAACATTTATGATAATTCAAATTTATCTAATTTAGATGGATTAGGCAATATTACATTTATTGGAGGGGGATTAATAATTAATAATAATTCCGTTTTATCAAGTATTTCTACATTAAGTAATCTACATTCAGTTGGAGAGACTTTTAGCATAACATCAAACCCAGCTTTGACTAATATAAATGGGATAACTAACTTAACTTCAATAGGAGGGGCTATAAATTTTTATAATAACTCATCATTAACTAACTTAAATGGGTTAAGTAGTTTAACTTCTGTAGGGTCATATATTAGTATTCATGCCAATGCTTCCTTAACTGATATTTCTGCTATACAAAATACCACTTTTTCACCTGCTTTAGGTATAGGCTTAAGAATTCAGAATAATCCAGCACTATCAGTTTGTAATTTACCAAACTTCTGTACTTATCTTGCCAATCCTTCTGCAACTTATCCAAGAACAATAACTGGAAACCTCAATAATTGTTTAAATGAAGCAGCAGTTATTTCTGCATGTAACCCACCAGCAATTGTAAATATTCCCGATGCTAATTTTAAAAACTATCTTTTAAGTGTAAATACTATCAATACTAATGGTGATGCAGAAATTCAAGTTTCAGAAGCACAAGCCTTTACGGGACAAATTTTATGTCAATTTAAAAATATTACTAATCTTACAGGCATAGAAGCATTTGTAAATATTACAAAGTTAGATTGTGGTGGTAATCAACTTACAAGCCTTAATATTAGTCAAAATACTGCACTACAAATTTTATGGGTTGGTGCTAACAAATTTACTTCTTTAGATGTTAGCAAAAATATTGCTTTAGCAAATTTTGCTTGTGATATGAACCCGCAACTCACAAGTTTAAATATGAAAAATGGGAAGAACAATATTCTTACTATTTTTATAGGAAATCAAAATCCAGCCCTTACTTGCATACAGGTTGATAATGTTTCAGCAGCAAAATCTTACGTTGGTTGGCAAAAAGATGCATCTGCAAATTATAGAACAGATTGTAATGCACCAGCTATAACTTTATTTGTAAAATCAAATGCATCTGGAACGAATGATGGTTCAAGTTGGACAAATGCTTTTAACGATTTGCAAGAGGCTATTAATAATGCTGTAAATGGAGATTCAATTTTTGTAGCACAAGGTATTTATAAACCTAAACGCCCTGCTAATAATCTCAATATAATAGACCCATTCAATCGCTATAATGCTTTTGTGCTAAAATCTGGCGTTAAAATTTTTGGAGGATTTAATGGTACTGAAAATTATTTTTATCAAAGAGCATTAGACAATGATCATTCATCAATTTTAAGTGGAGATATTGATAACAATAATATCCAAGATAATGGAAACTCCTATCATGTTGTAGTAAGTGTTGGTAACATCAATACTACTGTATTAGATGGGTTTACCATAATGCAAGGTTATGCAGTTGGAAATAGTTCAATATCTGTTAATGGTTATAATATTAATAATAGAACAGGTGGAGGTATTTTAGTCCTTTCTTCATCTCCAAGAATCAATAATTGTACTATTATTCAAAACTATGCACAATTAGATGGTGGAGGGTTAGTTAATTATACTAATGCTAATCCAGTAATTACCAATACTATTTTTAGAGGTAATATTGCAGCTTATGGTGGAGGTATAGAAAATACTAGTAGTTCTAATCCTATAATTATTAATTGTTTGTTTTCTGGTAATTATTCATCAAGTTTAGGGAGTGCAATTGAAAGTTATATGAATTCCAAGCCTACTATAACCAACTGTACTTTTTCTGGTAATAATGGAAATGGTGTTATTTATGCTTATGACATTTATACGGAGCCTAAACTTACCAATTGCATTATTTATAATAACAGTCATGGCTTAAATAGAGTTCCATCACTTATAACAAACAGCTTAATTCAGGGTATTGCAGGAGGAAGTAATGGAAATATTGATGGCACTATAAATCCTCTATTTGTAGATGCACCAAGCTATACAACTGCACCATTTATTGGAGGCAATTATAAATTACTAAAAGGTAGCCCTCTTATTAATGCAGGTACAACAGATACAACTGGCTTACACATTGGTAGTGTTGATTTAGCTTTTAAACCTCGTATAGCTAATGATATAGTAGATATTGGTGCTTATGAATATTATAAAGCTCAATATTATTCTACTGGTAACAACGAAGCCTATGTTTTAAGCAACTGGAAAACGAATACCAATAGTACAGGTAATTCACCCTCATCTTTTATTGAAGAAGCAGAATTTACAGTTCAATCTGGTCATACTATTTTTCTAAATAATGGAGTATCTTTAGATTTAGGCAATAATGATTTAATCATACAACCAAATGCAACTATTAATTTAGGCTCAGAAGCTGTATGGGTTGGAGGTACTTTAACTAATAATGGTAATATAGTAGGGTCTGGTGTTATGGCTCTTTATGGCACTTTACATCAATTAATTAAAGGAAAAGGTTCAATAAGTAATTTAGGTCTTAATAATGCAGCAGGAGCAAGCATATTATCAGAAGATACTGTGTATATAACGAATAGGTATTCACCTATATTAGGAACATTAACTACAAATGATAATTTAGTATTACTAAGTAATGCAACAGGTACAGCAAGAATTGAAATGGGTGTAGCAGCAGGTAATTATATTAATGGAGGCGTTATTGTAGAACGTTATATTCCTGCAAAAGCCGTTAGAAAATGGAGTTTTATAAGTAGTCCAGTAACACAAAGTATTGCAGAGAGTTGGCAACAACAAATTCATATTACAGGCTCAGGAAATGGTGGCACAGTTTGTCCATCTTTTACACCACATACTAATGGTTTTGATGCTACTGTAAGCAATGCACCAAATATTTATACTTATAACGCAGCACAATCTCAAAATAACCGTTGGATTTTACCTATAAACACTAATACAGACTTTGTAACAGCAGGAAAAGGTTTTAGAATAAATATAAGAGGAGATAGAACTTTAGGTTGTAGCTTATTAGATGGTTCGCCAAATGGTTTAATTCCAACAGCAGTAACATTAAGAAGCAAAGGCTTTGTTAGTAATATAGCTAAAAATGCTGGTAACTTTATAATAAACTATCCAAATATTGGGACAAATAATTATATACTTGTTGGAAATCCTTATCCAAGTGCAATAAGTTTTGGTGCATTACAATCTGCCAACAATACATTAATTAATAATAACTATGCAATGTATATTCCTTCAAATGCAGCAAGTGTTTATACTTATTGGGATGGCAATACAAACACATTTACAGGTGGTATAGGCTATGATAATGCAAAAGGGAATATTATAGCCAATGGTCAAGCATTTTTTGTCCAATCTTCAGTAGCTGGAGATATAGCTTTAAATTTTACTGAAACACAAAAAGAAACAGAAACAAATGTTGGCTATTTCCGTACTCCAAGAGTATTTAATGAAATGGTTAAACTTGGTTTATCTCAAAACAATCATCAAATAGATGAGGCAGTTATTCGTTATGCAAATGATGCAGGAGTAAACAATACAGATGAAGGCAGTTTAGATATTCGTTCAATGAATAGTGGCACTTACATCAGTAGCTTAAAAGCAACTAAAGGAATGGCTGTACAAACCAGAGATTTAAAAACACTAAGCAATGATGAAGTATGGTTAAATATTGGAGCAACAGAAAGTGGTACATA
>JBPXJV010000051.1:0-21059 GCA_051715485.1 Chitinophagales bacterium
CAAAGAAATTAACTGAGAAAATAAATGCTGTCCGAAATAATTGTTACTTTGATTCATAGTTTTAAAGCGTAGTAACTTCAAAACAACAAAAAGGGTAACAGAAATGCTACCCTTTTATTTTTTTGTCGGACAATAATGAAAAACAAGCAAAAATTCTTTTATCCTTCTTGCTTACACCCTCAATTCTAATGTAGGATACCAAAGCAGTTTTTCAAAATCTATTACTTTATCATCTTTTACCAATATTCCCTCCTTCTTTAATAATTCTTCCATTTTTTCTGGAGTTTCAAAGTGCATTTTGCCAGTTAACATTCCATTTCTATTTACCACACGATGTGCAGGTACTTTTGGTTTTACAGTATGGGCAACATTCATTGCCCAACCAACCATTCTTGCACTCATTTTAGTTCCCAAATATTTTGCAATAGCTCCATAGGTGGTAACTCTTCCTTTTGGAATTAATCTTGCAACATCATGTACATCATTAAAAAAAGAATATTTTTCTTTAGACGTGTTGTTGTTTAACGTATCTATTTTTTTATTTTTCAACCTTATCAATTATTTGTTTGGTTAACAAATTAGTTTTTAAAGGTTCTGGCACACTTTCATATTCATAAGGACAATGTCTGCATCCATTACCACAGCAATAGCCTTTATCTAAATGATATTTTTCTGTAAAAACAATAAAACTATTTTCATAATAAAAATCAACTCCTTCAATAAGAGGCTTGTTCATGCAAAATTGTTTTTAATGTTGTATCTAATTCTATAGGTAATTCTTTATTTATTTTAAATTGTAAATAATGAATACGATTACTTTGAGCTATATCTAAAGACTCATAATGTGTTTTAATTTTTAGCTCTTCAGAAATATTTTGTTGTGTATAAGCATTATCATAATCTACCAACAACTCTAAGGCATAAAGCTTAATAACTGTTTTAGTAAATTGATATAAGTTTGGGCTATCTGTTTTTAAATGAACAACTCCATCTGGCTTTAAAATTTGCTGATATAATCTTAAAAACTTTGGATGAGTCAATCTTTTCTTTGCTTTGCTTAAACGTAATTGAGGGTCTGGAAAAGTAATCCAAATTTCTTGTACTTCTTTGTTTGAAAAATAGTTGTTTATTTTATCAATCTCTGCTCTTAAAAATGCAATATTGCTTAAGCCTTCATCTAAAGCTGTTTTTGCACCACGCCAAATTCTATTTCCTTTAATATCTACACCAATAAAGTTTCTATCAGCATACATTCTTCCAAGTCCAACACTATATTCACCTTTACCACAAGCTAATTCTAAAGTTATGGGATGATTATTTTTAAAAAATAAATGCCAATTTCCCTGCATATTTTCTGGATGCTCCAAAACATTGGAAAAGGTTTTGATGGCATTAAAACGAATAAGCTTTTTTTGTCCCATAAAATTTGATGATAATAAAATTCTTTCTCTAATATTTTTCAATCAGCCTATACATATTGGTTTCAGTACTTTGTTCAATTTGTTCTTTTAGTAATTTTTTGTTGATGTCTTTCATTCTTTTATGCTGAATTAATTGATAAGCTTTTTCTGCTAAGAGCCAATATTTTTTATCTGTAGAAATAATGTGTTGTTGATGAAGTAAAATTTTTTCTAACAATTCTGCTGCTCCTTGTTTTTGAGAAGCAACTGTTTTTATAACGGGTATATGATATTGTTTTTGTACAAATGAAGGTGCTAACATTTGTCTTAAATTTTTTACAAACACATCAGCATCTGGTCTATCTGCTTTGTTTACAACAAATATATCAGCAATTTCCATTAAGCCTGCTTTCATGGTTTGTACTTCATCTCCAGCTTCTGGAACAACTACAACTATGGTTGTATCTGCAAGCCCTGCAATTTCAATTTCACTTTGACCAACACCAACGGTTTCAACAATAATAAAATCAAAAGAAGCTATTTTTAAAACATCTGTTATCTCAATAATTTTTGGATGCAACCCTCCTAAGCTGCCTCTTGTGGCTAATGAACGAATGAATACATTTTTATTATTATACCATTCACTCATTCTTATTCTATCGCCTAAAACTGCTCCTAAATTAAAAGGAGATGAAGGATCAACACAAACAACGGCTACACTTTTTTGTTGAGTAATTATTTCACCAATTAAAGCATCTGTTAAAGTACTTTTTCCTGCTCCTGGTGGTCCTGTAATTCCAATAATTTTTGTTGAAGAGTTTGGAAGTTGTTTTAAAAATTCTTCATAACCTTTATGTTCATTTTCTATTAAAGAAATACAACGAGCCAATGATTTAACATCGCCTTTTTGTATTTGCTGTAATAGTTGTTCAAACATTTTTATTCTTTATAAAATTCAAGATACAAAAATACTTGCTATGTTATTAAGAAATATTGTGCAATTAGTAATTTTTAAAGTTTAATGTTGATGGCAAGTAAAAAATTTGTTCCTGCCATTGGAAAATAAAAATTCTCTGTATTTAAAATTCCTCCACTTACATAACTAAATGTATAACCATTGGGTTCGTATAGTTTATTAAAAATATTATTTACCTGAACAATAAAGTTCCACTCATTACATATTTTATTTTTCAAAGAATAAATTATTCTTACATCTTGTGTGTAAAAACTATTTAATCTTCTGTTTTCATTTTGTGTGTTATCTAAATATTGTTTGCCTACATATTTACTTAAAAAACTCAACTCAATATTTTTTACAGGAATAATATTCATACTTCCTGCTGCAATTACAGAAGGAGAAAGGGTTATATCTTTATTATTATGTTCAATACCAATTTGTGTGTTTGTATCATAATCATCAATAAACTCTGTGAATGATTTTATTTTGTTTTTACTAAAAGTAAAGTTTGCTGTTGTGTTTAACCAATTATTAAACACATAACTTCCTTGCAATTCAAGCCCTATTCTGTAACTATTAGGCACATTAACTCTTGTGTATGCACCAACATCATTTATTTTTCCTGTAAGTACTAACTGATCTTTATACAGCATATAAAATAAAGTAGCTGCAACATAATATTGAGAGGTTCTTTTTTCAGTACCTAATTCAAAGTTGTGTAAATACTCTGCATTGGGCTGTATTGTAACTCCTGCTTCAAAATCTTTTCTGTTTGGTTCTTTGCCAGAAAAAGCATAACTAAAATATGTATTCCAATTATTTTTTGAATATGTAAAACCAATTTTAGGATTTAAAAAATTAAATTTTCTATCAACAAATAATGTTGGATTATTTCTAAAACCATTCATCTGATGTTTTACAAAACGAAACTGTGCATCTGCAAAAAATGTAAATGTTTTGCTTAATTGATGTTGAAGTTTTCCATAAAAATTTAATTCATTTTTAAAAGCATCAAGGTTGTAGTAAGTATAATCTTTTTCAATAGATAAAGCAGCCCAAGGAATTTTTCCATAATGCCTTCCATTATAATTACTCCAACCTCCACCAAGTGTTACAAGGGTTTTATTTTTTTTGTATTCAGCAGAGAAAATATTTCCATAAAAATAATTATCTAACCAAAGTTGTCTTACCAAATCTGTTTTCTTTATGGTTGCTCCACCAATAATTGTATCAGGCAATCCATAGTTTTTAAACTTTTGATTTGCTTTATAATTTTCGTAATAACCAATACCTCTTGTTAAAAAAGTAGCAATGTTAATTTGCCAATGATTGTTTATTTTATGATTAAAAAATAACTGAAAAAATGTTTGATTGTAATTATCTGTTTCGTTGTCGTAGGGTGTTCCATTTTTTTCTGTACCAGATGAATTATAAGTTCTGTTGGTAAGCAATATGTTTTCTGGTACACCATTCCAAGCTTGATAGGTTTTTTCTTTTCCTGAAAAAATATTTAATCGTAAAGAAGATTTATTATTAAAATAAGAGCCAGAAATATAAAAAGATTGTAGATTGCTTGATGCTCTATCAATATACCCATTACTACTTATTTTGCTAAGTCTTGTATCAAGTGTAAAGTGTTTATCTATAATACCTGTTCCAGCTTTTACAGTAGTTTTAAAAGTATTGAAAGAGGCAAAGCTGTTATTAATTTCTGCATATTCTTTTTCATTAAACTCGTTTGTATTAATATTTATTGCAGCACCAAAAGCTCCTGTTCCATTAGTAGATGTTCCTGTGCCTCTTTGAATTTGAATAGAGTTTGCAGATGAAATAATATCAGGAATATTTACAAAAAAAGTTCCTTGACTTTCTGCATCATTAAAAGGAATGCCATTAAGTGTTACATTAATTCTTGTTGCATCTGTTCCTCTAATTCTTATTCCTGTATAACCAATGCCATTACCAGCATCTGCATTAATTACAACAGATGGTGTTTGATTTAATGCAAAAGGCAAATCTTGCCCTAAATTAAGTTTAGTAATTTCTTCTTTGCCTAAATTGGTTTTTGTAAAAGGAGATTTGTTTGATGCTCTGATAGATTTTACTTCTAACGTTTCTAAATTAAATGTTTTACTTTTTAATTGAATTGTTATAAACTGTGATAGTTTCTCTGCAAAAATTTCTTTTGAAAAATCGGTATAACCAATACTACTAATTTTAATAATAGCATTTTGCTTAGTTATTTTTTCAAAATAAAACAAACCATCATCGTTGGTTAAAGTTGTTTTATTATTCAATGTTACAACTACGCCAGCTAAGGGTTCATTTGTTTTCTCGTCTGTAACTTTTCCTGCAACATTAATTTTTTGTGCAAGTACAAAACACGTAATAAGAGTGCAAGACAATGTTCCCAATAATTTTTTCATTGTTATTCTTTTTAAAAATTAATAAATGGGAACAGGAAAAACGCCAAAGAAAGATGACCATAAAAAGTGAAGAAGTCGCCTTCCCTTCGCAGGAATTACCCTGTTCAGGTTCAACGGGTATATTCTCAGTCATTCTAAATTATAGAATAACACCCCGAGGAAAATTCAAGTGTAAAAATAGTAAAAGAAAATAATTCTGTAACTTTTAAAAATTAATTTCGTTTTACTTAAAAAAATTTATGCAAAAAGTATTGTATTTATTAATAGCTATTGTAAGTATAAATATTGTAATAGCTCAACCAACCAAAACTGTTGTAATGGATGAAAATGCTGAGCTTAGAGAAGTCGGTAATTTTAAAAATATTGAAATTTCAAGCACTGTAAGGGCATACATATCTCAAGGAGAAATTGGATTAGCAGTTAGTTGTACTAATGAAAAGAACAATAAAAAAATTATTACGAAAGTGGAGAATAATACACTTAAAATATTTGTAGATAATGGTGGCTTAAATTTTGGCTCTAAGAAAGAACGTTATAAAGTATATATTTCTGTAAAAGATATTGAAAACATTACTATTTCTGGAGCAAGTTATTTGAATTTGGTTGATAATTTTACAGCCAATAATGTAACATTAGATATCAGTGGGGCAAGCATTTTAAAGGGAGCTATTTTTTCAGAAAATGTTAAAGCAGATATAAGTGGGGCTTCTGTTGTAAAGCTATCTGGTAATATAAAAAATGCAGTGATTGATATAAGTGGGGTAAGTTCTTTATCTGCTGCTGATTTAATTATTGGAATATGTAAAATTCATGCAAGTGGAGCAAGTTCTGCAAAAATAAATGTTGAAAATGAGTTAGATGTTCATTCAAGTGGGGCAAGTAATATTCGATACAAAGGAAAAGCGGTAGTAATTAAAGTTCGTTCCACTGGAGCATCTTCCATAAAAAAAGAGGATTAATTTTTAAAAAAACTGACGTGTTTAGAAGCTTGTTCTTTTAAGTATATTTTTACAATTTATCATTTATCTTTACAACCTAAACAATTAAAAAAATGTCACTTTTTAAATCAGGAAATCCAACATTAACGGATAAAATTTTTCAAAAAAGCCTTAATACTCAAGGAGAGTTTGAAGGAACAATGACTGTAAGAGGAACCATTAATAAATTTGGTTTTCTTATGCTTACTGTAATTGCAGGTGCTGCTTATACCTGGCAATTATATACAAGTGGTCAGCAAAAATTAATGATGACACTAATGATGGTTGGTGTTTTTGGTGGATTAATTGCTGCAATAGCTATTGCTATAAAACCAAAATGGGCTCCATTTTTAGCTCCTGCTTATGGTATTTTAGAAGGATTGTTTATTGGTGCTCTTTCAGTTGTTATTAATGAAATGATGAAAGAAGATTATCCAAATATTGTTATGCAAGCAGTAGGCTTAACATTTGGTGTTGCTATTGCAATGTTTTTATTGTACAACTTTAGAGTAATTAGAGCAACTAATAAATTTAAGAGTATAATTTTTAGTGCAACATTAGGAATTGCTATTTTTTATGGTATTTCTTTATTGCTTCGTTTATTTGGTGTACAAATGGATTTTATGAATTTTGGTAATGGAAGTTTATTGGGAATTGGTATTAGTTTATTTGTTGTAGCCATTGCTGCTTTAAATCTTATTTTAGATTTTGATATGATTGAGCAAGGTGCAGAACAAGGTGCTCCAAAATATATGGAATGGTATGGAGCATTTGGTTTATTAGTAACTATTGTATGGCTTTATATTGAAATTTTAAAATTGCTTAGTCGTTTTGCTAAAAGAGATTAAGCTATAAAAATATTTATTAAAAAAGGCTATCTAAATTGATAGCCTTTTTTATTTTAATGATGAATTAGATTATAAAAATTTTGCTGCTTTTATTAAATCTTCTGGTGTATCAATTTCTACTCCCATATAATCTGTAATAACCATTTTTAAAGGAATTCCATTTTCTAAATATCTTAAACATTCTATTTTTTCTGCAATTTCTAAAGGAGTCATTTTCCATTGAGTAAAATTGAGTAATGCCTGCTTTTTAAAAGCATATACACCAATATGCTCATAATAAATAGGAGTAATTTCTTTATTTCTATGATAAGGAATAGGAGAACGACTAAACATTAAGCTATTCATATTTTTATCAACAGCTACTTTTACATAATTAGGATCTTGAATTAGTTTATCATCTGCTAAAACCTGCATTAAACTTGCTACTTGTACAGAAGGGTCTTTAAACACTTCTAATAATTTTTCTAAAGGTTCTTTTTTTACAAAAGGTTCATCGCCTTGAACATTAACAACAATATCTACATCAATATTTGTAATAGCTTCTGCAATTCTATCACTACCACTTTCGTGTTGTTTAATGCTCATTATTGCCCTACCACCATTATTAGTAATTTCTTTAAAAATAATTTCACTATCTGTTACAACCCAAACTTCATCAAATAAACCAGTAGCCAAAGTATTATCATAAGTATGTTTTATAACAGTTTTGTTTCCTAATAATTGCATAAGCTTAGCAGGAAAACGTGTAGCAGCATAACGTGCAGGAATAAAAGCAGCTTTTTTCATAATATTATTTTACTAAAGCACAGCAAAACTAATTGATAGTGTTATTGATTGAGTAAAAGTTTATTTGTTCACAAGTTTACGAGTTCACAGGTTTTCCTTATCTACTTATTTAACTTAATAAAAAATTTAACCCCTCAATTCCTCAAAAAGAAAGTAGTTGATATGTTTGTTTTGTATAGATTTAAAATAAGATTGTAAAAACTAATTGAATTGAGTAATTTGAATTATTATAAAAAATAAAAACCTTATTAGAAATACCCTAGATATACAAATTACGAAGTTAAACTACAAAATAAACTCAACCAATAATTACAACTAAAAATTAGCCTTCAATAATTTATCTATCAATGAAGGTATATTAATAAAAATTGGGCGAATATATATAGTTGCGTATATTTGGGAGTTGCCTGCAATTTTAGAGACACAACTAACTTAACAATGGAATATATTTCAACAACAGCACTTGCAAACGAATTAGACATAAAATCCAACGAATTATTTGACAAACTAAAAATTTTAGGTTGGATAGAGAGAAAAAATGACAAATGGGTTTTAACAGAACTTGGTAAAAAGCAAGATGGACAAACTAGAAATAATCCAAATTTTGGAGAGTATATAGTTTGGCCAGAAAATTTGCAAATTGAAAATAATGAACAGAAAAACAAACCTAAATTGTTAAATGCAACTGCTCTTGGAAAACAATTTAATATTTCTTCACAAAGGTTAAACCTTATTATATCAGAACTTGGTTGGATAGAAAAAGACATTGCAGGTTGGAAAGTAACCAAGCTTGGCAAGAGTTTAGGTGGCAGACAGTTTGAAAATGATACTTCAGGAGGGACTTATGTTTTATGGCCAGACAACATTACACAAAACAAAAATTTAATATCAGGTTTTAAAGGAACAAACACTGAAACAGAAAATCAACAATTAACAATTGAAAAAGTTGAAATAATTAAAACTGCTGATTCCTTTCGTGAAAAATTTCCAGCTACTTTTAGAACAAAAGACGGACATATGGTTCGTTCAAGAGCAGAGGTTATTATAGACAATGCACTATATGATTATAAACTAGCCCATGCCTACGAACGAAAACTACCTATTGAGGAAGAATTATATTCAGATTTCTTTATACCAACAGAAAGTGTATATATTGAATTTTGGGGAATGGAAGACGACCCCAAATATGCTGAAAGAAAGAAAGTAAAAATAGACATTTACAGAAAGTATGAATTTAAACTTATAGAACTTAATGACAGTGATATTTCAAACCTTGACGATAATTTGCCTAAAAAATTATTGAAATATGGAATTAAAGTATATTAAAAGAAAAACTGCAGGCAACATCGGTTTGGCAAAAGCAGGGCAGACGGAAGTAATTGAACATTTGTGCTATATTTGGGCTGACGGTTTTCAAAGCCCTGCCTTCGCCAAGCTGCAAAACGTTGTACGCTACTTTAAGACAAACTTCACAATGACAGCAATAACTTTATAAAACATAAAACCTCATTATGAAAAATATTTTGACGCTCTTTGCTTTTATTATTGTTATGACAATCATTTCTTGTAAAAAAGACAATGAAATAGCAAAACCAGAATTCGCAGGCATTGAATTCAAGTTGTATGACCTTCGAACCTCTGGTGATGTAACAATTTATGATGTCACGCCTTCAAGTTCATTGGTGTTAAAAAATGACTTTACTTGGACTATTAATTTAGAAGGCACAAAATCAAATGGAACATATTCTTGGACACCAACTTCTACTCGACAAGCTGATATTAAATTCACAATTGTTTCATGGACTGATTTTACCTCAAACCAAGTTTTGTCGGACAAACTCAAATTAGCTTTACAACAAGTAAACCATTGTGGTTATTCGCTACAAGACCCATCATTTGCAAATTTTCTTTCCAATAGTTATGGCGACTATTTTGCGTTTATAAGAACGAACAAAAAATAATATATTTATTATTGCTCATCTTGTGTTGACGAACAAAGCAGCGTACAACAAGGTATTGAAAATTTGAAACTCACGACTAAAATTTAAAGGAAACAAATTGTTTCCTAAATAAGAAACTTGTATATTTGTTTATAATTTAAAATGGATGACAGAATACAAATTTCGAGTTGAGTTTTTAGAAGAGGCAAAAGAGTTTCTTGACAAGCTTAACGAGAAAGCAAGAGATAAAATAGTTTATAACATTTGGAAGGCTCGGAGTACTAATGATAAAGAACTTTTCAAGAAACTACAAGTCGAAGTTTGAGAGTTTAGAACAAAATTTAAAAAAACGTATTACCGACTTTTTGCATTTTGGGATAAGACCGACAAAGCAAACACAGTTGTAATTTCAACTCTCCCACTAATTTAGAAACGGATAAAATTCTAAAAAGTGAAATTGATCGGGCTGAAAAATCAAGAGAAAAATATTTTAACGACAAAAACAAGAAGAAATGAAGACATATAGTTTAGAAGATTTGACCGATAAATACATCGGGAAAAAAGGAACGAAGAAACTTGACGAATTTGAAAACGAACTTCGACTTGACTTGTTAGGGCAAGCTATCAAGCAAGCAAGACAAGAACGTAATTTGACACAAGAAGAATTGGGCAAACTTGTAGGTGTGAAGAAAGCACAGATTTCAAAAATTGAAAACAGTACAACAGACGCAAGGTTTACGACAATTTTAAAAGTTTTTGAAGCTTTGGGTGCTAAAGTGAATTTTAATGTAGAGCTAAACAAAAGAAAAATTGCCTACTAAAACTATGCCGAACGCACAACAAACAAATTGGCAAGAGAGTGAGTGAACGGCTTCGATTGAACCTTTTGTGCTATATTTGAAGTCCGTGCTTCGATTGGAGTTTAGTGCTGAAAATCCGCTCCCTCGCAAAGCCTTAAACGTTGACTGCAAGCTTAAACGATACAATTTGCAAATCATGAAAACTTTTATAGCAGTGACAATTATTTGGTCGACTATTATCTTTTCTTGTTCACATCCAAAAGAGGGCAAAGAAAAAATGATATTATCGGCTCAGGTTGGCAGTTGGGAAAAAGATGGAGATATAAATTATTTGCCAATCAAAACCTCTTTAACAAATTCCTTGTCCGACACAGTTACATATATTAGTATGTCATGCTCTTGGCAAGACTCATATACTACTGACACAAAAGATTTATTCATTTCTGTGAATGAATGCGACAAAAATGTTCCACAACTTATTAAAATCCCACCAGACAGCAGACGAGACACCATAATTAAATTAACAACCAAAAAAAATATTAGACAACTAACAGGATTACGATTTAGAATTGGTTTCAACTTTATAAGGGCTAAAAATAATAACGAGATGTTTTCCAAAGTTTCGCAGTTAACTAAGATGAATAATGTTATTTGGAGCGACACATTAGAAGTAAAATAACCCCTTTCAACAAAATCAACTATTAAAATGTTATTAAAAGAACTCATAGGTAAAACTATCACTGATATTTTTGAAATATCAAAATACGAACATAGAGGACTTGATAAAAGCGAATGTTTTGTGGAATTAGACAATACCACTATAATTGGCATACCTTATAGTTTTGCAACTTCCGAAGATGAAGTATCGGTAAAAAAACTTGATGAAAACGCAATTACTATTTTTAAAAACTTGGATGAACTACACCCTATTTATCATATCAATAAAGAAGAAAAATCAATAACAGAAATTGCTAACAATCTTGCAGATAAGAAACCGACTTTATTTGAAAAAGCAAAACATCTGATTAGCAGAAAAAAAACAATCATTAAGACAAAATACATTAAAGAATATGAGCCTTATAAAGTTGAGTATATTGAAAATAAATTAAAACATATCAAGGGTAGAGCTATCAAAGACCTTATAACTTTTGGTGGTGATGACGAAAAGTATTTTTTTGAATTAGACAATGGTTATTTTATAACAGAAACAAACTTTTCACCAAACGGGACTGGACAAATTGGAATTAATCAATATGAAAATTTAGCTGATATTATAAGTTGGAAAGGAAATGATTTTAAAAGATTATCAAACAGCACATGAAAAGCCAGCAGGCAACAGGGGGTTTTATGCAAGTTGGGCAGACAAATATATCATCAGCATCAGTTCGCTATTCATCTTCAGTTCCAGCTTGACGTTTTTCAAATGCCTAAACAACGCCAAGCCCTGCTCGTTTGATGTAATTTTTTGGGACACCATCCAATTAACAAATTCCTTTCTCTGCAATTTGGAAGTTTGATAATTTTGTAATTACTTTGTAATCACAAAACAAATTTTATGGAACTTTCAATCATTAACATTGGTAACTCAAAAGGAATTAGACTTTCTAAGACCATCCTTGAAAAATACAGCATAAGCGACAAAATTGAGTTAATCCTTGAAAAAGGTTATATCATTTTGAAACCCAAAGCCGAGCCACGAAAAAATTGGGAGAAAGCATTTAAAAAAATGCACGAAAATGGTGACGACCAACTTTTAATGGACGATGTTTTTGAAGATGAAAATTTTGAAGAATGGAGCAAATAAATCAATATGACATTGTATTGGTTAACCTTGACCCTACGATTGGAAGCGAAATGAAAAAAACAAGACCATGTATTGTGTTGTCGCCAAATGAAATGAACAAGTATTTGCAGACAATTGTTGTTGCACCAATGACAAGTAGCTCAAAGCCATATCCAACGAGAGTTGAAGTGAAGCACAAAGCAATAAAAGGCTGGATAGTAATTGACCAAATTAGAACAATTGACAGAATACGAATAGTAAAACGATTTGAACAATTAACTGATAAGGAAATTGTGAAAGTGAAATCCGTAATTCAAGAAACATTTGTGGACTAAAACTACCGCCAACATTGGTTTTGCCAATAGTAAGGTTTATGATTGGAGCAATCGGCAGTGGTAATTCTATTGTACTGTGGTTCGGGGCTGACGTTTTCTAAATACCCAACCTTCGCCAAGCCTTTTTCTTTATCAGAAAACTTAAATAAATAACTATATTTTCTTTGTGTTCTTTTATCTATACTCTTTGTGGTTTTTAAAAAATTGATTGTTTAAAATTGATTATTGAACGTTGTTTTATTTAACCACCCCTTACCCATCCAATGGAGGGGAATTATTTTTCATCTGTGGTGAAGCAAAAGTTCCATTATTTGCCTGTTTGTCCTTATCAACTTAATTAATAAAAAAGAGAAATGAAAGTATAAGTAAAATTAATTATTATACATTTTCAAATTGCATATTGTATAGTTTGGTGTAGTAACCATTATTTACTAATAGCTCTTCGTGTGTTCCTATTTCTTTAATATCTCCTTTGTCTAAAACAATTATTTTATTTGCTTTTCTAATAGTGCTTAATCTATGAGCTATTACTATAGAAGTTCGTCCCGTAATTAATTGCTCAGTTGCTTTTTGAATAAGTTGCTCACTTTCTGAATCTATTGATGAAGTTGCTTCGTCTAAAATTAAAATTGCAGGATTATAAAGTAATGCTCTGATAAAAGAAATTAATTGTCTTTGTCCTAAGCTTAAAGTGGTGCCTCTTTCTCCTAAATTAAAATAATAACCATTGGGTAATTTCATGATAAAATTGTGTACACCAATTAATTTAGCAGCTTCTATAACTTGTTGTTCATTTATAGATGAATCGTACAAAGTAATATTATCCATTATTGTTCCAGTAAATAAAAAAACATCTTGTAGTACAACACCAATATTTCTTCTTAATAAATCATTAGAATAATTGTTGATGTCGATTTCATCAATTAAAATTTTTCCTTTTTGTATTGGGTATAATTTATTTAATACACTAATAATAGAAGTTTTACCACTTCCTGTATGTCCTACTAATGCAATAGTTTCTCCTTCATTTGCTTGAAAAGAAATATTTTTTAAAACATAATTATCATTTGTATATGCAAAGCAAACGTTATCAAATTTTATATTGCCTTTTAGTTTTTGTTGTACTGTATTGTTGTTTGATTCTTCTTCAACATCATCATTATCCAAAACTTTAAAAACACGTTCTGCAGCAATCATTCCCATTTGCAGTACATTAAATTTATCTGCAATAATGCGTAATGGTCTAAATATTTGGTTGAGGTATAAAATAAAAGCAACTAATAAACCAGGGTTTAATTGTTTGTCGGCAATCCACCAAACGGTTAATCCTGTTCCTATTGCAAGTACTAATTCTACTATTGGAAAAAAAACACTATAAGCAAAAATGGCTTTTACATTGGCACTTCTGTGTTCTTTATTTATTACATCAAATTTTTTTAGTTCTCTTTCTTCTGCTGCAAAAGCTTGAACAACAGTAATGCCTGTTAAGTGTTCTTGAACAAATGCATTTAAGTTGGCTACTGCATTTCTTACTCTAATAAAACTTGCATTAACGCTTTCTTTAAAATAATAAGTAGCAACTATTAAAAAAGGAAAAGGAATTAATGCAACTAATGTAAGTTGCCAATCTATCCAAAACATGGTGATTAAAGTAATAATGATGATGAGTAAATCTGAAATAATAGGAATTAATCCATCACTAAAAATTTCATTGATGCTTTCAATATCATTTACTGTTCTTGTTGTTAGTGTTCCAATAGGTGTTTTATCAAATTGTCTTAACTTAAGCTGTAATATTTTTTTATAAATAGTTACTCTTAAATCCTTTACAACATGTTGTCCAAGTTTTGCAGTAATAAAAGAAAAAATAAAACGTAATAATGTTTCTAAAAAAATAAAACCTACTTGAAAAACAGTAACCCATATTACTACTTGTGTTGCAATATTTAAGTTTTTTGTGTAAAATAAATATTGTAACCATTGAGGCATTTGTACATCTTTACCTATAGCTTTATCAACTGTTAGTTGTATTAAATATGGTCGAATAGGGGCAAATAATGCTATTATTATTGCCAGACATAAACTGATATAAAACCACTTTTTATAGGGTTTTACATAAGTAAATATTCTACGCAGTAAACTAAAATCAAAAATTTTCTTTTTTCCGCCTTTACTCATACTTATTGCAAATGTAAGTGCATAAGGCAACAGATAATTTTTGTAGATAGAGTTGAAGTAAGATTGTATTAAATAGGCTTATAGGTAATGGTTAGGCAAGTTGATTTGTTCTTCATATAATACTGCAATTTCTGAATTAATTATTTCCTATTGCTTTATTTAAAATTCCTCTAATATCGTGTCTCATTTCTTCGCCTGTTTCGTATTTAGGTATTAAAAGAAATGATCTTGGGTTGAAGTATAAATGAAAAAAATGTGGTGTTTCTGTGTATTGTTGAAATTTTTCCCAATTAAATTCTGCATTCCCTGCTTCTGTTTCTAAAATTAATTTTTCTGAAAGAAATGTTACAATATATCGATGTTGAAACATTTCTGTTTTTTTATAAACAGCTAATGGTAAAATATACCAAACTGCCAACATTATTAATAACCACATAATAGAACCAAGTAAAAAATATTCTGGTCTTATTTTTTTTGAATAAAATAAAATAGCCGATGTTATAGCAAATATATTTACTACTATAATTAACCACCTTATTTCACTTCTTGAAATAAAATGATAGCGTAATGCTTGTATTGTTTTTTTCTTATCATATACAAAGCCAAATTGCATGTTATTTATTTTTTCAGTTAATATGTTAGGCTCTTTTCACTATTCTTGATTCGTCATTTTTGCTGTATTTTCTGCAAGTTGTAAGGCTTCTATAAACTCATCAATATTACCATTAATAACCGAATCTAAATTATAAGAAGTTAATCCAATTCTATGGTCTGTTACTCTGCCTTGAGGCCAATTATATGTTCTAATTTTGGCACTTCTATCACCTGTGCTTACTAATGTTTTTCTTTGTCTGGAAATTTCATCTTCTTGTTTACGCACCTGTTCTTCATACAATTTAGTACGCAACATTGTCATTGCTTTTTCTCTGTTGGCAAGTTGTGTTCTTTCTGTTTGGCAAACTACTACAATGCCTGTTGGTATATGTGTTAAAAAAACTTTTGTTTCAACTTTATTTACATTTTGTCCTCCAGCACCACCACTTCGTGCAGTTTCCATTTTTACATCACTTTCTTTTAATTCAACATCTACTTCTTCTGCTTCTGGCATTACTGCTACTGTTGCTGCACTTGTATGAACACGACCTTGTGTTTCTGTATTTGGTACTCTTTGTACTCGATGTACACCACTTTCAAATTTTAATGTGCCATAAACATCTTCTCCTGTTACTTCTACTACTACTTCTTTAAAACCACCAACAGTTCCTTCACTTTCGCTTACTACGGCTGCTTTCCATCCTTTCTTTTGACAATAACGTAAATACATTCCTAATAAATCTCCTGCAAATAAACTTGCTTCATCGCCACCTGTTCCTGCACGAATTTCAAGAATGGCATTTTTATCATCTTGTGGGTCTTTTGGTATAAGTAATTGGGTTAATTGTTTTTCTAAATCTTCTTTTTGTTCTTCCAAATCGGGCAATTCCATTTTGGCTAATTCTTTCATATCCTCATCATTGCCATTTAAACTTTCTTTGGCAAAATTAAAATCGGCTAATACTTTTTTATATTGTTCAAAAGGTTGAACTATTTTTTCTAAAGAACGATATTCTTTACTTAGTTTTCCAAACTCCTTTTGATTATTGATAATTTCTGGATTAGTTAATGCAATACCAATTTGCTCAAACCTTGCTTTTATAGCTTCTAACTTATCAATCATACCTCTTTATTTTGGGTGGGCAAAAGTAATGCTTTGATTGTTTATTTTGATTAAGAATTACTTCAACATTCCTTTTATTTCATTCAACTTCATTAATGCTTCTACTGGTGTTAGTCGGTTAATATCTATATTTTCTAAAGCTTTTCTTATATCATCAAATACTTGAGAATAAGTATCGTAAATAGAAAGTTGTACTTGTGGTGCTGTAAGTGATTTAATTTTTTGACTAATGTCTTTAATATTCGGTGTGCCTTGTTCATCTTCTTTTGATGATGATTTTTGTTCTAATAGTTTTAATATTTCATTGGCTCTATTGATAAGCTCTGGAGGCATACCTGCCATTTTTGCTACATGAATACCAAAGCTATGAGTACTTCCTCCCTTAGCTAATTTTCTTAAAAAAATAATTTTGTTGCCTACTTCTTTGTTGGTGATATGATAGTTTTTTACACGTGTAAGTTTTTCTTCTAACTCATTTAATTCGTGATAATGTGTTGCAAAAAGTGTTTTTGGTTTTGCTGATGAATGGTGTAAATATTCAACAATACTCCAAGCAATACTAATACCATCATAGGTTGATGTTCCTCTACCTATTTCATCTAATAGTATTAAGCTTCTTTCTGAAATATTATTAATGATAGAGGCTGTTTCGTTCATTTCTACCATAAAGGTGCTTTCGCCACCACTTAAATTATCACTTGCTCCTACTCTTGTAAAAATTTTATCTGTTAATGGAATTTTGGCAACATCGGCAGAAACAAAACTGCCTATATGAGCCATTAAAGTTATGAGTGCTGTTTGTCTTAGCACAGCACTTTTACCACTCATGTTTGGACCTGTAAGAATAATTATTTGTTGTGTTTCTGGATCTAAAAAAATATCATTGGTTATATAATTTTCTCCTTGTGGTAAATTTCTTTCAATTACAGGATGACGAGATTCTTTAAGTGTAATATCAAAACCATTGTGTAATTCTGGTTTTTTATAATTATACTTTAAAGCATTTTCTGCAAAGCAAATTAAGCAATCTAAAACGGCAATAATATTTCCATTTACTTGTATTGGTGCAATATAATCTTGCAGAGCAAGTAAAAGTTTATCAAATATTTCTAATTCTATGGCTAAAATTTTTTCTTCTGCTCCTGTTATTTTTTCTTCATATTCTTTTAGCTCTGGTGTAATATATCTTTCAGCATTGGCAAGTGTTTGTTTTCTTATCCAACTGTTGGGTACTTTGTTTTTATGAACATTGGTTACTTCTAAATAATAACCAAACACATTATTAAACCCTATTTTTAAAGAAGGTATTCCTGTTGCCTCTGCTTCTCTTTGTTGAATATTGATTAAATATTCTTTTCCACCTGATGCAATTTTTCTTAACTCATCTAAATCATTATGAACATTTGCTTTAATTAAATTTCCTTTATTAGCAGCTATTGGTGGTAGTTCTTCTATTTCTTGTAATATTTTTTGCAGAATAATTTGACAGTTGTTTAAACCATCTGCCAATCTTTGCAAATAGGTATTATTTGCTGTTGAACAAATATTTTTTATAACAGAAACTTGTTGTAATCCTTTTGCTAATTGAATAATTTCTCTTGGATTAATTTTCTTTAACGGAATTTTACTTACCAATCTTTCTACATCGCCACATTGTTTTATTGCATGAATAAGTTTGTGTCTGTTATCTGTTTCTTTGATAAAAAATTCTACAACATTTAATCTTTCATTTATTTTAGTAATATCTTTTAATGGCATTAAAATCCATCGTTTCAAAAGTCTTGCTCCCATTGGAGAAACAGTATTATCCAATACTTTCAATAAATTATTTTCTTCTGAATTTGTGCTACCAATAATTTCTAAATTTCTTATGGTAAATCTATCCATCCACAAAAAATCTTCTTTTTCAATTCTTTGAATAGCTGTTAAGTGTTGTAGATTTGGATGTTCTGTATCTTTTAAATAATATAATGCAGCTCCTGCAGCAACAATTCCTTGCTGCATATTTTCAATTCCAAAACCTTTTAGTGAATGTGTTTGAAATTGTTTTAATAAACTTTCTGTTGCAAAAGCTAATTCAAAAATCCAACTCTCTAAAGTATAGGTATAAAATTTTAAACCAAATGTTTCTTTAAAATGTTTTTGATAACTACGTTGAAAAATTACTTCTGCTGGTTTTAGGCTTTGTAATAGTTTATCAATGTATTCTTCATTTCCTTCAGCAATAAAAAATTCTCCTGTACTAATATCAATAAATGCAATACCTACATTTTTTTCTGAAAAATGTATAGCTGCTAAAAAATTATTACTACTATGTTCTAATAATTTATCATTGGTAGCAATACCTGGTGTTACTAATTCTGTTACACCACGTTTTACAATTCCTTTTGCTTGTTTAGGATCTTCTAATTGATCACAAATAGCAACACGATAACCAGCTTTTACTAATTTATGTAAATAAGTATCTAAAGCATGATGAGGAAAACCAGCTAATTCTGTATTTGCATTATCGCCATTATTTCTTTTAGTAAGTGTTATTCCTAAAACTTGAGAAGTAATAATAGCATCTTGACCAAAGGTTTCATAAAAATCGCCTACTCTAAATAATAATATAGCATCAGGATATTTTTGTTTAATAGCCTTATGTTGCTGCATCATTGGAGAAGCTGATTTTGCCATAGCTTACAAATATAGCTATTGCAACTAAAAATAATTAACCAATTAATCCTGCTGCTTTACTTATTTCCATCATTTTATTAATAGATTTTAAAGCAGCTAAGCGTAAATCTTCTTTTATAGTTATTTCTGGTAATTCATACTTCATACAAGTATATAACTTTTCTAAAGTATTTAATTTCATATAAGGACAATCATTACAAGCACAAGCATTATTTGGTGGTGCTGGTATAAATGTTTTATTGGGAGATAATTGTTGCATTTTATGTAAAATGCCTGTTTCAGTTGCAACAATAAATTCTGTTGCTTCTTGTTGTTCTGTATATTTTAAAAGTTGAGATGTACTACCAATAAAATCTGCAATTTCTAAAACTGCTTCTTCACATTCTGGGTGTGCAATAAACTTTGCTTTTGGATGACGAATTTTTAATTTGGTTATTTTTTCTAAGCTAAAAATTTCGTGTACTTGGCAAGAGCCATTCCATAAAACCATATCTCTGCCTGTTTTCTTCATTAAGAAAGCACCTAAATTTCTGTCAGGAGCAAAAATAATTGGTTGGTCTTTTGGAATACTTTCAATAATTTTTTCTGCATTTGATGAAGTACAGATATAATCACTCAAAGCTTTAATTTCTGCACTACAATTTATATAAGTTACTACAACATGGTTTGGATATTTGGCTTTAAAAGCTTTAAACAAATGTTCTGGTGCACTATCTGCTAAAGAACAACCAGCATTCAAATCGGGTAATAAAACTTTTTTAGTTGGACTTAAAATTTTTGCTGTTTCTGCCATAAAATGCACACCAGCAAAAACTATTATATCTGCATTTGTTTTAGCAGCTTGTTGTGCAAGTCCTAAACTATCGCCTATATAATCTGCCACATCTTGTATATCTGGCTCTTGATAATAATGTGCTAATAAAACAATATTTTTTTCTTTCTTTAATTTTTCTATTTCTGCAAATAAATCTAATGTTGGCGAAACTTCAATATCTAAAAATCCTTTTTCTTGTAATTGTTCTTTTGCTATGTTAATATCCATTGTAATAGTATTTAATAATATTTATTTATAAAAAACAATATTACTATTATGAGTGTTAATAGTGGGATAAGTTATTTATTAACAAGTGGCAAAGTTAATTAACTAAACTATTATACACTATAACTGACAAATAATTAACAATATAAAAATCAGGCTAATTCAATATTATCTGCTTATTTTCACAATAGTTAATAACTGTTATACTTTATTACACATTTTTAATCTAACCAATTATACACTGTTAAATAAGATGAAGTAAAAAGTGAAAATTTTCAATAGTATGTTATTTTTTTACATACGAGTATTAGTTATTCTTTTTCTTTCAACAATTTTTTTGCTAATTTTTAAATTAATCACTTCATTTTATGGTTATTAACAATTGGTATGTTGAAATATAAATCAAGCCACCCTAAACCACTCTAAAGGAAAGACTTTATCATTCTACAATCAATTTTTTAGTTTGCATATTTCCTTTTACATCTTCCACTTTCAATAGGTAAATGCCTTTACTTAAATTTTCAATATTCAATTTTAAGTTATTGGCATTATTGAAATTTTGCTGTATTAATGTTCTTCCTGTAAAATCAATAATGCTTATTTGTTGTATGTTTTTACCAATAACATTTACCACATTTTTTGCAGGGTTTGGATAAATGTTTAAAGCTTCAGGTTTAATGTTTAGGGTTATTTGTAGCGTTTTACTATAAGTAATTTTTCCGTCTTTATCTACTACTTCCAAACGATAAATATTCTTTCCATTCAAAGGTTGTACATCCGTAAAACTGTATTCATTATAGCTTTCGTTTTTTGCAGCTATTTTGTTTATATTATAAAAATCAATTCCATTACTACTTCTTTGAATATTAAAGTGAGTTACATTAATTTCATTAGCAGTAACCCATTTATTTACTACACCCTCATTAATAATTAACAATTGATAATTAACAATTATTAATGGTACCACTCCTACATTTACATTCACTGTATCTCTACTATACTGCCCACACACATTTTGCTCTATTACATAAAAAGTGCTTGTTGCAGGTTGTACATACATACCAGGTATGCCTGTGGCTATTATATTACCTGCTGCATTATACCATGTAATGTTATTAATGCCATTAATATAGCTACCTATATAAGTGCTGTCTCCTGCTGTAATAGTTCTGTCTTCTCCTGCATCTGCTTTT
>JBPXJV010000052.1:0-137124 GCA_051715485.1 Chitinophagales bacterium
AGTTATGAAAAAAAATATTTTAAAAACGTTAGGAATATTATCCTTAATAATGGTTTTATCCTTACCAGTTAAAGCTCAAGATGATTTTGACCCACCAGAAAATGATATACCAGTAGATGGAGGTATTTCTTTGCTTTTAGCTGCTGGTGTTGGTTATGGTGCTAAAAAATTAAGAGATAATAAAAAGAAACAGTAAGCTATACAATAAGTGATGAATATTTTCATCTACATAATTAATTTCTTTTTATGGTAAGAAAATATGCTTTAAAATAATTTGTAAAATCATTTAAAATTTAATCTATACAGTATTTAAAGACTATAACAACAACTTATTTCTTTAATATAAAAACCCTAACTATTTTTTAAAAATAAAATAAACAGCAAGTATTAAAAAACCAAATCCAATAGCATGATTAAGTTTAAATGTTTCATTTTTAAAAACAATTATGGTAAAAAAGGTAAATACAATTAATGTTATTACTTCTTGAATAACTTTTAATTGCCATAAATTAAATGGTCCACCATTTTCATTAAAACCTATTCTATTTGCTGGTATTTGAAAAGAATATTCAAACAAAGCAATTCCCCAACTAATTAATATTATGGCTGGTAATGCCAAATTATTGAACCAGTTCATTTCCTTAAATTTTAAATGACCATACCAGGCTATTGTCATAAAAATATTTGAAATGATTAATAACACTATTGTATAAACACCTTTCATTTTTAGTTCTTTAGATTTTTAAGCATAAGATTATAAACGCAAAAGTAAATTGATATAAAGCAAAGTTGTATTTACTTTTATACAATAATATATGCTCAAATAATAATTTCTTTTAATTGATTTCTTGAAATATTAGCCAATACATTTACTCACAGTTAAAATAAATGCAAAAGATATTCGGATTTCTAAAAATAGTTTTGCCATTCTCATTCAAAACCTTACTTTTGCAATCCTTTTTAAGTTCGGTAAGGTGTAAAAGATAGTTATAAATACGGCGCCAAAAAATTATAATTATCTGTAAATCAAGTTAAAAGAAAGCTTAAACTTTCTGCCGAATTATTATTGCAATAAACAGGTTTTACAAAATATTATGTCAACAACTACATTGAACCACAGGATTAATTTTGGTAAAACAAAACATCTTGCCGAAACTCCTGACCTTTTAGACATTCAGTTAGAGTCTTTTAAAGAATTTTTCCAGTTAGAAACTACCCCAGACAAACGTAATGTTGAAGGGCTTTTTCGTGTATTTAAGGATAATTTTCCTATTACAGATACACGAAATATATTCGTATTAGAATTTTTGGATTATTTTATTGATCCACCTCGTTATTCAATAGATGAATGTATGGAACGTGGCTTAACCTATGCTGTTCCATTAAAAGCTAAATTACGTTTAAGTTGTAACGATGAAGAACACGTAGATTTCCAAACCATTGTACAAGATGTGTTTTTAGGAAATATACCTTATATGACACCAAGAGGCACTTTTGTGGTTAATGGTGCAGAACGTGTTGTAGTATCTCAATTACATCGTTCTCCAGGTGTGTTTTTTGGACAATCTGTTCACCCAAATGGTACAAAAATTTACTCTGCAAGAGTAATTCCATTTAAGGGTGCTTGGATGGAGTTTGCAACAGATATTAATAATGTAATGTATGCTTATATAGATCGTAAAAAGAAGTTTCCAGTAACAACCTTATTACGTTCTATTGGCTACGAAACAGATAAAGATATTTTAGAGCTTTTTGGTATGGCAGATGAAGTAACTGTCAATAAAAAAGAACTATCAAAACATATTGGTAAAAAATTAGCAGCTCGTGTATTACGTACTTGGGTAGAAGATTTTGTAGATGAAGATTCAGGAGAAGTGGTAAGCATTGAACGTAACGAAATAGTAATGGAACGTGATGTTGTTTTAGATGAAGACGGCATTAACACCATTATTGAAATGGAAATTAAAAGCATTTTCTTACAAAGAGAAGATGTTGGTGGAGATTATGCCATCATTTATAACACATTAAATAAAGATACTTCTAACAGTGAGTTAGAAGCTGTTCAACTTATTTATCGTCAATTACGTGGTGCAGAAGCCCCAGATAATGAAACTGCACGTGGTATTATTGACAAATTATTTTTCTCTGATAAAAGATATGACTTAGGTGAAGTTGGTAGATATAAAATCAATAAAAAATTAGAATTAGATTATCCTTTAACTAAAAAAGTATTAACTAAGCAAGATATTATTGAAATTATAAAATACTTAGTAAAACTAACCAACCAAAAAGCAGAAATTGATGATATAGACCATTTAAGCAATAGACGTGTTCGTACAGTTGGCGAACAACTTTATGCTCAATTTGGTGTTGGTTTAGCTCGTATGGCTCGTACCATTCGTGAACGTATGAATGTAAGAGATAATGAAGTTTTTACACCAGTTGATTTAATTAATGCAAGAACATTATCTTCAGTAATTAATTCATTCTTTGGAACTTCACAATTATCTCAATTCTTAGACCAAACAAACCCACTTTCTGAAATTACACACAAACGCCGTATTTCAGCATTAGGCCCAGGTGGTTTAAGTAGAGAACGTGCAGGCTTTGAAGTTCGTGACGTACACTATTCTCACTATGGTCGTCTTTGTACTATTGAAACACCAGAAGGTCCAAACATTGGTTTAATATCAACCTTATGTGTGCATGCAAGCATTAACGATATGGGCTTTATAGAAACACCTTATCGTAAAGTTGAGAATGGAAAGGTAAATATGAAAGAACTTACTTTCTTAAGTGCCGAAGAAGAAGATACTGCAAAAATTGCACAAAGCAATACTCCTTTAGATGATAAAGGAAACTTCCTTGAAGAAAAAATTGTAAGCCGTGAAACAGGCGACTTCCCAATTCTAGATAAAGCAGATGTAGAATATATTGATGTGGCTCCTAACCAAATTGTTGGATTAAGTGCCTCACTCATTCCTTTCTTAGAACATGATGATGCCAACCGTGCATTAATGGGCTCAAACATGCAACGTCAAGCAGTACCTTTAATTCGTCCAGAATCACCTGTTGTAGGTACTGGCTTAGAAGGCAAAGCAGCACGTGATGCAAGAATTCAAATTCATGCAGATGGTAATGGTGTTGTAGAGTTTGTAGATGCAAGAGAAATTCACGTTCGTTATGATAGAAACGAAGATGAACGTTTAATAAGCTTTGAAGATGATTTAAAGATTTATAAACTAACCAAATTCATCAAAACAAACCAAGCAACTTGTATCAACTTAAAACCATCAGTTAAAAAAGGTCAAAAAGTTAGTAAAGGAGATTTCTTAACCGAAGGTTATGCAACTAAAGATGGCGAATTAGCTTTAGGAAGAAATTTACAAGTAGCATTTATGCCTTGGAAAGGTTACAACTTTGAAGATGCCATAGTAATTAATGAAAGAGTAGTACGTGAAGATTGGTTTACATCAATACATATTGAAGAATATGAATTAGAAGTTCGTGATACTAAATTAGGAGAAGAAGAATTAACACCAGATATTCCAAATGTTAGCGAAGATGCTACAAAAGATTTAGATGAAAATGGTATTATTCGTATTGGTGCAACAATTAAAGAAGGTGATATTTTAATAGGTAAAATTACTCCTAAAGGAGAAAGTGATCCTACACCAGAAGAAAAGCTTTTACGTGCCATTTTTGGCGATAAAGCTGGTGATGCAAAGGATGCATCATTAAAAGCACCAAATGGTACAGAAGGTGTAGTAATTGATAAAAAATTATTTCAACGTGCCAAAAAAGACAAAAATGCTAAGGTGCGTGAAAAAGCATTATTAGAAAAAGTAGAAAAAGTACATCAGGATAGTGAAGATGAATTAAAAGAACAATTATTAAACAAACTTCAAATACTACTTAGAGATAAATCATCTCAAGGCGTTACAAATAGTTTTGGAGAAGTTTTAATAGCTAAAGGATCTAAGTTTAATCAGAAAAATTTAGCTTCAATAGAATATGCTACTGTAAATCCATTAGGATGGACCGGAGATGCTAAAACTGATAATGCTATCAATACTTTATTGCACAATTACAGCATTAAATACAACGAAGAATTAGGACGTTATAAACGTGAAAAATTCAATATTTCAATTGGTGATGAATTACCTGCTGGCGTATTAAAATTAGCTAAAGTATATCTTGCTGTAAAACGTAAGTTGAAGGTAGGAGATAAAATGGCTGGTCGTCATGGAAATAAAGGTATTGTTGCTAAAATAGTACGTGCAGAAGATATGCCATTTATGGAAGATGGAACTCCAGTTGATATTGTTTTAAATCCATTAGGTGTACCTTCTCGTATGAACCTTGGTCAAATTTATGAAACCATTTTAGGCTGGAGTGCTAAAAAATTAGGCGTTCGTTTTGCAACACCAATTTTTGATGGAGCTTCAACTACAGAAATTGAAAACTACTGTAACCAAGCCGAAATTCCATTAAATGGACACACATATTTATTTGATGGAGAAACAGGCGATCGTTTCCACCAAAAAGCAACAGTAGGTGTTATTTATATGATTAAACTTCACCACATGGTTGATGATAAAATGCATGCTCGTTCAATTGGACCATACAGTTTAATTACTCAACAACCTTTAGGCGGTAAAGCTCAATTTGGTGGACAGCGTTTTGGTGAAATGGAAGTTTGGGCTTTAGAAGCTTATGGTGCTTCTAATATTTTGCAAGAACTATTAACCATAAAATCTGATGATATTATGGGTCGTGCAAAAACTTATGAAGCAATTACAAAAGGAGATAATATTCCTAAAGCTGGTGTACCAGAGTCTTTCAATGTATTAGTACACGAATTAAGAGGCTTAGGTTTAGATTTGAATTTTGAATAAATTTTAATAATAATTTTTTTTAAAGAGATTGTTTAAGTAATTAAACAATCTCTTTTTTTATGCTTAGATTAACTACTTAAATAGTATTTTGCTGCACTTATTAATTCAATTATTATGAAACGTATTTTTATAACATTACTTACTTTAATTACATCATTATCAGTAACTGCACAAAAGCCAAAAGAAAAAACTTTACTTTGGAAGATTGAAGGAAATAATATTGCTTCTCCATCATATTTATTTGGTACATTTCATTTATTATGCTCCGAAGATTTTCATTTTCCAGATACATTAAAAACATTATTAGCATCTACACAACAATTGTTTCTTGAAATAGATATGGACGACCCTCAACTATCTATTAAAATGATGAAAAATATAAAAATGAAAGATGGCAAAACATTAAAAAATTTTATGACTAAAGAAGAATATGATTCAGCATCTATTTTATTTAAACAAAAAACAGGTATTGCCTTATCTATGGTAGATTCTTACAAACCATTTATGCTTACATCAATGCTATATCAAAACTTAATGGAGTGCTCAACTGTTGCTTTTGAAAAAGAATTAGAAAAATTAGCAGAAAATAATAAACAAGAAATTAAAGGACTTGAAACAGTAGAAGAACAATTAAATATTTTTGAAAAAATTCCATACCAAAAACAAGTAGAAGCATTTAAGTTAATGCTATTTGATGATGCTAATGGAAAAAAGCAAATGAAAAAAATGATAGAATTGTATAAAAGCAAAAACATTAAGGCTATGCACAAATCTATTAAAGGAGATACTGATTTAGGAAATTATGAAAACGACTTAGTTGATAATAGAAATCAAAACTGGATACCTGTTATTGAAAAAGAAATTGCATTACAACCTATTTTTATTGCAGTAGGAGCAGGGCATTTAGGGGGTAAAAAGGGGGTTATTTATTTACTAAGAAAAAAAGGATATACAGTAACACCGATTAAATATTAACATATCTGCCAATCGGCTTCTATCAATTTTTTTCAACTAATAAACCTTCCATCTTTTCAATGTTTGTTGAATAACGCCTGGAATATTTAGTTCTATTAATCCTACATTTTTAGCATAGTAAGTATCAAAAGCTTGAATGCTTTGATAAGTTCCCAATATTTTTACTTGTAAATCATTTTTTACTTGAATAACACTATCAAAAACATTATTATTAACTGTTCTAGTAGTATTTACAGCCATTAAAGTATAACGCATTTTTATTTGTGTTGGTACACCGCTAAATATCGTATTGATAATATTACTTTCCCATTGAGTAGATACAGGCTTATCATCTTTTAAAAATAGTAAAGATGAAAAACTACTAATACCATCTAAAGAACCCCAACGATAATAATTATGACCAGATTTTCTGTAAAAAGCAGTATCCTTCATACTGCCTGAAGTGTAAAACACACGATGACTAATACCAAAAATCAAAGTATCCTTTGGTGATGATTGTACATGTATAGTATCTAACCCTGCAATTTTATAGCCCCAATTACTACCAACTGTTGTAGGAAAATAATCCCTAAAAACTGGTGTAGATGCAACTACAGATGTATCGCTTACAGAAACAGTAAATAAACAAGCAGAATTTTTATAACTTAAAACAAAGTGAGTATTTAATGCACTTGTAGGCTTTCCAAAACCCTTAATCTTTAAGGTAGAAGATCCTGCAGATACATAACCATCACCCAAAAACCAAAATCCATTTACAGTATCAGAGTATATCTTGTATTGACCAGGTGTTGTTACATTTACATTTACCAAAAGATAATTACTATCTGTTAAGAAAACATTTTTCTTATAACTACCTTTAATTACAATACCCTTACAATCGCCTAAACTATCTTTCAATGTTCCATTTGATGGTCCATATAAATTAGCCCCACCTTCAAAACTTGTTTCTTTAATACAAGATGATATAAAGACAACAATAAGAGCAAATAAGCAATATTTTATTAAGTGTTTCATTATTTTTTTTTGAGATACTCTACACAAGTATATTTTTTCTTTAAACAAATATCAGATAATTAATACATTTTAAACGCTGCATTGTTCAATAAATTATTTATTCTGAAAAACAAAATGACTTCTACAAAATTTTATTAAAATAATCCATTGCATTTTTAATAATTTTTAAAGTAGTAAACTATCCACAAATAATAAAAAAATACGTTGAAAAACTTATTGCAATTAGTTTTTTAAAAGGCAGTTACCCCTTACCTTTGCCGCCAACTATAAAAACATTATTTTATTATGGCTTCTAAAGGTACTATAAAACAAGTAATTGGTGCGGTTGTGGATGTTCATTTTCCAAACGATAACGCATTACCAGATATTTATAATGCTCTTGAATTAACAAGAGATAATGGCGACAAATTAGTGTTAGAAGTGCAACAGCACTTAGGAGAAGATAGTGTTCGTGCTATTGCAATGGACAGTACAGAAGGCTTAGTTCGTGGTATGCAAGTGATGGATACAGGTAGTGCTATTGCAATGCCAATAGGAGAAGGTATTAATGGTCGTTTATTTAATGTAACAGGAGATGCAATTGATGGCTTACCACAGGTAAGTAAAGCAGGTGGTCGTCCTATTCATGCAAAACCCCCAACATTTGAAAATTTAAGTACTTCTACAGAAGTGTTGTTTACAGGTATAAAAGTTATTGACCTTATTGAGCCTTATGCAAAAGGGGGTAAAATTGGATTATTTGGTGGTGCTGGTGTGGGTAAAACAGTATTAATTCAAGAGTTGATTAATAACATTGCTAAAGGTCATGGTGGATTATCAGTATTTGCTGGTGTAGGAGAAAGAACACGTGAAGGAAATGACTTATTACGTGAAATGATTGAAGCAGGCATTATGAAATATGGCGATAGCTTTAAACATAGTATGGAAGAAGGTGGATGGGATTTAAGTAAAGTAGATTTAGAAGGATTAAAAGAAAGTAAAGCAACATTCGTATTTGGACAAATGAATGAACCTCCTGGAGCAAGAGCAAGAGTTGCTTTAAGTGGTTTAACTATTGCAGAATATTTTAGAGATGGAGATGGTACAGGTAAAGGAAGAGACATTTTATTTTTCGTAGATAATATCTTCCGTTTTACACAAGCAGGCTCTGAGGTTTCTGCCCTTTTAGGTCGTATGCCTTCTGCTGTAGGTTATCAACCAACATTAGCTACAGAAATGGGCTTAATGCAAGAACGAATTACTTCAACTAAAAATGGTTCAATTACATCTGTACAAGCAGTATATGTACCAGCAGATGACTTAACTGACCCTGCTCCTGCAACTACATTTGCTCACTTAGATGCTACAACAGTATTGAGTCGTAAAATTGCCGATTTAGGTATTTATCCTGCTGTGGATCCTTTGGATTCTACTTCAAGAATTTTAACTCCTGCCGTAGTTGGAGAAGCTCATTATAATACTGCAAACAGAGTAAAACTTATTTTACAACGTTATAAAGAATTACAAGATATTATTGCCATTTTAGGTATGGATGAATTGAGTGATGATGATAAAATGACTGTTGCACGTGCAAGAAAAGTTCAACGTTTCTTATCTCAACCATTCCATGTTGCAGAACAATTTACTGGCTTAAAAGGTGTATTTGTAAGTATTGAAGATACCATTAGAGGCTTTAATGCAATTATGGATGGAGAAGTTGATGAATATCCTGAAGCAGCATTTAACCTTGTTGGTACTTTAGAAGATGCTATTGAAAAAGGTAAAAAAATGATGGCTCAAGCTCATGGTTAATGAATGAAGTATTTGATAAATAGTAAAAGAAGTAGATTATGACTTTAGAAATATTAACACCAGAAAAAAAATTATACAGTGGCGATGTGTATGGTATTCAATTACCTGGTATTACAGGCTTATTTGAAGTGTTAGACAAACATGCTCCATTAGTAAGTGCATTAGGAAAAGGAAATGTAAAAATTTTAAAAACAAAATCTACATTTGAAAACTATACAATTTCTGGTGGTTTTGTAGAAGTATTAAATAATAAAGCAACTGTTTTAGTTGAAGGAGCAACTGAAGCATAGTGTAATATTTTTAAAAACAACTTATTAGAGGCTATCAATTTTGATAGCCTCTTTTTTTTCATAACTTTTGATTGGCTTCAAAGCTAATACAGATAAGGGTTGTAGCGGTTTTTAGACCCATTTTTGTCTATTAACCCTCCATTACGTCTAAAATGAGGAAGTTAGCAGAAAAAAGAAAGCAAGTATAATATGCTAATACCTGCTTTAGATAAATTTAGAAATTTCTTGTTATTGAAATCTTTTACTAACAACTAATTCTTTGCTACCTGCTGTATAAGTATAAAACCCTTCACTGCTTTTTACGCCAAGTTTTCCTGCTGTTACCATATTTACTAATAATGGACAAGGAGCATACTTTGTATTTCCATATCCTTGATACAATACATTTAAAATACTTAAACAAACATCTAAGCCAATAAAGTCTGCTAATTGTAAAGGACCCATTGGGTGAGCCATTCCTAATTTCATTATAGTATCAATTTCTTCTACACCTGCAATGCCTTCATACAAACTATAAATAGCTTCATTTATCATTGGCATTAAAATTTTATTAGCAATAAAGCCAGGGTAATCATTTACAACACAAGGCACTTTACCTAATTGTTTGCTAAGAGTAACAATGGTTTCAGTAACTTCTTGTTTAGTAGCATAGCCATTAATTATTTCTACCAATTTCATAACTGGCACAGGGTTCATAAAGTGCATACCAATAACCATTTCTGCTCTGTTGGTAACAGCTGCTATTTTAGTTATTGAAATAGAAGAAGTATTACTAGCCAATATGCAGCCTTTAGGTGCAAACTCATCTATCTGCTTAAAAATATTTAATTTAAGTTCTGTATTTTCTGTAGCAGCTTCGACTACTAAATCTGCATTTGCTACACCTTCTGCTAATTTATTGTTGGTAGATAAATTAGCCAGAGTTTGTTTTTTTTGTTCTTCTGTTAAACTGCCCTTAGCAATTTGTCTATCCAAATTTTTTGTAATGGTAGCAACTGCTCTTTCTAATTGGGTAGCATTTACATCAATTAAGTTTACACTAAAACCTGTTTGTGCAAAAACGTGTGCAATACCATTGCCCATTGTTCCTGCTCCAATTACTGAAATATTTTTCATAATTATTTTTTTGAGATGTGGCAAAAATAGCTTTTACATTTATTAATTAAATGAAATAATGGTTTCAATAATTAAAATTAGCTATAATATTACTACTCATTAAATACATAGATTGATGAATGATTTTTTTAAGCTAACATTGCAATATAAACAAAGAGTGTATGTACCCTAACTTGTATTATTTTTTTAAAGAAATTTTTGGAGTAGAAATTGAAGGGTTAAAAATTATCAATTCATTTGGATTTTTTGTTGCCTTAGCATTTATTGCAGCAGCTTGGGCTTTAACCAGTGAGTTGAAACGTAAACAAAAGCAAGGATTATTTGTTTATACAGAGCAAGAAAATATTATTGGAAAACCTGCTTCAATTTCAGAATTAGTGGTTCATTTTTTCTTAGGATTTTTATTTGGGTTTAAAATTATTGGCGGTTTTTTTATGCCCAATGCTTTTGATGATCCTCAAACATTCATATTCTCATCTCAAGGAAATTGGTTGGTAGGCATTATTGTTGGTGCTGTATTTGCTTGGTTAAAATGGAGTGAAAAAAATAAACAAAAATTACCAACTCCAGAAAAAAGAATCATTAGAATTTGGCCTCATGATAGAGTAGGAGATATGGTTATTTATGCAGCAGTTTTTGGTTTTGCTGGTGCAAAATTGTTTGATATTTTAGAGGCACCACATACATTTTTTAAAATGTGGCAAGCAGTAAAAGAAGGTAGGCAAGATGTTGGTTCATTAATTTTTAGTGGCTTAACTTTTTATGGTGGACTTATTGTTGCAGGAATTGCCATTATTGTTTATGCTAAGAAAAATAAAATAGCTATTATTCATTTGGTTGATGCATTTGCACCTGCAATGATGTTGGCTTATGCTGTTGGAAGAATTGGTTGCCAAGTAGCAGGTGATGGCGATTGGGGCATTATCAATAGTGCATTTATTAGCAATGAACAAGGACAAAGCATTGTTGCCACTGCTGAACAATTTAATGCTGCTATGCAAACAAACAGTAATTATTTAATCAGCAAATTTGGTTCTTTACAACAAGTACACTCTGCACACTTTGAACCTTTTTTAGGATTACCTAATTGGATGTTTGGATATACTTATCCTCATAATGTTGTAGGAGATGGTATTGCTTTAGCTAATTGTACGGGTATGCACTGTAATTATTTACCATTACCCGTTTTTCCAACTCCATTTTATGAGCTTACTCTTTGCTTAGTTTTGTTTATTATTTTATGGGTTTTAAGAAAAAAAATAAAAATACCAGGACAAATAATGGGCATTTATTTAATCTTTAATGGAGCAGAAAGATTTTTAATTGAAAAAATAAGAGTAAATGCAACATATAATATTTTAGGTATGCAAATAACACAAGCAGAAATCATTTCTCTTATATTAATTATTGCAGGTGTTTTATTATTTACTCAATCCAAAAAATGGTTTGTAAATCAAGTAAAACAATCTTAAATAATGGTTGCTATTTTCTCTGCATAAAATCATAAATTTGCAAGATGTTTAAAAAATAATATTACATTTTTAATTATATAAATTATGTGTGGAATTGTTGGATATACAGGTAAAAAACAAGCTTACCCAATAGTATTAAAAGGTTTAAAACGTTTAGAGTATAGAGGTTACGATAGTTCTGGAGTTGCATTAAGAAATGATAAAGGCTTACATATTTACAAGAAGAAAGGAAGAGTTGCTGAAATGGAAGAAGACATTGTAGGTAAAGATGTCAATGCAACCATTGGTATTGGTCATACACGTTGGGCTACACATGGTGAACCAAATGATGTAAATGCTCACCCTCATAGAAGTAATAATGGAAAATTAGCTATGATACATAATGGTATTATAGAAAACTATGCACCATTAAAGCAAGATTTAATAAATAAAGGTTACTCCTTTTCAAGTGATACAGATACAGAAGTATTATTAAACTTTATTGAAGATATTCAAAAAAATAATCATTGTGGTTTAGAAGAAGCATTACGTATTGCACTAAAACGTGTAGTTGGTGCTTATTGTATTTTAATAATTAGTGATGATGACCCTGAAACCATTATTGCTGCAAGAAAAGGAAGTCCTTTAGTAATAGGTATTGGTAAAGGAGAACATTTTTTAGCAAGTGATGCAAGCCCAATTATTGAATATACTAAAGAAGTAGTTTATGTAAATGATTATGAAGTAGCCATAGTAAAACCAGATGAATTAATATTAAAAAATTTGGGCAATGAAAAACAAACACCTTTTGTTACCAAATTAGATATGGATTTAGCTGCAATAGAAAAAGGTGGATATGAGCATTTTATGCTAAAAGAAATTCATGAACAACCCGATACTATTTTTGACTGTTTAAGAGGAAGACTTTTACCTGATACAGGACAAATAATGATGAGTGGTATTGAAGACAATATTGATATTCTTAAAAATGCTAATCGTATTGTAATGGTTGCTTGTGGTACAAGTTGGCATGCAGGTTTAATAGCAGAATATATGATAGAAGATTTGTGTAGAATACCTGTAGAAGTAGAGTATGCAAGTGAGTTTAGGTATAGAAATCCCATCATTCAAAAAGGAGATGTAATTGTAGCCATTTCTCAAAGTGGCGAAACTGCAGATACTATTGTAGCACTTGAAAAAGCTAAAGAACAAGGAGCATTTATTTTTGGAGTTGTAAATGTTGTAGGTAGTAGTATTGCACGTATTAGTCATGCAGGAGCTTATACTCATGCAGGTCCAGAAATTGGTGTTGCAAGTACTAAAGCATTTACAGGGCAATTAGCAGTACTTGCTATGATGGCTTTAAAAATTGCTAAAGCAAAAGGTACTATTGCAGATGATCGTTACATACAATTAATGAAAGATTTATACAACATTCCAGATAAAGTAAAAGAAATTTTAGCTGATACATCTAACATTAAAAAAATAGCTGAGAAATATAAAGATGCATCCGACTTTTTGTTCTTAGGTCGTGGATATAATTTTCCTGTTGCATTAGAAGGAGCATTGAAATTAAAAGAAATTTCATACATCCATGCAGAAGGTTATCCTGCTGCAGAAATGAAACATGGACCTATTGCATTGGTTGACGAAACTTTACCTGTTGTATTTGTTGCAACAAAAGATTCTTACTACGAAAAAATAGTAAGTAATGTACAAGAAATTAAGGCAAGAAAAGGACAAGTAATTGCTGTAGCAACACAAGGAGATAATGTAATTCCAAGTATGTCAAACGATGTAATGTTTGTACCTGATACAGATGAAGTAATTGCACCTTTATTAAGTGTTATACCACTTCAACTGATTAGTTATTATGTTGGTGTAGCAAAAGGATATGATGTAGATAAACCAAGGAACTTAGCAAAGAGTGTTACTGTAGAATAATTATTAATGAACAATGTTTTAGGTTGAACAACAATTCAACATTTAACATTCATCATTCAACATTATTTAAAATATATGCCACAAAATAATATCATTAAAAGTAATCTTTCTTCACTCGGCTACGATTTTATTAAAAAAGAGCATATACCAAAAGGTAAAAATGAATATTATCTTAGGAATATGCAAAATAAAAGTGGTATTGAGTATCGCCATCTTACTGCTTATGAAATTGAAGTTTTAGTTCGTAATAGAAATACAAGTGATGATTGGAATAATATTTATGTAAGCAATGCCTTTAATCCAGAGCTTGTTCAAAACTGCAAATTATATGGCTTAGTAAGAATAGGTAAATTAGAGTCATATTGTTTAGAATATAGCGATTTAAAAGTACCAGTAGGTTTATATAATTCCACAATTATTAGTTGCGATTTTGGCGATAATGTTTGTATTGATAATGTCAATTATCTTTCTCATTATATTTTAGGCAATGAAGTAATTATTGTAAATGTTAGTGAACTTTCTACCACCAATTATGCAAAATTTGGCAACGGAATTATTAAACAAGACGAACCAGAAGAAATAAGAATTTGGTTAGAAATATGTAATGAAAATGGTGGAAGAAGTGTATTGCCATTTAATGGAATGTTGCCTGCCGACGCTTATTTATGGAGCAAATACAGAGATGATAAAAAACTATTAGATAAATTTAAGGAAATTACAGAAGCAAGATATAATAATAAGAAAGGTTATTATGGAAAAGTAGGGCATAGAACTGTTATTAAAAACACAGCTATCATAAAAGATACTTGGATTGGTAACGATGCTTACATAAAAGGTGCTAATAAACTAAAAAACCTTACCATCAATTCTGGAGATGAAGGCAAAACGCAAATTGGTGAAGGTTGTGAATTAGTAAATGGAATTATTGATTATGGATGCAGAATATTTTATGGCGTAAAAGCTGTTCGTTTTATTATGGCATCTCATTCACAGCTTAAATATGGTGCAAGACTTATCAACTCTTACTTAGGTAATAATGCAACCATTTCTTGTTGTGAAGTTTTAAATTCACTAATATTTCCTGCACACGAACAACATCATAACAACTCATTTTTATGTGCAGCATTAGTAATGGGACAAAGCAATATAGCTGCTGGTGCCACTATTGGCTCAAACCATAATTCAAGAGCAGCAGATGGAGAAATTATTGCAGGACGTGGCTTTTGGCCTGGCTTATGTGTAAGCCTAAAACACAATAGCCGATTTGCTTCATTTACTATTTTAGCTAAGAGTGATTATTTATATGAACTTGATATAAAAATTCCTTTCTCACTTGTAAGCAATGAGGTTAGCAAAAATGAATTATATATTTTACCAGCATATTGGTTTATGTACAATATGTATGCTCTTGCAAGAAATAGTTGGAAGTATATTGATAGAGATAAAAGAACAGATAAAGCATTAGATTTTGAGTATAACGCCTTAGCTCCTGATACAATAAATGAAATATTTACAGCTCTACAAATAATGGAAGAAGCTACTGGTAAAGCTTGGTTTGTAAAAAACAATGTAACCAAACAAATAAAAAAAGAAGATTGCATTAATAAAGGACGTGAGTTATTAAACGCAAAAGATAAAGTTGTTTCAGAACTTGAAGTTGTTGTTGCTGGTTTTGAGAATAGTAAAAGAAAAGTAATTATTCAAAAAGTTATTTCTTCTTATCATTTATTTAAAGAGTTAATAACTTATTATGGTGTAACAACGTTAATAGATTATATACAACAGCAAACAACTTTTTCTTGGAGAACAATAAAAGCATCTTTACCTAAACAACCAAAGCGTAATCAATGGTTAAATTTAGGTGGGCAATTAATGCCTGTTGAAGTTGTAGAAAACTTAAAAGAAAAAATTAAGAAAGGAAGTTTACATTCTTGGGATGCTATTCATAAGTTTTATAAAACACAAGCAGAAAATTATGAAAAGCAAAAACTACATCATGCTTTAGCAAGTCTTTGTGAAATTAAGAATACCTCTATTACAGCTTTTAATTTATCTCATCTAAATGTTTTGTTAGATGAAATTGTTGATACAAAACAATGGATGAATAAAGGTATTTACACTTCAAGAGAAAAAGATTATACCAATAGTTTTAGAAAAATGGTTTATGATACTACAGAAGAAATGAATAATGTTTTAGGCTCTTTAGATAAAAATACCTTTATCAATCAACAACAAAAAGAACTAAAAGAATTTATTACTTCAGTTAATCAATTAAAGAAGAATTTAAAATAATTTTTTGGGTTGATAATAAAAAAAGCGTGGAATTTTCCACGCTTTTTAGCTTACTAATCCACTTTTATTCTATTTTACTATTGAACATCTGTAGCTTTTCTAATAGTAAGTTGTGGTGTACCATTAAAAATAGAAACATAACCTGTAAATGATGTTGCATTTGCAGGAAGTGATACGCCTAATGTTGTTCTGACAAAAGAAACAATAGTTCCACTTGCATCTGTAACATTATAATTAATACCAGTAGAGTTTGTAGAAGTTTGTGCAATAGTAACATTGCTTAATTTAACTACTGTTGATGCCCAGTTGTTCAAATTAGCTGCAATTTGTGTTACTGTTGTAGTTCTTGGGGTTACAGAACCAACTCCTGCTTTTTCTGAATTAGCAATATTGGTTATTTGTAAATCTCCATTAAATAATGCAACAGTTAATCCAGAAATATCAACTTTTACACTGTCATTTAATGCAAAGTTTGGATTATTGGTAGGAAAACGTAATTGAATTCCATAACCACTTGCATCTTGAATACGATAATTACCAGCAGCTTCATTTTGAGTGTTAGAAACAATGATACCTTTAATACCGGTATTTGCTGGTATCGTTGCTCCATTACCTAAAGCTCTAATTTCTTGAATAGTTTTATAAACAAGGCTTGTACTTACACTAAGACCACATCTTGGATTATAAAATTTTAAATCAGATGTATCACGAATAACCAATTGTTTAGTTCCATTAAAGAAAGTATAAATTGCCATTATTGAGCCTTTACCTTTTGGAACTTTTATGCCAGCAAAATTTGCATAACTACTATTTCTTAATATGATAGAATTGCCAGAACAGTTTTGAAGGTTAATATTAACTCCAGATAATGTTAATCCTGGGTCTCCATAAGTTTTAGAAGTATCGGATGCTAAAACTTGAAAATTGTCTAATTGTATAATTGTATTTTGAACACTATCTTGTAAAGTTGTTTTTAAATCTGCAAAATTTGAAATTACTTTAGGGGTAATTGTATTGCCTAAACTTCCTTTAACAATATATTTATCAAATAAATTTTGAGGAAGTGGTGTTTGAGAAATTGGTGTAGTACTTGTATTTATTGCACCTAATTGTATCATACCACCATAATCTCCTACACATAATCCTTTTACTTTAATATATATTCTACGACCAACAGGATAAGTATTAAATACATTTGTTCCATCTAAACGAAAACTGATACCACCCGTAGCATCTTGTATTGAGATAGATTTATATAAATTTCCACTTCTGTCATCTGCTACTACAATACCAGATATAATTTTATCATCTGTAATTTCTACTACAGTTCCTGCTGTAGGCAATAAAGCTTTCAGTTCTTTTAAAGTCATGGTAACAGGAAGGTTGGGATCTGGAAAGTCTGTAGATGGTTCATCAAACTTTTTGTTACATGCTGTAATAATAGTAACGGTGGCAATAGTTAATAATAATGCTGCCAACCAATTGAATTGTTTATGTTTCATAATACTCATTTAATAAAGAATTTAATATTTTTTTTAAAATTTATTTTTAGAATCTAAGTGTTACACTTGCAAAATAGTTTAACCCATAAGCATAGTAATATTTTGCTGGAAATTTATTTACATTTTTATCTGCATAGTCAAAACGTAATTGTTCAAAACCGCCAGAAATAATATTTTTATTATTCAATAAATTATTGATACCTAAGTTAAACACTAAAAAAGTTGCTTTTTTAAGTCCTAAACTTTTTGGAAGTCTATAACTCCAGCCTCCAAAGAAATCTATTGTATAATCATCTGCTAATTTTGTTTGAGCAAGAATATCTTCTCTTAATGCAGCCTCATCTGGCTTGGTAATATCTAAACCTTCTACTGCTTCAATAGTTCTTCTTATCGGATTAAAATCTAACCATCTATTAGCAGCATAGTTAGCACTTAAACTAACAAACCAAAACTTAGGGCTACGATAAGATAAACCTACACTGTATGTGTTTTGTGGTGAACTTGGTATTCTATAGTTCTGAGAATAAATTAAATCATTGGTTAATAAACTTGCATTATTATCTACACTAACAGAAGCATCTTGTCTGCTGTTGTAATAAAATCTTCCAACAGATGCTGCAACGTTTAATGTTACGTTTCTCATAATTTTTGCTTCTGCACCAAATTCTAATCCAAATAATAATTTATCAATATTACTCATTGCATAGTTTACAAAGTTTCTATACCCATCATGATAAAAAGTTAAAACATTCATTTGATTATTCATTTGAGTATAATAACCAGAAAATCTTACTTTTAATTTTGGAGCATTTAAAACATAACCTGCTTCTACTGTTTGTATGTCTTCGTTAGTTGTATTGTTTTGTATAAAATCTCTTGTACGAGGAGAGATATAAACATTATCAAATAAAGGAGCTCTGGTAAGTACTGCACCATTTGCATACAAATAGTTTCTTCCATCAATTTTATAAGTAACACCACCTTTTATGGCATAGTTATTAAAGTTATTGATAGATGATTGACCAAATGAATTGTCTGGGAAAATACCAGTTTTAGTATAACCAATTCTCCAGAATTTTGTGTTAGATAATTCTCCTGCAAGGAAAAAATCTACCTTTTTAAATTTGAATACACCTTGTAACCAAGTAGAGGCTTTACGAATAGTTATATCATAATCGTAACCAAATTTATCGCCTTTGTATAAAATTCTGTTTGGTGTGTTTAAATCATTTTGATTGGCTGAACTATTGTTTGGAAAATCTCTTTCTGCAAACTGATTAAGGTTTACATAAAATTCTCCACCTAATAAGTCGGCAACTTCTTTATAATAATTATTTGTTTGGCTTTGGAATGAAATACCACCGGTAAGTTCTGTATGATTGCCAATGCTTGTATTAAATGTAGAGTTGAAAGTTAAACGTCTTGTATCAATTACTCTTTCTTCTTGTATATAACGACTTCTTTTTCCTGAAACAGTATTACCTATAATACCATTAGCATCTTGTATTGTAGAAAAGCTATTTCTATTTACTTGATATAAGCCATCCCAATTAACTTGTCTTTTATTAACATCAGCTTGCATAGCATTAAACACTTCTTGTTGTAATGCAGCACCAGATTGATAGCTTGGTAAATATCTGTAATAGTCTGGTCTTGGGTCTGGTGCATTATACCAATCTAATGCACTTGTACTTCTTTTACCCCAAGTAGCACTAATAGCAGTATTAATTGTTGTACGATTATTGAAACGATATTCATCGCTAAAAATAAATGTAGGCTGATTACTTTTTCCAACATTAGCATTTCTTACTTTACCATTTTGTAAGCCCCATGTTGGATTATAAAAATTATCTCCAGCAATTTTTCTCATTTCTTCGGTAGCACCACTTTGTCTTCCATTTTCTGTGGGAGCATTAAATATTGCTAATGATAATAAATTTTTTTGACCAACACGTTTATCTATACCAATAAAGTAGCTATAACCATTATAATAAGTGCCAGGTACATAACCTTCACTTGCTCCTCTAAAACTTCCTGCAACCACAAATGCCCAGCCTTTTTTGCTAATACCTGTACCATGATAAATGCTTATACGATTTGTATAAGTTCTGTTACTTAAGGCATAACCAATTTGTGTTTGCTTTCTTTGCTTACTTGCTCTTGCATCAATAGATGATGAAGTGCTAATGTCGCCAAAACTAAAAGTGTTTGGTCTTAATCCTATGGAAACATCTCTATTTCTCATTACATCATTTAAGCCACCCCATAATCCAAAAGGTGTAAAGCCATTATCTAAATTATCCATTGGCACACCATTCATATAAGTAGTGTTCAAGTCTCCATCATAGCCTCTCATTTTATATCTAAAAGCATTAAAATTAAAAGACATTACAGAGTAGAAAGGGTCTCTTCCTGCTGTTAATACACTGGATACATTTTGGCTTCCACCATCTCCTTTATCATCTTCATCAATTGTAACTACAGCAATATTGTCAGACATGGCATCTTTCAGTTCATCTGTAATGGTAGTGTCTCTGTTTGATGTTGGTGTGGTGGTTCCTTTCTTTGGGGAGGTTTGTTTTTTTTGTGCCATTAGTGTTATTGGCACAGCTATTAAAAGTATAATAGCAAGTTTACTTAATCTTATCATAAACATAATTTAATCGCAAAGGGCAAATATAAGCCCATTTGATAAATTAACAGACTAATTATCGTTGTATAAATTTTTTTTTAGGTTGAATGATAATGCAGATTAAAAATTACAATTATATATACATTAAAAAAGCCTCTTTTTAAAAGAGGCTTTTTTAAGTTTTTAAAAATTATTTATTTTATTAATTCAATAGTTTGAAAAAAAACATCTTTATTTTTTACATCGCCTTTGGCATTTACAATACTTGTAAAAACATACATTTTAGAACCTATAAAAATACATTTGAAAAAAGATTTGTTGCCTTTTTCTTTATCTTCTCCTTCAATATTATAGCATACATAACTATTCCATTTTGCTATTTCTGATTTTTTTATTTCTGCACCTGGCATTTGGCTTGTAAAACCAACTTTAAATTGTTCAAAAAATTCTTCTGTTTCTATTAGGCTTGCTAAAGTTGCAGAATCTAAACCCATTTGCTCTAAGTCTGTTAATGAAGCACTACATATTGTGCCATCTTCAAATACAAACTTATATCCTACATTTTTATCATCTCCTACTGAGCTGGGTTCTTTAGGAAATTTTACAGAAACTTTATTATCCATTTTCTTTTGCACCCAATCTGTTTGTGCATTTGCATTAGTAACAAATAATACAGCTATTAGTAAAACTGTTATTGAGGTAAATACTTTTTTCATGTGTTTTGTTTAATTAAATTTTAGCAATAATAAAAGTTTTGTATCACATTATAACATATTCTCCTTTATTATTGATAGAAATAATGGGTAATTGTTTATGTTGTTCAAAATATTCAAAAACTTCTTTTAGTTTTTCAGCAAACAAACGATATTCTTTATCATCTTCTGTTGCAAGCTTTAGTTTTTGTACACTTTTAGATACATTATATCTTATAGGAAAAATATGTACAGGAATAAAATCATCTCCATTATGCTTTGCATAAGAACTAAGAATATAAATTTCTTCCATAGGTTTATCCATCATAGGAATACAGCCAACAGTTGTACAACTTCCATGAATATAAATTTCACTACCAGGTCTTGCAGAATCACTTAGTAACAAATCTGATGCATTAGGATAATTAATACCCAAACTCATGTGATACTCACTTTTAGGATTATAATCATTGATATAATAAAATCCTTCTGGTACTTGAAAATCTCCTTGCATTCTTTTAGGTCCAAGACTGCCACTTAATGCACAAACTTTATAGGTTTTAAATAATTTGTAATCTTCATGGCTATTATTTCTTACCCATACTTCTAACTGAGAGTCATACTTAAAACTACGAATATATATTTGTTGAGGTGGCCATTGAAGCTTTGCTTCTGCAAACTGTTTTTTAAGGGTATCTTCTTTTGTTTTTAAAGCATTAATTACTCTTGGAAATTTTTTTTGGTAATCCATAAAAGAAGATGTTTGTGCAAAACCATGATAACAGAACATCAAAAAAAATACTAAAAATAAATGGCTCTTACTTCTCATACATTCAAAAATATATGATTAAAATATTGGTTGATTATTATGTGTATTATATTAACAAAATTGGTTCTATTATTAACAATAAAGGGCTCAGTTCATTTCTTTATCTTGTAACAAAAACTTAAAATTTTTGTATAAGCATTTGTATAATTGTTATTACACAATAATCTTGTAACTTGAAAATTATTTTACAACAATATGAAAGTATTTTTATCAATTATTTTATCTGTTATTTCATTAACAGTAATAGCACAACCCTTAACTAATAAAAACAAAAAATTACTTAATGAAATTGAAAAAGAAATAAGACCTTATGCAGAAAAAATGGTAATGGCAGAAGAAGCTATAGATAGATATAGAGCTGATAGTTTTTTTACAAGAGGTTTGGTAAGAGCATTAAAAACACCTTATTCATTTTATTACAATTTCGATTCTATTAAAACCATTTCAAAATTATATGCACCCGATAGTAGTTTTAAAATTTTTACTTGGCAATTAGAAAAAGATTATAGCTCATTAAGACAAAAAGGTGCAATTCAAATGAATACTGCAGATGGCTCTTTAAAACTAATTCCATTATTTGATGTTTCTGATGATACTGATAATCCTGTAGATTCTGTAAGAACAGCTCAACGTTGGATTGGTGCTTTATACTATAAAATTATTTTAACTACTTATAAAGACAAAAAATATTATACACTTTTAGGCTTAGATGAAAACAATGAAAAAAGTAATAAAAAATGGATTGAAGTTATGACATTTAATAAAGAAGGAAACCCTGTTTTTGGAGGAAGATATTTTCAATACCCTAATGATGATATTAAACCTAAACAACCAGCATTTAGATTTTGTTTAGAATATAAAAAAGATGCACGTGCAAGAGTTACTTATGATGATGAAATGGGTATAATTGTTTTTGACCATTTAATTAGTGAAGGCAATACACCAGACCAAAGACAAACATTAATACCCGATGGAGATTTTGAAGGCTTTAAATGGGTTGATGCACATTGGGTTTATATTAATAAATTATTTGACTATAAAGTAGATATGACTGGCGTTGATCCAATTATGGGAAACCCACCTGTACCTGTACCAATTAAAGAAACAAAACCTTCAAAGAAAAAACAAAAAAATCAAGATGAGGATAATCCTTATAAAGTAAATGATAAAAAGAAAAAAAATGAAGACAGAAGGCAGCAAGAAGATTATTAGTTAATGCTTACATTTGGTAATCAATTATAATAAACAGTTTTTATGATTTATTGGAAAGATATTTTAATAAGATTGCTATTGGCTTGTTTGTTTGGTGCATTAATTGGTTTAGAAAGAGAAAGAAAAAATTGGGCTGCTGGTATTAGAACACACATGATGGTTTGTGTAGGCTCTTGTTTAATTATGATTGTTTCGGCATTTGGCTTTAGCGATATTTTAGGAACAGATCATGTAGATTTAGACCCATCTAGAATTGCTGCACAAGTAGTAAGTGGTATTGGTTTTATTGGTGCTGGTGCAATTTTATTTCAAAAGCAAGGTGGAGGTACAATAAGAGGACTTACAACTGCTGCAGGCTTATGGACTGTTGCTGCTATTGGTCTTGCTACAGGTGGTGGTTTGTATTTTGCAGCATCTGCTACAACTGTTATTGCTATTATTATTTTATGGGCATTGCAACCAATTGAATATGCTCTTTTAAAAAAATATAAACAAACTACTTTAAGAATTGTAACTACTATTAATAACAACGAAGCTTTATTAAATAAGCTTTTTAATGAAACGGAATTAAAAATTCACAACTTTACTTTTAATAGGATAGATGATACTTTTGTGTTTCAACTAACACTTGATAATAATGCAAGTGATGTAAGGTTAGATGGCATCATGGATGAACTAAGAAAAGATGTTTCTATAAAAGAAATTACTTTAATGTAATAATCAACAAAAAACTTTTTTTACATTTCAGTTGCCCATTTATCTCTATCATCTGGCGAAAATTTCCAAGGTGCAAAATTGTTTTCAATATTGCTAAACATACTGTTCCATTCTTGTGGTGCTTTACTATCTTCCATTACTAAACTTCTTCTTAACTCTATAATAATTTCTAATGGAGATATGCTTACAGGACATTCTTCTACACAAGCATTGCAAGTAGTACAAGCCCTTAATTCTTCTTCAGAAATATAATTGTACAACAAGGTTTTGCCATCATCTACAAAGCTTTTATTTTGATTTATATTTCTTCCAACTTCTTCTAATCTATCTCTTGTTTTCATCATAATTGCTCTGGGACTTAAAAGTTTGCCTGTTATATTAGCTGGACAAGCAGCAGTACAACGCCCACACTCTGTGCAACTATAAGCATCTAATAAATTTCTCCAACTTAAATCAAATACATCTTTAGCTCCAAAACGTGCAGGAGGAGCAGCATCTGTTGGTGCTAATTCTGGTTGCATTGCATACAAAACTTCATTTTGTACACTTGGCATATTTTTTATTTCTCCTTTTGGCTCAAGCCTTGCATAATAAGCATTTGGAAATGCTAATAAAATATGTAAGTGTTTGCTATAAGGCAAATAATTTAAGAAAGCAAAAATGCCAATAATGTGTAACCACCAACAAGTTCTTTCAATAACAATTAATGTAGTTACAGAAAATTGATTAAATATGGGGTGTAGTAAAGATGAAAAAATAAAATTGCCTGTTGCTGCTTCTGCATAATGAGTACTTCCTTTTTGTTGTAATAAAGTATCGGTTGCATTCATACACAAAAACAAACTCATTAAAACTATTTCTGTAAATAAAATATAGTTAGCATCGTTAAAAGCCCATCCTTTTAAATCCTTGCTGGCAAGGCGTTTTATTTTAATAATATTTCTTCTGATAAGAAAAATACTACAAGCAATTATTACCAAAACAGCCAATGTTTCAAAACTATTGATAAGAAATTTATATAACCCTAATGGTAAAAAAGAAACAAATAATCTATGAGTGCCTAAAATGCCATCTAAAACAATTTCAAGCATTTCAATATTAATAATTACAAAACCTACATACACTATTAAATGAAGAAGAGCTACTAATGGATTTCTAAACATTTTCTTTTGCCCAAAAGCAAGAAGCAACATATTTTTTATTCGTTGCTGTTTATTATCTGTATAGTTTTCATCTTTACCTAATAAAATATTTCGGCGTATTTCAATTACTTTTTTGGTTATTAAAAAAATAGCAATAGCAGATAATAATAAAAATAAAATTTGAGGTATAATGTGCATAGCAGTAATCATTAAATTTTTCGGCTGTTCAAAGATAGGTTGTTAGTATATTATGTATATGAGATATGAGTATTTTTTTCGTTTGAAAAGAGTTTAATTTTATTCTTATTGTTTGATATACTTTTTAATATTTACTTTTACTCTGTTATTAATCAAAAGAAACATGTTGCATAAGAAATATATTTTAAACAAAGAAGCAGCAGCCTTAAAATTGCAAAGATTGGCTTTAGAAGTTGCAGAACAATTAGAAAATAGTAATACAGATTTGATTATTATTGGAATAAAAAATAGTGGTACAACCATTGCTGAAAAAATTGCTCAACTATTAAAAGAATATCTACAACAATCTATTGAAGTTATTGAAGTATCATTAAACAAAGCAATGCCAACAGAGGTTTCATTATCAAAACAATTAATTTTCGATAATAAAAATATTTTGCTTTGTGATGATGTTGCTAATAGTGGAAAAACTTTATTATATGCACTAAAACCTTTTTTAAACTATCATCCCAAAAGCATACAAACATTGGTTTTGGTAGAAAGAATGCACAAACAATTTCCTGTTAATCCTGATTATGTAGGATTAAGTTTAGCTACAACTTTACAAGATAATATTGTAGTAGAAATAGAGAATAATGAAGTAATAGGAGCTTATATAGAATAGCCAACTATTACCAATTAAAAGAAACTTTTAATTCAATATCTGGATGAAGACTTTTTTCAACAGGGCAGCTTCTTCCTATACGAATGAGTTGTTCTTTTTGTTCGTTGGTTGCTTTAAAATTTTCTGTAAAAAACAAATCAGCTACAATACCAACAATTCTTCTTGGAGCATCGCTACTCATAATTTTTGTAACATTAATTTTTGTTCCTTCAAAATTCAAATTCATATCAGCAGCTTTAATAGCCATTGTTGTAATCATGCAGCTTGCATAGCTTGTAGCCATTAAATCTGTAGGACTAAAACGTAAACCTTTGCCATGATTATCTGTAGGGGCATCAGTTTCTACAATGCTTCCACTTTGTAAATGTGTTAATTCTGTTCTTAAATCTCCAACATAAACAACTGTACTTGTCATAATAGTAAAATTTTGCCCTAAATTTACAGCCAATATTTAATACATGATAAAGAATATTATAATAGCGTTGTTTATTTTATTTCCTGTTAGTGTAATTGCACAAACAACAAAAGAACTTTCGCCACGCCAACAAAAGAAAAAAGAAAGAAGAGAAAAAATAGATAAACTTATTAAACAAGAAGAGTCTGGGGCATTAATTTTTAATAAACAATCTGTTTTTGGTATTAAGTTAAATACAGATGGTTATGGTGTATTTTTTGAAAAAGGAAAATATAAAACTATGACCAAAACTAATTTATGGTGGATAGAATTAAATGAACATAAAAATCCTAAAGAACAAAAATTTGCAACAGGAGATCCGTACTGGGGTTATACAATTGGCTATCCTTACATCTATGGTAAAATAAATAATTTTTACAACTTTAAAATTGGTATTGGACAACAAAGATTAATTGGTGGTAAGGGCAATAAAAATGGTGTAGCAACTTCTGTTAATTATGGTGGGGGTTTTGCTTTAGCTTTGATGAAGCCTTATTTATTAGATGTTTCAGACCCATTAACAGGTCAAACAAAAACCATAAAATATACTGATGATGAAAATTTATTTTTAGACCAAACAAGAATTATTGGTTCTGCTGGTATTTTTAAAGGTTTTGGGTTTACAAAATTTATTCCAGGATTTCATGCAAGAGCTGCTTTAAGGTTTGATTATGGACGATATAATGAATTAGTTTCTGCCATTGAAGCAGGTGTAAATGCTGAATATTATACTAAGGAAATAGAACAAATGGCTTTAAATAAAAATCATAAATTCTTTTTCAATGCTTATGTAGCTATTGTATTTGGAAGAAGAAAATAATTTTTTAGATTTAGCTAAATAAATTTTGCTGATTTCCTTTAAAAGGTTTTTTTCCTAAATGTTCATAAGCTTTTGGTGTAACCTCTCTACCTCTTGATGTACGTTGTAAAAATCCTTCTTGAATTAAAAAAGGTTCATATACTTCTTCAATAGTTCCTGCTTCTTCACCTACAGCAGTTGCAATAGTTGTAATACCAACAGGACCACCTTTAAACTTTTCAATAATTGCTTGTAAAATTCTATTATCCATTTCATCTAATCCATGTTCATCAACATTTAAAGCATTAAGAGCATGTTGTGTTATACCAATATCAATACTTCCATCATTTAATACTTGTGCAAAATCTCTTACTCTTCTTAATAATCCATTAGCAATACGTGGTGTTCCTCTACTTCTTCTGGCAATTTCAGAAGCAGCATCATCGGTAATATTTGTATATAAAATAGAGCAGCTACGTTCTATAATTTTTTTTAAAGTTGTTGCATTATAATATTCTAATCTGCTTTTAATACCAAACCTACTAAGTAAAGGAGCTGTTAATAAACCACTTCTTGTAGTTGCACCTACTAATGTAAATGGATTTAAGTTTAGTTGAATACTTCTTGCATTTGGTCCACTATCTATCATAATATCAATTCTGTAATCTTCCATAGCAGCATACAAATATTCTTCCACTACTGTACTTAGTCTATGAATTTCATCTATAAATAAAACATCATTTGGTTGAAGGTTGGTAAGCAATCCTGCTAAGTCGCCAGGTTTTTCAATTACAGGTCCACTTGTTTCTTTAATATTTACCCCCAATTCATTGGCTACTATTCTGCTAAGAGTTGTTTTGCCTAACCCTGGAGGTCCATGAAATAAAATATGATCAAGAGCTTCGCCTCTAATTTTTGCAGCCTTAATAAAAATAATAAGGTTTTCTATCAGTTGTGGTTGTCCACTAAAATCATCTATTGCAGCAGGGCGAATACTGTTTTCAAATTCTCTTTCTACTGCAGAAAGTTGTTCTTTATTATTGTTTAAATTTGGGTTAGACATCTTGCTCCAAAACTACAACATTGTATGATTTGTAAAAAAATTAAAACTTATTTAAACATTTCTTATAAAAACTGTTTTGTTTAACAGCCTTACATTTGTATTAATGTTATCATTAAAGTTATGATACAATCTATAACATTAATTGTTTAAAAAATGAAAATTAAAATACTTTGTTTATTATTAATTTTTACAGCTTGTAGTACGCAAAAATATTCACCTGCTTCAAGTGCAATAGAAGCAGCATCAGAGTTTATTGATGCATGCAAAATGGGAGAGTTTAAAAAAGCTAATTATTATATGTTGCAAGATGCAGAAAATGCTAATTTGCTAAAACAAGCAAAAAATAAATTTCTTACATTTAGTTTAGAAGAAAAACGACAATTAGTTTCAGCTTCATTACAAAACATTTCAATAGAAAATATTTCTCCAACAGAAGTAATAGTGTACTATAATATTTCTTCTGAAAATGAAAGAAGAAAAGTAAAAGCTGTTTTAAATAATAATCAATGGTTAGTAGATTTTAAATCCTCCTTCAATCCTAATTTATGATTTGGAAAAATATTTTATTAGTTGCTTTTGGTGGAGGTTTGGGTTCTGCAATAAGATATTTTATTTATATAGTCATTAAGCAAAAAAACTTTCCTTATGGTACTATTACTGTAAATATTTTAGGGTCATTAATTATTGGTGCAATAATGGCTTTTTTTATAAAGCAAAATCATAGTTCAGAGCATTGGAGATTATTTTTTGTTACAGGATTTTTAGGAGGCTTCACAACATTTTCTGCATTTAGCTGGGATACTTTACAACTATTACAACAACAGCGATACTCTACTGCTGTTATATATATACTTACTACTTTATTATTTACTTTAATAGCAGTATATATTGGCTTTAAATTGATAAAATAACTCAATAAATTGGGCTTTTATTTTGCTCTATTATTCAATATTTTGCCTTAAAATTCTATAATCATCATTACTCAAAATGAGTATCAAACTTATTAATGAAAAATAAAAATTTGTATAATAAATCAACTCTTACTATATTGCTAAATAATTAAACAAAATTGACGTATGAGAAATCTCAAACTAACCATTTTGCTCTGTATAACATTTTTTTATGCAGCAGCAGTTTCAGCTCAGCAAACAACAACAATTTCAGGTAAAGTTACTAGTAGTAAAACATCAGAAGCATTACAAGCTGTTTCTGTAACCATTAAAGGTTCAACTGTTGGTACTTATACAGATGATGATGGCTTTTTTAAATTATCTACTACCCAAAAATTACCATTTACTTTAGTGTTTTCATCACTAGGTTTTGCAGATAAAGAAGTATCAGTTACAGAAAGCACTCAAAAGCTAAATGTAAATTTAGATGTAAAATTTGCTATGGGAGATGAAATAGTAGTTGCAGCATCTCGTGTATCAGAAAAAATAATAGAATCTCCTGTAACTATAGATAGAATTTCAAGCACAGCAATTAAAAGTGCTCCTGCTGTTAACTATTACGATATTTTAACTAACCAAAAAGGGGTTGATGTAAACGTAGCTAGTTTAAACTTTAGAACAGTTAGTACACGTGGTTTTGTATCAAGTGGTAACTTACGTTTTAATCAAATTATGGATGGAATGGATAACCAAGCACCAGGGTTAAATTTTGCTGTTGGTAGCTTTGTTGGATTAACAGAATTAGATGTTGAAAGTATGGAACTTTTAGGAGGAGCATCTTCTGCTCTTTATGGACCTGGAGGTATGAATGGTACTTTATTAGTTAATGGTAAAAACCCATTCAAATATCAAGGATTAAGTTTTCAAATTAAGCAAGGTATTAATCATGTAGATGGAGCTCAATCAAGCCCATCACCTTATTATAATTGGAGTGTTCGTTGGGGTAAAAAAATAAATGAAAAATGGGCATTCAAAATTGGAGCAGAATTAATTAATGCAAGAGATTGGCAAGGAACAGATGAAAGAAATTATTCAAGAGCAGCAACTCCAACAAGCCAAAATGGTATGGCAATTGGTGGCACAAGATTTACAGATCCTAACTATGATGGTGTAAATATTTATGGAGATGAAACTACTACAAATTTAAGTACAAGTATAGCAGGTTTAATCGGCTCAACACCTGCTTTAGGAGTTTTAAATTTACCTGGTTATGGTGCTGCACCTATTCCTACAAATGCTGTATTAGGTGGTTATGTAAATTATGCAGGAGCTGGTCAATTTAATGTTTCAAGAACTGGTTATAACGAAAATCAAGTAATTGACCCTATAACAACAAGTTTCAAATTTCAAGGAGCAATACACCGTAAATTATCTAATGGTATTGAAGTAATTGCTGCTGGGTATTTTGGAACAGGTTCTACAGTTTATACAGGTGCTGATAGATATTCTTTAAAAGATTTAAAAATGGCTCAGTATAAATTAGAACTTAAACATCGCAACTGGTTTTTAAGAGCATATACAACACGTGAAAATGCAGGTTCTTCTTTTAATGCAACTATATCTTCTCGTTTATTTAATGAAGCATGGAAGCCAAGCACTACATGGTATCAACAATTTGTACAAGGAATGGCTTCAGTAGGTGCAACTTATTATGGACAAACTTTAGGTGCTAATTATGCTGCTGGTTTAGGGCAAGGTTTAACCCCTGCTAATGCTTATGCACAAGCTGCTGCTGCTGCACAAGCTGCTGTAAATACAAGTGCTTATCAAATGAGTTTATTAAATAGTGCAAGAGCTATAGCAGATATTGGTCGCCCTTTAGGAGATATCAGAAACTCAGCAATATTTAACGATATAATTAGTCGCCCTATTGGTGGAAAAACTAATGGAGGTTTATTTGTTGATAAAACAAGTTTAAATATGTTTGAAGGGCAATATAATTTATCTGAAGATTTAAAATTGAAAGAAAAAGGATATGATTTATTAGTAGGAGCTAGCTTTAAACAATATGTATTAAATTCAGAAGGTACTTTATTTGCAGATAGTACAGGTAAAATAAAAATTAATGAAGTAGGTGCTTATATTCAAATTCAAAAAAGATTATTTGGAGATATATTAAAACTTACAGCAAGTGGTCGTTATGACAAGAACAATAATTTTAAAGGACGCTTTACTCCAAGAGCTTCTGCTGTAATTAAAGTTGCTAAAGATCATAATGTACGTGTATCTTATCAAACAGCTTATCGTTTCCCATCAACTCAAAACCAATGGATAAATTTATTTGTGTCTGGTGGTGCAAGATTAATGGGAGGCTTACCACAATTAAGAGAGCATTATGGATTTTCAACAATTCCAGGATATACAGTAGCTAATGTAACACAATTTGGAACTGCATTTGCAGCAAATGTAATTGGACAAGGTGGTAATCCTGCTGCTCCAACACCAACCCAAGCTGCTACTGCTTTAGCTGCTACACAAAGTTTATTACAACCTTACAACTTTGGTGAATTTAAGCCAGAAAGTATGTCATCAATTGAATTAGGTTATAAAGGTGTAATAAAAAATAAATTAATAATTGATGCTTATTATTATCATTCAGAATATAATGATTTCATTGGAGGCGTTGTTGTTCTTCAATCTAAATCATCTGGTCCTACAAGTCCTTTAGGTTTATTAAGTTCTACTACTCGTCAAGCATATAGCATTTCTGTAAACCAATCTCAAAAAATTAAAGTAAATGGTTGGGGCTTATCTTTAGAATATATGTTACCTAAAAACTTCTCTTTAACTGGTAATGTTTTCTCTGATGAAATTAGCAATGTACAACAAGGTTTTGCTACATACTTTAATGCACCTAAGTACAGATTTAATATTGGTATTAATAACTCTGGTTTATTCTTTAAAAACAGATTAGGTGGTTCATTAGTATATCGTTGGCAAGATGATTTCTTCTATGAAGGAACATTTGGTGCAGGTACAATGCCATCTTATGGTGTAGTAGATGCTATGTTAAGCTATAAAATTCCAGAAAATAAAACTACTATTAAATTAGGTGCAACTAACTTATGGAATAAATACTATCGTACAGGTTGGGGAGCTCCTCAAGTTGGTGGTTTATATTATGTTAGCTTTGGCTACAATTTATAATATTCATCTATTAAATTTTAAAATCCTACGTTTTTTAACGTAGGATTTTTTTTGTCTGCAATTAATTCATCTTCAAACTAATGTAATTTTGCAACCATTATGAAATATCAGATAGGAGATGAAATTATTGTACTACATACCAACGAAGAAGGTAAAGTTGTTGATATAATGAGTGAAGATATGGTAATGATAGAAGTAAGAGGTGTTAGGTTTCCTGCCTATATGAACCAAATTGATTTTCCTTATTTCTATAGATTTTCAAAAAAGAAAGATGTAGAAGAAAAGAAACCTAACAAAGTATTTATTGAAAATATTCCAAAAGAAAAACCTCAACCAAACACAATAAAAGTAGATGAAGGTGTATGGTTAAGTTTTATACCAAAATTTGCATTAGATGTTTTTAATGATGAAGTAGTTGAATCGTTAAAAATTTATTTGATTAATAAAACAAATGAAAGGTTTCATTTTAAATACATTCATAAATTAAAAGAAGAAGAAGTTTTTGTTTTTGAAAATAAAATTTTATCGTTTCAAGATTTTTATATTCATGACATAGATTTTGCAACTATAAATGATAGCCCTTCTTTTAATATTGATTTTAGTTTATTAATTGCAGATAAACAAAAAGCAGAACATTTTGAAACCTCTTTAAAATTAAAACCCAAACAATTTTTTAAGAGAATTGAAGAAATGAAAGAAAAGAATGAACCAACTATTACCTATAAATTATTTGATAAATATCCTGATAGGGTTTTTGAAGAAACTCAATTTTCTATTAATAAATTATCAGCTGCTGGCTTTAAAGTATATGAAATTTCTAAAGCTAAAGAACATTTAGCTACTGCAAGAACAGTTGTAGATCTTCATATAGAAAAATTAACTAACGACTGGAAACATTTAAGCAATTTAGAAATATTATCTATTCAACTAAAAGAATTTGAAAAATGGTATGATATTGCAATAGCTAATAAACAACCATCATTAATTATAATTCATGGAGTAGGAAAAGGAAAATTGAAAGAAGAAATTCATGAAATACTTAAATCAAAACCAGAGGTAAAAAGTTTTATTAACCAGTATGATGCAAGATTTGGCTATGGAGCTACAGAAATATTTTTTAAATAAACCTATCTTTGCCAATACTACAAACCCGAACTATCGTGCTGCTAAAAAGCAGTAAGGAAAGTCTGGACAACATAGAGCAATTCACCAGTGAATAGCTGGTTACACAAAAGTGTAAAGAAAGTGCCACAGAAAATAACTACCTCAATTTTTTGAGGAAAAGGTGAAAATGTAAGGTAAGAGCTTACAAAACAATACAGTAATGTATGGTTTGGGTAAACCTTGAATGTTGCAATGCCACGTATAGAAACGATTGAGGGCTGCTCGTCCAAGTTTCAGGGTAGGCAGCAATAGATTGTAATAGTAATATTACAGCAAGATAAATGATAGTGTAAAAACAGAATCCGGCTTATGAGGTTTGTAGTAAATTTAAAACAGGCTTAATGCCTGTTTTAAATTTATATAGAAGATAAAATTTTTGTAATCTATCCTTAAATGGCAAATAATTACTAAAGAAATAACTATTAATCTTGAGTTATTGCTTCTTTAGATTTTGCATAATCCAAAATGGCATTTATGGAAGATTTCCTTGGAGATTTAAGATGCAAAGTGTCTAATTGCTTCATTGTGCGTTGTAGAACATTTAATTCATCTTGTAATTCCCAATTTTCTTGTAATGCTTCTTCTATAGCAATGGTTACATCTTGCGAAGTTTCGTTGTACAAATATTGTACAAGAACTTCTTGTTTAAATTTTTGCATAAAAAATGTAGTAGTGTTAAAAATCCTTTTTCCGAAACAACATAATATAAACGAAGCAGAAAAATAAATATTGTTTAATGTTAGGTAATTTTTATTGAAAATCTTCAACAAGAAAAATGTCTTCCCCATCTTTTTTTAGCATATAATGCTCACGTGCAAATTTTTCTATTGCTGCTGGATTACTTTGAAAATCAATTAGTTCCATTTTAGATTTTTCAATTTCTTTTATATAATAGGCATTTTTATTTTTCAATTCTTTAAGTTCTTTTCTTTTTTCAAGAGTTGAAAAAATATCTTTTTGGTCAAAAAATAACATCCAAACCATAAAAAAAATAATGGATAAAATGTATTTATTAGCTAAAAAGAATGGAATTTTTTTCATAAAATTGATTCAATAATCTTAGTTAAAAGTAGTAACTATTAATTTATTTTCAATAAAACAAATATACACAGATGTTAGTTTGTAAATAATATTAATTAATGTATTAATACCTTTATTTTTGAAACCATTTTTAATAATCCCTTATGAAACAGTTTTTAATTAGTATAAGTTTTATTAGTTTGTTTGTAAGTATTTCTTTAATATCTAAAGCACAAACAGATACATCTGATTTTGTGTATGATACATTTTTTTTAGCAAAAAAGAAAGGTGTAATTGGAAAAATTGGAAAAAGTATTTCTGCTGATCCTCCTAAACCAGAAATAACTAAAACAGGAACTATTAAAAATGATTTGCCCTATAATAAATATAAAGGCTATACCATTAGAAATATTTATATAAAACAACTTGATTTTACTCAAAATATTGACGACTCATCCAGAAGCAAAAAAAATTTAGGGGTAAAAATTGCTAATGCTTTACATAAACAAACAAGAGAAAAATATTTGCGTAATAATTTATTTTTTAATGAAGGAGATAAACTATTTCCTTACTTATTAGCAGATAATGAAAGATATTTAAGAGATATTGATTATATTGGAGATGCTCGTATTCAAATTATTCCTATTGACAATAATACAGTTGATATAAATGTTATTACAAAAGATGTTTTTTCTTTAGGAGGAAATATAGATGCAGGTGGATTAGATAATTTTAATATTGAATTAAAAGATGAAAATCTTTTAGGGCAGGCACAAAAATTTTCTTTAAAAACATTGTATGATGTGAATAGAAAACCAACTGTTGGTTATGGTGGCGAATTTTTAAGAAGAAATTTAGGAGGGAGTTTTATTGATTGGACAACTGGATTTAAAACTTTTAATAGTGCTTTTAATAGTGGTATGGCTGAAGAAACTGCAATTTTTACACGTTTTGATAGACCTTTAATTAGTCCTTATTTACCATTTACTGGTAGTGCTGAAATTTCTTATAGGCAAACATCTAATGCTTATCATACTGAGGCAGATTATAAAAATGATTTTGAATATAAATACTTTGAATTTGATGCTTGGGCAGGTTATAATTTAGGTGCAAAAAGATATTTAAAAACAAATACTCAAAGCAGATTAAGAAAATTTATTGCTGTTAGAGCTTTTCATAAAAAGTTTCAAGATGTGCCAGATGTATTAAATAATGTTAGCAGTTTTATGTATAATAATATTACTGGTGTTTTAGGTGCTGTTAGTATTTTTAAACAAGATTTTTATAAAACAAAATTTATTTATGGCTTTGGTAGAAATGAAGATGTACCTGAAGGGTTTAGTTTTTCTGCTATTGCAGGATGGACTAATAGGCAAGGGGTAAATAGCCCATATTATGGATTAGATTTTAATAGAAATTATTTTAGCCGTAAAGGCAATTATTATAACTACACTTTTAGATTAGGAGGGTATTTGTATAATGGAAAATTTTTTGATACAGATGTGTTGTTAAATTTAGAGTACTTTACTCGTTTAAAACATTTAGGTGGTCTTTGGTATTCTCGTTATTTTTTAAATGCAGGAATAACGCATCAAATTCGTCCATCATTAAACCAACCATTATTTTTATCAAGCACTTATGGATTACCTGAAATTGAAAATGGTACAGTTGCTGCTCAAACACGTATTACTTTTAAAAATGAAATAACTGTTTATAATAAATGGAAATTATTAGGTTTTAGATTTGCAGGTTTTGTTTTTGGCAATGGTGCTTTATTAACACCACGATATGCAACATTTGTAAAAAGCGATTTTTTTAGTAGTCTTGGTGCAGGTTTAAGAACAAGAAATGAAAGCTTAATTTTTGGAACAGTAGAATTAAAAGCAAGCTATTTTCCAAGAATTAATTATGGAATGAATCATTTTAAAATTGATATTAATACTGATTTACGTTTTAAATATAACAGTACATTTATAAGAAGACCAGATTTTGTTTCTGCTAATTAATTAGCAGAAACAAAAAATTATACGTTAAATCTAAAGTGCATAATGTCTCCATCTTGCACTAAATATTCTTTTCCTTCAATTCTTAAACGCCCAATTTCTCTACAAGCAGCTTCGCTACCATGTTTTACAAAATCTTCATAAGCAATTACTTCTGCTTTAATAAAACCTTTTTCAAAATCGGTATGTATAACACTTGCTGCTTGTGGGGCTTTCCAGCCATTGTGTATTGTCCAAGCTCTTACTTCTTGCACACCAGCAGTAAAGTAAGTACTTAAATTTAAAAGTTTATAGGTTGTTTGAATTAGTCTGTGCAATGCAGGTTCTTTCATTCCATATTCTTCCATAAACATTTGCTTATCTTCTTCAGCTTCCATTTCTGCAATTTGTGCTTCTATATTATTGCACATAATAATTACTTCTGCACCTTCATCTTTAATATTTTCTTTTAATTGATCAGAAAATTTATTGCCTGTGTGCATACTTGCTTCATCAACATTGGCAACGTATAAAACAGGTTTTTCGGTAAGTAAAAATAAATCTGCAATTGCAACTCTATCTTCTTTACTTAACTCTAAGCTTCTAATACTTTTTCCTTGCTCTAAATGTTTTTTACATTGTTGTAAAATATCAAACTCAACTTTTAATTTAGCATCAACTCTAGCTTGTTTTTCGGTACGTTGCATTTTCTTTTCTACACTTTCTAAATCTTTCAACTGTAATTCTGTATCAATAATTTCTTTATCACTTACAGGGTTTATAGCTCCTTCTTCTCTTAAAACATTTTCGTCTTCAAAACATCTTATCACATGAATTATAGCATCCACTTCTCTAATATTGGCTAAAAATTTGTTGCCTAATCCTTCGCCTTTACTTGCACCTCTTACAAGTCCTGCAATATCTACAATTTCTAATTGTGTGGGTACAATTCTATTTGGTTTTACTAATTCTGATAGCTTATTTAAACGTTCATCTGGAACATCTACCAAACCTGTATTGGGTTCTATGGTGCAAAATCTATAATTACTAGCTTGTGCTTTGGCACTATTACTTACAGCATTAAACAAAGTACTTTTTCCTACATTGGGCAAACCCACAATTCCTGCTTTTAAAGACATGGCTTATAAATTTATAAACTTTAAAATAATTTAGTTTAAAATGGCTGCAAATGTAGTGTTGTACAAGTGTATTTCAAACAATGTATTGAAACAAAGCTATTTGAGGGCTTATTGTTTTTGCCAGATTTTAATAATTTCTATAATAGATGGATAAGTATTTTCAAGACATTGTTGAAGTGTAGCTTGATTAGCCCAAATAATTTTTTCTATATCTTCTTCTGATTGAGGAATTAGAGTTTCATTTTCTGAAACTTTCATTGCATACCACCAAGTTTCTTTTATTACATCTTTTTGTAACCATTTATCAAAATATTCATGATAAGTTTTGCCAATAAATTTTTCTAACTCAATATTTTTTAAGCCAGTTTCTTCTTGCACTTCACGTACAGCACAGGTTTCAATGGTTTCTTCTTCATCTAATTTTCCTTTAGGCAAATCCCATTTTTTTCTTCTGAAAATGAGTAATAATTCATTTTTATTATTAGTAACTAAACCACCTGCTGCTATAATTAAATTTTTTTTCATTGTTTTAGGAATTGAACACTGCAATCTACAATAAAAATTTATTTATGTATAGTATCTTTGCAGTATGACAAAAGAAAAATCTGTTGCCGAAAAATTATTACAAATTCAAGCAATAAAATTAAATCCTCAAAACCCTTTTACTTGGACGAGTGGCATAAAAAGCCCAATTTATTGCGATAACAGAAAAGTATTGTCATTTCCATTTATCAGAGATTTTATAAAAAGTGAAATGTGCAATTTAATTTTTGAAAAATTTGAAGATGCAGAAGTTTTAGCAGGTGTTGCAACTGCTGGAATTGCTTGGGGAGCAATGGCTGCAGACCAGCTTAAATTGCCTTATATTTATGTTCGTTCTAAACCAAAAGAACATGGGTTGGGCAATCAGATAGAAGGTTATTATGAACGAGGACAAAAAGTATTGGTTATAGAAGATTTAATTTCTACAGGAAAAAGTAGTTTAGAAGTTATTTATGCACTTAAAAAAGAAGGGCTTGAAGTTGAAGGTTTAGTTTCAATTTTTACTTATCAATTTCCAGAAACATTGAAAACTTTTGAAGATGCAGGAGTTAAATGTTTATCATTAACAAATTATACAACTTTAATAGAAACAGCAATAGAGAAACAAATTGTATCTGCAGATATGCAAACAATTTTAATGGAGTGGAAGAATAATCCATTAATGTGGAGTAATGTATAAGAACTTATTCAATCAACACAAATGCAGCCCAAGAGAATGGAGCATATTTTTCTTTCATTTCTTTTTGAGCAAAATAAAATGCATTACGAACTGAATTACCTTTTAAAAGTTTACTATAAAAAGAAATCATCAGTTCAGCAGTTTCTTTATCTGGCACTTGCCATAAACTTACAATTAAATTTTTTACACCAGCCATTTTAAAGGCACGCTGTAAACCAAAAACACCTTCTGTTCCTTGTATTTCACCTAAGGCTGTCTCGCAAGCACTAAGCACTACAAGGTTAGTGTTTGATAAATCTAATTGACTAATTTCGTAAGCATTTACAATTCCATCTTCTAATTTATCAGCAATTTTTTCTCCACCCCAAACTTTGTTAGCACCAGCTAAAATAATACCACTTCTAAATAATGGGTTTTCAGTTGTAGATAATATTTGCTCACCTCTAAATGAGATATTGCCAGTAGTGTTTTGTTGAATTCCATTTAAGAAAAATCCATGAGTTGCAAGATGAATAATATTGGCTGAATGGCTACTTAATGATTTAAATGATTCTTCTGTTGCATTAGCTCCAGTAATAGATGCTACTTGAATTTTATTAGAGATAAAAAGTTGTTTAATTTCTGAAACTTCTTTTTCTGTGCCAGGTAATTGAGTCCAAGAAATATTTTCTGTATTTGTATTTGTGATACTAAAACCATTTTTTGTTTTAGCTTTATTAAAATCTACATTGCCCATTATAAATGCAGATTTCCAAGTAAAAGTTTGTGTTAATTTTCTATCTGCTATTTGTTTAATGCCACTATATTGTTGTAGTTGAAAGCTATCTATCAATATTCTTTCGTTACTAATTGGTAAGGCATGAAAAGCAATTTTATGTAATAAAGCATCTGGGGCGTATGAAATAATTGTATTGTTTTTAATGTAAGGCATTAGTGGTTGCCAAATCAATTTGTAAATACTATCTCCAATAAATTGGTTATTATCTTTTTTAACTAAACGACTTCTATATAAACGATGAATATTTACTTCTTTAGAATTTTTAGAGTTTCCTTGCATAAAAAATTCTATTTGTTTTTCTGTTCCTAACTGAATAAATTTTGGCGAATCATTTTTTGTAATAACTATTGCAGCATATTGTAAAGTATCTGAATAAATATTGTTTCTATAAAAAGGAAAACGAACAAACTCAATAGCTGCTTCATTATTTTGTAATTGCTGTTGAATATCTTTCCAGGTTGTAATAGATTCTTTTAACTGAATTTTTCCTGATGTGAGTTGGTTAATTTGTTTTTCTAAACTATTTATTTTTTGCTCTATACTATCTGTCTTATAAGCTCTTTCTAAAATGGGTAAAGCATACATTTTGGCAAGTATATCTTTATGATAATACCATTCATCTAACAACTTTTTAACTGCTGGTTGTTTATTGTTTCTTGCTTTTCTTAAAGTTGCTTTTGCATCGGTAAGTACAAAGCCCTTTAATTGAATTTGTTGATTAATCATTAATTCAACCCATTTACCTTCTTCTATATTGAATTGTTTTAGTAATGATGGAAACAAATTAAAAATGAATGATTGATTATCCCACCATGTAAGTTTTTCTTTTTCACTAAGTGTATAAAAATTTTCACGGAATTTATTTAGTAGAATTTCATTGCCTTTACTAAGGTAGTTTGCTGCATTGTTTTTATTGCCTTGCACAGCTTCTAACATAGCAATGTTGTTATAAATAATTCCCAACAGTTCAGCATCTTTTCCCATAACTTTTATACATAGGGCTAACAACTCATTACTTAGCTCATTGGCTTTGGAAAAATTGCCTTTATTTTTATAAGCAAGAAAAAGATTGTTTAAGGATTTTACATATTCTTTGGTAAATTTTTTATTATCTTTTTCTAATAAATTCATTGCTATTGATGAGTATTTAATTACTTCATCATAATTATTTTCATTAAAGTATAAAACAGATAGATTTGAATATACAAGGCTTAAAGTTGTAACATTTTTTTCCTTATTTTTTTCCATTATAAGCAATAATGCCAAATACATTTTTTTTGCCTCATTTGTCATAGATATTTTTTCTGCCAACAAAGCAATATTGTTAAGCAGTGAAATGAAATTTGTTGTATGTAATAAATCTCTATCAATATAAATTTGTAAAGCCTCCAACAACAATTTATCAGCCTCGTTATAACGTGCTTGAAATAAATGAATCATTGATAAATTAATTAAACTAATGGCATATTCAACATGCTTATTGCCTAATAATTTTTTTCGTGTTTGTAAAGATTTGGTTAATACAATTTCTGCATCTGCATAATTGCCCATTTCGAAATAAGTAATACCTAAATTAGATTGTAAAGAAGCAGCTTGTCTACTTTCTTCGCCAAAAACATTTTTAATAATTTCCAATCCTTCTAAATAAGCTAAAATACTTTTTTTACTATCACCTATTTTATTATATACCATTCCAAAAACTTCTTTAGCATTGGCTAATGAATAATGATTATTACCCAAAAGTTTTATGGTCATTTTATAACCTTCTGTTGCATGTTCTTCGGCAGCAGATAAAAAATTTAATTGTGCCTCTGCATTGGAAAGCACAATAAGTAATTGGGCATTTATTTCATTTTCTCTACCATATTTTTTAGAAAAAATGTTTATGAGATTTTCTAAAATACTTTTTGCTTCTATTAATTTTCCACACTGAATATAAGAATAGGAAAGGCTTTGAAGGGTAAAATAATAATTTTCAGTATTTTCTAAACCAGCAAGTTCTAATAATTTTAAAGCTTTATTATAATATACTTCTGCTTTTACAAACTGGCTGTTATCTGAATATAGTGTTCCTGCTCTTTCGTAAGTAGCAGCTAATTTTATGGTATCAATGGATGAAAATGACTCTTGTATGGTAATTGATTCTAAAAGTATAGGTTCGGCTTCTACTATTTTATTTAATGCCTTTAATACATCATATAATGCATTTAAAATTGTTACATATTCTGAATTATTTTTCCCAAATAATTTTTCCGCTAATACCAAAGATTTTTTATAGAGGGGTTCGGCTTTTTCTAATTTGTTTAGATTAAATAATGAATGTGCTTTATAATACTGCATACTATAAAATGCTTCATTTTCTGTACCTTTTTCTTTTTCAATAATGGGTAAAATTCTTTCTGTTAGTTGTAACAGTTGTATAAAATTAGAAGTGTTTAAATAACAATCTACTAAGTTAGAACAGATGGTAAACAGATTGTCATAATTATCTTTTGAGAATTTGAAAAAATACTCAGCACTTTTATGATAATAGTGTGTTGCAGAATCGTATAAAATATCATTAAAGAAAAGAACACCTATTTTATTATTCATAAGTGCAACTTCTTTTAACTCGTATGTATTATAAATTTTATAGTAAACTATTATCGCTTTCTTATAGTTGGGTAGTGCTTTTTCTTTATTGTTTAAAGCAAAATAACCATCTGCTAAATTTTGAAGAGCAATAGCATAATTTTCGTGTTTTTCTCCATATTCTTTTTTGCATTGAATGATGGCTTTTTCGCCAACAATTACTGCTTCTTTAAAATTACCTTTTTGGTATAATTCAATAAACTCTTCATTTAACTCAATAAATGTTTGAGAATAGCAAGATGTTGTAAAAACAAATAACAATATCCATGTAATACCTATTTTTAAGATATATTCAACCAATTGTTTTAAAGAAAATTTATAAGTAAAATATTCCATGTTTAAAATTAGGGTTTATTTTTGTAGTTCAGTTTGAAAATTATTTATTGTACAAAGTTCAAAGTGAGTTACTCTGTATTAAGTTGAAGTTAAAATATTGTATTTTGCAGTTGACTTATTTTTCTTCAATTTGGTGTTATAAATTCTAAGAATTTTGTTTGAATCCGTTTAAGTTTTAAGAAAAGCTATGTTACTTAAATTAATCAGTGCATATTATCATTATTTATGGATAGCTCTTGCAATTATTGTAATATTAAAAATTGTTCTTTCTTTTATTTTTAATAGAAGTCTTGAAGGGTTTCATGGATTTTTATATGCTATTTTTAAGTGGTATAGCGAAGATGATAAAGATTTAGCTGAATCAAACAAAAGACGTTTTATTATGATTGTATCAAATACATTTTCTGTATTTATATATATAATACTTGGTTTTATTATTTTGTTATCTATATTGCCTATGTTTTTTAGTAGTTAAATAATTTTTCATGTCATTACAAGTTAAAAATCTTTCCAAAATTTATGGCTTACAAAAAGCTGTTAACAATATTAATTTTACAATCAATAAAGGAGAAATAGTTGGCTTTTTAGGACCAAATGGTGCTGGTAAAAGTACTACAATGAAGATTATTACAGGCTATATAAATTCAACCTCTGGCAATGTAAAAGTTTGTGATGTTGATGTTCAAAATAATGCAATAAATATCAAGAAGAAAATTGGATATTTACCCGAGAGCAATGCACTGTATTATGATATGTATGTAAAAGAATATTTACAATTTATTGCAGGAGTTCATAAAATTAACAATAAAAATGAAGCTGTTAAAAATGTGATTGAGCTAACAGGTTTAGAGCTTGAACAAAATAAAAAAATTGCTCAATTATCAAAAGGCTATAAACAAAGAGTGGGCTTGGCTGCTGCATTAATTCATAAACCAGAAGTGTTGATTTTAGATGAACCAACAAGTGGCTTAGACCCTAATCAAATAATTGAAATAAGAAATGTAATTAAGCAACAAGGAAAAAATAAAACAGTACTTTTTTCAAGTCATATTTTGCAAGAAGTAGAAGCCATTTGTGATAGAGTAATTATTATTAATAAAGGAGAAATTGTAGCAGATGATACTTTGAATAATTTTAAGAGTAAAGGGAAGTTGGAAGATGTATTTAGAGAGTTGACTTTTGCTGAACAAAAAAATTAAGTAAACAATTTTTATCATTAATCTATAAATTTTAAATCAAAAAAAATGAGTTACATTATCGAAGTCCACGCAAGGCAAATATTAGATAGTCGTGGCAATCCAACAGTAGAAGTAGATATATTAACAGATGATGGCTATTTTGGAAGAGCTGCTGTGCCAAGTGGTGCAAGTACTGGTATTCATGAAGCAGTAGAATTACGTGATAACGATAAAAAGAAATATGTAGGAAAAGGAGTTACTAAAGCTGTAAAAAATGTTAATGATATTATTTCAAAAGCATTAGTTGGATATGATGTAGCACAACAAGCAGCAATAGATCAAGCAATGATTGATTTAGATGGAACACCTAATAAATCTAAATTAGGAGCCAATGCAATTTTAGCTGTTAGTATGGCTGTTGCAAAAGCTGCTGCAGAAGAAGCAGGTTTGCCATTATATCGTTATATAGGTGGCACAAATGCAAAAACTTTGCCTGTACCAATGATGAATATTTTAAATGGTGGTGCACATGCAGATAATAAAATAGATTTTCAAGAGTTTATGATTATGCCTGTTGGAGCAGCTAATTTTAGTGAAGGTTTACGTTGGGGTACAGAAATTTTTCATACCCTAAAATCTGTATTAAAGAAAAAAGGCTTTAGTACCAATGTTGGTGATGAAGGAGGTTTTGCACCTAATATTCAAAGCAATGAAGAAGCAATAGAAACTGTATTAGAAGCTATTACTGCTGCAGGATATAAAGCAGGTTCTCAAATTGTAATTGCTATGGATGCTGCAAATAGTGAGTTATGGGATGCTAAAAAGAAAAAATATGTTTTTCATAAAAGTAGTGGAAAAGTTATGAGTAGTGATGAATTAGTAAAATTTTGGGAAGGCTGGGTAAAAAAATATCCTATTGTTTCTATTGAAGATGGAATGGCTGAAGACGATTGGAATGGCTGGAAAAACTTAACAACTGCTATTGGTAATAAAGTACAATTAGTAGGTGATGATTTATTTGTAACGAATGTAACCCGATTAAAACAAGGTATTGATAAAAATATTGCCAATGCACTTTTAGTTAAAGTAAATCAAATTGGTACATTAACTGAAACAATTAATGCTGTATCAATGGCACAAAATGCAGGTTACAATACTATCATGAGTCATAGAAGTGGCGAAACAGAAGATACTACAATTGCAGATTTAGCAGTTGCTTTAAACTGTGGTCAAATAAAAACAGGCTCTGCTTCAAGAACTGATAGAATTGCAAAATATAATCAGTTAATTAGAATTGAAGAAGCTTTAGCTCATACTGGTATTTATCCTAAGGGCTTGAAATTTGGTAAATAATATTTTTATAAAATCTATTAAAGGAGTTGTTCAATTTTACAGCTCCTTTTTTTGTAGTATATACAAAAAAATAGGTCTCAGTAGAAACCGAGACCGAAACCAAAACTAACTGCTTATGAGAAAATTAAATATTTTGTTCTTGTTTTAATAATTTACAATAAAGATGCCAACTAATTATTTTTTACATAAATAAAATGCTAAAGAAATCATAAAGAGCTTTTTTCATTTTACCTATACATTAACCCTCACTTCATTTTCACACTGCAAAAATCTGAATGTAAGAGCAAATAAAATGCTAACGCTTTAACAACGAAATGTTAATTGTTTATATTGTATTCAAAAAGGTTAAATTAAGTTATGCTTAATGCAACTACCTCATTTGTAAAGGTTTAAGTTGAAAAAAAATATTGATATTTTTTTAAATTACCTATAAATCTATTTAAAATATTGGGATATTATTTATTTATTCCTTCTAAGGCTAATAAAAATGCATAGTTTAATGCAACATCTTTTAAGTAATCAAAACGTCCACTTGCACCACCATGACCAAAATCCATATTAGTATGAAGAAGTAATAAATTTTTATCTGTTTTCATAGCTCTTAATTTAGCTACCCACTTAGCTGGTTCAAAATATTGTACCTGGCTATCATGCAAACCAGTTGTTACCAATAAGTTTGGATAATTTTTCTTTTCAATATTTTCATAAGGGCTGTAACTCTTTATGTTAAAATAATCATCTTTCTTTTTTGGATTTCCCCATTCATCAAATTCATTTGTTGTTAAAGGAATACTTTCATCTAACATAGTATTTACAACATCTACAAAAGGAACTTGAGCTATAACACCATTCCATAAATCTGGAGCCATATTAATTACAGCACCCATTAATAAGCCTCCTGCACTACCACCTTGTGCATAAAGATGTTGTTTACTTGAAAATTTTTCATTAACTAAAAATTCACCACAAGCAATAAAGTCGTTAAATGTGTTTTTCTTTTTAAACATTTTTCCATCCTCATACCATTGCCTTCCCATTTCTTCACCTCCACGAATATGTGCTATTGCAAAAGCAAATCCTCTGTTTAATAAACTTAATCTTGAACTGCTAAAACTTGCATCCATAGAAGCTCCATAACTACCATAACCATATAAAAGCAGTGGTGCATTGCCATCTTTTTTAAATCCTTTTTTATACACTAAAGATATAGGCACTTTTGTGCCATCTTTTGCAGTAGCATACAAGCGTTCTGTTACATAATCTTTAGCATTATAACCACCAAGTATTTCTTGTTGTTTTTTCAATACTTTTTTCTTAGTAACCATATCATAATCATAAACAGATTGTGGGGTAGTTAAAGAAGTATAAGCATAGCGAAGTGTGTTTGTGTTATACTCTATATTGCCAGCAGCATAAGCTGTATAAGCAGGTTCACCAAAATCAATATAAAATTCATTACCATCTTTTAAATTGCGAACACGTAATTGTATTAATCCATTTTTTCTTTCAGAGATAACAATAAAATCTTTAAACTCATCAACATTTTCTAACAACACTTCTGTTCTATGTGGTATATAATCTTTCCAATTTTCAACACTTGTTTTATCTAATGGGCATTCCATTAATTTAAAATTCAAAGCATCTTTATTTGTTCTGATTAAAAACTTATCGTTTAATGTAATTACGGAGTATAAAACATTTTTTATTCTTGGTTGAAATAATTTGAAAGAAGCATTAGGTGTAGCTGCATCTATAAAAAACATTTCAGATGACATAGTGCCACCAGAATAAATAAAAATAAATTTTCCGTTTTTACTTTTATCTACTCCGATATAATTTGTGTTGTCTTTTTCATGATAAACTACAGCATCATTTTTTACATCTGTTCCTAATGTGTGTCTTTTTATTTTTTCTGATAATAAAGTTGTAGGATGTTTTGATGTATAAAAAATTGTTTTGTTATCAGCAGCCCAACAAGAGGAGCCTTCTGTATTGGTAATTGCATCTTTTAATATTTCTCCAGTTTCTAAATTTTTAAAGTAAATAGTGTATTGCCTTCTACTTACTTCATCAACACCAAATGCTAAAAACTTATTATCATCACTTATTGCAAAACCAGATGCAGAATAATATGATTTTCCTTCTGCCATTTTATCTACATCTAACAAAATTTCTTCGGGAGCATCAAGGCTTCCTTTTTTTCTGCAATACTTAAAATATTGTTTGCCATCTTCTGTTCTTGAATAATAGTAATAGCCATTTTTTAATGTTGGTACGCTTTCATCTTTTTCTTTAATACGAGATTTCATTTCTGTAAATAATTCTTCTTGTAATTTTTTTGTACCACTCATCATGGTATCTGTATAAGAATTTTCTGCTTTTAAATAATCAACAACTTTGGTGCTATCTGCTCCTTTTTTGAAATAATCTATCATCCAATAATAATTGTCAATGACAGTATCGCCATGCCAAATTCTTGTTTCAGGTTTTATTTCTGCAATTGGTGGCTGAATATTTTTGGGCCATTGATGTGCTTCTTTTTTTATTTCATTGTTGTTACAAGCTGTCATACTTATTACAGTTATTATGGTTAAAATTTTTTTAGTCATAACAAAAATTTAATTGTGCAATGTAGGAAAATAATATTGTTTGATTTTTTTAATTGATGAGGGAAATTTTATAGTTAGTTGATAGAATAAAAGTATTAATGATATTGAAAAGGAAATTATGAAATAGTGAACTTTTGAAACCTTTTAAACTTCTTGAATATTTTAAATAATTATTAAATTATAGGGAAATTGGGCAAATAAATTATTAATTTTCGGCAGGGGGTAAGTTTTCAATATCATTCAAATCTTTATAACGACCTGCTGCTTTTTTAGCTTCTATTAAATGATTGTAGTGCACCACTTTTATTGTCAAATCCTCATCTGTATATTCTGTTGCTAATAGAAAACATTCGTCAAAATTGAAATTATTCATCTTTGTCATTATATCAATAGCCATCGGTTTTCTCCCAAACCTAAAAACATCAATTTTTTTATGATTTAAAAAACGTTCCTCTGTCATATCAAACATGGGCATTTTAAATTCAAAAAAAGCTTTCTTGAGTTTTTGATAGTTTTCTTTTGTCCTATTTACCCAAATATCCATATCGCCTGTTGCTCTTGGGTAGCCATAAACAACTACAGCATACCCTCCCACAAGCAAATATTCAACATAATTATTATTGAGTGCTATCAAAAAATCTCTAAAATCTGTATTGAAAATATTACCCATTGTGTTGATGAATTTCAAAAAATGTTTTATCCATTTTGGGTGGATTGTTTACAGGATAATTATATGCTACAGCAGTTAGATGCTTAGCAATTATTAACCTTTCTTTCCATGTATGTTTTGGGAAACGGCTGATTGCTTTATCAGCATCTTCAAAACTTAATGTAGCAAATGCTGTTCGGTCTAATTTAAAATCTATACTCATTTTATTTGCTTTGTATGTAAAGTTAAGAAGAACAAACATTTCTATTAATTTTATTTCATCTCCTCTAACTCCTTTTGCAATCTAAACATTTCATCTCTTAATCTTGCTGCTTCAATATAGTCTAAATCTTTAGCAGCTTTTTCCATTTGTTTTTTTGTTTTAGCAATTGCTTTTTCCAATGAAGGTATTGTTTTATAAATTGCTTGTTCTTCTGCTGCTTTGTTTATAATATCTTGATTATTTTGTATAGCTAAAGGATTGTGTTCATCAAATCCTTTTATATCTAACACAGAGGTTTGTTGCATTATTTGCTCAATACTTTTTTTAACAGTTTTTGGTGTAATGTTGTTTGCAATGTTATAGGCAATTTGTTTTTCTCTTCTTCTGTTTGTTTCATCAATAGTGCGTTGCATACTATCAGTTATTTTATCTGCATAAAAAATAACTAATCCATTTACATTACGTGCTGCTCTTCCTGCAGTTTGTGTAAGGCTTTTTTCATTACGCAAAAAACCTTCTTTGTCTGCATCTAAAATAGCTACTAAACTTACTTCTGGTAAATCTAATCCTTCTCTTAAAAGATTTACACCCACCAATACATCAATTTCTCCTAAACGTAGTTGCCTCAATATTTCTACACGTTCTAAAGCATCAATATCACTATGTATGTATCTTGATTTTATATTTATTCTCTTTAAATATTTATCCATTTCTTCAGCCATTCTTTTGGTAAGTGTTGTTACCAAAACTCTATCAGCTTTTTGAACACGTTTGTCTATTTCGTTTAACAAATCATCTATTTGATTGATACTTGGTCTTACTTCAATAGGTGGTTCTAATAAACCCGTTGGTCTTACAACTTGCTCTACCACTACTCCTTCTGTTTTATTTAATTCATAATCGCCTGGAGTAGCACTAACAAAAATGGTTTGTCCAATTTTATTTTCAAATTCATGAAAGTTGAGAGGTCTGTTATCTAATGCAGATGGAAGCCTAAAGCCATAATCTACTAAAACTAATTTTCTGCTTCTATCGCCTCCATACATTCCTGCAACTTGTGGTATGGTTTGATGGCTTTCATCTATAACACATAAAAAATCTTCAGGAAAAAAATCTAATAAGCAAAATGGTCTTGTGCCTGGTTCTCTTCTATCAAAAAATCTTGAATAATTTTCTATACCACTACAATAACCCAATTCTCTTATCATTTCCAAATCATATTCAACTCTTTCTTTTATTCTTTGTGCTTCTATATATTTTCCTTTAGATTTAAAATAATTAGCTTGCTCCATTGCTTCATCTTGTATTTCATTCATAATTTCTCTAAGCATTTCTTTGGGAGCAAGATATAAGTTAGCAGGAAAAATAGCTGCATTATCTAATGTACTTATTTTTTTGTTTGATGATAATTCAATCGTTTCTATCTCTTCAATTTCATCACCAAAAAAAGTTATTCTATAACCATAATCTACATAGGGTAAATTAATATCTACTGTGTCTCCTTTTACCCTAAAAGTTCCTCTACCAAAATCACCTTGACTTCTATTGTACAAAGCATTAACTAGTGCATGTAAAAATTTTTGACGAGAAATAATTTGTCCTTTATAAATTCGTGTAATACCATTTTCAATTTGTGTAGGATTGCCCATACCATAAATACAACTAACACTTGCAACTACTACAATATCTCTTCTACCACTTAATAATTGGCTTGTAGCTTGCAAACGAAGTTTATCTAACTCTTCATTAATACTTAAATCTTTTTCAATGTAAATATCGCTTACAGGCATGTATGCTTCAGGCTGATAATAATCGTAATAACTTACAAAATACCCAACAGCATTATCAGGAAAAAATTGTTTAAACTCTCCATACAACTGAGCTACTAAAGTTTTGTTATGTGTTAAAACCAAAGTTGGTCTTTGTAATTGTTCAATAACATTTGCAATGGTAAAAGTTTTACCACTTCCTGTAACACCTAATAAAGTTTGAAATTGCTCACCACTTTTTACATTATCAACCAATTGTTTTATAGCAAAAGGTTGGTCGCCACTTGGTTTGTATGGTGCTTGCAAATGAAAAGACATAATTGTGTAAAGATAGTTTATTGAAACTTGATTATGATGTATAGCTAAGTGGATACATGAAAATTTTACACATTGTTTTAGAAATAAATTTCTATAAGAATTTGGCTTTATATATTTGATAAATAAATGACACCATTAAAATTACATACTGGAAATATTATAGATATTCTTTCTGCCAATACAGAAACATTGCTTGAATTGCCATTGATTGAAAGTGGCATTAGTGCTGGATTTCCTTCTCCTGCATTAGATTTTGTTGATATTTCTATTGACCTTAATAAACATCTCATCAAACATCCATCAGCTACTTTTTATGGACGTGTAAAAGGGGTTTCTTTAAAAAATATTGGTATAGATAATGGCGATTTATTAATTATTGATAAAAGCATAGAACCAACTAATGGTAAAATTGCTGTTTGCTTTATTGATGGAGAATTTACTGCTAAAAGAATTAAAATTGCTAAAACCGAAATTTGGTTAATACCTGAAAATGAAAACTATCAACCTATTAGAGTTACAGAAGAAAATAATTTCTTAATTTGGGGTATTGTTACACATGTTATCAAAAATTTTTAGATTGTGTTTGCTTTAATTGATTGCAATAATTTTTATGCTTCTTGCGAAAGAGTTTTTCGTCCTGATTTGAATGGAAAACCTATTGTTGTATTATCTAACAACGATGGTTGTGTTATTGCAAGAAGTAATGAAGCAAAAGCAATAGGCATACCAATGGGGGCTCCTGCTTTTGAACTTGAACAAAAATTTAAACAATATAATGTGCAAGTTTTTTCTGCCAACTTTGCTTTGTATGGAGATATGAGTAACAGAGTAATGAACATTCTTGCAGACTACTCTCCTGAAATGGAAATTTATAGTATTGATGAAGCATTTTTAAAACTCACAGGATTTGATTTTTTTAATTTACAAGAATATGGAAATACAATACACAATAAAGTAACTAAATGGACTGGCATTCCTATAAGCATTGGTATTGCACCAACAAAAGCACTTGCAAAAGTGGCTAATAGAATTGCTAAAAAATTTCCTCAAAAAACAAACAGTGTATATATTATTGATAATGAAGAAAAAAAAATTAAAGCATTAAAATGGTTGAAAGTAGAAGATGTTTGGGGCATTGGAAGACAACACAGCAAACGATTACAAGCCCAACAAGTTTTTACTGCTTACGATTTTATACAACTTTCGGATAGTTGGATTAAGAAAAATATGTCTGTTGTTGGACTACGTTTAAAGCAAGATTTACAAGGCATGCCAACACTTGATTTAGAAGAAATACAAAACAAAAAAAGTATTGCTACTACAAGAACTTTTGAAACAAACTATACCAAGTTTGAACAACTGAAAGAACGTATTGTAACTTTTGCTTCTTCTTGTGCAGAAAAATTAAGAGCACAAAAATCTTGTTGTAATTCTTTAATGGTTTTTATTCGTACCAATGGACATAGACAAGATTTATCTCAGTACAGTAAAAATATTGTTATAAAACTTCCTTATCCTACTAATTCAAATATTGAGTTGGCAAAGTTTGCTATACAAGCATTAAAACAAATTTTTAAAGAAGGATATCATTATAAAAAAGCAGGTGTTATTGTGCAAGATTTTACTTCAGAAGAAATTTTGCAAACCACACTTTTTGAAAAAAGAAATGAACAACATATTCCTTTAATGAAAGCTTTGGATAATATTAACCAACACTTTGGGCAACAAAAAATTCGTTTAGCATCGCAAGATCAAAAACGTGTTTGGAAGATGAAACAAGAAAAACTTTCGCCACAATACACTACCAAACTAAGCGATATTATTACAATACATGTATAAAACCATTTTTAAGAAATGCCAGATTTTTTTATAATAATAATTAATCTGGAATAACCAATTTGTTATTTATTCTGTTTATATCAGCCATTCGTTCTGATGGGTCTATTTCAACAGATTTTATTTCTCCAATTTTTCTTGATATGCTAAAAGTATATTCTGGATGAGTCCACCTCCAAGCAGTATGAATAGTTCTTAAAACTTTATTTTCAGCAATCTTATTACCAAACATTAAATCAAGAGGAATATAATGTATTTCAGAAGTTCCATCTTTATAAGTTATTAAAACATCAATAGGCATAGGCATTTTGCCAATTCTTTTAATAGTTAGCATTGCATTTGCTGTTGTTGTATCAACATTAATATTGCCTAAAGCATAGTCAATATTTTTTGTACTATTTATCCAATATTCTTTATACCATTGAAGCTCTAAGCCACTAATTTTTTCTGCAATTCTGATAAAATCATTTGGGTTGGGATGTTTAAATTTCCATACTTTATAATACTCTAATAAAATTTTATTTCTAAGAGAATCGCTTACTATATATCCTAATTGATTTAAGAACACACTGCCTTTTGCATAAACATTTAAAGAGTAGCCAACATTTGTATTATAATGGTCTGCATGTGTAGTCAGAGGTTCTTCATAAGGGCTTTTTACTAAATTAAAATATCCATAATAATTAGATGATTGATTTAATGGCAATTCTAATTTATCTTCTTCAGCATTTTTTTTAATAGCATCTTTTTCTGCTTGTGTAATCCATGGACTTTGCCAAGCAAAATTTTCATTGTACCAAGCCATTACTTCTTCTTCTGCATAGCTTGTAAAACCCTCATCCATCCAAGGATAGAGGCTTTCATTAGTTCCTAAAATTTGTTGATACCATGTATGCATCCATTCATGAAAAACTGTTCCTAATCCAGAACCTTTTAGTAAAGTTGCCATTGCATATTCCATTCCCCCATCACCACCTTGTATAAATGAATATTGAGGATAAGGATAAGTTCCAAAACGTTTTTCCATATAAGGCAAAGCTTTTTCAGCAGCCCATAAAACATTGTTCCAAGCATTATCATTTGCTGGTGTTGTAGATTTATAAAAAACATGAAGTGTTAAACCTTTTCTTACTTCTTTTGAAATATGTGTATAATCTGGGTCTGCAGCCCAAACAAAGTCATGTACATTCTCAGCTTTAAAATTCCAAGTTAATGTTGAGGCTGTTGGTTTTGGAGGTTTATAACCAGCAGGTGTATAACCCATGCCTATTGTGTTTGCATTTTGTAAAACACCTGTTGCTGCAACCATATAATTTTTATTAAGTGTAATTTTTACATTAAAATCTCCCCATACACCATAAAATTCTCTTGCTATATAATGGTTTGCATTCCAACCTTGATAATCATACTCTACAACTTTAGGATACCATTGACTCATACTATATCTTATTCCTTCTGCATTATCTCGTCCAGAACGCCTTATTTGTATAGGTACTTGAGCTTCAAAATTTACATCCATTAATAAAGCACTTTTTGGTAACATTGGTTTATCTAACACAACTTCTAAAATAGTTTCATGCTCTATTAATTTTTGTTTTTTACCATTGATGGTAATTGAGTTTACACGTTGATAGCCAATTTCGTTTTCTTTTAGATTAATAATTCTGTTGGTAACTCTACCATCCCAGTCTAAAACATTTTTACCATTTTTATCTTTTCTAATAACTGTTTTTCCTAACTCTCTGCTTCTAACATCCATACTACTGTTTGGTTGAAAAGCATTCCAGTATAAATGAAAAAATATTTTAGTAAGTGTATCAGGTGAGTTGTTGATGTATTCAATTTTTTCTGTACCAGTAAATTTATTTGTTGCAACATTTAAAGTTACATCAATATTATATTTAATTCTTTGTTGCCATCTATCTGGTTGTGCAAAAATTATTTGATGTGTAGATGCAATAATGATACATAAAAAACCTAATTTCTTAAACATAATATTGTTCTTTTAATAAAGTAAAGATGTTTGTAATGTCAAATAAAAACAAATAAATGAAAATAAATCTTAAAAGGATGATAATTTATAAAATCAAAATAATAGTTCTGTTGTAGAAATCAAATACGTATAACTTATAACTAAATTGCTACTTGAACTTAGTATTCTAAAAACCATCCAAACAAATAATAAAAAGCATAAATGAAATTTGTATATTTGTAAAAACGTCTTTTATGGCTATTGTATTAACATTCGACCCCACCATTGAAAGAATAGTTGAACTACTAGAAACAATGAGTGAAAATCAAAAGAAATATATTCTTTCCGAAGCTATTGCAGTTGGTATATATGGAGAGTTTGGGCAAAATCTAAAGAAAATATCTTTACAAGAAATTGATAGAATAAAACATGAAGCACGTAAGCATAATGCGAAACAAAAAGTTCGTATTTGATACAAATATTTGGGTTTCTGTATTGTTAAATAACGAAACCAATTTTATCAATACAATCGTTAGAGAATACGATATTGTTATTTTTTATTGCGTAGAATTATTATTGGAAGTTTCCGAAGTTTTACAACGTCCATATTTTAAAAGCAGAAATGTTTCTATAAAAAATGCTATTAATTTTATTAAATCAGTTGGACTTTTTTATAAACTTTCATACCCAATTAAAAAGTATATTCCCAAAGACGATAAAGACGATTATCTAATTGCTCTTGCCTTACAAACCAATTCAGGTTTTGTAACCAGTGGCGACCGACACATATTAAGCCAAAAAGAATATTTAGAAAAAAAATTTACTAAACTTAAAATAATTACCAAAGCAGAATTTGAAAAAAAATTTTCTTTTTAATTTTTTCAGATTTCAGATTTCGTTTTTTAATTTTTTTAGAATTTAGATTTTAAAGGATAATTTATAAGAAGTAATACAATAGAAATTTTTATTTTCTGATAATTTTAATTTCAACTCTTCTATTCAGCATTTTTTCATATTCATCTGTTTCTTTAGTAAGAGGAAATTTTCTTGCAAAACCTTTGTAACTCATACGTTCTGGGCTTATACCATTTTGTTTTAAAAAATCATAAACAGCTTTTGCTCTTCTTACAGAAAGGTCTTTGGTTCTTGTATCTAAATCTAATCCATCTTCATCTAAAGTTTGACAACAAATATGTCCTTCAATTTGTATAATGAGTGTTGGAATATTTTGCATTGCTTCTAATAATTCATTAAGTGCTGGATAAGATTCCCTTAAAAAAATATGTCTTCCTCCAACAAAATTTATGTTCTTTAAAATTAAGTTATCGCCTTGTTTAGTTGTAGTGTCTTTTATTTTTTCTGTTAGTGTTACTTCTTTTGTAACAGGTTTTTCTTTTTTTGTTTCTTTAATTTCTTCTTTTACTGGTTCATTTGTCTTTATAGTTATGGCAATAATTTCAACTCTTCTATTTAAAGTTCTTGAAGCTGCATCTTGCTTATTTGATATTAAAGCAGTTTTACCTTTTCCCTCAATTATATAAATTTTATTAGTATCAACTCCTTGTTGTTGTAGGTTATTTTTTACACTAATAGCTCTTTTTAAAGATAGATTGTTGTTGTAATTATTTGTACCAATTTGGTCTGTATGTCCATAAATAAAAATAGAATCATAAGTTGTTTTATTACTTACAAACTCTTGAATTTGTTGAATTGCCGTAGTACTTAAATGATATTCATTAAAAGTAAAATGTATAATAATTTTTGTAGTATCATTAGCTAAAATATTAGCTTGAAAAGAGAAAAAGAACAATAAAAAAATAATATTTTTAAGCATATATAATCTATTTTAGAAACAAAGTACCAATTAAAAATTAAACGGTGGCTAACAAATTGTAAAAGCATTATTCACAATCTGTTAAAGATTTAAGTAATAATATAAAAAATGAACCTATATATTTGTTTCTGATTTTTTGATAAAACGTATAAAAGCATGGCTTATCCAAAAGGAAAATTAATTGCAATTGGTGGTGCTGAAGATAAAGGCACAGATTTAGAAACAGGAGAAATACTCCGTAATAATTTAAACTTTTTTGAGTTAGGAATATTAAAAAGAATCATTAAAGAAACTGGTGGAATTGAGAAGAGAGTAGAAGTAGTTACAACTGCCTCATTAATACCAAAAGAAGTTGGAGAAAACTATTTGAATGCTTTTGGTAAAATTGGTTGCACAAATATTGGTGTTATGAATATTCGTAACAGAGAAGATGCAATGAAGCAAGAGTATTTAGAAAGATTGCAAAAATGTGATGCTATTATGTTTAGTGGAGGAAATCAAATGCGTTTAACATCAACCTTTGGTGGAACGGATTTTTTAGAAATTATAAAAAATAGATACAAAGAAGAAGAATTTATTATTGCAGGCACAAGTGCTGGTGCAATGGCTATGAGCAATACTATGATTTATGAAGGTAATGCAACAAAAGCTCATTTAAAAGGGGAAGTAAAAATTACAACAGGCTTAGCTTTTATGGATAATGTAATTTTTGATTCTCACTTTGAAAAAAGGGGAAGATTTGGAAGACTGGCTCAAGCAGTTGCAACAAACCCAAGCTGTATTGGTGTTGGATTAGGTGAAGATACAGGTATGCTAATAACTGAAGGAAATAAAATGGAAGCTATTGGAAGTGGCTTGGTTATTATAATTGATGGTCACGAACTTCGTCATTGCAATATTGCTGATATTCCAGAAGGAAACCCAATAAGTGTAGAAAATTTAAAAGTACATTTTTGCGAAAAAGGTAATGGCTATTTAGTAAAAGAAAGAAAATTTATTATAGAAGTAGAGCAAGGAGCATTGATAGAAAAACAAGTTGAAGTAGAATAAATTTTTTTCAGCTTTTTATTCTGTTATTTTCTGATTGATTTAGCAGATTAATTTTTGTACATGTTATTATATATACATCCAGATAATCCAAATCCAAGAAATATTAAAACAGTTGTTGAATGTTTGTTAGATGGTGGAATTATTATTTATCCAACAGATACTATTTATGGTTTAGGATGTAATATTTTTCAGCATAAAGCAATTGAAAGAATTGCACGTATTAAACAAGTTGATCCTCATAAAGCACAACTAAGTTTTGTTTGCTACGATTTAAGTGATTTAAGTAAATACACAAAATCAATTTCAACACCATTATACAGATTATTAAAAAGTTATTTACCTGGACCATTTACTTTTATTTTACCTGCAAGTAAAGAAGTTCCTAAAATTTTAAACAGTAAAAAAAATACTATTGGCTTACGTGTACCAGATAATAATATTGCAAGAACAATAGTTTCAGAATTACAACAACCTATTTTATCAGCATCATTACCTGGCGAAATGGTAGAAGAATATACAGACCCTGAATTGATGTATCAAAACTTTAAAAACCAAGTAGATATTGTAATTGATGGAGGCATTGGAGGATTAACACCTTCTACAGTTGTAGATTGTACAACAGAACCTTATACTTTAATAAGACAAGGATTAGGAGAGTGGAATGCTGACACTTAATTTTTTTTAAAACTACTTTATAAAAATTAAGATAAACACTTTTCTTACTTTTACACTTGAAAATAGTTTTTGTATTTTACATCAATTATTCTCTTTTTTTACTATGAAACTAATACTTAATGTAGATATTTTAAATCAAGATTTTTTTGAAGAAACAAAGTTGTTGGGTATTTCAACAACTGTAAAAAATTATAAATTATGCTGGCAATTAAATAATTTGTTAGGCTTTAATTTTAGATTGAATAATGAATTAGAAATAAGATTATTGAAAAGAAAAAATAAAAAAGAAAGAGAATATTTTTTCAGCATATACGAATCAAGAGAAACCGCAAATGCTTTAGTACATTACTTATACCACAACCAATACGATGGAGAATATTTATTGCCAGAATTTAAACACATAGATTTTTTATGGTTAATGAAAGGAGATATTATAGATGATGAAAAATTTGAGAGTATAAAAAATTCTATTAAAGCAATGCATGGTGTGCAGTTAGTTGTAGAGCTTACCAATGAGCAGATAAAGAATAAAGGAAATATGGTTTTTTAAAAAAAAATTATTATGTGGCAAGAACAAGAAAATAAATTGTATAAAAAATTTAAGTTCAAAAATTTTTCAGAAGCATTTGCTTTTATGACAAGAGTTGCTATTGAAGCAGAAAAAGCAAATCATCATCCAAATTGGAGTAATGAATGGAGTACTGTAGAAATTTGGCTACAAACCCATGAAGCCAATAATTCTATAACAGAAAAAGATATTAATCTTGCTAAAAAAATAGATGAAATTACTGGAGGATGATAATAGAAAGCAATGATTAAAAATATTCTATTCAACCATTGCTTACATTATTTTACTTGCTATATATATGAGAAAGAAATTCTTGTTTAATACTTTCATTTTCAAATTGTCCAAAATAGCTTGCTGTAACAGTTTTGCTATTAGTATCATGTATTCCTCTTGAAGCAACACATAAATGATCGGCTTCTATTAAAACTGCAATATCTTGATGACCTAATATTTCTTTTAAGCCTTCAGCTATTTGTACAGTTAATCTTTCTTGCACTTGAGGACGTTTTGCATAATACTGCACAAGCCTATTAATTTTAGATAAACCAATTACTTCTTTGTGTGGTATATATGCTACGTGTGCCTTACCTATAATTGGTACAAAATGATGCTCACAATTTGAGTATAATGTAATATCTTTTTCTACCAACATTTTTTTATAGCCATATTTATTTTCAAATAGACTGATATGTGGTTTATTTTTTGGATTTAATCCACTAAAAATTTCTTTGACAAACATTTTAGCTACTCTTCTTGGAGTTCCTTTTAAACTATCATCTTCAAGGTCAAGCCCAAGAGCTTCCATAATTTGTGTAAAATGATATTCTATTTTTTCTATTTTTTCATTATCTGTTAAGTCAAAAGCATCTTCTCTTAAAGGAGTATCAATTATATGACCATTAAGGCTTGTGTTCATTATTTCTTGTATTAGGCTCATAGTTCATTTATTTTTTTCATTACTTTATTTACTATTGCATCGCAATAAATTAAATTAAATTCGTACAATTCTTTATTAGAATATGATTGTGCAAGCTTGTCTTTCAACATAGTTTTAGCTCTGTTTAATCTCACTTTTACATTGGCTTCACTAATGTTTAATAAATCTGCTGTTTCTGCTACACTAAAACCATTAATTTCTCGTAATGAAAATGTTATTCTATAGTCATAAGGAATTTCACTGAGTGCATGCTCAATAGCATTTCCTAACTCTCTGTTATGAACCACTTTACCTGTATTACTTGTACTTGTAAACAATGGTTTTGATTGGTCATTTACATCTTGCATAATTTCATTTTTAAAGCTTAATTTTTCTCTTTTTCTATAACAATTATTCATCATAATTCTCACAATCCAAGTTTTAAAATCTGAACGACCTTCAAATTTTGAAAGATTTTTATAGGCATCAATATAGGTATCTTGCATTAAGTCCTCTGTATCTTCATGATTGTAGTTATATGACCTTCCTATTTTATACAAATAAGGATTAAATCTTCTAATGATAATTTCATATAATGCCTTTTCATCATTTTCAACTATACGCTTAATAATTTCTAATTCGGATAGTTGTTCAGATAATTTTAAATTCATACTCAACTTGATTTATTAACTGTTTTAATATGTTAGAGTAAAGCAAGTTTAAAAAGGTTACAGAATTTCCCAAATTATTTTTTTAAAAAAGGGAGAACATAAGTTCCCCCATTTGAAAAGTGAAGAACAATTAAAACCTCAAATCGTAGTTTTTTTATGAAAATATATTCATCTATTCACTTTTCATGCCCACAAATTATCAATCAATTTTTTTGATTAAAATTTATCAGGAAATTGTTTTGCAATACCTTTTGCAAGGTCGTCAGCCATTTCCATCATGTGGTCAAAAGCATCTTGATATTTTACAATAGCACTTGTGTAATTATTGTTCAATAAATCTACAGAGTAAGCTACAGTTTGGTCAATATGCATTTTCATCATGTGTCTCATATCTGTTCTATCCCAATTAGGATTTGCATTTGAAAGAAAATCTGCAATATCTTGAGCATTTGCATACCAATCGTTAAGAGCAGTATTTAATGCAGTAGTATTACCACTTTGTGCTGCTGAAAGTACAGGAACAGCTTTATTAATATGGTCTTTTAATAATGCTGTTAATTGATTACCTGCTGCTGTTCCATAGTAAGGAATTATTGCATTTCCAATATCATCTTGATTTTTTAATAAACGATTTAACTGAGCTGAAACTCCAGTTGAGTTATGATAATATGCATCTACTGTTGCATAAGTCCATTGCATGTGTTCTGCCCAAAGTTTTCTCATTCCTGTATTTAATGATTTGTAATTTTCTGTAGATAATGGGTCTGTTACTGTATCTTTCTTACAACTTTGTAATGAAAATATCATTACTAATAATGTAGATAATATGCCTATTTTTCTAAGCACTTTTGCAAATGTTACGTTTGTTGTTACTGTTTTCATGTTTTAATTTTTTTTAAATGTTAATACACGATTAGAGTAAACCAATTTTTAAAAGGTTACAACCTTTTTTTCAAAATATTTTTTTTGAAATTTAAGTGGGAAGAAATTTTTTTAAAATTAAAATGCTGATAGAAAAATTCTGATACCAACAATTCCTAATGAAATTGCTAATGCTTTTATAATAAAAATGCTTTTTACTTTTCTAGAAAGTTTTGCTCCTAAAATAGCACCAGGTATAACTCCTAAAGCTAATGCTACAATCATTTTTATCATTGCTACATCTTTATAGCTTCCTTCAATATAGTGTACAATAACACTTACTGTTGACATAATTGCTAAAATAAAATGTGAAGTAGCTGTTGCAATATGAACAGGAAAAAGTAACCATTCTGCCATTGCAGGAACATGAATAATACCACCACCAATTCCTAACAAAGGAGAAATAAAACCAACAAAAATGCTGAGTATTATTCCATTCTTCATGTTATAATTGTATTCATAAGTCTCACCATATTTATCAGTAATTTTTTGATGAGTATGACCAGATGATTTTGCTGTTGTTTTATATTCTTTTTTCTTGCCTCCTTTTAAGAATAAAAAAATAGAAAGTATTAAAAGCATTATTCCAAAAATAATATTGAACTGATTTTTAGGAATAATCTTAGTTAATAAAACACCTATTATTGAACCAGGAATTGTAGCAAGTGCAAATATAAATCCTGCTTTAAAATCTACTCTTTTAGAACGTACATAAGCCAAAGAACCTGTTGTAGCATTTATAGCAACTACTGCTATTGAAATGGCTGTAATGTGCTGTGGGCTTAGTTGTGGAAAAAATAAAATTAATATTGGTACAAGAATAAATCCTCCACCAGCTCCAATAAGAGTTCCTAAAGTGCCAATTCCAAACCCTAATAAAACTAATAGAAAAAAAGTTTCATTCATGCTTAATTATTTTGTGGCATTGTATAGTTTAAACTATCAATTACTCTACCTTTTTCTGTTGTAAGCATTCTGCTTGGATAACGATTAATTACAATAAAATCGTGTGTTGCCATTAAAATAGAAGTACCATATTCTTTAGCTATATGAATTAATAGCTGCATAATTTCATCACTTGTTTCAGGGTCTAAATTTCCTGTTGGTTCATCTGCTAAAATTACTTTTGGTGAGTTTAGTAAAGCTCTTGCTATATCTACACGTTGTTGTTCACCACCACTCATTTCAAAAGGCATTTTAAAACCTTTACTTCTCAATCCAACTTTATCTAAAACATCATTTATTTTTTCATCCATTAATTTTTCATCTTTCCAACCTGTTGCTTTTAAAACAAACTTCAAATTTTCATAAACACTTCTATCTGTTAATAATTGAAAATCTTGAAACACTACTCCTAAATTTCTTCTTAAATAAGGAACTTTTTTCCAATTCATTTCTCTTAAATCAAATCCTACAACATTGCCTGTACCTTCTCTTAAAGGCAATTCTCCATACAATGTTTTTAATAAACTACTTTTACCAGTGCCTGTTTTACCAACTAAATATACAAACTCTCCTTTCTCAATACTAAAATTTACATCTTGTAAAATAAGGCTATTACCTTGATAAATATTAGCTCCTCTTAATTGAATTACTGTTTCAGACATTTGATTTGTTTTATTGTTACAAAACTATAAATACATTCATTCCATTATCATAAATACTATACACAAAGTGCAATAATATGTTAAGAATTTTGATGAATAAAATTATAAATACAATGTTACTGTTAAATAATGATGATAGATAAAAAGGCTCATTAAATAACATTCACTTCTCTTTGCAAAGTAATCTCAAATTTATTTTTTATATCAGCAATTATTTCTTCACTTAACTCAAAAATTTCTTTGCCTGTTGCATTGCCATAATTTACTAAAACCAATGGTTGTTTAGAATGACAGCCAACATCGTTTTTTCTATACCCCTTCCAGCCACTGTGTTCTATCAGCCATGCTGCTGGTATTTTTTTACAATCATTCATATCGTTATAAGCAGGCATATTAGGATGAGTTTTTTTTATCGCTTCATATAAAGATGAAGCGATAATAGGGTTTTTAAAAAAACTTCCAGCATTACCAATCTCTTTTGGGTTGGGCAATTTAGAAGAACGAATATGAATAACTGCATCTGAAATTGCTTTAGCAGAAAGTGTTGTAACATTCATATTAATGAGTTCTTGTTCTATTGCTCCATAACTAATTTTATAGTTTGGCTTTTTATATAATCGAAAGGTTACAGTAAGAATTACAAATTGATTTTTATATTTTTCTTTAAACACACTTTCTCTATAGCCAAATGAGCATTCTGCTAATGTAAATTTTTGTAAAGTTTTTTCTTTAATGTGATAGGCTTCTAATTCATAAAAAATATCTTTTAGTTCTACCCCATAAGCACCAATATTTTGTAAAGGACTTGCACCAACACACCCTGGTATTAAACTCAAATTTTCAATTCCATTATATCCTTTATCTATACAATGCAAAACAAATTGATGCCATATTTCTCCAGCAGCAACTTTTATATAAACAAAATCTTCATCTTCTTTTATACATTCAATTCCTTTTAACTCATTTTTTAAAACCAATCCTTCAAAATTTTTTGTAAAAAGTATATTGCTCCCACCACCAAGTATTAATAATTGGTTGGTTGAATAATCAAGTAATTCTTTTAATTCTTCAATAGAATAAAATGTACCAAATGCTTTAGCAATAGCAGGAATACCAAAAGTATTATAAGATTTTAATGAAAAATTTTGCTGTACTTGCATATTGCAAAGTAAAAGGAATGTGTTATAAGAATTTTATAGATAAACCGAATTTTAGTAAATAGATATTTTTTAAAAATAAATGATTTTTATCTGGGTTATCACACTATTTTACAATTTTCTACAACACTTTTAGTTCAAACTCTTCCATTTATTATAGCCTAATCCCCTAATTGAAACTAATGATAAATGAGGGTTAAAAAATAATTTTCCACCTTTTGAGGCTATTTTATTGAATATTTTTCCCACTTTAAGGCTTATTCAGTTAGAATATTAGATATTTCACAGCTTTTGCACATTTATTAACACTCTATTCAGGTGTAACTGAAGCATATTTCGCTATAACTCAATAATATCAATAGTTTATGTCATTTTAATTGTGTGGATAAATAGAAGTCTTTAATATGTGGTTAAAAGTGGTAAAATGTGTTATTTTGTGTCAATAAATGGTAAAATAATATTTCATTACAATGGCACTAAATCTCCTTGGCGAATATGAAGCAACGATCGATTCAAAAGGTCGTTTTCTAATGCCTGGTGGCTTAAAAAAACAGCTTCCAGAAGGAGAAAGTCGTTTAATAATAAGTCGTGGTATTGAAAAATGTTTAACGCTTTATCCTTTATCAAGCTGGGAACCAATTGTTGCACGTATTCGTTCATTAGATGATTTTGACCCAAAAGTACGTGAATTTAAACGCTTGTTTTTGGGTGGTGCAACTGAAGTTGAATTAGATGGAGCAGGCAGATTATTGTTGCCACAACAATTAAAAGAATATGCAGGTTTAGGCAAGGACATTACACTTGCTGCCGACCTTGACAAAATAATTATCTGGGATTCTAGTAAGTACAAACAGTTCTTTGAGGATTTTTCACCTGATGCATTCAGCGAATTAGCTGCAACTGTAATGGCTGGAAGTAATAAACAAATTGATAAAAGTTGATGTAGTTAATCATGAAAAATAAATTACCTAATCAATCAACAAATCAATCAAATTATCACATACCTGTCCTTTACAACGAAACTTTAAAAGCTTTAGCTATTAAACCAAATGGTGTGTATGTAGATTGCACTTTTGGTGGTGGTGGTCATAGCAAAGGAATTTTACAACAATTAAATTCTGATGGAAAACTTTTTGCTTTTGACCAAGATGCAGATGCACAAAAAAATATTCCAAACGATAACAGAATAATTTTTGTGCCTCACAACTTTCGTTATCTGCAAAAGTTTTTAAGATTATACAAGGTGCAGCAAGTAGATGGTTTGTTGGCAGACCTTGGCGTTAGCTCTCATCAATTTGATGAAGGTAGTCGTGGCTTTTCTACAAGGTTTGATGGACCTTTAGATATGAGAATGAATATACAAACTGCTACAACAGCAGCAAGTATTATACATTCTTATTCAGAACAACAGTTGCATAAAATGTTTGAACAATATGGCGAAGTAACCAATGCAAAAACCTTAGCAAAACATATTGTACAAAACAGACAAAAGCAAACACTACAAACTATTGAACAATTTAAAATGCTGATTCATTCAGTTGTGAAAGGAAATCCTAATAAGTATCTGGCTCAGGTGTTTCAGGCTTTACGTATAGAAGTGAATGATGAAGTAGGAGCATTGCAAGAAATGCTAATGCAGTTGAATGATGTTATTAAACCAGATGGACGTGCAGCTATCATCACCTTTCATTCTTTAGAAGATAGAGTTGTGAAGAATTTTTTTAAAAGTGGTTCATTGCATAATGAGTTACCTGATAATCCTTTTGCTATTGGTGCAAAAGAAAAATTGTGGAAGAGTGTATCATCAAAACCAATAACTGCTTCTGAAAATGAACTAAAAGAAAATAAAAGAAGTAGAAGTGCAAAACTGAGAGTAGCAGAAAGAATAAAAATTATTTAAGCAATATTTTTTACGAATGAATGAACAAGAAAACATACAAGACACTAACAAGCCAGAGGAGAAAAAAGGCAAACTAAAAAGCATCAGCTCTCTGTTTAGTTCTCAATGGCTTACAGGCAATATGAGTTTCTTTTTATTTCTGAGTTTATTAGCTGTAATATATATAGCTAATGGACATTGGGCTGATAGAACAGTAAGAAATATTGATAAAACAAAAAAGGAGTTAAGGGATTTGCAGTTTGAATATAAAACAGTAAAAGCAGATTTAATGCATAGGAGTGAAGAAGCGCAAGTATTAAAAACTGTAGAACCATTAGGGTTAAAAATTAGTACAGAAGCACCTCAAAGATTAAAAGCTGTTTCTGATAATGAGAAAAAGAAATAATCAATAAAACCAAACCAACTTCTTACATGGAAGTAAAAAAAGACATATTGTGGAGAGTGTATCTATCCTTTATAGGAATGGTTTTTTTATCTGTTTTTGTTATTGGAAAAGCATTTTATATTCAACAAGTTCAAGGAAAATATTGGAGAAGTATGAGTGATAGTTTGCATCAACGAATAGAAGCAATTGATGCAGAAAGAGGAACAATTTTTAGTGAAAATGGAGAAATGCTTAGCACAAGCATTCCTCAATTTGATGTGTATATTGATTTTGCTGCTGAAGGTCTTAGAGAAAAAAGTGGTAAAATATTTCGTGAAAATGTAGATTCATTAAGCTATTGTTTAAGCAACTTATTTACAGATAAAACCGAAGCTGAATATAAAACACTTTTAAACAAAGGATTTAAAGAAAAGAAAAGATATTATTTATTAAAGAAAAATGTTTCTTACAGAGATTATCAGTTATTAAAAAAATTTCCTTTAGTGCGTTTAGGCAGAAATAAAAGTGGCTTTATAACTGAAGATAAAAGCATACGCCTTAACCCATATAAAATTCTTGCTTTTAGAACAATTGGTTTAGCAAGAGATTCTTTTAAAGTAGGATTAGAAATGACTTATGATAGTTTATTAAAAGGTCGTATTGGAAAAAGATTAGTTCGTTCAATTGCAGGTGGTGTTACAGTTCCTGTAGATGAATATCAAATAGAGCCTGAAAGTGGAAAAGATATTGTAACAACATTAGATGTTTTTATGCAAGAAGTAACAGAAAATGCTTTAATGAAAATGATGGTTAAGAATGAAGCAGATAATGGATGTGCAATTGTAATGGAAACTAAAACAGGAAAAATAAAAGCCATTGCAAATCTTGGAAGAAAAAATGATGGAACTTATTTTGAAGATTTTAATTATGCCATAAATTCTTCAGAGCCTGGCTCAACATTTAAGATAGTTACTTTACTTTCTTTATTAGAAGATAAAAAAGCAAACTTAAATTCTATTGTAAACTTACAAGGGGGTGTTTGGAATATTAATGGTAGCACTGTTTATGATAGTGAAAAGCATGGAAGAAATGAAGTTACAGTTAAACAAGCTTTTGAATTAAGTAGCAATGTTGGTATGGCTAAATTAGCTTGGAATGCTTATGCTTCTGCTCCTTCAAAATTTATTAATCATTTACAAGCATTAAATATTGATAAGCCAACAGGTATAGATATTATGGGAGAAAGAAGACCCATTATTCATAAACCTGGTAGTAAATATTGGAGTTCTACAACATTGCCTTGGATGTCTTTTGGATATAACATTGCAATTACACCACTACAAACACTTGCCATATATAATGCTATTGCAAATAATGGAATAATGGTAAAACCATATTTATTAAATGCAGTACAAGATGAAGGAAAAATAATTAAAGAATTTAAACCAACAATAACAGTTCAAAAAGTTTGTAGCAATGAAACTTTAGCTCAATTAAAAGAATGTTTAGAAGGTGTGTGTACAGAAGGAACAGCAAAGGCTTTGTTTAAAAATTCTCCTTACAAAGTTGCAGGTAAAACAGGAACAGCTTTAGTAGCAAATGGAAACAGAGGTTATGCAGATAAAATTTATCAAAGCTCTTTTGCAGGTTATTTTCCTGCTGATAACCCTCAATATACAATTGTTGTTATCATAAAAAACAAACCAAATGCACTAATATATTATGGAGCTTCTGTGGCTGGTCCTGTGTTTAAAGAAATTGCTGATAGATTATATACTACTAATGTAAAAAATGTAGTGTCTGAAACTGCATCTACAAATAATATTGATAGCATAAGATATTCTTTCGTTGGCAATAAAAACGATATTCAAAAGATTTCTAATTCACTACAAATAAAATATAACGATAAAAGCTCTTTAGATGATGATTGGGTAAATGCTACACTAATAAATAAAAATATTGATGCAAGTAATAAAAATATTGATACTAAACGAATGCCTTCTTTAAGAGGCTTAGGATTAAAAGATGCATTATCTGTTTGTGAAAATATGGGTTTGAAAGTAACAGTAAAAGGAAAAGGAAAAGTGGCAAATCAATCAATTTCTGAAGGACAATTTTTTGCTAAAGGACAAATTGTAAATATTGAATTAAACTAATTGGAAAAACTACAAGACATATTATACAAAGTTCATTTAAAGGAAGTGCAAGGTAGCACAGCCCTTGATGTAAAGGATTTACAAATCAATTCTATTAATGTAACACAAGGTTCTGTATTCATTGCTATCAAAGGAGAAAAAGTAGATGGACATAAGTACATTGATGATGCTATTGAACAAGGAGCTATTGCAATTGTGTGTGAAGATTTACCAAAAAAGTTAAATGAAAATATTACTTATATAAAAGTTGATAATACGCATGAAGCAGTTGCTTTTATAGCAAATAATTTTTATAAAGAACCCTCTAAAAAAATTAAATTAGTTGGTATAACAGGCACAAATGGAAAAACAACTATTGCTACTGTTTTGTTTAAACTATTTACTAAATTAGGTTACAAGTGTGGTTTATTAAGTACAGTGCAAAACCAAATTGATGATAAAATAATTCCTGCAACACATACAACACCAGATGCAATAAACTTGAATGCCTTATTAGCACAAATGGTTCAAGAAAAATGTACTTATGTTTTTATGGAAGTAAGCAGTCATGCTATACATCAACACAGAATTACAGGCTTACATTTTACAGGTGGAATTTTTAGCAATATAACTCACGACCATTTAGATTATCATAAAACATTTGAAGAATACATTAAAGTAAAGAAAAAGTTTTTTGATGATTTACCATCAAGATCTTTTGCTATCAGCAATGCAGATGATAAAAATGGAGCAGTAATGCTACAAAATACCAACGCTTCAAAATATTATTATAGCTTAAAAACAGCAGCAACATTTAAAGGAAAAATTTTAGACAATGCTTTAACTGGGTTGCAAATGCTCATTAATGATAAAGAAGTACACTTTAGATTAATTGGAGAATTTAATGCATACAACCTTTTAGCTGTTTATGGTGCAGCAAAATGTTTAGGAGAAAATGCAGATAATATTCTTACAACATTAAGTATGCTTACAGGTGCAGAAGGAAGATTTGATTATGTTATAGGCAATCAACTCATTATTGGCATTGTAGATTATGCTCACACACCAGATGCTTTAGAAAATGTTTTAAGCACTATTAAAAAATTAAAAAAAGGATATGAACAAGTAATTACAGTTGTTGGTTGTGGTGGCGATAGAGATAAAACCAAAAGACCCATTATGGCAAAAATAGCTTGTAGCTTAAGCGATAAAGTAATTCTTACAAGCGATAACCCAAGAAATGAAAGTGCAGAACAAATAATAAAAGATATGGAACAAGGATTAAATAGTGCAGCAAAAAGAAAATCCTTATCCATCGTAGATAGAAGAGATGCTATTGAAAAAGCTGTGAGTTTGGCAAATGAAGAAGATATTATTCTTGTTGCAGGTAAAGGACACGAAAAATATCAAGACATCAATGGCACAAAACATCCATTTGATGATAAAAAAATTTTACAAGAATTATTAAACCAAAAAACCATTAACTAATAAACTATTGACCATTTAACTATCAACTAAAAAAATTAAACAATAAAATATGCTATACCACTTATTCACATGGCTAAAACAAGAATTCAACGTACCAGGTGCTGGTTTATTCCAGTTCCTAACGTTTAGAATTGTTATGGCAGTGTTGTTGTCTTTGGTAATAGCAACAGTGTATGGCAAAAGAATAATTATCTATTTACAAAAAAAACAAATAGGAGAAAGTGTAAGAGAATTAGGCTTAGCAGGGCAAGAACAAAAGAAAGGCACACCAACAATGGGAGGAATAATTATTTTATTAAGCATTTTAATTCCAACATTACTATTTGCCAATTTAGATAAAGTGTATATCAGGCTAATGGTTTTATGTACTTTTTGGTTAGGTGTAATAGGCTTTTTAGATGATTACTTTAAAATTCGTGCAAAAAAATTAGCTCTCATTAAAGGCGGTGCTTATACAAAAAAAGATAGTGATGGTTTAGCCGGACTAAGTAAAATAATTGGTCAAGTTGGTTTAGGAATAATCATTGGTACAACATTATATTTCAGCAATGCAGTAGTTGTAGAAAGAGAAGTAATTGGTAAATCTTATCAAAAACAAGTAGAAGAAAAATTTGCCAAAGACTCATCTATTTCTATTAAAAAAATTAATGGAGAAGAGAAAAAATTTGTAAAAGTAAAAACACCCATAACAACAATTCCATTTGTAAAAAACCATGAATTTAATTATAGCAAATTATTAAGTTGGATGGGGCATGGTGCAGAACATTACACATGGATTGTGTACATACTTGTAGTAACATTTATCATAGTTGCAGTAAGTAATGGAGCCAATCTAACAGATGGTTTAGATGGATTAGCAGCAGGCACAAGTGCAATTATTGGCATTGGGTTAGGCTTATTTATTTATGTAAGTGGCAACTACATGTTTGCAGATTACTTAAATATAATGTACATACCTAATCTTGGCGAGTTAAGCATTTTTGTTGCTGCATTTGTAGGAGCTTGTATAGGATTTTTATGGTACAATGCTTATCCAGCTCAAGTATTTATGGGCGACACAGGAAGCCTTGCTTTAGGAGGCATTATAGCATCATTAGCAATCATTGTACGAAAAGAATTATTAATTCCAATTTTTTGTGGCGTATTCTTAGTAGAAAACTTAAGTGTTATGCTTCAAGTAGCTTATTTCAAATACACTAAAAAGAAGTATGGCGAAGGAAGAAGAATTTTATTAATGAGTCCACTACATCATCATTATCAAAAAAAAGGTTATCACGAAAATAAAATTGTTATCAGATTTTGGATTGTTACAATACTACTCATTGTAGCAAGTATGGCAACATTGAAAATGAGATAATAATTGTAAAGAAAAGAGAGAAGATATAAGAAAATGAAACACAGAATAGTCATATTAGGAGCAGGTGAAAGTGGTGTTGGTTCAGCATTATTAGGAAAAAAAGTTGGCTACGAAGTTTTTGTAAGTGATGCAGGAAAAATAAAAGAAAAATACAAACAACAGCTCTTTGATAATAATATAGAATTTGAAGAAGGTAAACATACAACAGAAAAAATTTTAAATGCAAATGAAGTTGTAAAAAGTCCAGGCATTCCTGAAAAAAATGAAATGGTAATAGCCATCAGAAAAAATGGAATTGAAATAATAGGAGAGTTTGAATTGGCTTATAGATTTAAAGGAAACAGTAAAATTATTGCTGTTACAGGAAGTAATGGAAAAAGTACTACAACTGCATTAATATATCACATCTGCAAAAAAGCAGAATTGGATTGTGCATTGGTAGGAAATATTGGTTATAGCATAGCAGCACAAATTGCTGAAGACCCAAAAGATTTGTATGTAGCCGAAATCAGTTCATTTCAATTAGATGATATTAAAACTTTTAGACCAGATATAGCAGTACTAACAAATATTACAGAAGATCATTTAGATAGATATGAATACAAGTTTGAAAATTATATCAATAGCAAATTTAAAATTATTCAAAACCAAACAAATAACGACTATTTCATTTATAACGATGATGATGAAATAATCACAAACAAATTAAAAACATTATTTCCAAATACTAACCCACTACCATTTTCTATGAAACATGAAATTAAAAAAGGAGGCTACATTAAAGGAGACCAAATGATGCTTCGCATACAAGAAGAACGAGTAAGTATGAGTATTTATGATTTTGCCCTGAAAGGGAAACACAACAACTACAACACAATGGCAGCAGGAATTGCAGCAGCTACACTTGGCATTCGTAAAGATAAAATACGAGATGCCGTAAAAGACTTTCAAAGTTTAGAACACCGTATGGAGTTTGTAGCAACTGTACGTGGAGTAGAATTTATTAATGATAGTAAAGCTACTAACACAAACAGTACTTGGTTTGCTTTAGAAAGTATGAACAAACCAACTGTCCTCATTTTAGGAGGAACAGATAAAGGAAATGAGTATGCACTTATTGAAGAATTAGTTGCAGAAAAAGTAAAAGCTATTGTTTGTATGGGTGCTGATAACTCAAAAATTGTAGAAGCATTTAAAGACAAAGTGCCAGTAATTGTAGAAACGGATAGTGCTAAAAAAGCAGTTAATGCTGCATTTAGATTAAGCACAAAAGGGGATGTTGTTTTATTAAGCCCTGCTTGTGCAAGTTTCGATTTATTTAAAAATTTTGAAGATAGAGGACAACAGTTTAAAGAAGCAGTAAAAGAATTATAAACCCAATAAGTAAAAATTTATACATAAAAGTTTAAAACATTTTGTTAGATAATAATACATATCAAACACAAAAAACAAAAACAACTGCCTTAGATAAAATTGCTTGGGCAGATACTCCTTTTGCTTCTCTTAATAAAGAAAATTTATTAAAAAGAACAAGAGGAGATAAGTATATATGGGGTATTGTATTATTGCTAGCTCTCATTTCAATTTTAGTGGTGTATAGTGCTACAGGATCTTTAGCATATAAAATGAATAAAGGAAATAATGAATACTATTTATTCAAACAATTATCATTTACAATTCTTGGTTTAGCAGTAATGTATTTTTTGCATCGCATTAATTACACTGTCTTTTTAAGAATGGCTACTATCTTCTATATTATTTCAATACCATTATTATTATACACCCTACTTTTTGGTGCAAGTATTAATGAAGGTAGTAGATGGATTAAACTTCCAGTCTTAAATATGACTATTCAAACAAGTGATATTGCAAAACTTGCACTCTTTATTTACATATCTAAATTATTAAGTAAGAAGCAAGATATTATTAAAGATTTTAAGCAAGGCTTTTTAAAAATAATTACCCCAGTTGCTATTACCTGTTTTTTAATAATGCCAGCAAACCTAAGTACAGCTTTACTTACAGGAGCTACATCATTATTAATTATGTTTATTGGTCGTGCTAGTTTAAAACATATTGTACTTACAATATTAGTAGCTTTAATACCTATTTTATTTATTGTTTCTGTTGCTTGGCTAACACACGATGCCAATGATCATACAGAAAAGAAGAAACCAGTTGTTGCAGAAAAACTAAAATCTGTTGGACGTTTTGGAACTTGGGTAAAACGTGTACAAGATTATATGTACTCTTCAGATACAGAAGTTCCATATCAAGTACAACAAGCAAAAATTGCTATTGCTAAAGGTGGCATTTTGGTAGGTAAAGGTCCAGGAAATAGTGAACAAAAAAACTTTTTACCACAAGCTTATAACGATTTTATTTATGCTATCATTATAGAAGAATATGGTTTATTAGGTGGTGCATTCATCATTTTTATTTACTTATTATTCTTATTTAGAAGCATATCTATATTTAGAAGATGCCCTTATGCTTTTGGAGCATTCTTAGCATTAGCATTGAGTTTTACTTTAGTTATTCAAGCAATGGCAAATATGGCGGTAAATGTAAATCTACTGCCAGTTACAGGAGTTACACTTCCTTTAGTAAGTATGGGTGGTAGCTCATTTTTATTTACTTGTATAGCTATAGGAATAATTTTAAGTGTAGCAAGAAATGTAGAACAATTAGAAGGAAAAGAACCAAAAATAGATGAAGAAAATAAGCAAGCAAGTAATAAACAACCAGCAGTTGTGTAAATAAAAAAATTACTTGTATGTTTTAAAAATGATTGATTAAAATATTAGTTGGAAAAATGAATGAGCAAAAATTTATAATAGCAGGAGGAGGAACAGGAGGTCATATTTTTCCAGCAATTGCAATAGCTAATGCTCTTAAACAAATATTGCCTAATGCAAAAATTTTGTTTATAGGAGCAAAGGGAAAAATGGAAATGGAAAAAATACCACAGGCAGGTTTTGAAATAATAGGGTTAGATATAGCGGGTTTTAACAGAAGTTCTTTGATAAAAAATATTAGCTTACCATTTAAGTTGATAAAAAGTTTTATACAGGTTCGTAGCATCATCAATCAATTAAAACCTAATGCTGTTATAGGTGTTGGGGGTTATTCTACATTTCCTGTATTAAAATATGCACAAACAAAAGGCATCAAAACTTTTATACACGAAAGCAACTCATTTGCTGGTAAGGCTAATATGATGTTGGGTAAAAATGCAACAAAAGTTTTTGTAGCAAGTTATGGAATGGAAAAGTTTTTTCCTTCCAATAATATTGTTATTACAGGAAACCCTGTAAGAAAAACAATAGCACAACTTACAACTACAAAAGCAGAAGCAATACATTTTTTTCAGTTAGATGAAAATAAAAAAACAGTATTAGCAGTTGGTGGAAGCCTTGGTGCAAAAAGCATCAATGAAGCTATTGCTTTACACATTGATGAGTTTGAAAAAAATAATTTGCAACTAATATGGCAAACAGGAAAAACAACAGCAGAAGAGTTTAAAGCAAAATCGGTTGGTAAAAAAAATATTTGGTGCAACGATTTTATTACACAAATGGAAATGGCTTATGCAGCAGCAGATATTGTAATTAGCAGAGCTGGAGCAATGGCTGTAACTGAATTGTGTGTTACTGGTAAGCCAACAGTTTTTGTACCATTTCCTTTTGCAGCAGAAGATCATCAAACGGTTAATGCAAAACATTTGGTAGAAAAAAATGCTGCATTGTTAATTAAAGATAATGAGGCAAAAGAAAAATTGGTTTCAACAATTATTGCATTATCCAAAAACGAAGAACAACAAAAACAATTAAAACAAAATATACTTTCATTAGCAATCAACAATGCCGATGAAAGAATAGTAAAAGAAATTATACAAGCAATTAATGAGTGAATTAAATAACATACAAAACATTTATTTTATTGGCATTGGCGGCATAGGCATGAGTGCTTTGGCTCGTTATTTTAAATCGAGAGGCTGCGAAGTTGCTGGATACGATAGAACAAAATCTATACTAACAAAAGAGTTAGAAGATGAAGGAATAAAAATTCATTATACAGAAGATGTAAATACTATACCAAAAAATGTACAAGCTGTTGTTTACACACCTGCTGTGCCTAAAGAGCATAAAGAGTTAGTGTATTATCGTAATAATAATTATACAGTTGTAAAACGTAGCGATGTATTGCAATGGATTACTGAAAGTTCTTTTAATATATGTGTTAGTGGCACTCATGGAAAAACAACTATTACTACAATGACTGCTCATATTTTAAGACATAGTGGTTATGGATGTAATGCTTTCTTAGGAGGTATTGCAGCAAATTATCACTCTAACTTTTGGTCGCAAAATATTAATAGTAGCAGCAAACAAAATAATGTAGTTGTAGAAGCTGATGAATATGATAGAAGTTTTTTAAAACTAACACCAGATGTAGCTGTAATAACTTCAATGGACCCGGATCATTTAGATATTTATGGAACTGCTGAAGAATTAGAAAATGCTTTTATTCAGTTTTCCCAAAAAATAAAGCCAAATGGATGTTTAATATCTAAATATGGTTTAAAAAGAGAAAATGAGTTAAATGCTACACATCACTACACGTATAGTTTTAATAATAGTAATGCAAATGTGTATGCAAATAATATTAGAGTAGAGAATGAAAGTTATGTTTTTGATATTATTTCAAAAGATTGGACAATAAAAGATATTACACTACACATGGGAGGCTTACACAATATTGAAAACACTGTGGCAGCAACAACTGTAGCAAAATATTTAAACATAGAAGATGAAAAAATTAAAAATGCAATAGCAGAATTTAAAGGTGTTAAAAGAAGATTTGAATACATCATTAAAAATAACTCAAATGTGTTGATAGACGATTATGCACATCATCCAGAAGAGTTGAAAGCATTAATAACAGGAGTAAAAAGCATTTTTAAAAATAAAAAAGTATTGGTTGTTTTTCAGCCACATTTATATAGCAGAACAAAAGATTTAGCAGATGCTTTTGCAGAAAGCTTAGATATGGCAGATGAAGTGATTTTGTTACCCATTTATCCAGCAAGAGAATTGCCAATAGAAGGTGTAAGCAGTGAAATGATTTTGAATAAAATGAGTTTGAAAAACAAACAAGTATTACAAAAAGAAGATTATAAAAATTGGGTAAAACAAAATAAGCCACAACTTTTAGTAATGGCTGGTGCAGGAGATATTGATGTTTTAGTTCAGCCCATAAAAGAAATTTTATTAAGCTAAAAAAGAAAATATAAAATTAAAAAAATGTTGAAAAAAAGGCTCATACAAGCATTATGGATAGCAGCTGGAGTTGCAACTATTGTGCTATTAGGAGCAGCTATGCAACAAAAAAATAAAAGTAAATGTACAAATGTGAGAATTGAGATTTCTGATGTTGAACAACACGTTTTTTTAGATGAAAAGGATGTGCTAAGTGTAGTAAACACTTATGGCAATGTTGCAGGAAAAGAAGTTTCAACTATTGATTTAAGAAAATTAGAAAGTTTGTTAGAGCAAAACCCTTGGGTAAAAAATGCAGAACTTTTTTTTAATAATCAAAAAGAGTTAATAGTAAATATACAAGAACGAGAACCTATTGCAAGAATTTTTACAGTACAAGGAAGTTCTTTTTATATAGATACTGCTGCACACAATTTACCATTGAGTGAAAAGCTAACAGCCAGAGTACCTGTGTTTACAAACTTTCCAACAGATAGTGTAAAAACCTATGCAGATAGTTTATTAATGAAAGATGTTATTAAGATAGGAAAATTGATACATGCAGACAGTTTTTGGTCAGCACAAATTGCTCAAATAAATATTCTGCCAAATGCAACATTTGAATTAATACCTGTAATAGGAAATCATATTGTAACATTTGGCAATGCAGATGATATTGAAAAAAAATTTAGCCGATTATTTACTTTTTATAAAAGTGCTTGGTTGCAAAATGGATTTAATAAATATGAAAAATTGAATGTAGAATTTAATAATCAAATAGTAGCAACAAAAAGAGGTGCAATATCAACTGTTATTAGCAATGTAGTTGACAACCAAAAATTAACAAACACAACAGATACAACAACTATAACAAAAGATGAAAAAATTCCAAAAGCAGTATTAAAAAAACAATAATTATTTAACAATTAAACAATATTATAAACAACAACAAAACACATATCTATGAATCACAATGAAGCTCCCATTATCGTAGGACTCGATATTGGAACAACAAAAATTGCTGTAATAGCTGGAAGAAAAAATGAACATGGTAAATTAGAAATACTTGGCTTTGGGCGTGCCAATAGCAATGGCGTAGAACATGGCAGAGTATTGAATATTGACCAAACAATTAAAGCTATTGAACAAGCATTAAAAAATTGCTTTGATAGTAATCCTGAATTAGAAATTAAAGAAGTATATGTTGGTATTGCAGGGCAACATATTAAAAGTCTTCAAACACGTGGAGATATTGTTAGATACGATCCTGAAACAGAAATTCAACAATCAGAAATTGATATACTAATAGAAAATCAGCGAAAAACATTTATTCCTGCAGGAGACCAAATTATTGATGTTATTCCACAAGAATTTTATGTAGATAATTTGCAAAATATTAAACAACCAGTTGGTTATAATGGCGTAAAGGTTGGTGCAAACTTCCACATCATTACTGGCGATAAAAATGCTATTAAAAATATTAATAGAGCAGTAGAAAGAAGTGGGCTTATTACAAAAGACTTAGAGTTACAACCATTAGCAAGTGCAAGTGCTGTAATGTCTGATATTGATATGGAAGCTGGTGTAGCTATTTTAGATATTGGTGGTGGCACAAGCGATTTAGCTGTATTTAATGAAAATATTTTAAAACATACTGCAGTAATTCCTATTGGTGGAGAAAACATTACTAATGATATACGCAAAGGACTTGGTGTTTTAAAACAACAAGCAGAAGCAATGAAAGTTCAATTTGGAAGTGCTTTAGCAGACGAAGCAAAAGCAAATGCTTTTATTACTATACCAGGGTTAAAAGGTATGCCAGCTAAAGAAATAAGTGTAAAAAATTTAGCCCAAATTATTCAGGCAAGAATGGAAGATATTTTTGATTTTGTTACGTATCATTTAAAACAAGTAGGCTTAGATGGTAAGCAATTAAATGGAGGTATTATATTAACTGGTGGAGGCTCTCAATTAAAACACTTAATTCAACTAACAGAATATGCAACTGGTTTAAATGCAAGAATTGGATTGCCTATTGAGCATTTAGCCCCTAATCATATAGAAGAGTTGAAGAAACCTATGTATGCTACTTGTTTAGGCTTAATATTAAAAGGCTATAATGATTATGAACATCAGTACAAAGAGTTTACAGAAAACTTTAAGAAAGTAGAAGTTCCTAAAGGATTAAAAGTAGAAAATATTTCTACAGAAACAATAGAAGATTCTACTACAACACCAACATCTGTAAATGTAGAACAACGTACAAACAAACTATCCTTCTGGGATAAGATAGGAGAAAAACTTAAGAGAAATATTTATGAGCTATTTAAAGAAGAAAATGATAAATCAATTAACTAAAGTTTGATAATAAATACTAACCAAAAATAAAAATTCGTATAACCCATTAAATTAAAAAAATTATGATACACTTTGATTTGCCAAAACAAAAATCATCTATTATTAAAGTAATAGGTGTTGGTGGTGGTGGAAGTAATGCTGTAAATTATATGAGCTCTCAAGATGTTGAAGGAGTAGATTTTATAATTTGTAATACTGATGCCAAAGCTATTGAACAAAGTAAAGTACACAATAAAATTCAGTTAGGACCTTATCTTACACAAGGTTTAGGTGCTGGTGCAAACCCAGAAATTGGTAAAGCAGCTACTGAGGAAAGCTTAGAAGAAATAAAAAGAATTTTAGAAGTAAATACTAAAATGGCTTTCATTACTGTTGGTATGGGTGGAGGTACAGGAACTGGAGGTGCTCCTATCATTGCAAAAATTTGTAAAGATTTAGGCATATTAACTGTTGGTATAGTTACTACACCATTTAGTTTTGAAGGACCTCGTCGTATGCAGCAAGCAGAAGAAGGTATCAAACAATTAAAACCACATGTAGATACTTTATTAGTTATTAGTAACGATAAATTACGTTTACAATTTGGTAATTTAAAAATGAGAGAAGCTTTTTCTAAAGCAGATAATATTTTATCTACTGCTGCAAAATGTATTACTGATATTATAAACAGTCGTGGACACATTATAGTGGACTTTGCAGATGTTTGTACTGTAATGAGAAATGGCGGTGTGGCAATTTTAGGAAAAGCAGAAGTAGAAGGAGAAGATAGAGCACAACGTGCAATTGAAGAAGCACTTACCTCTCCATTATTAAATGATAGCGATATTAAAGGGGCTAAATGGATTTTAATAAACATCAATAGTGCAGAAGGAGATGATGAATGTACTATGGATGAATTAGAAATCATCAACAACTACCTTCGTTTGCAAGCAGGAGAAAATACTGATGTAATAGTAGGTACTGGATATGATAATTCTTTAGGTGCAAAAATTGGTATAACATTAGTTGCTACAGGCTTTGATGCTAAAGACCCATTTGCAAAACCAGTAGAACAAAAAATTCCAGAGCCTAAACAAGAAAAAATTGTAATGACATTAGGCATAGAAGGTGAAGATAAAAAATTAGATAAACCTCAACCTATTCAACAAACATTACCATTAGAAGATAAAGACCCTTTTGCACCAAGAATGATAGATTCTTATGAAAAAGAAAATTTGCAAACACAACCTTCTTATACTGAACCATTTGTTTACGACTTTTCCACTAATACTTCACAAAGCGTAGAAATACGAACAGAAGATAAAGAAGAATCTCCTATTTTGCGTTTTGAATTAAGTACAGAAATATCAGAAGAAATTAATACATCTATTGTTGCTGCAGCATCAAATGAAAGCCAACAACAATTAGATGAAAATAATACAGAATCCACTAATAATGGAGTTCTTACCAAACCATCCAATATCTATGCAGAACCTGAATATGAAAAGCCATCGCTAATGTCCGGACATCTTGTGGAACCAATTTCTACTACAGAACACATGGAAGAGCTACCGGAGCTTGAAATGAAGTTAGTAGTAAGAGATGAACATCCAGAAGCGGCGAATGAGACTACAGTGAAGGCTCAGCAAGAACCTATTGCAAATTTGTTTACAGAGGAACCGGCTATGCTGGACGATGTAGAAGAACAAAAACGCAAAGCAGCAGAAAGACTTCAGAAATTACGTAATCTGTCTTTCAATGTTAACACTGCCTCAGAACTTGGAAATGAGTTTGATGCTGTTCCAGCTTACATTCGCCGCAACATGGAATTGTTTGGCAATACACTTGCATCGGTAGAAAATTTTTATAGCAAGTATCATGTAAAAAAAGATGATAATGATAATACCCAAATTTCTACTATCAATACATTTTTAGATGGAAAAAAACCAGATTAATTTTTGTTTTGACTCTTAGATTTTAAATTTGTTTTAGTTGTTGTTTATCCCGATAATATTTTTTTATCGGGATTTTTTTGAAGCAGTGGTATTTTTAGATGTTAAACTGTTTTGCTTATACTCTCCTGTTGTCTCAAATAATGTTTTCTGAAATTGCTGATGATGAATATTAATAGATTTAATTTTTGCTGGAGTACTAATATTATTTTTTGTTTTTAAAATAATTGGTGTAGTATCAATATCCTCTACTTTATCTGGTATATAAAATCTATCTTTTAAATAATTCCAGTCATTGTTACGAAGTGTAACAACTTCATTAAGATAAAAACTCACCCAGCATTCTCCAATTTTTGAAATAGGTAATTCATGTTCTAATTTTTGTTGAGTAATACTAACATATTCTTTATCAAGGTCAAAGCCAATATATTGTCTTCCCAAACGTTTGGCAGCTATTGCTGTTGTTCCTGTGCCATTAAAGGGGTCAAGAACAATATCATTCTCATCAGTACTCATTAAAATAATTCGTTCAAGTAAATGTATAGGGAGTTGGCAGGGATGCTCATCTCTAAACTTATTATGTTTTATTCTGTGAATATCTGTCCATACATCTGAAACTAAAGGCCCATAAGGATGTAACATTGATTTTTTTCCACCATAATCTTTTGCAAGAATTTTTGTTTTTCTTGTTCTTTTATGAGGATGTCTTATTTCGTAATATTTTAATTGCTTTGCATCTTTAGCATAAAATAATATTCCATAATGACCAGGTTGTAAAGATTTGCCCATAGGTGCTGTTGGAGCATCCCAACTTATCCAATGTTTGAAATCTGCTATTTTATTTAAAAAGGAAGCATAATAAGTAAGCCATTTAGGTATATTATGCAAAAAAATAGAACCAGTTGGCTTTGTAACTCTTACCATTTCACTAATCCAACTTTCACACCAGTCTAAATATTCTTGCAATTTTAAACTGTCTTTATAACTATTATACCCCTTTTTTAAATTAAATGGCGGGTCAGCAAAAGTTATATCAACAGAATTATCTGGAATTTGTTTCAATAATTTTAAACAATCACCTTGAGTAATATTATTTAAAAATTTTTCAATCATTTTTCAACTCCTTCTTAATATACTTTTTAAATCGCTCAATTTCATCTTTATGAAAAGTGAAAACCTCGTCAAATGCAATCACCATTCTCTGCAAATCTCCCTTACGAACATACCAGCCTATACCATCTATAAAGCCAATAAACTTTGCTTTTGGATAATATTTTGAAATAAGTTTTTTAATATTACTTTCAGTTTTTGATTTATCCCCTTGTCCAGAAGATGTTGTAACAAGAAAGGAACTTTCAATGATAATTTTTGGATTTTTCTTATTGGGAATAATAAAGTCCATAGTGCGTTTAGCAATAGGCTCATTTTTAAAAAGTTCAGTAAGGTCGCCTTTTTCAAAAGTAATTTTTAAATCATTAAAAATTTCTGCAAGAAAATATTCAGGATTGTTTTCTGCTTTGCCCGAATATGAGCCTTTTTCTTTGTATCTAATAAGAGTATCAATCATTGCGGGTACTTCAAATTTTAACTTTGAAATACTTAATTTCTTTAACTCAAAAAGTGGAAGTGTTTGAGCTAAAAATGGAATTGTAGAACCTTCGAAAAATAAATTGATGATTCCTTTTCTAAAATAAGAATTATTTTTTATGAGTGTAATTATTTTAGCATCACTCCACTCTTTAAGATTAGCATTATCATCATTTACAGCCCATTTATCTTTATATAATAATTTTGTTAGTTCTTTATTATTAGACACACGAACTACTGTAATTAATCTTTTCAAACTTTCGTTGGCAAACCCAGTTAATGCAAGTAGTGCTCTTAATCCATTTTCTTTTTCAGCAAGCAAACTTTCAAAATATTGTTTCTTTAACCCTTGCGTTTCTATTGTATTTTTAAGAACAAGAAGAGTATCTTTTAGTGAATTAATATAGCTTTCATAACTTTCTTGAAATGATGGATTATAAAAATAAAAAGTATTTTTATCAATAACAGTTTTTAACTTTTTATTATTCACTTGCATAATACAAATGTAAAAAATAAATACTGATTAAAGTTGTTTAAAGTAATAACATGTAAAATTTTAATAAATGAAAAGGCAAATAATAGTTAAGCATTTTCTTATTTCTTTTTCTTCTTAAAATCGCCTCGTTTCCAACTTTTAATAAATTCTGCCCAAGCCATTGGATTTAAAATGTTAATTGGAGGTAACTGACCTGTATAATAATATTTATTTGCTTGCTGACGCATTTGATAATTTACAGCTTCTCTACCATCGGGCGGAAGGCTATTAATTAAAATTCTTCTTTTAGCTTCATCTGTATTTTGTCGGGCAATTTCATAAGCATCATCTGGTATTGATGTATTTACAAAATCTCTTTCAAACTGCTCTCTTGTTGGTCTTGAACGAATAATGGTTGCAGGTAAATAGGCTGTATCATTTATCATTAATTGAATAACACTATATTGATTGTCTTTTAAACTATGTGGTATATCAATCGTTTTATCTTTAAAACCAACACAAGAAAAAGTAATCTTATCACCTTTTAAAACTACAATACTAAATACTCCATCATCATTACTTATAGTGCCTCTACCTTTATCAGTAACTATTATACTTGCACCACCAATGGCTCTTAAACTATCTGCAGTCATTATCACTCCATATAATTGCACTACACTATCTTTTGATACTGTTCTTTGTGCATTTGTATTTATATATAAAAATAATAAAGCAGTTATCAATAATATTTTATGTAGTATATGTTTCATATTCTTAATTAAAGTTAAAATTTATCTTCCAAATTTATCTATCGTAATCTTATAAATTCCTTTATTCAAAAATGAGTAGTTAAACAAAAACAAAATAAACCATTGAAAGTTTTATCTTCGCCGTTCTATTGTTTTTTTAACAAAAAGTTTTAGTAAAAATGACTGAAGAAGCAATTTTAAAGGCAATGGGTACTGTACAAGACCCAGATTTTAAGAAAGACCTTGTTTCGCTAAATATGGTTAAAGATATTATAATTGATGGAAATAAAGTGTCTCTTACAATTGTGCTTACAACCCCTGCTTGTCCATTAAAAGGTATAATGAAAATTGATAGTGAAAATGCTATTAAAAGTATGGTAAATAAAGATGCTGAAATTTTTATAAACTTCACAGCAAACACAACATCTAAGCGTTTGCAAGGCGACAAAATTTTAAGTGGTGTAAAAAATATTATTGCTGTATTTAGTGGTAAAGGTGGTGTTGGAAAAAGTACAGTTAGTGCAAATATTGCTTTAGCAATTGCAGAAAGTGGAGCAAAAGTTGGTTTAATGGATGCCGATATTTATGGACCAAGTGTACCTATTATGTTTGGTGTACGTGGAGAAAGACCTATGATGAAAGAAGTTGATGGAAAAGGAAAAATTGTTCCTTTAGAAAAACATGGAATTAAATTAATGAGCATTGGATTATTAGTAGATGAAAAAAGTGCTGTTGTTTGGCGTGGACCAATGGTAAGTAGTGCAATAAGACAATTTGTGGGTGATGTAGATTGGGGTGAATTAGATTATTTAGTAATTGATATGCCACCAGGTACAGGAGATATTCATTTAACATTAGTACAAACTGTACCTGTTACAGGTGTTGTAATTGTTACAACTCCTCAGCCAGTTGCTTTAGCAGATGCTAAAAAAGGAGTTGCTATGTTTGGTCAAACACAAGTGAATGTTCCAATACTTGGTATTGTAGAAAATATGGCTTACTTCACACCAGCAGAATTGCCTAATAATAAATATTACATTTTTGGTAAAGAAGGTGGTAAATATTTAGCAGATGAATATGGTTTAAATTTCTTAGGACAAATTCCATTAATACAAAGCATTAGAGAAAGTGGCGATGAAGGAATACCAGCAATGATTGGTGATGATGAAATTTCTAAAGAAGCTTTTAGAGAGGTAACAGCCAAAGTTGTTCGTAATATATCTATGCGTAATGCAAATGAACCTACTACCAAAATTGTAGAAGTTGTAAGATAGTTTTTTAGATAAGATGAATTAGTTTATTCATCTCCAACAAAAAAGAGAGTTTTAAAAATTAATACTTAGCTTGTACTCCTGTATAATTATGAGGTGTTATTTTTTTCAACTCTTTTTTTATGCTACTACTTACAGAAAGATTATCAATAAAATGATGAATTACTGTTTGATTGATGGTGTTGTTGCCACGTGTTAATTCTTTCAATGCTTCGTAAGGGTTTGGATAATTTTCTCTACGCAAAATAGTTTGTATAGCTTCTGCTACAACAGCCCAATTATTATCTAAATCTTGTTTAATTTTTTCTTCGTTTAGTACTAATTTATATAACCCTTTTTCTAAAGATTTTAAGGCTAAAATGGTATGAGCTATTGGCATCCCAATATTTCTTAAAACAGTACTATCTGTTAAATCTCTTTGTAAACGACTTATAGGTAATTTGCCAGATAAATGTTCTAACAAAGAATTTGCAATACCAAAATTTCCTTCTGCATTTTCAAAATCAATAGGATTTACTTTGTGTGGCATAGCACTTGAACCAACTTCTCCTTTTTTTGTTTTTTGTTTAAAATAGTCAAAGCTTATATAAGTCCACACATCTCTACTAAAATCAATTAAAATATTATTGATGCGTTTTATACAATCAAATTGAGCAGCAATATTATCATAATGTTCAATTTGAGTAGTAAACTGCATACGTTGCAATCCAAGAGTTTTATCTACAAACTCATTTCCTAATTTTATCCAATTAATTTTAGGAAAAGCTATATGATGAGCATTAAAATTGCCAGTTGCACCACCAAATTTTGCACTATATGGTATGTAAGAAAATAAATTTATTTGCCCTTGAATTCTTTCTACAAAAACCATCAACTCTTTTCCTAAAATGGTTGGAGAAGCAGGTTGTCCATGTGTACGAGCAAGCAAAGAAATTTTATCCCATTGCTTTGCAAGATTTGATATTGAGTAACAAGTGTTGGTAATTGCAGGTAAATATTCATACTCCATACAATCTTTCCAACTTAATGGAATAGCAGTATTATTAATATCTTGACTGGTTAAACCAAAATGAACCCACTCTTTTAAATGAGCAGCACCTTTTTTTTCTAATTGTGCTTTTAAAAAATATTCTACCGCTTTTACATCATGGTTTGTTATAGCTTCTGTTTGTTTTATCAGCATTGCATCTGACAAAGAAAAATTTTCTTTAACAGATAATAAATGTTGTTTAATAGCGGAAGAAATTTTAAAAATTTTTTTATCTGCCAGAAATAAAAAATAATCTATTTCTACAGCAACTCTGTATTTAATAAGTGCATACTCAGAAAAATAAATATCTAAAGAAGAAACTTGTTTTCTATATCTTCCATCAATAGGAGAAATGGCAGTTAAATTATTTAATTTCATTAGTAGGGTTATAATTTACTCTTGTAATTATCGGTTATGCAACAATAATCATTTTACAGCAAATACAAATTTACATAATCTATTTTAGGCAAACTATGTTTTTTAGTTTGAATAATTTAGAAAAGAATTTTTATTAAAATGTTGTGAAATAAAAAAGGATAAACTCTTTTTAAGAATTTATCCTTTTTGTTGTAGCCCGTAGGGGAATCGAACCCCTCTTTCCTCCGTGAAAGGGAGATGTCCTAGCCGATAGACGAACGGGCCTCTTTTCTTTCAATGGGGTGCAAATATAGAAGCACAAATTTTTGTAACCAAAAATTTTTTAATCATTCAAAAAATATTGCATCTTTACCGAATAATTAATTTTTTTTATTTCTAAGCAAAATGTTATAAAATCAATTACTTATTGTGCTTATAGTAATTTTTAATGCACTTTTGTTAAAATTAAATTTCAAAAAATGAAAACAACAAATCTTACACTCATTGTTATTGGTGCTATTATTTTATTTTTAGGTGGTTGTGGATGTTCTAAATATAATGGGCTGGTAACTACTGAAGTAAAAGTTCAAAAAGTATGGGGCAATGTAGAAACCAATTATCAACGCCGTACCGATTTATATAATAGTGTTATTAAAACAATTGAAGGTTCTGCCAACTTTGAAAAAAGTACATTAAAAGAAGTTATTGATGCACGTGCAGCAGCTACTCAAGTAAAAGTGGATATTAATGATCCTGAATCTTTAGCTAAATATCAAGCAGCACAAGGACAATTACAAAGTGCTTTTGGTAGATTAATGGCTGTTGCAGAAGCTTATCCTGATTTAAAAACTACAAAAGCTTTTCAGGATTTTCAAACACAAATTGAAGGAACAGAAAATAGAATTAATGTTGCTCGTCAAGACTATAATAAAGCTGTAGAAGATTATAACTTAAAAGTTAGAACTTTCCCTAACAACATTTTTGCTTCAATATTTGGCTTTAAAACAAAAGAGTTTTACAAAGCTAACCCTGGTACAGAAAAAGCTCCAGATGTTAACTTCAACATTAAGTAATAGATAATATGTTGAATTTTTTCAAAAAAAAGCCAACTAATTTTTTTTCAGACGATGAAAAGAAATTAATTGTTGCTGCTATTCAACAAGCAGAACTAAATACAAGTGGCGAATTAAGAGTGTTTATTGAAAACCATTGTAGTTATGTAAATGCAATTGATAGAGCAGAAAAAATTTTTGAAAAACACAACATGTATCATACTCAACAAAGAAATGCTGTATTAATTTATGTTGCTATAAAAGATAAGCAATTAGCTATTTATGGCGATAAAGGAATTCATGAAAAAGTAGGAGCTGCTTTTTGGAATGAAAGAGTAAAAGAGATATTACATTTCTTTAATGAAAATAATTATGCAGAGGGCATTGCTAATATTGTAAAGCAAATTGGTAATGCTCTTAAACATCATTTTCCATACAATAAGGATACTGATGTAAATGAACTTTCTGATGATATTCTTTTTGGTTAATTAATTTTCTATGCAATCAACCACTTTCTTTTAAAATAATTCATGAAATATTTTTTTTCCATATTGCTCTTATCTTTTACTCTTTTTGCAGGGGCACAAAAAAGTATTCCAAAACCAAACCCACCAAGATTAGTTAATGATAATGCAGGTTTATTAAACAAACTTGATGCAGATGCTTTAGAAAAAAAATTGGTTGCTTTAGATGATAGTACAAGTAACCAAATTGTAGTATTAACTGTTCAATCATTAAATGGAGAAGTTATTGAAGATGTTGCTGTAAATACTTTTAGAGATTGGGGAATTGGAGGAAAAGATAAAAATAATGGCGTTCTTTTATTAATTGCTGTACAAGATAGAAAAATAAGAATTGAAGTAGGATATGGATTAGAAGGTGCTATACCAGATGTTGTAGCTAATGATATTATTAATAACGATTTAACTCCAGCCTTTAAAGAAGGAAATTATTTATCGGGTATTACAAAAGCTGTTGACGATATAAGTAAAGCTGCTGTAGGAGAATATAAAGTAAAACGAAAAAAGAAAAATGATGAAGTAAGTGGTAAAGATATTTTAGTGTTTATTATTATTTTATTTGTTGTATTGATGATTGTTGGAAGAAGTGGAAGAGGTGGTGGAGGAGGAAATATGATGAATAGAAGAGGTAGTTCTGATGTGGTTTCTACTTTATTTTGGTTAAATCTTTTAAATAGTGGAAGAGGTGGAAGTGGTGGTGGTTGGAGTGATGGTGGTGGAGGAGGCTTTGGTGGTTTTGGAGGAGGAAGTAGTGGAGGAGGAGGTGCCAGTGGTGGATGGTAGAGGGATAATGTTGAATGTTAAATGATGTATGATTACAATTAAAAATTAAATAGATATAGATTATATGGGAAGAATTTTTGAAGTAAGAAAAGCTACCATGTTTGCACGTTGGGACAGAATGGCTAAACAATTTACTCGTATTGGAAAAGAAATAGCTATTGCTGTAAAAGCAGGAGGCAACGACCCTAATACAAACCCAGCTTTACGCAGATGTATGCAAAATGCAAAGAGCGTAAATATGCCAAAAGATAGAGTAGAAGCTGCTATCAAAAGAGCAATGGGTAAAGAAATGGATAACTATGAAGAAATTTTGTATGAAGGGTATGCTCCTCATGGTGTAGCCATTTTAGTAGAAACAGCAACAGATAATCATGTTCGTACTGTAGCTAATGTAAAAAGTCATTTTAATAAAGGTGGTGGTAACTTAGGCAATAGTGGTAGTGTTAGTTTTCAATTTAAAAAAATGGGTGTGTTTAAACTAAAACCAGAAGGACTTAATATAGATGATTTAGAATTAGAATTAATTGATTTTGGCTTAGAAGAAGTTGGCGAAAGTGCTGATGATGAAGGAAATGCTATTTTAGTAATGCGTAGTGCTTATACTGACTTTGGCAATTTACAAAAAGCATTAGAAGAAAAACATATTACACCTATTAGTGCAGAATTAGAATGGATACCTACAACCACAGTTCCTGTAACTGATGCTCAAGCAGAAGATGTAAGTAAATTAATTGAACGCTTAGAACAAGATGATGATGTAAGCAAAGTGTTTCATAATATGGGCTAAGCAAATACAATGTTTTTTGAAAACAAAGAAGGAGATATTTATATAATTATCTCCTTCTTTTTATGATGATGCATGATGCTGCTTCTTCAACTTCTTTAAAAATAAAAACATCATAGCTATAACAATGATGTAAGCAATAATGTTGTAAAAAGTATGATGATCTATTGATACGGGTTTATACATATTTTTTTGCAGTGCAATCAATAAAATACATACTCTTAAAATATTTGAAAATATTATTAAAAAAATTCCACCAAAAAGCCATTTTAATTTAAAAGAAAGTTTTGCTTTATTTACAACAATAAAAGCTATCCAAAAACTTATAACACCATAACCTAAGCAAGAATATACAAGCCTTACACCAGCACCATTTTTAATTTTAATAATTGTAGAAGTTTCTAAATAAGTATCATAGCCTATTAAATGAGTTAAGTATTTTGCACTATTTAATATTAATTGCCTTAACCAATTTACATAATTAAAATATTTATCAAGCCACTCAACATAATACCCACTTTGAGAGGTAATGCCAATAAAAGCTGTTGTGCCATAATCCAATAAAAGATATAAGATTAAAAGTTTTGAAGCATATTTTAAAAATTCTTTTTTATTGATATCCACTATACAATATTTTATGTAAAGATAGAAGTATAAAATAAACTATTTATTCCAACGCTTTATCTCACGTTCAGCATCTCTTTGTTTAATAGTTTCTCTTTTATCGTGTAATTTTTTTCCTTTGGCTAAACCAATTTCAACTTTCACTAAATTTTTTTCATTAATAAAAACACGAAGTGGCACTATTGTTAATCCTTTATCTTTTAGTTTGGCTTGCAGTTTTCTTAACTCTCTTTTTTGTAAAAGTAATTTTCTATCATGCACTGCAATATGATTATTAACTGTACCATGAGAATACTCTGCAATGTACAAACCTCTTAACCAAAGTTCACTATTATCAAAAAAACAAAATGCATCATTAAAACTTACCTTACCATCTCTAATACTTTTTACTTCTGTGCCTAATAATACAATACCAGCAACATATTTATCTTCTATGTAGTAATTAAAATAAGCCTGCCTGTTATTCATTTCCTTTGCCATACTGCAAATTAATAACTAAAAAAGTAAAGTTGAGAATTGAACTAATTATTAATTGTCAATGGTAATTGATTAATAGCTTATCACCACAAAAACATTAATCATTAAACACCCATTGAACTATTTGTTGAGCATTGTTTTCATTATTAAAAATAGACTGTAATAAATCCTTTCTTTTCTCTATTTCACTAATATTAAATGATTGCTTAAAAATATTTGTAATTGTTTCTTGCATAGCTTCTGCATTATTAGCTATATAACACAAATTGTTTAATCCTGTTCCTTCAATTGTTGCATTGTTTACCACACAAAATCTTCCATTAAACAAAGCATTTAATAATTTTAATTTTATGCCAGTATTGCTAAATGATGGAAGTAAATTAATATGTGCTTCTTTAATTAATTGCTTCATTTTTTCTTCTGAAGGATTTGCAATTAGCTGCACATTTTTATAAACCGAAATAATTTTTTGCAAATGAGGTGAAGGATTTTTTCCTGCAATAATCAATGGAAAATTAAAATGTAAAAATACATTCTTCAATAACCAAATAGCTGTATGTTCATTTGCATCAACACTTAAATCTGCCTGATATAAAACATAATTTCCTTTTCCTTCTTCAACAGAAAACGCCCAATCGTCTGGCAAAAAAAGAGGTAAAAATTTTGTTTGAAAATGTTTCAACTGATGAATATAAGTTTCTTTATCCTTAATAGTTACAGCCCATAATTCATCAGCTTTTCCAATGCTTTTTTGTTCATATTTTTTTAATAAAAAACTTTCAATTAAGTAGTATATTTTTTTTGAAAAAGAATTAGCAGATTGAAATAAATGACTGTAATATTCATACTCTACATTATGTAATCTTACAATTTTTTTTCTGTTATCAAATCGTTTATCATTCAATAAATAACTACTATGTACACCTTCCATTAAAATAGGATAATCATCTTTCAATAAATTATCTAACAACTCATTATTTTTTCTGGAAGAAACAATATAAGGCATTGAAAAGTTGATGCCACTTATACCAGTTTTTCTTTGATAGTATTGAACAGTTGTACAATATTTATTTAACTCATTTTGTTGTCCTCTACCATAATCAAAACAATGTAAATGAATTTGAACACCAGCTTTTTTAAGAGCAGGTAATTTCCAAAATAAATCTATTACTCCACCATAATCAGGTGGATAAGGAACAGTAAAGCAAATAATATGTAAGTGCTTCAAGTATTTGAAAGTTGTTTATTGTAAACCGTCAATAAAAATAATTACTTATTTAAAAGCATTAATTCCTGTAACATCCATTCCTGTAATTAACAAATGAATATCGTGTGTGCCTTCATAAGTAATTACACTTTCAAGGTTCATCATGTGTCTCATAATACTATATTCTCCTGTAATGCCCATTCCTCCAAGCATTTGCCTTGCATCTCTTGCAATATTAGTAGCAATTTCACAACTATTTCTTTTAGCCATACTTACTTGTTGAGGAGTAGCTCTACCTTCATTCATTAATACTGCAACACGCCAAACTAATAACTGAGCTTTTGTAATTTCAGTTATCATTTCTGCTAATTTTTTTTGTTGAAGTTGAAAACCACCAATAGGTTTTCCAAATTGTATTCTTTCTTTACTATAACGTAATGCAGTATCATAACAATCCATTGCAGCACCTAATGCACCCCATGCAATTCCAAATCTTGCTTTGGTTAAGCAGCCCAATGGTCCTTTTAATCCTTGTACATTTGGTAAAATATTTTCTTTAGGAACTTTTACATTATCAAAAACCAATTCACCTGTAGCACTTGCTCTTAAACTCCATTTGCCATGAGTTGTTGGAGTAGAAAAACCTTCCATTCCACGTTCTACAATTAACCCTCTTACAATTCCTTGCTCATCTTTTGCCCAAACAACTGCAACTTGTGCAAATGGGGCATTGCTAATCCACATTTTAGCACCATTTAAAATTACATGGTCTCCTGCATCTTTAATATTTGTAAGCATACTACTTGGATCGCTTCCATGATTTGGTTCTGTTAATCCAAAACAACCCAACCATTCACCATTAGCTAATTTTGGTAAGTATTTTTTTCTTTGTTCTTCATTTCCATATGCATAAATAGGAAACATAACCAAACTGCCTTGAACACTTGCAGTACTACGAACTCCACTATCACCACGTTCCAATTCTTGCATCATTAATCCATAAGAAATATAATCTAAACCACCACCACCATATTCTACAGGAACAGTTGGTCCAAAGCATCCTAAGCTTCCCATTTGTTGTACAATTTGCTGAGGAAATTCGGCACGTTGTGCATAATCTTCTATAATAGGAGAAATTTCTTTTTTTACATAATTACGAACTGATTCACGTATAAGTTTATGCTCTTCAGTTAATAATTCATCTAACAAATAATAATCAGGACTTTGAAACAAATCTGCTCTTGCTGCCATGTTTTTTATATTTAATGATTAATGTTTTTTGTTTAACAATAGGATTATTACAAAAGTAAGGGGATGCAACGAAGTTTAATTGTATTAAGCTTTAAAAATTACAACTTTAAATCCTAATAATTTAAATAAATATTTTTTTAATTTTTTCTGAAAAAGACTAAATTTACTTTCACATACCTAACCCTTTGTGAATAAAGAAAAATACACACATATAACCGATAATGAACTGCTTCAATTTTATTACAACACACACGAAAATAAGTGGATTGGAATTTTATTGCAACGTTATACCCTACTACTTTTAGGTACTTGTATGAAGTATTTAAAAAATGAAGAAGAAGCCAAAGATGCTGTTCAGCAAATTTTTTTAAAAGCCATTACAGAACTGAAAAAATATAAGGTAGATTATTTTAAAAGTTGGTTATACATTATGGCACGTAATTATTGTTTAATGAAATTTAGAAGCAATAATATTGTTATTGAACCAACTGATAATTTAGCTTTAGAAGCAGAAGAAATTAATATTGAATATTTTATTGAAAAAGAACATACACTAAGCTTATTAGAAAATGCCATTGATGAATTAAATGATGAACAAAGAATTTGTATTACACTTTTTTATTTACAGAAAAAAACATATCAACAAATTGCTGAAATTACCAACTACTCTTTATTACAGGTAAAAAGTTATATACAAAATGGAAAAAGAAATTTAAAATTAATTATGCAAAAAGATATGACATCTAAATTATGACAGACAAGAAAAATATATTAGCTCAAAACATTCCTAATGATGATGATTTGATGAATTATATCAACAATAATCTTTCATCAGAAAAACGCCATGCAATAGAAAGGCAAATGGCAGCAAATGATTTTATGAATGATGCTGTTGAAGGATTAGAACAATTTGGGAATAAACAAAATATTCAGAATTATGTAAGTGAAATAAATCATCAACTAAAAAAACAAACTGATAAAAAAAGAATAAGAAAGCATAAACGAAAACTAAAACCTCAACAATGGTTAATTGTAGCAATAGCTATTATTTTGCTGCTTTGTATAGTAGGGTATTTTGTAATTAATCAAATTGAAAAATAAAAATGTGGTTGTTTTAAGTGCCTCCTTGTCAGGTTTTAAACAATTTAGACACAAAATATCTATGTGTAAAAGTCAATTATGCGTAAATTACATTTTGGGATTATTTTTGATAACCTATTTTACAACAGAAATAAATTTTTAAAAATTAAAATAAACAATTATGGCATTAGAATTTACAGATGCAAACTTTCAAAAAGAAGTATTAGAAAGCGATAAATTAACTGTTATTGATTTTTGGGCAGAATGGTGTGGTCCTTGTCGTGCCATTGGTCCAGTTATTGAAGAACTTGCAAAAGATTATGAAGGAAAAGTAAAAATTGGAAAAGTGAATGTAGATAATAACCCTAACGTAAGTGTTAATTATGGCATTACTTCTATACCTGCAATTCTTTTTATTAAAGGAGGCAAAATAGTAGATAAACAAATTGGTGCAGTACCTAAAAGTGTTTTAGATAAAAAGATTCAAGCAAATATGTAAAGTTTGTTTTGTTTTAAGGTTAAAAATAAAAGCTGAAGATGTTATGTCTTCGGCTTTTGTTTTTGTAAAATTATTTGAATGATTATATCCTCTGTTTAACCTAGATTATGTATTAGGTATATAAATTAGTTTTCGAATTGCTGAGACTGTTTATGATTCCATTGCTTAATTTGGGAGGAAGATTGCTTCGTATATGACTCGCAAAGACGAGGAGGTGGATTATTTTTTCTCCGAGATATTTCCCCTTCTTTTAAGGGGATAGAGGTAGATTAACAAAAATTTGAAATCTGAAATTAGAATTTTGAAATAAAAAATTGAAAGTATTAACCACCTCTTACCCCTCCAGTGGAGGGGAATTTTTCTTCTTCTTTTCTTTTTCGACTTTGCGAGGGCTTTAGCCCGAAGCAATCAAGTAAAGCTAATTTTTATTATTTCACATCCAATCATTTTGAACTTGTATCAGTAAACGATAATAGTGATAAAAATGAAATTAAGTTGGCTCGTGAAGACACGAACCAAAGCAGTGGTTTTCAAATTACTGAAACTGTTTATGATTCTATCACTTAATTTGAGTTTAATCAACTAAATATTTTATTTTCGTAATTATAAATAATTATTATGAACAAAAAAATTTCTCAAATTCTATTTATTGTAGCTGTTACAATTATCATTTCTTCGTGTGGTAAAAAAGCACCCAAAGAAGCAAAGTACATTCCTAAAGATGCAAGTGCTGTAGTAGTTGTTAATCCAAAATCTTTAGAAGATAAATTAAAATCTGGCAACCTTACTATAGATAGTTTGATGAACAGATATAAAGATATATTTAAAGAATTAAGTGCAGAAGATAAATTAAAATGGGATGAGTTTAAAAACAGTGGTGTAAGTTTTGAAGATAATATTTATTTATTTGTTACACAAAAAGGCTCATTAAAAGATGGCACTTCTTCCATTACCAACTTAATGTTAAACTTAAAAGATGAAGCAAAATTTGAAAAATTTATAAAAGAACAAAAAGAGTTTAAAGCTGAAGATTTAGTTAAAGAAAAAAACTTTTCATATTTATCAGAAAATAGTTTTGCATTGGCTTGGAATAAAGATGTTGTAATACTTTCTTATGCTTACTTTAGTAACCCAACAACAGCTGAAAGCTTTGATAGTAGTGGTTTTTATATTGAGCCAGATAAAACAAAACTAAAAGAAAAACATAAAAATGAAATTGCAAGCTACTTCTCTTTAAAAGAAAAAGAATCAATAGCATCTGTTAGTTATTTTAACGATATGTTTAAATCAAAATCAGATGGTTATTTGTTTAGCTCTACAGCAAGTGCATTGGGTTATTTAAGTGCAACACCTTTAAACATTCCTAAATTACAAGAGTTATTGCAAGATAATTATTCCATTGCTTCATTTAATTTTGAGAAAGGACAAGTTGTTATGAGTAGTACAACATATACCAATCCAATGTTAAGCAGTATCTTAAAAAAATATTCAGGCTCAAAAGTAAATACACATCTTATTCAATATTTTCCTACACAAAACTTAAATGGAGGTGTATTAATTTCTTTTAATCCAGAAATTTTTGATGGAATATTAAAAGAATTAGAAATAAAAGGAATGCTTGAAGGATTTCTTACACAAGTTGGTTTAACAAGTTCAGATGTTTTTAAAGCATTAAAAGGAGAGTTTAATATTGCTTTTGCTGATTTTGCATTGGAAACAAAAGAAGTTACAACACCTAATTATGATGGAACAACTTATAAATCAACTCAAACAAATCCATCATATAAATTAATTGTTACAGCACCTGTAGGCGATAAAGTTGCTTTTGCTAAACTAATGAATTTAGGTGTATCAAATGGTTATTTTGAAAAAACTGCCACTGGTTATAAGATTAGTGGATTGTTTGCTGCTGCTGGTTTTTATTTTTATGCAGACGATAAAACTTTAGTTTTTTCAAATGGAGAAGATGTGTATAATACTTATGTTGCTAATAAAACAAAATCAAACATTAACTCAAATATTTTATCAGAAATGGAAGGAAAAAGCATGGCTGCTTATGTTGATTTTAATAGCATATTAAATGGCACAACAAAAGGTTTGAAAGACACTACTGCTCTTAATGCCATTAACCTTGTAAATGCTACATTTAAAAACTTTATTTCTACATCTGAGGGTTTTTCTGGAAAAAGTTTTAGTAGTAAAGTAGAAGTTAATTTGGTTAATGAAAAAGAAAATAGTTTAGTAAGTATTGTAAATATGATTGATGGGGTAATAAAAATTATAAAAGAAGATAAAATTAAAAAAGAAGACTATGCTTTATAGTTTTTGCTTTTTATTGTTAATAGCTTCAGCCTAAAATACTGAAGCTATTTTTTTTGCAACAAGCCACTTATACTTAACAATTTAATACTTTACAATAATTACTTACATTTACGCACTTTAAAAATTAGGTTATGAAAAAATTATTATTTCTTGCAGCAACTGCTTGTATGAGTTTTGGTATTAAAGCTCAAATTAAAATGCCAGCACCAAGTCCATCACAAACAATAACACAACAATTTGGTCTTGGAAAAATTGAGTTAAGTTATTCTCGCCCATCAATAAAAGGAAGAGTAGCTTTTAAAGTAGGGAGTGAGTTAGCACCATTAAATAATGTATGGCGTACAGGTGCTAATAGTGCTACAACATTATATTTTACAGATGAAGTAAGTATTAATGGCGTAAAATTATCAGCAGGAAAATATGGTTTATTAACCATTCCAAGCGAATCTGAATGGACATTAATTATTACAAAAGATACTACTGTAACATCGCCAGCAGCATATAAAAAAGAAAATGATATTGTAAGAGTTATTGCAAAAATTATTAAGATGAAAGAAAAGGCAGAAACCTTTACTATGCAATTTGCTAATATGCAACCAGAAAGTTGTGATTTAATGTTAAGATGGGAAAATGTTGCTGTTAAGCTTCCAATTACTACTAATATAAAAGATAGAGTTAGAGCTCAAACAGAAAAAGCTTTAGCTGCTGAAAATGTTAGTGGCAATACATATTATGCTGCTGCAAATTTTTATTATGAATATGATAAAAATTATGCTAAAGCATTATTTTGTGTTAGCAAAGCTATTGATGCTTCTCCTAAATCTTTTTGGATGTATATGCTAAAAGCAAGAATAGAAAAGGCTTCTGGCGATAAAGTAAGTGCAAAAAAATCTGCTGAAAAATGTATTGAAGTTGCTACTGAACAAAAGAGTGATGATTATGTAAGAATGGCAACTAAGTTTATTAAAGAACTATAATAACAACTATTAAAATATGTTTTAAGTGTAAGGCTGCCAAAAGGCAGCCTTACTTATAATATGACCTACAATATATTTAAACTACTTTTTGTAAAAAAGTTGTAGAACGGCGAACACACTCTTTTTATTGTAAAAAATCAATTAGTGGGGCACTCATCTTGGCTTCTTTAAAAGCTTGTAAAACATCCTGTTCAATACTTAGCTGATGATAACCTACTTTTGAATCAAGCAAAGAAAATCGCATTTTAGGTGTAACCAATTCTTTAATCCCATAACTATTGTTGTAAATAAAAGGAAAGGGGCTCACAAAAGCAGGTAAAGAGGTGTCATATTTAACAAAAACAGAAGTTTCTTTTTCTGTTAAGAAAATTTTATCCTCATTTATTTTTCCAGTTGTATATTTCTTTATTCCTCCAATCTGTTTACTATCGTAATAATATACCAAACCAGCTTTCAAATCAATAATTACTTCATCGTCAGAGGTATTAGTAAAACTTATTGTTTCATTTGAATCGTTCACCATATTACCTTTTATTTTCATATAATTAGAATCACATAATATGTAGTAAACAAATCTAACTTTACTTGGCATAAATAAAGTTAATAATTGATTTTTAGCCTCAAAATTTGAATCTTGTACATTAGAAGCATTAGTATTCAAATCGCATACATATGTAACACTATACGTTTGGCTATTAGATTTCTTTGATAGCAGTAAAGCTGCACAGCAAAAAAGCATAATAAAGAAATATTTCTGTTCTTTTTTCGCCTTAATCATTACATAAAGAATTTAGTATTCTAATAATTCCCAAATTTATTGAATTATCATTTAACAATTCTGCTATTTCAGGTTGTGCATCTGAATGCCATATAATTCTTGATACAGAACAAACATCCTCTCTGTCAAAATCTACTGTAACTTCAGGATTTGCTTCATTCTCATTACTTTTTGCAAATGTCAATACTGTATTGACGCAACCTTCATTTCCTGAAATGCTAACAGTACCACTAAATGATTCTATTGCTGGTGGAATAATTGTGTACTTAACAGTACCCTTAATATGAACTTTGCAACCACCTTTTGAGGTTAATACAATATCAATTTTTGCAGTTCTATACACTTCACTATTTCCTATTTTATTAAAAGATAGCAATAAAGGAACAAGAAATAAAAATAGAATTAACTTTCTCATAATTTTTTAATTTTAAATGGTTAAAAAATAAATTGGTTTTTATAACTTGAAGATATTTTATTTAATAAAAGCTATTAAACCATTATTCATATATTTCTACCAATTTTATTTATAAAATTTCTTACTTTTTTGATAAAATGACTATTTTACACTTTATGTTACATAATAAATTAAGAGAACTAAGAAAACAAAAAGGAGTAACCCAAGAAAATATGGCTAATGCTTTGCACAAAAGTCAAAATGCTTATAGCCTTATTGAACAAGGAAAAAGCAAGTTAGATGCTGAGTTAATACCTGACATTTGTAATATTTTAAATATTACTCCAATAGATTTATTTGATAGTGGACATCAGTTTACTTTCAATGAAAAGGTTGAAAATGGTTATGCAACCTATATTCAAACACTCAATGCAACCAATCAAGAAATTATTAATATGCTAAAAAGTGAGTTAGAAGAAAAAAATAAAACTATTCAGCAACTTTTAGCAAAAATTAAAGGATAGCCCCTTTATTTTTTACAATATATTATAAGTAACTTTTTAAAAATAGAAAGTATTGTGCTTCTATCGAAGAAATGAGCAAAACTACTTCACATAATTTTTTATAAAAGCAATAATTTTATTGTGTGTATCTGTAAGGTTAGCACCTGTCCAACCATGAGATTCTCCATTGTAAGAATAATACTCAAATGAAATACCTGCAGTAATTAAAGCATTTTTTAAATTAACACTCTCACTAATTGGCACTACATCATCTGCTGTGCCATGAAAAATAATTGTTGGTGTTACAGCAGTAGAAGCAAAGTTGATAGGACTTGCATTATAATATAAAGTTGGGTTTAAAGCAGGTGTTGTACCCATTACATTTTGAATGATGGGTTGTGAAAGTGTTGGGTAAGGATGATTGTTGTACATCCAAGCCATATTGGTTGGTCCAAACAAATCTGCAACAGCTTTTATTTTATTATCTGTATTGTATTTATATGTTTTTAATAATGCTAAATGTGCCCCTGCACTTGCACCAAGAATGCCCCATTTAGTAGTATTAATTTGATAGTCATTTGCTTTAGAAGTAATAAAATTTATTGCTGTATTAATATCATCAATTTGTTGTTGCAATAAAATAGTTGTTCCATTTGCTAAGCGATAATTGATATTGAAAATAGCATAGTTATTTAAAGAACCTTTAATGCTTGTAATATCTGCATCAAAATCTGTTTTATCTCCACCACTCCAACTACCTCCATGAACTAATATAATAGGAAAAGTGGTTAAAGTATTTCTATTTGCTGGTAAATACACATCCATATTTTGTAAAGAATTGTTTGAAGCATAAGCTACATTTAATAAAGTTTGTGCTTCAAGTATATTACTATTTTCATCTGTTGCTTTTTTGCAAGATGAAATAGAAATAACCACTAAAAAAAGTATGAATATTTTTTTCATAACATTAATATTGAGTAAAAAGAAAATTCAATTTAGTGTTTTTTAGTTAGAATAAATTTACTTTGTAGAGCAAAGCCATTATTCAAATAAAATATAAATATGCAAAAAATAATTAAATGTGGCTTCATAATACTTAGTTTCCTCATAGTAAATACTACATCTGTTAAGGCACATGCTGGAAAAAAATATATAGCAAAATATAAAACACTTGTTGCTTCATTATCTAAAGAATATGGTATTCCTGTAAGTATTATTACTGCTATAAGTGTAATAGAATCTGGTGCTGGCAGAAGTAGAAATTGTAGATTACTCAAAAATCATTTTGGCATTATTGGAAGAAATAATTTGCTTAAAACAAATGGTATTAAGAGTAAGTTTAAACAATATAAAACCGATGAAGATTCTTTTAGAGATTTTTGTAAAACAATCAGCAGAAAAAAATATTATCAAAAACTTAAAGGCAATAATAATTATAAATTATGGATTGATGCAATGGCTAAAGCAGGTTATAGCACTTCACCTACCATTTGGAAAAAAGAAATTAGTTTAGCTATTAGGCATTATAAATTAGATAATATATCTGAACCTATTGATGATACTACCATTAATAATTCAAATGAATAAATGTAGCATACAATATTATTTATTGACAACACACTAAATAATAATGTTTCTTACCTTTTTGAACTAATAAATATTTATTGTGTAACAACAAATTACTTTGTACAATCATTTGTAAGCCATCTGCTTTTTTTCTGTTGAAACTTACACCACCATTTTGCAACATTTTTCTTGCTTCACCTTTGCTTGGAAAAATTTCTGTTTCTGCTAAAAAAGAAACCACATCTACACCATCAACTAATTTGTTTTTACTATAATTTATTTTTTGTACTCCTTCCATATTTTCTATATCTTCAATACTTAAACTTTCTGCTGGAGCATTTGCATTAGCAAATAATTTTTCAGTTGTTTCTACTGCTTTTAAATAGTCATTTTCACTGTGTACAAAAGTGGTTACTTCCTTAGCTAAAGCTTTTTGTAAAACTCTTGTAGAAGGGTTTATTTGATGCTCTTTAATTAAATTATCAATCGCTTCTTTTGATAAAAATGTAAAAATTTTTATCCATTTTTCAGCATCGGCATCACTTACATTTAACCAAAATTGATAAAACTGATAAGGTGTTGTTCTATCTGCACTTAACCACACATTGCCACTTTCTGTTTTGCCAAATTTACCACCATCTGCTTTTGTAATTAATGGGCAAGTAAATACAAATGCTTCTCCACCACATTTTCTTCTAATCAATTCAGAGCCTGTTGTCATATTGCCCCATTGATCGCTACCACCAAATTGCAACTTACAATTCATATTATTGTACAACCAATAAAAATCGTAGCCTTGCATTAATTGATAAGCAAACTCTGTATAGCTAATGCCTGTTTCTCCTTCTATTCTTTTTTTTACACTATCCTTTGCCATCATATAATTTACTGTAATATGCTTTCCTACATCTCTTAAAAAATCAATAAAAGAAATGGTTTTAAACCAATCGTAATTATTTACTAAAATGGCTGCATTAGGTTTATTAGTATCAAAAGATAAAAATTTTTCTAACTGAGATTTTATACCAGCAATATTTTTTGCAAGTGTAGCTTCATCTAATAAATTTCTTTCTGCACTTTTACCAGATGGATCACCTATCATTCCTGTTGCTCCACCAATTAAAGCCATTGGTTTATGTCCTGCTTTTTGAACATGTACTAATAAAATAATTGGCACAAGACTTCCAATATGTAGGCTTTCTGCTGTTGGGTCAAAACCAACATATCCTGTTGTCATTTCTTTTAATAATTGCTCTTCAGTGCCAGGCATTAAATCTGCAATCATACCACGCCAACTCAATTCTTCTATTAAATTCATAGTTATAAATCAATTTAAGCAAATGTATAAGTTTAGCTTAAAAAATGTGTTATTGAATTATGGTAGTATTTTTTTTACTTAGTTTCTACTTGTAATAAAAACAAAAAAATTGCTACATATTTTTTATCACTTCAATAATAACAAACATAATAAATAGATAATTTTTTTAGTATTTTAACGTTTATACTTTGTATATAGAGAGTTTACTCAATATTTTACCGAAATTTGTAAGCAGCTTATGTATTTTAAGCTGCATCTTTATTGTTTAGAAATTATAGAGATTTTTTAATAGAAAAAATTACTCTTTTTAAAAAGTTTTTTGAGACATGAAGCATTTGATATTTTTAATTTTTACAGCATTTTTTGGATTGATAGCAACGGCTCAACCAGTTAGAAATGAATGGATAAATTATTCTAATACCTATTATAAATTTAAAGTTGATTTTGGACTTAATCCAACCACATCACAACCTATCAGAAAAAAATTAGTTCGTATTAATCAACCTCAATTAGTAGCAGTTGGGTTAGGCAATGTATTTGCTGAACATTTTCAATTATTTAGAAATGGGGCAGAAGTTCCTATTTATACATCTGTAGCTTCAGGTATGTTAGGAGCATTGGATTATATTGAGTTTTGGGGAGAAATTAATGATGGAAAACTTGATAGAGATTTATATAGAGATCCTGACTTTCAACTTTCAGATATTTGGAGTTTGCAAGAAGATAATGGAACTTATTTTTTAACCGTAAATACATTAACACCTAATAAAAGATTAATTAATACAGCAAATAATGTTTCTGGTAATACATTACCACCAACAATGTATTATATGGATACATTAGTTTATACTCAACGTCAGCGTAGATATGAAGGTTTTGCAGTTTCATCAACACAACTTCTTCATTCATCATCTTACGATAAAGGAGAGGGTTATTCAACACGTCCTATTCGTCCATTATACAGTTCTTGTGGTCAAGTTTCTTTTACTATAGGTTTTTCTGATTTAAAACCATATTTAGCAGGTCCACCAATGACTTTAAAAGTTAATACTGCTGGTAGTGCCAATAATCCAAGAACTATTTTAGTACAATTAAATGGTAGTAATGTAAGCAACTATCAAATGGATTATTTTAATGATGCAAAAATTGAAGAAATAGGTATTAATGTTAGTAAAGTTGCATCAGGTTCTGCAAGCATAAAACATATTAATGAAAGCCCTGTAGATTGTGATGAGTTTAGATTATTAAGAGATGAACTTATTTATCCCAGAACTTTTGATGGTAATAATCAAACAAGTTTAGAAATTTATTTGCCAGCAAAAGCATCAGGTCATTATTTAAAATTTTATAATTTTAATTATGGCTCACAACCACCAATTTTATATGATGTTACTAATGGAAAAAGATATATTGGAGATATTTCTTTAGCAGATACCATTCAATTTGTAACAGAACCATCAACTAAAAAAAGTACTTTAGTTTTAGTAAAAAATGATGTGTCTAATGCGTTGGTAATATCAACTATGGAGCAAAGAAATTTTATTAATTATAGTGCATCTATCAATCAAGGAGATTATATTATTATTTCTAATCCACTAATTTATGGAACTGCTCCTAATAATTATGTAGAGCAATATAAACAATATAGAAGTAGTGTACAAGGAGGAAAATATAAAGCTATACTTGTAGATATAAATGAAATAACAGATCAGTTTGCTTATGGTATTAATAAGCATCCATTATCTATCAGAAATTTTTTACGATTTGCAAGAGCCAACTTTGATAGCTTACCAAAATATGTATTTATTATAGGCAAAGGATTAAACTATATTGAGTATAGAGAAAATGAAAATGCTGCCGATATAGCCTATCAAAATCTTGTACCAACTTGGGGGCATCCTGCATCTGATAATTTATTAAGTGCTGCAGATAATTTAAGTGCAATACCTGTAACACCTATTGGAAGATTAAGTGCTGTTTCTGCAACAGAAGTAGGAGATTATTTAACTAAAATAAAACAATACGATTCTGTTCAACAAGCACCCATAGTAAATGCAGAAGATAAATTATGGATGAAAAATGTTTTGCAAGTGGCTGGTGCAGGAGATTATAATATTGATGAAGTATTAACAAGGTATTTAGCAAAATATACTTCTATCATTGAAGACACAGCTTTTGGAGCATTGGTAAAAAATTATAATAAACTTGCCAACCCTTCAGGCTATGCTCAATCAATGGCAGACTTTAAAAATAAGTATGAATCTGGTGCTTCATTGCTTACCTATTTTGGACATTCATCTGCTACTAATTTGGATTTTAATTTAGATAACCCATCTGCTTACAACAATAAATATAAATATCCAATGTTTATTGTAAATGGTTGCGATGCAGGTAACTTTTTTGTTTATGAACCACAAAGACTAAGCATTATAGCATCTCTTTCAGAAAAATTTGTTTTAGAACCCGAAAAAGGAGCTATTGGCTATTTAGCTACTACAGGCTATGGTGCAGTAAATTATTTAGATACTTTTACTACACAATTTTATAAATCATTAAGTACAACTTATTATGATAAACCATTTGGTGAATCTATAAAAAAAGGAATTATTGATGTATTAAATGTTACAGGCAATAACGATTTTTTTGCAAGATATCATTCTGAGCAATTTATTTTACACGGCGACCCTGCTGTTAAAATAAATGGTTTTGATGCACCAGATTTTTTATTAAAGCCAGATAATATAAAAGTATCACCTCAAAAAATTACTGTAGCTAAAGATTCTTTTTATGTTGAAGCAAAAATTTATAATGTTGGAAAAAAAATAAATGATTCAATTAGTTTTAAAATAACAAGACAATTTCCTAATGGGGGCAGTGTAGTAGCTTTTGCTAACAAAATTCCTCCTATATCATTTTCAGAAACTATTAAAATAGCTTTACCTATTGTAGCTAATAGAGATAAAGGAACGAGTGTATTAACTTTTGAAATTGATTATACTCATTCAATAAGTGAATTAGATGAAAATAATAATACTGCTGTAGTTACTGTAGAAATTGGTGATGATGAAATTGTACCAATATATCCTTACAATTTTGCTATTGTAAATAATACCAATTTTAAATTAGCTGCATCTACAGCTAATCCTTTAGATGCCATAAAACAATATGTTGTAGAAGTAGATACTACTGCTTTATTTAATTCACCTCTAAAATATTCAGCTACAAAATTATCTGCTGGTGGCGTAGTAGAATTTAATTATGGTTTAACATTAAACCCTAACACAACTTATTTTTGGAGAGTTTCTACACAAGGAACTAATTATTGGAATACGGCTTCATTTACTTATAAAAACTCAGCTGACATTGGCTTTGAACAAAGACATTTTTATCAGCACACTGAAAGTAGTTATGAAGGAATGTCATTGGATAGCAGTACCAGAAAATTACAGTTTGGACATAAACTAAATAACTTATTTCTAACACACTCTATTTATCCATATAGTGGAACAGAAGATCAACATTTTAGTATTAAAGTAAATGGTGCTGGTATTATAGCAAGTGCTTGTTTAGGAAATTCTATATTAATAAATGTATTTGATACATTAAAATTTATGCCTTGGATAAATACTGCTAATCCTTATGGTGCAGAACCTTCTTGTGGAGAAACAAGAAAATATAATTTTGAATATAGCTATCTATATCCTAACACAAGAAATAATGCAAAGCAATTTTTAGATTCAATACCAAATGGTACAATCGTAGCTGTTCGTATGGTATTTGATGGTGCAAGTGTTTGGGCAAATGATTGGGCTGCTGATACTGCTATTTATGGCTCTAATAATTCACTATATCATTTCTTAAAAAATCAAGGCTTCCCGATAGATTCTTTTTATAAACCAAGAACATTTGGATTTATATTTAAGAAAAATGATTCAGCAGATTTTAGTCCACGTTATATGTATAGTAATGGTTTGTATGATAGAATAATTTTTAATGCAGACTTTAATATTAACGATACATTAGGCTATGCAACTTCACCAAAATTTGGACCTGCAAAATCTTGGAAAAATGCAAAATGGAATGGATTAGGTAATGGTACAAACTATGCTAAAATGGATGTTATTGGAGTATCTTCTAATGGAACAGAAACAAAATTATTTACCGGTATAGATACTTTACAAACAAGCCTTAATATAAGCAGCATCAGTGCTACACAATATCCTTTTGTAAAATTGAGTATGAAAAATCAAGACTCTGTTCATGCAGTGCCATACAACTTATACAATTGGAGTGTAGAATATGTAGGTGCTCCTGAAGGTGCTATAGCTCCTAATTTGCATTATAATATTCCAGATACTATTGGTTTTACATCTTCTTACGGAAGTGATACACTAAAAGGAAGTGTTGCCTTTAAAAATGTAAGTAAGGAAAATTTTGATAGCCTTACTGTAAAAGTTGTTTTAACTAATACAAGGTTAGGAACTGTTTATACATATCAATTACCTAAAACAAAACCATTAAATGCAGGAGATACAGTGCATATTCATTTTGATATAGATGCATCTTTAATGCCAAGAGATGAATACAATCTTTACTTAGCAGTAAATGAAAATGCTATACAGCCAGAGCAATTTTTATTTAATAATTATTTATATAAATACATTTATTTTAAAACAAACCAAATTGTGCCTGTAAGGTTATTAAACTTTACTGCAAAAGCAAATGGTTATGGCACTGATGTTACTTGGCAAGTTGCAGATGAAATTAATGTTGCTACATATCAAGTAGAGCATAGTACTAATGCTATTGACTTTAAGCAAATTGGTAGTGTAGAAGCTAAAGGAGCATCTAACTATTTATTCTATCATAATAATCCTATTGCTGGTAAAAATTATTATAGATTAAAATCAATAAATAACGATGGCAGCTTTGCTTACTCTACAATTAGATTGGTAAATTTTGTGAAAGGCATCATTGTAAATGTATATCCAAACCCTGTACAAAAATTATTGAATATTTCTGTTCAAAATAATAATAACAAAGCAGCTCAAATAAAATTATACAACAGCTTCGGACAGTTGTTATTTACAGAAAATTTCTCTGTAAATACACAAATTGATATGAGTAAATATGCAGCAGGAATTTATTTATTAAATGTATTTGATGGAGAGCAGTTACAAACATTTAGAATTCAAAAACAATAATTGTAAATTCAAATAATAAGAGGAGGTTGTAGTAATACAACCTCTTACTTTAATATTACTGTACCTAAATGTTTGGTAATGGCAATTTCTTCTTCTTTTAAAAATTTGTGTACTTCCATTAGTTTTATTTGTTCGTCTAAAGAAGTTGCAGCTTCAAGGTCTCGTTGATTTTCTACGAACATTTTTTTTATTTTTCTTAGCTTAAAATAGCTAAGACTTATATCTACATCTTGTAATGAAATATCTCTGTTTACAATATTCATTCCTTGTAATTTTTCATCCCATCTTTGGCTAAGTTCATAAGGTTGTGCATTAAGATTAACAATAGTGTTTCTTATTTCTTCATCTGTATGATATAAAAAAGTTTTTGTGTTTGGTTGTTTACCACTTGCATACAACTCTTGATATTGTTGATAAATAGAGCTATATAATGGAGAGTCAAATCTAAAATTTGCTAACTTTTCAAAAATATATTCTGCTATTGATTGCTTATCTTCTTTTTCATTTAATCCATATTCTAATAAAACTCTTATCATATTTTTTTCAAAAATCTCATCTTGTTGTAATAAAGAAATATCATCAATAGAGTCTGTAATAGGTTGTTGTTCTATAAGCTCTTGTTGTTCAAAAGTGGTTGAACGTTTTTCTTCTTTTTGTTGTTTGTCTTTTTTTATTTTATTAACTAAAGATGTTAAACCAGCTTCATCAATTTTTAATAATGTAGCACATTGTTTTATATATTCACTCAGTTTTGTAAAATCTTCTGCTCTATTTATTTTGCTTAAAGTTTCTGCAATATTATTTACTGTATTATTTTTCTTAGTAATGTCGTTGCCTGTATCTTTCAGCATTACTTCTAACTGAAAAATGATAAAGTCTTTTTTATTCTTTGCAATAAATTCTTTGAAAGAAGTTGTACCAATTTTATTTACATAACTATCAGGGTCTTCATTATCTGGTATTAAAACCAACTTCACATTTAAGCCTTCTTCTAAAGCCATATCTAAACCACGTAAAGCAGCTTTTACACCTGCCATATCTCCATCATAAATAATGGTAAGATTATTTGTGTGTTTTTTTATGAGCCTTAATTGTTCGGTAGTTAATGATGTGCCTCCACTTGCTACAACATTTTCAATATTTGCTTGATGAAGACTAACAACATCTGTATATCCTTCTACCAACAAACACTCATCTTCTTTGCCAATGGCAGTTTTTGCAAAAAATAAACCATATAAAATTTTACTCTTTACATAAATTTCATTTTCTGGAGTGTTTATGTATTTAGGAGCTTTATCGGCACTTCCTATAACTCTTGCACCAAAGCCAATTATTTTTCCAGAATTATTGTGTATTGGAAAAATTATTCTTCCTCTATAATTATCTACCCAATCATTATTTCTAAAAGTTGTTAAGCCTGTTTTTTGTAAAAGCTCTTTATTAAATTGATGAGTAAATAATGCTTGTGTTAAGGTATCTTTTTCTTGAGAGTTATAACCTAACTCAAACTTTTTAATGATGTTTTCTTTAAAGCCTCTTTGTATTAAATAAGATAAGGCTATTTGTTGTCCTTCTTCTTCATTCAATAATTCATTAACAAAAAAATCATTAGCAAATTTGTTAATTATATATAAACTATCTGCTGTTTGTATAATAGCTTTTTGTTCTGGCGAAGTTTCTGTTTCTTCTACCTCAACATTATATCTGTTGGCTAACCATTTTAATGATTCTACATAACTTAATTTATCATGCTCCATTAAAAAAGTGATAGCGTTACCACTTTTACCACAACCAAAACATTTGTATAATTCTTTGGCTGCAGATACAGTAAATGATGGAGTTTTTTCGTTATGAAAGGGGCAAAGACCAATATAATTACTACCACGTTTTTTTAATTTCACATATTCGCCAATGATATCAATTATATCAATTCTATTTTTTATTTGCTCTATGGTTTGTGGAGTAATCATACAAGTGGTTTACAAATGTATATGTTTTATAAAACCTAAATTTTATCTAATTGATTGTTTTATTTGAAATAGGTTAAGATACTAATTTCTAATTTTAAAATATCTTAAACAAATTAAACCATAAAAAAACCTGATATTCATACCCTAAAAAATAAATGATGAAAAAAATTATTACTATTTTATTATTGTGTTTAACAATACATAGTGCACAAGCTCAATTAATTAAAGATGTTATAAAAAAAGTTAAGGGAGATAATAAAACTTCTCAAACAGGATTAAGTACAGAAGAAGTAATACAGGGCTTAAAAGAAGCATTAACCATAGGTGCAGAAAAAAGTGCTACACAATTAGCCAATGTTGATGGATTTTTTAAAAATGCTGCTATTAAAATTTTGTTACCATCAGAAGCACAGAAAGTGCAAGAAGCTGTAAGTAAGGCACCAGGTGGAAGTAAGTTAGTTGATGATGCAATTTTATCAATGAACCGTGCTGCAGAAGATGCAGCAAAAAGTGCTGCTCCAATATTTATTAATGCTATTAAAAGTATGAGCATCTCTGATGCTTGGAATATTTTAAAAGGAGGTGATACAGCAGCTACGCAATATTTAAGAAATCAAACTACTGCATCTTTAACAGAAGCTTTTAGACCAGTAATACAACAATCTCTTGAAAAGGTAAATGCTACGCAACATTGGAATACTGTATTTTCTACTTACAATAGATTTGCTTTGAATAAAATAAACCCAGATTTAACAGCTTATGTAACAGATAAAGCACTTACAGGAATTTTTTATCAAGTTGCATTAGAGGAACAAAAAATTAGAAAAGATCCTGTTTCTCAAACAACCAATTTATTGAAGAAAGTATTTGGTGGAAAATAATAGAAAATAAAAAAGAAGAGCAAAGTGTTTGTTGATACTTTGCTCTTTATAAATATTAGTTGCTTGGTTTTTCTTCTTTTTTCTTCTTTGCACTTTTGGGCGTAAGCATTAAAAACATTCTTTTACCTTCTAATTTTGGTAAGGTTTCTGGCTGACCAAATTCGGCTAAACGTTCTGCAAATTTTAGTAATACCAATTCGCCTCTTTCTTTAAACATAATGGCACGACCTTTAAACTGTACATAAGCTTTAACCTTATTGCCATCTTTTAAAAAGTTTTCGGCATGTTTTGCTTTAAAGTCAAAATCATGGTCATCTGTGCCTGGTGTAAAACGAACTTCCTTTACCTCACTTTGTTTGGCATTTGCCTTCATTTCTTTTTCTTTCTTCTTCTTCTCGTAAAGGAATTTTTTATAGTCAATAGCTTTACAAACAGGTGGGTCTGCTTGAGGAGAAATTTCTACTAAATCTAATTCTAATTCTTGAGCAATTTTTAGTGCTTCGTGTGTTGGATAAATTCCCACTTCTACATTATCGCCTACTAAACGTACTTGAGGTACACGTATTCTTTCGTTAATGCGATGTTCTGGTTCTTGTTGTCTGTTAAAACGAGGATTAAATCTTCCTCTGCCTCCTGTGTTTCCTTTAAATGGTACTGCCATTAAGTTTTGTTTGGTTAAAAAAATGTTGGTTTAAAGTAAAAATATAATAATTTTTTTTATTCTGCTGCTTTACGTTGTTTTATTTCTTCGGCAATATTATGTACAAATTCATCAATAGACAACTGTCCTGCATCTCCTTTTCCATGACGGCGTACAGAAATTTTACTTTCAGTTGCTTCTTTTTCACCAACAATCAGCATATAAGGCACTTTAGAAATTTCTGCTTCACGAATTTTTTTACCAATTTTTTCTTGTCTTTCATCAATTTCAACTCTTACACCTGCTTTTTGTAAAGCTGATTTTACAGTTGCTGCATAGTCCAAAAATTTATCACTTATTGGTAAAATTTTTACTTGTAATGGAGCTAACCAAACAGGAAAATTGCCTGCATAATGTTCTAATAAAAATCCTATAAAACGTTCATGTGTACCTAATGGAGCACGATGAATGATTAATGGAATTTCTGGTTCATTATTTTGATTGGTAAATGAAAGTTTAAAACTTCTGCCTTGTGCAAAGTCCACTTGATTGGTAGCTAAAGTAAACTCACGACCAATAACACTAAATATTTGAACATCAATTTTTGGTCCATAAAAAGCAGCTTCATCTTGTACTTCTACAAAGGGTGTTCCTGTTTCAATTAAAACCTCTCTTACCATTTGTTCTGTTTCTAACCAAAGTTCAGGTTGGTTTACATATTTCTGTCCTAATTTTTCAGGATTATGTAAACTTAAACGCATGACATATTTATCAATTCCAAAAATTTTGAAATACTTTAAATACATAGCATTTACTGCTTTAAACTCTTGTGCAAATTGTTCTTTAGTGCAATAAATATGTGCATCGTTCATGTGTAAGCAACGAACTCTCATTAAGCCAAATAATTCGCCACTTTGTTCATATCTGTAACAAGTACCATATTCTGCTATTCTATAAGGTAAGTCTCTATAACTTTTGGGTTCAGCATCAAATATTTTATGATGATGTGGGCAATTCATTGGTTTTATATAATACTTTTCTCCATCCATTTCCATTGGAGGGAACATACTATCTGCATAATAAGGTAAATGCCCACTGGTAAGGTACATATTTTCTTTAGCCAAATGTGGTGTTACAACACGTTTGTACCCCGCTGCTTCTTCTGTTTCTTTGGCAAGTTTTTCTAATTCTTCAATAATTACTGTGCCATTTGGTAGCCATAAAATTAAACCCTGTCCTACATCTTCATTAGTTGTAAAAATGCTCAACTCTTTACCTAATTTTCTATGGTCTCTTTTTTTGGCTTCTTCCAGCATTGTTAAGTAATCATCTAACTCTTTTTGAGTAGGAAATGTAATACCATAAATACGGGTAAGCATTTTATTTTTTTCATCACCTTTCCAAAATGCACCAGCTATTGAAGTAAGTTTTATAGCTTTTATAAAACCTGTATGTGGTATGTGTGGACCACGACATAAATCTGTAAAATTGCCTTGTGTGTAAAAGGTTATATTTCCATCTTCTAAGTTTTGTAGAAGGTCTAATTTATATTCATCACCTTTTTCTGTAAAATAAGCTATGGCATCGGCTTTGGCTTTTTCTGTTCTTATATAAACATTGTTTTGCTTTGCCAACTCATTCATTTTCTTTTCTAATTCTGCAAGGTCTTCTTCGGTTATTTTTTTATCGCCTAAATCAATATCATAATAAAAGCCATTATCTAACGGAGGTCCAACCCAAAATTTTACTCCAGAAAATTTTGCTTCAATGGCTTCTGCCATAAGGTGTGCAGAAGAATGCCAAAATGTATTTTTACCTTCTGCATCGTTCCATGTATATAATTTTAAATGGCTGTCTGTAGTAATGGGTCTTGAAGCGTCCCATACCTGATTATCGACACCTGCTACCAAAACTTTTTTTGCAAGCCCTTCACTAATGCTTTTGGCAATATCCATTGCAGAAACCCCTGACTCGTATTGTCTTACTGCACCATCTGGAAAACTAATATTAATCATATTCTTTTTTATGCTTAATTTTTTATAAGTGTGCAAAAGTAACAAATAGAAAGCATAAATTAATAGTGAAATTGCTTGTTTGTAGTAGGTACTAATAATTCTTAAGTGAGTTTTCTACTTTAACTCTGTTGCTAAATGTTACTTTTATTGGCAGAGTAGTTTTATTGTATATATTAATGATGTATATGGAACTATCATTTTCGTTAAATAATGAATAAAAGATATTCCCTTTTTTATCGTTGTATGGAGCAAATAAAAGATAAGTTGTATTTGATGGAATTATTATAGAGTCTAAAGATGTAACTAATCTTAAGTTGTTTTTTTATTGCATGAGGTACAAGTGAGAAATAAAGCACCAACTATTATAGGATAATATAGAAATGTACGCATTGTAGTAATAGGATATAAAAAGAAGAACGACAAAACATCGTTCTTCTTTTAAGTAAAAGGTAATTACTTTTTGTTTGATTTATTTTTTATTGTTTTACAAACTTATCTTTAGATACATTGTCTATCATTAAAACATAAGTACCATTTTGTAAATTACTTATATCAAAAGTTTTATCAGTTGTGTTATTATATTGTTTTACAACTTGCCCATAAATATTATAGATTGAAATATTTCTGATAATACTTTGATTAGAAATGATTGTTAGTTGGTTACTTAAAGGGTTTGGGTAAATTTTAATGTTAGTATTTTCATCATTCTTATTTGCCAAAACAATTTTTGAGTAGGTAAAGTTTCCATCTAAGTCTAATTGTTTTAGTCTGTAATAATTTTTTGTATTATCCTTTGCATTAAAATCATAGTAGTTGTAAGATTTGATACTATTACTATTTCCAAATCCTTTTACAAAACTAATTTTATTAAAATCTCTTCCATTTAAACTATGTTCAATTTCAAATCCTTTATTGTTTTCTTCTTGTGCTGTTTGCCAGCTAAGAGCAATGGCATTATCTTTTGTAGTAGCATTAAAATCAATTAAAGAAACAGGAGCAGTAGCTACAATATTAATATTATAATCTTCTGTTTCACCCCAATCCATTACATCTGTAGTTGATGTACCTGCATTACATGGAAGAATTGAGTATCCATTGCTACCCATAGTATAATCATCATCTTCTACTATTCTTACTCTCATTCTTGTTAATCCAACACTTGCAGTTGCTGGTATTGTTATAGATTTAGTAATTACAGTATTATTAGAAATATTTAATGAAGTTGTACTTGAAGTGCCACTTATTTTTTCAGAAGGTTCAAATACATTGTTTCTATTATAATCAACCCAAACGTCATAACCAGCACCACCATGTACATCAAAAGTTACAGATTATGTATAGTTGCTTTCTTTTACTACAGTAGGAGCAGTGAGGTTGTTATAATAAACATAATGTGGGTATGCATACTGAGCATTAGAATTATTTACTAAAGAACCAAATGAAACTTTAAAAATTACATCAGCAACTGGGAATCCTTGTGCATCGTCAAAAGATGCATTACAATAAGGAGCAGGGGATGTTGATTGTGCAAATAAATTGCTTAAACTTACTGTTGTAATTAACGCTAAAAGTAAAATTTTTCTTTTCATTTTTTGTGTTTTTTATAGATTGTTTAGTGATAAGATAAAATTTTTAGAATTGGTTGTAAATTTCTTTTTTGTAAATGGATATAGGAAATTGTACTGAAAAAAACAGATTGGATTGCTTATGCTTTAGGTTATTCTTTAAAAATAATTTTGAAAAATTAAGTGTTGTAATTAATTGAATTATTTTATAAAAAGGAGTACTAATATTTGAGATGAAATTATTTTTTAAAAATCGTTCAATCAGATTTTTATTATTAAAATTTACTGCAAAAACTTTCAACTGATATGTATTTTCCATCTCCTCTAAAATCGAATAATTAGCATTTTTTTAATGCTATAATTTTTTAACGCCGCAAAAGTAATAGAAGCAAAATAAAATCAAAGAACAATTTTTTTGTTTTAATCTGCTATCTACAGAAATAAATGAAATGTAGGTATATTATTTCTTTTCTTAATCTGTGTTGATAAGCTAAATATTATTAATAATGACGAATATTTTTAGAATAAGATAATCTATCATAATTCATCATTCAAAATAAAATTTATTATTTACCAGAAAAGTTTTGCTAACACATAAGGCTTCAATAAAAGTCAATCATCCAGCCCAGCCTTCTCTATCTAAACTCCTGTATTGAATGGCTTCAGCAATATGTTCTGCTTTTATATCATTACTTGCTGATAAGTCTGCAATAGTTCTGGCAACTTTTAAAATTCTGTCATAAGCTCTTGCACTAAGATTTAATTTTTCCATTGCTCTTTTTAAAAGTGTTTCACTTACTGTATCTAACACACAAATTTCTCTAAGCATTTTACTACTCATTTGTGCATTTGCATAAATGCCTTCATTGTTTTTATATCTATTGGCTTGTATAGTTCTTGCAGCTATAACCCTTTCTCTTATTGCATTTGAGCTTTCTCCTTTTACTGCATTACTACTTAATTCTGAAAAAGAAACAGGTGTTACTTCTACATGTAGATCTATTCTATCTAATAATGGTCCACTTATTTTATTCAAATATTTTTGCACTGCACCTGCTGGGCAAGTACATTCTTTTTCTGGATGATTATAAAACCCACAAGGGCAAGGATTCATACTTGCTATCAACATAAAATTTGCAGGAAAATCAATTGCTACTTTAGCCCTTGATATAGTTACTCTTCTTTCTTCCATTGGTTGCCTCATTACTTCTAAAACTGTTCTTTTAAATTCTGGCAATTCATCTAAAAACAAAACACCGTTATGAGCCAAAGAAATTTCGCCAGGTTGAGGAATTCCACCACCACCAACTAATGCAACATCACTAATTGTATGATGTGGGCTTCTAAAAGGTCTTTTAGAAATTAAAGAACTATTTTCTGGCAGCTTACCTGCTACACTATGAATTTTGGTTGTTTCTAAAGCCTCTTGCAAACTAAGAGGAGGTAAAATAGTAGGCAACCTTTTTGCAAGCATTGTTTTACCTGCACCTGGAGGACCAATTAAAATGGCATTATGCCCACCTGCTGCTGAAATTTCTAAAGCTCGTTTAATGTTTTCTTGTCCTTTAACATCATTAAAATCAAATTCAAACTCGTATTGAGCATTGTAAAATTCTTCTCTTGTATTAATGCTTAGTGGGTGTAAAAAATTTTCATCTTTAAAAAATTGAACTACTTCATTAATATGTTCTACACCATACACTAATAAATTATTTACCATACCTGCTTCTCTGGCATTTGCTTTAGGAACAATTAAACCTTTAAAGCCTTCTTTTCTTGCTTGAATAGCAATTGGCAAAGCACCTTTAATGGGCTGAATACTGCCATCTAAACTAAGCTCTCCCATTATCACATAATCTTTCAATCTTTCTGTTTGTGTTAGTTGTTCACTTGCTCCTAAAATACCCATTGCCATTGGCAAATCAAATGAACTACCTGTTTTTTTTATATCAGCAGGAGCAAGATTGATTACAATTTTTGTTCTTGGAAAATGAAGTTTATTAGTTTTAATAGCACTTTCAATTCGTTGAAAACTTTCTTTAACTGCATTATCTGGTAAGCCAACAATATAATATTTTAAATCGCCATTACTAATATTTACTTCAATAGTAATAGAAATGGCTTCTACACCATAAACAGCACTTCCAAAGGTTTTAACAAGCATTGTTTTTTTAGTTTAATGAAAACAATTAATACAAACAGTTTATTCTTTGTGTAATATTAATGAAATTTATACATCTATAAACAACTTTTATCATCTTGCTTTCAATGCAGCCATTAACTTTGCAAAATGATTTTGTTAGATGGAAAAGTTGCTTCGGCAAGTGTAAAAGAAAAATTAAAAACAGAAGTAGCAAAAATTATTGCCAATCATTTACGACCTCCACATTTAGCAGCTATTTTAGTAGGCAATAATGGAGCAAGTGAAACTTATGTTGCTAGTAAAGTAAAAAATTGTAAAGAAGTAGGTTTTGAATCAACTCTTATAAGATTTGAAACAACAGTAACAGAAGAAACTTTATTAGAAAAAATTGATGAACTAAATAATGATGATAATATTGATGGTATTTTAGTACAACTTCCATTACCAAAACATATTCAAGAGTCAAATATTATTCAAGCAATACATCCTGATAAAGATGTTGATGGCTTTCATCCTATTAATGCTGGAAAATTAGTTCAAGGCTTACCAACTATTATACCTGCTACTCCTTATGGTATAATGCTTTTGTTAGAATATTATCATATAAGCACTAAGGGAAAACATGCTGTAATAATTGGTAGAAGTAATATTGTTGGCAGACCAATGAGCATTTTATTAAGCAGTAATTTATTGTATGGAAATTGTACTGTAACACTTTGTCATAGCCATACTGCAAACATTAAAGAAATTTGTTTGCAAGCAGATATTTTAGTTGCAGCAATTGGTAAACCAGAGTTTGTAAAATCGGATATGGTTAAACCAAATGCAATTGTGTTAGATGTTGGTATAACAAGAATAGATGATGTAACAACACAAAAAGGTTTTAAACTAAAAGGTGATGTACACTTTGACGAAGTATCTAAAAAAGCAAGTGCAATAACTCCTGTACCTGGTGGTGTAGGATTGATGACTATTGCAGGATTATTAAAAAATACATTAGAGGCATATCAAAAGAAATTGGCAAGATGATTAAAGAAAAAAAAATAAATTCAACAAAAGCTATACATCATATAAATACAACTATTCCAGTAATGGAAAGTTTTTATACATTACAAGGAGAAGGCTATCATACCGGCAAAGCTGCCTATTTTATAAGATTAGCAGGTTGTAATGTTGGTTGTGTGTGGTGCGATGTAAAAGAAAGTTGGGATGAATCTTTATATCCATCTTATAGTGTAGAACAAATAGTAGCAAAAGCAATCAAGGAAATCCATAGCCCACACTCCATAGTGCATAGTAAACGAGAAAAGAGAAACGAGAAACCAATTATTGTTATTACAGGTGGCGAACCTTTGTTGTATAACTTAGATGAATTAACTACAATGCTTCAACAGCAAGGCTTTGAAACAAATATTGAAACAAGTGGCTCATCTCCTTTAAGTGGCAAATGGAATTGGATTTGTTTATCTCCCAAAAAATTTAAAGCTCCTTTACAAGAAGTGGTTATTGCTGCTAATGAATTAAAAGTGATTATTTTTAATAAGCATGATTTTAAATGGGCTGAAGATTATGCAGCACAAGTAAATAAAAAGTGCAAACTTTATTTACAACCTGAGTGGAGTAAAAAAGAAATTATAACACCTCTTATTGTAGAATACATAAAAGAAAATCCTCAATGGCAATTAAGTCTTCAAACACATAAATACATTAATGTTCCGTAAGTTTTTATAGCATTATTTTATTTTTAACAATATTGGTTTCATTATTTTTCAAAATTTGCTACTACCTTTCGCATCCAATGAAAAAAATATTGTGTTTTATATTATGCTTTTCTTTTGTTCAGTTGTATGCTCAAACATATCAACCAGAAAAAATTAATAAAAAAGCAATTAGTGTATATGAGCAAGCAATAGAATATTTACAAGATGGAATGTTGCAAGAATCAATTCCATTATTACAAAAAGCCATAGGCATTGATACCAATTATGTAGATGCAATTTTATCTTTAGCTGGTGTGTATGGTCAATTAAAAAAACATCAACTTTCTGTAAAATATTATGAATGGGCAAAAGCAAAAGATAGTTTTTATTTTCGTCAATATCATTTACCTTATTCTATAAACCTTGCTGGTATTGGAAAATTTATAGAAGCCTTAGATGCTGTAAATTATTTTTTAGCTATACCAAAAATTAGCGACAATAGTTTAAAAGCAGGTAATTACAGAAAACGTTGTTACGAGTTTGCACTTTCTTATTCCAAAAAACATATTGATACAAGCTATGTTTTTGCACCAATTAACTTAGGCGATAGTATTAATACAGAATTTAGTGAGTATTATCCTAACGTAACTATTGATGATAGTTTATTAGTATTTAATAGAAGAGGTGTTGGCATTAGAGAAGAATTTATGCAAAGCAAATTAGATAGTAATGGTTATAGAAAAGCTACATTAATAAAAGGAAGTATAAATGATGAGCCATCTAAGGGTGCAATAACAATTTCTGCAGATGGAGAATGGATGATTTTTGCAGGAAATTTTGGTAGAGGAAAAGGTTATGGAAGTTTTGATTTATACATTTCTTACAATACTCCAGAAGGTTGGAGTGAGCCAGAAAATTTAGGACCCAATATTAATACAGAATATTGGGAAAGCAGCCCAAGCCTTAGCCCTGATAAACGTATTTTATATTTTAGTAGTAATAGATATGGAGGTGTAGGAGGTAAGGATTTATACTTTAGTGAAAGAATGCCCAATGGAAAATTTGGAACTGCTGTAAATATGGGCAAAGGTATTAATACAGAGGCAGACGAATTTTCTCCTTTCATTCATGCAGATAATCAAACATTATATTTTACAAGTAATGGATGGCAAGGCTATGGTGCAAGCGATTTGTTTGTAGTAAGAAAACAAGATGATGACTCTTGGAGTGAACCAGAAAATTTAGGTTATCCTATTAACACAATTGATGATGATGGTTATTTGGCTGTAAGTGCAGATGGCTTAACAGCTTATTTTGCAAGTGATAGAAGCGATAGTAAAGGAGGATTAGATTTATACAAATTCAAACTAAGAAAAGATATTCGCCCAGCAAGAACATTGTATGTAAAAGGAAAAGTGTATGATAAAATAACACATAAAGGATTGCCTTGTACTGTAGAATTGATAGAAAATAATACAGGCAATGTTTTAATGAAAATTCAAACAGATGAATTAGGAGAATATTTTATAACCTTACCATTAGGCAAAAACTACACTTTTACAGTTAATAGAAAAGGTTATTTGTTTTATACAGAATTGTATGAGTTGAAAGATAAAGAAGCTGATAGTATTTATAAAAAAGATATTCCTCTGCAACCTGTTGCTATAAACAGTAGTATTGTTTTGCAAAATATTCAGTTTGAAACAAACTCATTTAAACTTTTACCAGTTAGCCTAATTGAGTTAAATAAATTATTACAAGTGTTACAAGAAAATGCAACTTTAAAAGTTGAAATTAGTGGTTATACAGATAATTTAGGAAGTGCTTCTGAAAACTTAAAACTTAGTACACTAAGAGCCAAAGCTGTTGTTGATTATTTAATAAGTAAAGGCATTTCAGCCAACAGACTAACTTATAAAGGTTATGGCGAAACTAAACCAATAGCTGATAATAATACTGAACAAGGAAGAGCAAAAAATAGAAGAACAGAATGTAAAATTGTGGGGTTATAAACATTCATTTTCTTATCTTCACTTTTACATGAACAACGACCTTTTATATCAAATTGCTTTAACACTAATACCTAATATTGGTGCAGTACAATCTAAACTTTTAATAGATTATTTTGGCAATGCAGAAAATATTTTTAAAGCAAAAAATAGAGAACTTAGTTTAGTAGAAGGTATTGGAGATTTTAGAGCTAAACATATAAAAGCATTTAATCAATTTAACCTTGCAGAAGAAGAAATAAAGTTTATAGAAAAACATCAAATACAATGTTTGTTTTTAACCAATGAAAACTATCCTAAAAGATTATTGCATTGTTACGATGCTCCAACAATTTTATACTATAAGGGAAATGCAAATTTGAATACAGAAAAAATTGTTAGCATTATTGGCACAAGAAGCAATACAGATTATGGCAAACAAATTACGGAAGATATTATTGAAGAATTGTTGCCTTATAATGTTCTTATTGTTAGTGGACTTGCATTTGGTATTGATGCAATAGCTCATAAAACTGCATTACAAAAAAATATTCCAACCATTGGTGTTTTAGCACATGGATTAGATACCATGTATCCAACACAACATAAAAGTCTTGCAAAAGAAATGTTATTGAATGGAGGGTTACTTACAGAATTTACAACAAATACAAAACCCGATAAATTTAATTTTCCTCAACGAAATAGAATTGTTGCTGGAATTTCAGATGCAACAATAGTTGTAGAAACTGCTACAAAAGGAGGTAGTATGATAACAGCAGAAATTGCTTATAATTATAATAGAGATGTTTTTGCTGTGCCTGGAAAAATTTATGATAATAAAAGTAGTGGTTGTCTGTCATTAATTCAGCAAAATAAAGCAGTGCTTTTGTCAAAGCCCTCTCAATTAATTGAAGAAATGGGCTGGCAACAAAAAAAGAAACAACCCAAAAAACAAAGAGAACTTTTTATAGAACTTTCTACTGAAGAAAAAATTATAGTAGATATTTTAAAACAAAAAGAAAGTATTGGCATAGATGATTTATATCTTCAAAGTGGATTAAGTAGTAGTAATGTTGCAGCAGCAATTTTAAACTTAGAATTACAAAATGCTATTGTATCGTTACCAGGAAAAATTTATCAATTAAGAGAGTAGGGGTTTTATTGAGCAATGAAACTTATCTTTGTACCTTGCATTGCAAGATATTGTTTTAGTCATGGGATTAATGAGGAAGTTTAACATACGTTTTTTTCTTTTGCTTACTATTATTTTATCAGTAAGCTATTGTATATATAGCTGCAACAAATCTCAAAAAATTAGCTCTTACAATTTAAAAGAGCATGCAATTATTGAAGATAAATTTTTAGTTTCTTACGATACTGTTTATTTATTAAATGTATTAGATAGTCTTCATAAAATTTCCAATCAAACTCAAGACACAAAAGTTCTTATTCATTATCTTAATTTTATAAAGCAGTTTTATGCCGATAAAAATTATTATCAGCTATACTTAAATGCAGATACTCTTACTTCATATTTATTAGAGAATAAATTAGAAACAGCTTATCCTAACTATTATACTGATGCTTTATATGCAAAAGGAGATTATTTTTTTTCTATTTTAAAATATGAAGATGCACTGCGTTATTTTTATGAAGCAAAAAAGTTTAACAACTCACTAAAATTAGGCTCTTGTAGCTATAATAAGTATAATACCAAAATGCTTTATTTTTATTATACTAAGGGTGAATATATAAATGCTATTCCCTTTGCTAAACAAATTATAAAGCAAGAAGAAGAGTGTAGCTCTAATAATCCTATTCAAATTTCTTTTGAAAAAATTCAATCAACTTTAAATGCATTAGCTCTTTGTTATGAAAAGTTGGGCATGTATGATAGCTCTATTTATTTTTATAGAAAAGGAATAAGTTATATAGAAAGCCAAAACGATAAAGACAAAATAACTGACAAAAGAAAAAATTTATCATTAGGTATTTATTATGGAAATTTAGGTGGTTCATTTTTATATAATCAACAGTACGACTCAGCTTTACTCTATCTTAATAAATCTATTCTTATAAATGATAATGAAGGTTTTGATTTAATTGATGTACAAACAGCTTACTTAAAATTAGCTCAACTATATCTTTTAAAAAACAAACCAGCTATTGCAAGACAAATTTTAGATAAAACAAAAAAAATTGTAACTACACCTGAATATTTTGTAACCTCATCAACAAGAAGTAAATGGTATTTATTAAATTTTAATTACTACATAAGAATTAATAATTTAGAAAAAGCAGTTGAAGCATATCAATTATATTACCACATACAAGACTCTATTAATACCACAACCAATATTATTAATAGCTTTAATGTAAGCAAAGAAGTAGAAAGAATTAAAGAAGATAATAAGAGTAAAGAAATTGAAAAATCAAACGAAATAAAATCAATTTACATCATTGTATTTTCTATTGCATTAGTATCGCTTACCATTATTATTCTACTTATATTAAGATATAATAAACAAGGTAAAAAACGTTCAAGAGATACTAAACTACATAACATTCAACTACAAAGTACTTTAGAACAATTACAAATAAGTAATAAAAATTATGCTCGTGTAATGAAAGTTATGGCACATGATTTAAGAAGCCCATTTTCTGGTATAATTGGTATTACAGATTTATTATTACATGATGAAAATATTTCTGAGCAAGAAAGAAATGAAATGCTTGAGTTAATGCAAACATCTGCTAATAACTCTTTAACTATGATTGGAGAGTTGTTACAATCAAGTTCATCATTTGAACAAAAAGAAATTGTAAAACAACCCTTAGATTTAATAGTGCTGTTAAAGCAATGTACAGACTTATTAAAATTTAAAGCAGCCGAAAAACAACAAACAATTCATTTCTACTCTACTACTCACTCCATTCAAATTAAAGCAGATAGTGAAAAATTGTGGAGACTATTTTCTAACCTTATTGCCAATGCAATTAAATTTAGCGATACCAAAAAAACTATTTATGTGTATGTAGAAAAATTTGTAAGTGAAGTAATTGTAAGTGTTCAAGATGAAGGTATTGGTATTCCTGAAAAATTTAAAGACAAAGTATTTGATATGTTTACAGAAGCAAAACGTAAAGGCACAGCAGGAGAACAGCCATTTGGTATTGGCTTATCAATTTGTAAGCAAATTGTAGAAGCACATAATGGAAAAATATGGTTTATTTCTAATGAGCCTCATGGCACAACTTTTTATGTAGCTTTACCACTTGAACAATAAATTCACTCGAATAAAATGAGTAAACTAAAACAACAGATTCATTCTTTTACATCAAAAAATTATTTGATAATTATACTATTCATAACTTCAATATTTGTTGGTTGTAATAGTAATTATACACCCAAACCAAAAGGTTATTATAAAATAAATTTTCCCGAAAAAAAATATACTACTTTTAATACTGCTGGCTATCCTTATACATTTGATTATCCTGTTTATGCAAATGTTTTAAAAGACTCTTTATTTTTTGGCGAAAAAACTGAAAATCCTTGGTGGATAAATATTGATTTTCCTCAGTTTAAAGGAAGAGTATATATAAGCTATAAAGAAATTCAAAAAAATCAATTTAGTAAATTAGTGAATGATGCTTTTAAACTTACAGGAAAACATACACAAAAAGCTTCTTCAATAGATGATTCTGTTATTACAACTCCTTTAGGTATTCATGGAGTATTTTTTAAAGTAGGAGGAGAAGTTGCTACAGCCAATCAATTCTTTTTAACAGATAGTGTTCATCATTTTTTAAGAGGTGCATTATATTTTGATGCTACACCCAATGAAGATTCATTAAGCATCATCAATAATTTTTTAATAGAAGATGTAAAACATTTAATTAATACTTTTAAATGGACAACAAATACTAACAGTACAATTCAATCTTTCAACAAAAAATAAAGTTTATTAGCTGTAAAGTATTAAATAGTAATTAATACAGAAATTAATTTAGTTTTACATAATTACAATAACTAACTTTAGTCTCTCAATTACATAATCCATTTTTATGGCAGTATCAAAACCTGTTATATCTACTTCTTTCAATTACGAAACTTTAGAGGAAACCTTAGATATTAAATCTAAAGATGCTCAACTTAACATAGGTATTCCTAAGGAAATTGCTTTTCAAGAAAATAGAATAGCACTTACACCAGATGCTGTAGGAGTTTTAGTTAGTAATGGGCATAAAGTAATTGTAGAATCAAAAGCAGGAGAAGGAAGCCATTATGCAGATAAAGATTATGGCGAAGCAGGTGCTACTATAACTTATGAACGTGCAGAAGTTTATAAAGCCCCTATATTAGTTAAAACAGCTCCACCTGTTCATGAAGATTTGCCTTTATTACAACTTAATCAAACAATAATTTCACCTATTCATTACGCTGCACTTAATAAAGAAATTATTGAAAAATTAATGGAGAAAAAAATTACTGCTATTAGTTTCGAAAACTTAAAAGATGATAGTGGTACTTATCCAATTGTAAGAAGCATGAGTGAAATTGCAGGAGGTGCTGTAATGCTTATTGCTGGTCAGTATTTAAGTAGTTTTAATGGTGGTAAAGGAGTTTTATTAGGTAGCATTAGTGGTATTCCTCCTACAAAAGTTGTTATTATTGGAGCAGGCACAGTAGGAGAAGTTGCTGCAAGAAATGCTATTGCTTTAGGTGCAAGTGTAAAAGTGTTTGATAATAATGTACACAGATTAAAACAACTTCAAAACAATATTGGGCAACGTGTATGGACGAGTGTTATTGAACCAAAAATTCTTGCTAAACAATTAAAAACTTGCGAAGTTGCAGTGGGTGCTTTAAGCAACGATTATGGTCATGCTCCTGTTGTTGTTACTGAAGAAATGGTTGCTAATATGCGTAAAGGAAGCATTATTATTGATGTAGCTATTGACAGAGGTGGTTGTTTTGAAACAAGCGAATTAACCAATCATAAAAAACCTGTGTTTGTAAAACACGATATTATTCATTATTGTGTTCCAAATATTCCAAGTGGTTTTGCTCGTACTGCAAGCCAAGCTATTAGTAATGTATTTATGCCATTGCTAATTCAAGTAAGTGATGAAGGAGGTTTAGATGAAATTATTTGGCACAACTTTAATATGAGAGAAGGAATTTATTTATTTAAAGGTGCATTAACCGATTTTTACATCAGCCAAAAATTTGATTTAAAATATACCGACCTTAATTTATTAATTGCCAGTAGAAGATAAAGATCTTTTTGCCTAAAGTTTTTGATTTTTCTTGAAGAAAAAACCAACCATTTTTAACCACATTGCCTATTTTAACCAGTTGATAATTGCTTGTGTAAAATTTTCTATTGCATTAAAATCACTTAAAGCATAACTAACAATAATAAAAAATACAACACCATACAAAGCACCCCAAATGTGTGCTGAGTGATTAATATTATCGGTGCCTTTTTTTGCTAATTGCCAAGACATAATTAAATACAATGGTGCAAAAATAAAACCAGGTATTATTGGGGGTAAAATAAAAATACCAATTTTAGCAGTTGGAAAAAGAAACATACCAACAAATACAACTGCTGATACAGCACCAGATGCTCCTAAACTTCTGTAATAGCTGTCATTCTTATGCTTGAAGTAAGTAGGTAATAAGCAAACTATTAAAGCACTAAAATAAAGCATCAAATACAATGTATTACCTTTTGTATGAAATATGTATTGAAAATTTTTTTCTACTGCTTCGCCAAACATATACAATGAAAGCATATTAAATGCTAAATGAATATAATCTGCATGAATAAAGCCACAAGTAATAAAACGATACCATTGATTTTGTTGTGTAATAGCAGGAGGGTAAAAAATTAAATCGTTAATAATTTTTTGATTATTAAATGCAGTAAATGAAATAACAGCAGTAACAATAATAATAATAAGTGTAATGCTCATACAACAAATGTAGTTAATTAACTATGATGATATTTTTCGTTTCTTAAAATAGTACAAGCTCTATAAACTTGCTCTGCTAAAATTAAACGAACCAACATGTGAGGAAAAACAAGTTGAGATAAGCTCCAAACTTTATTAGCTCTTTTAAATAAACTTTCATCTGAACCGTATGCACCACCAATTAAAAAAATAATATTTTTGGTGCTAATGTTGGCTTGCTGTTGTAAAAAATCGGATAATTGTACAGAGTTCATTTGTTTGCCTCTTTCATCTAACAACACTAAATAATCATCTTTATTTAATAAGGATAAAATAATTTCTGCTTCTGCTTTTTTGGTTAATATTTCATTTAAAGATGCTGCATTTTTAGGAGGTGGAATTATTTTCCATTCTACAGAAAAATATTTATTAATACGTGTTGTAAAATCTGCAACACCTTGCTGTATATAACTTTCGTGCTGTTTGCCAATACTCCAAAGTTGTATTTTCATTTGTACTTTTCAAATAAATTTTTAATTATTTTTTTTTAATGTAAAGCCAACTGTAATAATACCAATATCATCCATATTTAAAGGAGTGCTTCTTGTTACTGTTCTTTTATCTTTTGGAAAAAGATTGTCCATCATTTTTTCCAATGGTTGTGTTTTAGTATTTACGCTTCTTACTCTACTACTCATAAAAGAAGGTCTTAAATCAATTGGATAAGGAGAGAAAATAACTTTGAAAAATTCTTTTCCAGTAATACTTGTTTCTTCTGTGTATATACCTATTTCTTTCATTTGCCCAAGTCTTAAAGAATAATCAGCATCATTGGCACTTTTTAAAGTATCTGGTATCAAAACTTTAACATCATTATCTGGCAGTAAATCTAAAACAGTGTAATACAAAACACCATCATAATTACTTTCTATTTTTAAAATAAAACTATCTAATGGATTTAGAGTAAGTTCATTACCATTATCTGTTTTATTATATGGAATGATAGATACTTTTACTTTAGATGCTAAGTTGCCTCCATCTTGCATTTTACGCAAATACTCTATTCTCATTCCTTTTTTTATTTTTTCCAGCATTTCATCTAAGTTATCATTACTCAATGAATCATTCATTGCTACATAAGTGCTGTATCTAATACTATCATTTCTTTCAATAAGTTGTAATAAATAATTACCATTTTTTTGTTGAATGTTAATGGTAAAATCTGGGTTATTATTTTTTGTAAGAAAAGATTGATTTTGGAAAAATTGACTTAATTGATTAGTTAATTTATTGCTATTTGCCTTATTTTGAATAAGGTAAGATGCATCTATAGCACCATAATATTGCTTTTCTATTTTAACTTCATAATTAGTTTTAGGCAATAATTTTTTATCTGCCACACAAATACTTTGAAAAGAATTTGCTTTTGTAACTATTGCTTTGCAATACAAATTATCTGTTCCTAATTCATATACATTTAGTGTAGTGCCTTCGTGTAAGTTGTTATACAAACCTCTTTGAATAATAAATGTTGTATCGTTAAAATTATTTTCTTTATTGTTGAAACGCATTTCGGCTGTAATTACTTCTTTTAATGGCACATATTTATTGCCAAAAACTTCTAATGTTCCATTACCTTCAAACATGGGTATTTGTGTAGGGTCGTTTGATTGTATGATTGCTTTTACTTTATCAAACAAAAATTTATAATTACAATTAGCAGGAAGGCTTGTGATGCTTTTTGCAAAAGCATAAGATAATGAACCAACATTTTTTCCTTCATCATCTACAGTTTCTCTGTTTGGTTGATTAGGGCTACTACCACTAAATACAACAAGGCTGCCCATATCTTTATTAATATTATTTAAAAATCCAACCTCTTGTTTTCCTAAATCTAATTTATTATTTGGCTTATAATTATTGCTTTTACAAGGTTCTGGCACACCACGTACTATTCCTGCACTTCTTGTTGCTGTACCTGAATGACAAGCATCTAATACAACAACAACACTACCATTTTTTCCAACTTTTTTTCTAATATTATTTAATTTTTCTTCTAATAAATCATCTCTAAAATGTTTTTGCCCATGATAATCTACTAAATCCCATTTTCCTTTTGCATCATAAGGAATTAAAGCTTCATCGTATCCGTCTGCTTCATCTAAATGTCCATCATTGGGGTCATCTTGTATTTGTTGTCCATGACCAGAAAAATGAAAATATACAATATCACCAGCCATTGCTTTATCTGCTAAAGCATTGAGGGCTTTAATCATTCCATCTTTTGTTGCCTGCTCATTTACTAAAGTTTTAATATTTCCTTCAGCAAAACCATTGTTAAGTAATGCTCTCTTAATATGTACTAAATCTCTTTCAGAGCTTAAATTTTTCCAATCTCTTTGATTAGGAGGATATTTTCCTACTGCAACAATTAAAGCAATTTTCTTTTGAGCAATAACTAAATTAGCAACAAATAATATTGTACTAATGAGTAAAATTTTTAGCCATTTCATTTACAATAATTTTTATGAAACCAAATGTAACTTATTTATTAGATACACATAAATACTTCAGAAAAACTTGACTTAGTTTTATCTTTACTTTTACAAAAAAAGGGCCTTGTAGTATAATGGATAGTACAAGAGTTTCCGAAGCTCCAAATTCAGGTTCGATTCCTGACGAGGCCACTTGGTTTTATTTTTTCTCTTCAAATCAAAATTGTGAACTAATAAAGTTATCTGCATTTCTAAAATTTATTATCAGCGGTTTTTCTTTACTATAAATATTTACTACTTTGCCAACCAATTAAATAAGCACACCATGACTAACAAACGTATTATTACACTTATTGCTATGGTTTTTATGTTTGCAACATTACATGCACAACAAAAAGCCAACTATCGTTTAGCTTCCAGATTTTCTCCTAAGAAATTAGATAAAATGGTTTTCTCTTTAAATGTAGATGCTCATTGGCTAAAAAATGGAGATAAATTTTGGTATGAATATGAAACATCTGAAGGTAAAAAATGGTATATAGTAGATGCAGCTAAAGGAGAAAAAAAATTATTATTTGATAATGAAAAAATGGCTGCCGAAATAACTAAAATTGTTAAAGACCCCTTTGATGCACAACATTTAGGTTTAGATAGCATGCGTTTTATTGGAGATGAAACTTTATTTCAATTTGAAGTAAAAAGCACCGAAGAAGTTGAAAAAAAAGATACTACAAAAAAAGATAGTAAAGATGCAAAACCAGCCAAAGAAAAAAAGACTTACTATTTTGAATATAATATAAACACAGGTCAATTAACTGAGTTGGTTGATTTTAAAAAACCAAAACGTAAACCAATGTGGGCAAATATTTCGCCAGATGGTAATACAATTGTTTTTGGTAAAAAATATAATTTATACTATATGGATAAAGCCAATTATGAAAAGGCTTTAAAGAATGAAGAAGATAGTACTATTATTGAATATCAACTAACCAATGATGGTGTAGAATATTTTTCTTACTATGGAGGAGGAGCTTATAGTGGCGATGGAGAAAATAATGTTGAAAAGGAAAAAAATAAAGATAAGCGTAAACCTGCTTTTGTCTTATGGAGTCCAGATAGCAAGTATTTTTCTATTTCAAAATCTGATGCAAGAAAAGTAAAAGAATTGTGGGTAATAAATAGTATTGGAGACCCACGCCCTACAATAGAAACTTACAAATATTGGATGCCAGGTGAAAAAGAAAGCCCTATTGATTATTTGATGTTGTTTGATATGACCTCAAAGCAAGGAAAAGAAATTAAAGTAAGTAATTTTAAAGATCAAGATATAAATATTTGGAGTAATCCAACTTTAGCAAATACAAGAGATGATGAATTTAGACCACTTATTTGGTTAGGCACAAATGCTCAATTTTATTTTAGCAGAACAAGTAGAGATTTAAAACGAATTGACCAATGTATTTATGATATTAAAGCAGATAGTGTAAGAGTAATTATTCCAGAACGTTTAAATACTTATGTAGAAATAAGAAGACCTGGTTTAGTAAATAATGGTAAAGAAATAATTGAATGGAGTGAAAGAGATGGTTGGGGACATTTTTATTTATATGATGAAAATGGAAAACTAAAAAATCAAATTACAAATGGGGCATATCATTGCGAAAATATTGTAAACATTGATGAGAAAAAAAGAGTGCTTTATTTTACAGCAAATGGAAGAGAGAAAAATGAAAATCCATACTATGAGCATCTGTATAAAATAAATTTTGATGGAAGTGGATTAAAATTATTGAATGATGGGGACTATCATTTTACAGTGAGTATGAATGATAATAAAAGTTTTTTTGTAACTAATTTTTCAAGAGTAAATACAATACCAAAATCAATTTTATATAGTGCAGATGGTAAAAAAATATTAGATTTAGAAACAGCAGATTTAAGTTCACTTTTTGCGGCAGGATACAAATTTCCAGAACCATTTAAAGTTAAAGCAGATGATGGAATAACAGATTTATATGGTGTAATGTATAAGCCTTTTGATTTTGATAGCACTAAAAAATATCCTTTAATAGAATACGTTTATCCTGGTCCTCAAACAGAAGCTGTTAATACAAGTTTTAGTAGAGGAATGGATAGAGTAGATAGATTAGCACAATTAGGATTTATTGTTGTAACAGTTGGCAATAGAGGAGGTCATCCATCAAGAAGTAAATGGTATCATAATTATGGTTATGGTAATTTAAGAGATTATGGATTAGCAGATAAAAAAGCTGCTGCTGAACAATTAGCTGATAGATTTAAGTTTGTAGATATTGATAGAGTTGGTATTCATGGACACAGTGGTGGAGGTTTTATGAGCACTGCTGCTATGTTGGTTTATCCAGATTTCTTTAAGGTTGCAGTGAGCAATGCTGGCAATCATGATAATAGTATTTATAATCGTTGGTGGAGCGAAAAACATCATGGAGTAAAAGAAGTTATTAGTACAAAAGGAGATACAACTTTTACTTATAGCATTGATAAAAATCCAGATGTTGCTAAAAATTTAAAAGGAAGATTATTATTAATTCATGGAGAAATTGATAACAATGTACACCCTGCAAATACTATGAGAGTAGTAAATGCATTGATAAAAGCCAACAAACGTTTTGATATGCTATTATTACCAACCCAACGTCATGCTTTTGGTAATATGACTGAATATTGGTTTTGGAAAACAGCAGATTATTTTAGCTATTGGTTAATGGGAGATACAACTCAACGTGATGTTGATATTGAAGAAATAAACAGAGAAATTGAAAAGAAACGATAATACTCAAACATTAAAAAGCCCCAAATTTTTGGGGCTTTTTAATACATTATTTTTTCTTGGTTACTTTTTTGGTTACAGCTTTTTTTGTTGCAGCTGCAAAAGCATTGGGTACTTGTTCTTCAATCATTTTTTTGATAGTATCTAAATCTATAGTTTCTAATTCTGTTGCATCATATTTAGTTCCATCAGGCTTTTTACCAAGCTTCAACATTTTTTTATTAAATCTTATAAATGCCCCCCATCTTCCATTTTCAATACTAATTTTTTCAGTACTCCATTGTTGTATATAACGATTGGCTTCTTTATTAAGTTTGGCTTCTATTAATTCTTCAATATCAGCTTTACTTAAATGTTCAAAATCATATTTTTTAGGAACATTAATATACATATTGTCCCATTTAATAAAAGGTCCAAATCTTCCTTTACCTTTTGTTACAGGCAATTCATTATAATGAGCAATGGGAGCATCTGCTTGTTGCTTTTCTTCTATTAATTGTATAGCACGTTCAACATCTATATCAAATAAATCTATACCTTTTGGAATTGAAACAAATTGTTCTCCCATTTTTATATAAGGTCCAAAACGTCCAACATTTACACTTAATTCTTGCCCTTTATATTCACCTATAGTTTTAGGTAATGCAAATAATTCCAATGCTTCTTCTAATGTAATGGTTTCAATGCTTTGCGTAGGTTTTAATTTTGCAAAACGTGGTTTTTCTTCATTGTTTGTATCTCCAATTTGCACCATTGCTCCATAGCGACCCATACGAGCAACTATTTTTTTGCCTGTTCCTTCTTCAACGCCTAATTCTCTTTCTCCTTTTGCTCTTTCTGCATTTTCTAAAGTATGTTCTATATTTTTATGAAATGGTTTGTAAAAACCATCAATCATGTTATTCCATTTTATTTTTCCTTCAGCAATTTCATCAAACTCTTCTTCTATTTGTGCAGTAAAACTATAATTCATTACAGCATTAAAATGCTGGGTTAAAAAATCTGTAACTACTAAGCCTAAATCTGTTGGAAATAATTTTGCTTTTTCTGCTCCAGTATTTTCTTGAATAGTTTTCTTATCTATTTGTGCATTATTTGAAAGAGTAACAATTTGTACATTTCTTTTTATTGCTTCTTTGTCTCTTTTCTCTACATAATTTCTTTTAATAATAGTGCTTATAGTTGGTGCATAAGTACTTGGACGACCAATACCTAAATCTTCCATTTTCTTTACAAGACTTGCTTCTGTATATCGTGGTGCTGGTCTTGTAAATTTTTCAGTAGCCGTCATTTTATTAAATACCAATACCTGACCTTTTGTTAATGGCGGTAAAACATCTTCATTATTGTCATCATCTTCATCATCTCTACCTTCTAAATAAACTTTTAAAAAACCATCAAACTTCATTACCTCACCAGAAGCAGATAGTTGCTCATTGTTGGTACTAATATTAATTGTAGCTATTGTTTTTTCAAATTCTGCATCACTCATTTGGCTTGCAATAGTTCTTTTCCAAATTAGTTCATATAATCTTCTTGTTTCATCATCTGCAATGGTATGATTGCTCATATAAGTTGGTCTTATTGCTTCATGTGCTTCTTGTGCAGATTCGTTTTTATTTTTAAATTTTCTGGGTTGATAATATTTATTGCTATACAATTCTGTAACCTGATTTTTTATATCCTGCATAGCAGTATCACTAAGATTTACACTATCTGTACGCATGTAAGTTATCTTACCACTTTCGTAAAGCTTTTGTGCTAATAACATTGTTTTGCTTACACCATATCCCAATTTTCTGGATGCTTCTTGTTGAAGGGTAGAAGTTGTAAAAGGTGCAGCTGGTGTGCGTTTGGCTGGTTTTACTATGATGTCTATTACAGTGTATGTTGCATTTTTACAGCTTTCTAAAAATTGTTCTGCATTTTTTGCATTAGCAATTTTAGAAGAACTTTCTGCTTTAAAATTTACAGGCTTTTTCTGAATATCTTCAGCTGTAAAAAATGCTTCTATTTTAAAACTACTTTCTGTATTAAAATTATTTATTTCTCTTTCTCTTTCTACTATTAACCTTACAGCAACACTTTGAACACGACCAGCACTAAGACTACGTTGCATACCTATTTTTTTCCATAAAACAGGGCTGAGTTCAAAGCCTACTAATCTGTCTAATACTCTTCTTGCTTGTTGAGCATTTACCAAATCCATATTAATAAATCTTGGATTGGCAACAGCCTTTTTTATAGCAGGTGCAGTAATTTCATGAAATACAATTCTTTTAGTTTCTTTTGGATTTAGATTTAATACTTCTGCTAAATGCCAACTAATACTTTCTCCTTCTCTATCCTCATCCGATGCTAACCAAACTTCTCTTCCTTTTGCTAATTTTCTTAAATCGCTTACCACTTTTTGTTTTTCATCTGGTACAATATATCTGGGTTGATAATGGTTATTAATATCAATACCCATATCATCTTTTTCTAAATCTCTTATGTGTCCATAACAACTCTTAACCTCAAAATCTTTTCCTAAAATTTTTTCTATTGTTTTTGCTTTTGCTGGAGACTCTACAATCAATAAATTTTTTGCCATAACTTCCTTTTTATCCTCACAATTTTTGTTTACACTAAATCAATTTTTTAAGCATAATAAATAAAATATTATTGCCTTAAACAAGTGCAATATTAATTATATAGCCATAAAATGCAAAAAGCAATAAAATTAAATTAGCTGCTTTTGGTTAAAATAAGATTACTTTTCTTGAATTAAAAAGTCATTAATGAAACAATTATCTTCGCAGCGTTTTAAATTAAATTTATGCAACCTACATTAGTAATTTTAGCAGCAGGTATGGCTAGTCGTTATGGCAGTATGAAACAAACACAAGGGTTTGGACCAAATGGAGAAACCATTATGGAATATAGTATTTACGATGCAATTCAAGCAGGTTTTGGAAAAGTAGTTTTTATTATTCGTAATGAATTTGCAGAAATGTTTGCAGAAAATTTTGGCAAAAAATTAGAAGGAAAAATAAAAGTTGATTACGTTTTTCAAGCATTAGAAAGTTTTACTGAAGGAAGAAAAATACCAGACGAAAGAAAAAAACCATGGGGCACTGCTCATGCAGTTTTATGTTGTAAAGAAAAAGTAAATGAACCCTTTGCTGTAATTAATGCTGATGATTATTATGGTAAAGATGCTTTTATAAAAGCTTATCAGTTTTTAACTAAAAATGTTTCAGAAAATAATTATGCTATCATTGGCTATCAACTTAAAAAAACATTAAGTGAAAATGGTAGTGTAAGTCGTGGAGTTTGCAATGTAGATGTTGAAGGTAATTTGATTGATATTAATGAAAGAACAAAAATTTATAGAAACAATAAAGGAATTATTACTTATGAAGATGCAACAGGCTTACACGAAGTAAGTGAAGATGCAAGTGTAAGTATGAATTTCTTTGGCTTTCATCCAAATGTTATTCATCAATGTGAAAAATATTTTGCAGAATTTTTAGATAATGAAATTAATAATCCAAAGAGTGAATTTTTTATTCCTTTAGTAGTAGATAAAGTGGTAAAAAATAATGTTGGCACTGTAAAAGTAATTCCTACATCTGCTCAATGGTTTGGTGTTACTTATAAAGAAGATGCACCTACTGTACAAGCAAGTATAGATGATTTAGTAGCAAATGGAGCATATCCACAAAATCTTTGGGCATAAAAAAAATGTATGTATAAAGGCATTGCTTTTGTGTATTTAGCTTGTTTGTCTTTGTATATATTGTATAGCAGAGAGCCAGATTACTTTGATGGAGAAATATCGTCAGCAACAATTCATTGGTTGCCAGATAGTACACACTCAACAAAAATTCCTAAAGCCGTTTTTAAGCAAGATACTACCGAATATGCTGTTGATGCTCGTTATCTATTTAGAAATTTATCTGAAAATAAAAAAGTAAATGTTATTTATGCAACAACAAATCCTGAAAAAGCTGTTGTATATAGTTGGTGGGGTTATTGGATAACTTGGGGTGAGTTGTTAATGTCTTTTATTTTGTTAGTTGCACTGTTTCAAATTGCTGCTGCTGTAACCAATAAACCAACACCAGAAGCATTATTAGAACAAATGAGTGAACCAAAAGTTAAGAGAAGGAAGTATGATATAGACTAATTTATTTTTACCATTTCAATAATTTTTTAGCTGTAACTTCACTATCATTTTTATATAAAATTATTTTAAAAAATATGAAAAAATATTTTGTAACATTTTTATTATTTGTTTTCATCTCAACAACAACACAAGCCCAAAATAAAATACAAGAACAATTATTTTATTATAGTGCCAAAGGATTAAGTTTTATTCCTCCATTATCAAGACCAGGTTTAATTTATGATGGAAAATTATATATAGGCTCTAAAAAATTATCTACCCTATTTTCTAAACTAAATGATGAACAATTAAACCTTTATTTTAAAAAATATAAATCAAATAAAACAACTGCCGATATACTAACATTTACAGGAAGTTTTGCATTGCCTATTGCAAATATTATTGTTTCTGCAAATGATGGAAAAATAAACTGGTGGCTTATGGGTGCAAGTATTTTAATGGGAGGCACCGGTGGATTTTTAAATGTACAAGCCCAAAAAAATTTATTAATGGCATCATTGTATTATGATAAAAAAATGGGTTTTACCACAACTACATTAATACCACAACAACAAAGTATTGGTATTGCAATACCTTTAGGCAAATAAATTATTTTGAATTAATTAAATTATGAAAAAAGTAATAATAAGCGTAAAAGATTTACATAAAAAATATGGCGATTTTCATGCAGTAAAAGGTATTTCTTTTGATGTATATGAAGGAGAAATTTTTGGATTACTTGGACCAAATGGTGCAGGAAAATCTACCACATTAGAAATTATTGAAACCTTAAGACCTAAAACAAGTGGTACAATAACTGTTGATGGTTTAGACTTAGATACTCAAGCAAATTTTATTAAACAAAAAATTGGTGTACAACTTCAAACAAGTGGCTTTTACCCAGGGCTAAATCTTACAGAGCTGATACATTTATTTGCTGGCTTGTATAACGAACAAATTGATGCAGGAAAATTATTACAACAAGTAAACTTAGAAGATAAAGCAAAAGTTGAATTTAAAAAATTAAGTGGCGGACAAAAGCAACGTTTTTCTATTGCTACTACTTTAATTAATAAACCTAAAGTTATTTTTTTAGATGAACCAACCACTGGTTTAGACCCTCAAGCAAGAAGAAATCTTTGGCAATTAATAAAAGACATTCAAAAAACAGGCACTACTATTATTATTACTACTCATTATATGGATGAAGCAGAAATTTTGTGTGATAGAGTTGCCATTGTAGATCATGGGAAGATTATTGCTATTGATACGCCAGATAAACTAATTGATAATTTAGTAGCATCTGGTTTTGAAAAACCCAAAGAAGTTAAACAAGCTAATTTAGAAGATGTATTTATTCAACTAACAGGTCATTCTATAAGAGAAGAGTAGTTGATAGTTTTAATATATATAATATTTTATCCAATTTGCAACCTTTGCTTTTTATTCAACGTCTATTAATTGGTTTTTCATAGAATATTGGATTTAAACAGGGCAGGATGTCTATCCTTTGCCCTTTTTTTATGGTAAAAAATATTTTTAATTGCATAGGCAACTATTTTTAAAGTAATAGCATCTTATAGTTAATAAGGGTAAAAAGCAAAACTTTTTTCATTCTACATATTTTTACAAAAGTTGAAGTGTACAAAAAAACTCCGATAATTCTTTATTGGAGTTTTGCTTTTTGGTGAGGGTTAGATGTATGTTTTGAAACATTATTGTCCGACAAAAAAATAAAAGGGTAGCATTTCTGTTACCCTTTTTGTTGTTTTGAAGTTACTACGCTTTAAAACTATGAATCAAAGTAACAATTATTTCGGACAGCATTTATTTTCTCAGTTAATTTCTTTG
>JBPXJV010000053.1:0-15888 GCA_051715485.1 Chitinophagales bacterium
AGAAATTAACTGAGAAAATAAATGCTGTCCGAAATAATTGTTACTTTGATTCATAGTTTTAAAGCGTAGTAACTTCAAAACAACAAAAAGGGTAACAGAAATGCTACCCTTTTATTTTTTTGTCGGACAATAATGATAGAAAATCTATTTTCTTAATTACTTTAATAATACAGTTAGTTTCATTTCTTATTTTAGCTAAGAAATAGTTTATATTTTGATGATAAAAGTAATAAAAGTACAAGTGTGCGACGCAACTAAGGCTTAATAGCAATAAATCTGCTAAGTACTAAAACTTTAAACCTTAAACTTTTTAAACTTCCTTATTTTTGCAACCTCAATGTAAAAACAAAAAATTATGGCATACGATGTAGTAGTAATTGGTAGTGGTCCAGGTGGTTATCCTGCTGCTATCAGAGCATCTCAATTAGGTTTTAAAGTAGCAATTATTGAAAAAGAAAACTTAGGTGGTATTTGCTTAAACTGGGGTTGTATTCCTACAAAAGCTTTACTCAAAAGTGCACAAGTTTATGAGTACATAAAACATAGTACTGATTATGGTATTAATGCAAGTGGCACACACGATTTTGGGGGTGTAGTACAACGTAGTCGTGGTGTAGCAGATAAAATGAGTAAAGGTGTTCAATTTTTAATGAAGAAAAATAAAATTGATGTTATCAATGGTTATGGTAAAGTAAAAGCCAAAGGACAAACAGAAGTTACTGCTATTGATGGCACAAAACAAATTATTGAAAGCAAATACATTGTTATTGCAACTGGTGGTCGTAGCAGAGAATTACCAAATTTAAAACAAGATGGTACAAAAGTAATTGGCTATAGAGAGGCTTTAGCTTTGCCTACACAACCCAAAAGCATGATTATTGTAGGTAGTGGTGCTATAGGTGTAGAGTTTGCTTATTTTTATAATAGTATGGGTACAAAAGTTACTATCGTAGAATTTATGCCACGTATAGTGCCTGTAGAAGATGAAGATATTTCTAAAGAATTAGAAAAACAATTCAAAAAACAAGGTGTAGAAATAATGACCAACTCATCTGTTGAAAGTGTTGATACATCTGGTATTGGCGTAAAAGCTTTGGTAAAAAAACAAGATGGCAGCACAATAAATTTAGAGGCAGATATTTTATTAAGTGCAGTAGGTGTGGTATCAAATATTGAGAATATTGGATTAGAAGAAAACAGCATAAAAGCAGAAAAAGGGAAAATAATTGTAGATAAATATCAACAAACTTCTGTGGCTGGTATTTATGCAATAGGAGATTGTAGTCCTGGACAAGCATTAGCCCACGTTGCTTCTAAAGAAGGTATTAATGCTGCTGAGCACATGGCTTATTTAGAAAAGAAACATGCACACTTGCCAGACCCATTAGATTATAACAATATACCTGGTTGTACTTATTGCTTACCAGAAATTAGTAGTGTTGGTTATACAGAAAAAGCTGCTAAAGAAGCAGGTTATGAAATTAAAGTAGGTAAATTTCCATTTGTAGCAAGTGGTAAAGCTGTAGCTGGTGGACATACAGAGGGTTTTGTAAAAGTAATTTTTGATGCAAAATATGGAGAATTTTTAGGCTGCCACATGATTGGTACAGGAGTAACAGATATGATTGCTGAAGCAGTAGTAGCCAGAAAATTAGAAACCACAGCTCACGAAATTTTAAATGCAGTTCACCCACACCCAACTATGAGTGAAGGCTTAAAAGAAGCAGTAGCTGCAGCCTATGGTGAAGCAATAGATATATAAATAAAAACAACTATTATTATTATAAACTGCCTCATTAATAGCATTGAGGCAGTTTTTATTTTACCGTTATTTGTATTTAATGTGTTGAAAATCAATAAGCATAACATTTAATAGATGCAAACTATTAATTAGCCAAAATAATTTTATAAACTTTTTTTGTATTTCAGCACATACGCCTATCTTTGCAGCCCGAAAAAATATGTCTAAGCAACAACTGATTAAACAAGATGGAATTATTCTAGAAGCTCTGAGCAATGCAATGTTTAGAGTGAAATTAGAAAACGGGCATGAAATATTAGCAACCATTTCAGGAAAAATGAGGATGCACTATATCAGAATATTGCCAGGCGATAAAGTAGGTGTTGAGATGAGCCCTTATGATTTAAGTAGAGGAAGAATAAATTTTAGATATAAATAAATTGGGTTCAACATAAAAGTAAAAGCTAAAAACTTAAAATAATGAGAGTAAGAGCATCAATTAAAAAACGTAGTGCAGATTGCAAAATTGTTAGACGTGGAGGTAAACTCTATGTAATCAACAAAAAAAATCCTCGTTTTAAACAACGTCAAGGATAATAGCATCATGTTGAATGATGAGTCTTAAATAAAATTCATCATCTAATGCATTAAACATTAAACTTTAAAAATTAAATATTATATAAATGGCTCGTATTGCCGGTATAGATTTACCAAAAAATAAAAGAGGAGAAATAGGATTAACCTATATATTTGGAATAGGTCGTTCTACTGCACAGTTTATTCTTACCAAAGCAGGAATTGATTTTGATAAAAAAGTAAGTCAATGGAATGATGAAGAGCAATCTGCAATTCGTAATATAATTACAGAAGAAATTAAAGTAGAAGGTGCCTTACGTAGTGAAACACAAATGAACATTAAGCGTTTATTAGATATTGCTTGTTATCGTGGATTACGTCATAGAAAAGGATTACCTGTTCGTGGACAACGTACAAAAACAAACAGTCGTACAAGAAAAGGTAAACGTAAAACAGTGGCAGGTAAAAAGAAAGCACCTAAGAAATAGTAATATAGAAAATCCCAAATTCTGTTATAGATGGAATTTGGAATTTTCATTTATAGGCTTATATAAAACGTTGGATAGTTTGGCTAAAGTAGCTTAAACAGGAGACGTAAAAATTTAGAAGATTACCTAAAAAAAACAAAAAATGGCAAAACCAGCAAAAGCACAAAACAGTGCAAAAGCAGCAGCAAAAAAAAGAATTGTAAAAGTAGATGCTGCTGGAGAAGTTAGAATTAATGCAACTTTCAACAACATTATTGTTTCTTTTACCAATAAATCAGGTCAAGTAATTTCTTGGTCATCTGCTGGTAAAATGGGATTTCGTGGTTCTAAGAAAAATACACCTTATGCAGCCCAAATGGCAGCAGCAGATGCAGCTAAAGTAGCAATTGATGCAGGCTTGAAGAAAGTTGATGTATTTGTAAAAGGACCAGGTTCAGGACGTGAAGGTGCTATTAGAAGTATTGCACAAAGTGGTATTGAAGTAACTTCTATTAAAGATGTTACCCCAATTCCTCACAATGGTTGTCGTCCTCCTAAGAAAAGAAGAGTTTAATTTTATATAAATATTATTGAGCCAAAAGGTTCATTTTTAAAAAGGTTGTTAGATTAATTTTTTATGGTTTTTTACCGATCTAAACAACGAATCAAAAAAAACCAAAATGAATATATATTATGGCACGTTACACAGGTCCTAAGACCAGAATTTCCAGAATTTTTGGAGAGCCTATTTTAGGCAATGGCAAATGGCTTACTAAAAATAGTAACCCTCCAGGCCAACATGGAGCAGCAAAAAAGCGTAAAACTTTAGGTGAATATGCTTTACAGTTAAGAGAAAAACAAAAAGCAAAATTTACTTATGGTGTTTTAGAACGCCAGTTCAGAAAAACGTTTGATGAGGCTTCTCGTATGAAAGGTATTAAAGGCGAAAACCTTATTAAACTTTTAGAAGCAAGATTAGATAATACAATCTTTCGTATGGGTTTAGCTGCAAGTCGTCCAGAAGCTAGACAATTAGTAGCTCACAAACATATTGCTGTTAATGGAGATGTTACAAATATTCCTTCTTACTCTTGTAAGCCTGGTGATATTATTACTTATCGTCCTAAGAGTGAACACAATACTTCTATTACAAGTAAAAGTCGTGGAAGAAACCCTAAATTTAGTTGGTTAGATTGGAATGAAACTGAAAAGAAAGGTACTTTTATTACTTATCCTGAAAGAGAAAATGTTCCTGAAAATATTAAGGAGCAATTAATAGTTGAGTTATACTCTAAATAATTGTAATGAAAAAGTTGCTGCATAATGTAATAATAGTACAAGAGTGCGACGCAACAAAAGTTTCATTAGAATTACAAAAGTTGGTATCATAAATAAATTTAAACAAATAAAATAAGGAATATAAAATGGCCATTTTAAACTTCCAAAAGCCGGACAAAATTGTTTTACAAAAAGTAACAGAATTTGAAGGACAATTTGAATTCCGTCCATTAGAACCAGGATTTGGTTTAACAGTAGGAAATGCTTTACGCAGAGTATTACTTAGTAGCCTTGAAGGTTATGCTATTACAGGTATTAAAATTGATGGTGTTGACCATGAATTTGCTACTATTAAAGGCATTACTGAAGATGTTACTGAAATTATCTTAAACTTAAAACAAGTAAGATTTAAGAAAAATGTAGAAAATGATGTATCTACAGAAAAATTAATGTTATCTATTAAAGGTAATACAGAATTTAATGCAGGTCATATTGGTGAAGCTTCTGCAAGTTTTGAAGTGATGAACCCTGACTTGGTTATTTGTACAATGGATAATACTGCTAAACTTAACATTGAGCTTACTATTTCTAAAGGTCGTGGTTACATACCTTCTGAAGATAATAAAGTAAAAGATGCTCCTGTTGGTTACATTGCAATAGACTCTATTCATACACCAATTAAGAATGTAAAATACTCAATAGAAAACTATCGTGTAGAGCAAAGAACAGACTTTGAAAAATTAATTTTAGATGTTGCTACAGATGGTACTATACACCCAGAAGAAGCTGTAAAACAAGCATCTCGTATTTTAATTCAACACTTAATGATTATTACTGACGAAAACATCACTTTCGACAGTAAAGAAGATAAGAAAGAAGATGTTGTTGATGAGCAAGTATTACAATTACGTAAAACATTAAAAACACCTTTAGAAGATTTAGACCTTTCTGTTCGTGCATTTAATTGTTTAAAAGCTGCTAAAATTAATTCATTAAGTGAATTAGTTCAATATGAACAAGAAGACTTAATGAAGTTTAGAAATTTTGGACAAAAATCTTTATCTGAAATTGAACAAGTATTAAGCGAAAGAGGCTTAGGCTTTGGCATGGATTTAGAAAGATTAGGCTTAAATGCTTCTGATATTTAATATATTTTTTTAACAAAGCTTATAATTCCTGACACGGTATAAGCTATAAAACAAAAGTCATGCGTCACGGAGATAAAATAAATAATTTAGGTAGAAAAAAGGCACACAGAGAAGCCCTTTTAAGTAATTTAGCTTCTCAATTAATTGTTCATAAACAAATTGTAACAACTTTAGCTAAAGCAAAAGCATTACGTACTTATATTGAACCATTAATTACTAAAACAAAAAAAGGCGATAATAAAGAAGCTATCAGCCACCAACATCGTATAGTATTTAGTTATTTGCAAGATAAAGCTGCTACTAAAGAATTATTTACAGTAGTTGCCCCTAAAATTTTAAGCAGACCAGGTGGTTATACAAGAATTATTAAATTAGGTATTCGTCCTGGTGATAATGCAGAAAAAGCAATGATTGAATTAGTAGATTTTAATGAAGTGTATGTTAAAGGGGCTACTAAACCTGCTGAAGCTGCTAAGAAAACTCGTAGAAGCAGTGGTGGTGCTAAGAAAAAAGCAACTACTACATCAGAAGCTGATACTGATACTACAACAGAAGAAACAAAAACAGAAGAATAAGATATTAAAAAAAATGTTGAGAAGTTTTTATATAAAGGCAAGAATTTTACTTCTTGCCTTTATTATTTTGCAACAATATAAAATTATTAAACAATGTCATTAACAACTAAGCAAGCCATTTTACTATTAAATGATGGTACTATTTTTTATGGAAAAGCATTTGGAAAAATTGGTACTACTACTGGTGAACTTTGTTTTAGCACAGGAATGACAGGCTATCAAGAAGTTTTTACAGACCCAAGTTATGCAGGGCAAATATTAATTATGAACTCTGTGCATATAGGAAATTATGGTGTTAATGAAATAGATAAAGAAAGTGATAGTGTAAAAATTAAAGGACTTATAGCAAGAAATTTAGAAGAGCAATATAGCCGAATACAAGCAAATGGCTCATTACAAGATTATTTGAAAGAAAATAATATTGTTGCTATTGATGGCATTGATACAAGAGCATTAGTATCACATATAAGAACTAAAGGTGCAATGAATTGCATTATATCTTCTGACATGGATGATATAGCAATATTAAAAACTGAATTAGCCAAATGCCCTGATATGAATGGCTTAGAACTTTCATCTACTGTTAGCACAAAAGATGAGTATGAATTGGGTAATAAAAATGCTAACATTAAAGTTGCTGTACTTGATTTAGGAATAAAGAAAAATATTTTACAATGCCTTACAGAAAGAGGAATGTATGTAAAAGTTTTTCCAGCAAAAACATCTTTTAGTACTATGAAAAAATTTAACCCTACAGGTTATTTTATTTCAAATGGTCCAGGAGATCCTTCTGCTATGACTTATGCTGTTGAAACTGTAAAAGAAATTCTTAAAGAAAATAAACCAATGTTTGGTATTTGCTTAGGGCATCAATTATTAGCATTAGCCAACGGAATATCCACTTTTAAAATGCATCATGGACACAGAGGTTTAAATCATCCTGTAAAAAATATTATTACTGGTCGTTGTGAAATTACTACACAAAATCATGGCTTTGGCATTCAACCCAATGATTTAAGTAAAAATAATGAAGTAGAAATTACACATATTAATTTGAATGATAATAGTGTAGAGGGTATTCGTTTAAAAAATAAACCAGCATTTTCTGTACAATATCATCCAGAAGCAACACCAGGTCCTCATGATAGCAGATATTTATTTGACGATTTTTTAGCTATGATGCAATAAAAAAATAAAACCTATTTTTTAAATAATACACCCTACTACAAAGAGCTTCTGACAAATTTGCTTAATTATTGTTACGGCAAAGTATTTGTATCATTGATAAAACATTATTCTAAAACTATGAAAGAGAAAGATTTACAGGCTAACGAAGCCCAAGAAAATACAATAAATATTAATGCTGACGAAAATTCAGCAGGCACTAATCTTTTAAATGACAATTTAGAAGAAAGTGAAACAGATAAATTAATGAATGAACTAAACGAACAAAAAGATAAATATTTAAGACTAGCAGCAGAGTTTGATAATTACAGAAAAAGAACTTCAAAAGAAAAACTAGAGTTAATACAAACTGCTGGTAAAGATGTTATTGTATCTCTATTAGATGTTTTAGATGATATTGACCGTGCAGAAAATCAATTAAACAGCAATACCGATTTTGGATTGCAAAAAGAAGGTATTCAATTAGTGTTTAATAAAGTACGTTCTACCCTACAAGGTAGAGGGTTAAAGGCTTTAGACAGTATTCATACAGATTTTGATATTGAAAAACATGAAGCAATTTCTGAAATTCCTGCACCAACAGAAATACTAAAAGGAAAAGTAATAGATGAAATTGTAAAAGGATATTACTTAAACGATAAGCTAATACGTTTTGCAAAAGTTGTTGTAGGAAAATAATTAAAAAATTAAGGGTAGTTTAAAAAAAACTACACTTTTAATACACAATTCATTATGGCTGATAAAAGAGATTATTACGAAGTATTAGGTGTTTCAAAAACTGCATCAGCAGATGAAATAAAAAAAGCATATCGCAAAGTTGCCATGCAATATCATCCAGATAGAAACCCTGGTGATAAAGCAGCTGAAGAAAAATTTAAAGAAGCAGCCGAAGCTTATGAAGTTTTAAGCGATGCCGATAAAAAAGCTAAGTACGACCGTTATGGACATCAGGCTTTTGGTCCAGGTATGGGTGGTGGTGGTTTTCATAATACAAATATGGAAGACATTTTTACTCACTTTGGTGATGTTTTTGGCGATGATATGTTTAGTAACTTTTTTGGAGGTGGTAGAAGAGGAAATGCAGGAGCATCAAAAGCAAGAGGACAAAGAGGAAGTAACTTACGCATAAAACTAAAATTAAACTTTGCTGAAATTGCTCATGGTGTTACTAAGCAAGTAAAAGTAAAAAAATACATTCGTTGTAATACTTGTGGTGGTAATGGTGCAAAAGATAAAAGCAGTATTCAAACCTGTCAAACATGTGGTGGTAGTGGACAAGTAAGAAAAGTACAAAATACTTTTTTAGGACAAATGCAAACTGTAACTACTTGCCCTACTTGTAATGGAGAAGGCTCAACTGTTACAGCAAAATGCACTGCTTGTAAAGGAGAAGGAAGAGTATATGGAGAAGAAACAATAAGCATAGATATTCCTGCTGGTGTACAAGATGGTATGCAACTTAGCATGAGTGGCAAAGGAAATGCAGGAGAAAGAGGAGGTGCTTTTGGAGATTTAATTATACAAATTGAAGAAGAACCACATCCAGAATTACAAAGAGATGGTTTAAATGTTGCTTACGATTTATACTTATCTTTTACAGAAGCTACATTTGGCACTAATGCAGAAGTACCAACAATAGATGGTAGAGCAAAAATTAAAATTCCTGCTGGTACACAAAGTGGTAAAATTTTTAGATTAAAAGGAAAAGGATTTCCAGAAGTACAAGGCTATCATCGTGGAGACCAATTAGTAAATGTAAATGTTTGGACACCACAAAACTTAACCTCTGAAGAAAAAGCTATGTTAGAAAAATTGAGTAATAGTGCAAACTTTAAACCTCAACCAAATAAAAACGATAAAAGTTTTTTTGAAAAAATAAAAGAAGCATTTAATTAAAAATTCTATAACAAGCCCCGATATAATTGGGGCTTTTATTTTTTATTGATTATTATTGCAATGCAATTTTACTAACATGGTACAAAAATTAGTTGGCCTATTTGGAAATAATCAGTTTTATACTCATTTCAATGAAAACTCTTTGTTTATTGAAATAAGTAGCCATCATTTTGCATGTTGGGTAAAAGAAGAAAGCTCTGAAAGCATTGTAGCTGTTGAGCATTTTAAAATTGAAGAAAATAATACTGATTGGGAAGATGTATTTTATGAACTTCGCAAACAATCGGCTTTACTTGATAAAAGCTTCAACAAAACAAATATATTTTACAACTTTAATGAAGCTGTTTTAATACCAGCATATAAATTTAATGCTGGCAATGCAAGCAATTATATTGATTTAATGTGTGGCACAAATGATAACACTGTTGTAAAATATGATAGCATTAATTTTTTTGGAGAAGAAATTTTCAACACATACAGAGTTGATGCAGCTTTATCTACCTTTATTCAAAAAAATTTTCTTTCAGTACAAGAGTATCATTGCTACACAGGCACTTTAAAAGAAATTAATAAAGAACAAAAAGCCGATGGAGATATTATTTACCTTAATCTTTATCAAAATAAATTTATTGTATTAGTTATTAAAAATAAAAAATTGCATTTAATACAAACATTTAATTACACTACTAATGAAGATGTTTTGTATTACTTATTAAACATAGCAGATACTTATAAAATTGCACCAACAGCAGACCCTATCATTGCATCAGGTATGATAGAAGAACAAGGAAATCTATTAAAACTTTTGCAACAGCATTTTTTAAAAATTTATATTGCTACAACCAATTCAGATGCTATTGCTTTTGAAAATAATGTACATTATCCTATACAATTTTTAACCCCATTTTTTAATTTGCAGGTATGAGAATTATTTCAGGAAAATTGGGTGGAAGAAAAATAAATCCACCTGCAAAAATGCCTCATACACGACCTACAACAGATATAGCTAAAGAAGGCTTATTTAATATTTTACAAAACAGAATTTCATTTTCAGATATTAAAACATTAGACCTTTTTGGTGGCACAGGTAGCATAAGTTACGAATTAGCATCTCGTGGTGCAACAGATTTAACCATTATAGAAAAAGATGCTGTAATGTATGCTTTCATCAAAAAAAATATTGACTTATTAAGTATAGAAAATTGTAAAGTTTTAAAAATGGATATTTTTAAATTTTTAGAAACTTGTACAGAACAATATGATTTTATTTTTGCAGGACCTCCTTATGCTCTAAGCTCTATTGACGAAATACCCAAAATAATTATTCAAAAAAAACTAATTGCACCAGAAGGATATTTTGTTTTAGAACACACACCACGAAATAATTATGAAAAGTTTGACGGCTTTTCTTTTGTAAGAAATTATGGAACAACTTTGTTTAGCTTTTTTAAAAATTATTAAATTCTCTATAGATATAATTTTTTTGAGTTAACGTATAAAAGAATTATAATTCAACTAAATTTATACTATAAGAACAAAGGGAAAGGTATCATTTTTTTTGTGGATATTTAATTTTGATTATATCATTTTTTTTTTTTTGATTCGCTTTTCATTAAAACTAAATTAATATGAAAAAAAGAACAATCTTATGGCTTTTTTTAGCCTCAATCGTCATCATGTCTTTTAAAATTTTATCTGAACATAATGTTGTTCAATTAATAGGAGAAGACCTAATAACAACTTATGTAAATGAAAATGAACTAACTGATAATCTACCTATGATTATGAATGATGAAGACGTAGCATTAAATGAAGTTAACCCTGAAGGGACTTTTACTGGTAAAAAGATTATACTCTGTCCTGGAACTGGTGTAAGATGTAATGTTACTGTTACTGCTGGTAATGAGGTTTATGTGATTAGATCAAAGAAAGCTAAAAACAAACCACATGTATTGATTGTTGCTGACTAGCATATAGAAGAGGTTAACTCACATTCGAGTTAACCTCTTCTATCTAAATTTATTTGATAAATGAAAAAATACAAGAAACCTTTATTGCTGTTATTATTATCGTTTTTCACAATTCTTGTTTTAACATTTTTATTGAGAAAAGAAAACAATCAAATTGAGGATATTCATCAAATTCATCTGAGAAAAATTGATTCTTTTTTGATACCTGAAAAGATATGCAAAATTGATGATGCTTATAAAATTTGCTTATCTAATAATAATCTATTTTTATTAACATCAAATGAATGTTATCAGGTTTTGGAAAAAAATAAATTTAGACTTATAAGTCATAATAAAAATATTTGTGCAATTTATCAATCTAATGATACACTTATAACATTTGATGATAATAAAGGACAACTCAATTATTATAAAAATAATAAAGTCTTTGAAAGTAAAAATATTGAAAATGCCGATTTCAATATTTTAATTTCTAACTCAAATGTTTTATATGCAAAAAATATTTCAACTACTTCTAAAAACTATTGCTTATACGATATAAATAATAATTTAATACTTGATGTTTCAAAAATTATTGATCCTATATTGAAAGGTATAGATCCTTTTTGTAAGGATTATTATTCAGAAGGAGCTTCTTTGTTAATTAGAGATTCAATAATAATTTATTATCCATATAGAACAAATTTCCTAATTTCTAAAAATTTGAATACTAATAAAATTAAACTATACAAAACTATAGATACAACTTCTTTTATAAAAATGAAAAAAATAGAAGTAAGTATAGGACGTAATAAAACGATGATAAATTGTAGTCCAGAAAATAGTCAAGAGTTTATAAATAGTTGTGTTACAAACAATAATAATTTCTTAATGTTATTACCTAATTTGGTTATTGAAAATTATAATAACACAATACCTGTGCAATACATAGATTTTTATAGTTTGGATACTTTTAAATACTTATTTACAAAAAAAATTAAATTTGATAATCAAGATGAATATATTTTAGATATAAAATCAGATAATCAGAATCTCTATTTTCTAACATCTAATGGCATTCTTTACAAAAGTAGTTTATGAAAACAATACTTTTTTTTATTTACAAGCTAATATTTCTGTTAACATTCTTTTCTCTTTTTTTAAATCATATAATTAACTTTCAATCAAAGTATTTCAAATTTGCTTCCAGTGATTTAATTAATAAATATAATTTAGGTTGGAGCTATTATTTTATGATAATAGTAGAGTTCATTTCACTATTTATTTTTATTTTTCCTTCTAATCATTTTTTTCATAAATTATTTGACTATGTTATTATTATTTATGCAACTTTTATTTCTTTTTGTTTAATTAATCTGTATAAAATTACCAATGGTTGCATAGATTGCCATTATATAGCTAATATCTTTTTTGGAAATTATATTGTTACAATTATTCTAATTTATATTTCCATAGTTTTATATTTTTATGTTACAAAACACACTAAATAAAAATATAAATTACTTTTAGCCTTTGGGGTTCTTATATTTATATTGGTTTATTTGAATTATGTTTATCATTTATAAACAATTTAAACTATTAAAACACCCTTTTCAAAAATCATATCTCATACTTTTGCCTAAATTATTTTACTTTGAACCTTACCATACATACCAAAGAATTAGTAAAAGCTTACAAAAGTCGTACTGTAGTAAATAATGTAAGCATCAACGTTAATCAAGGAGAAATTGTAGGATTACTTGGACCAAATGGTGCAGGAAAAACAACTACTTTTTATATGGTTGTTGGATTAATAAAACCCGATGAAGGAAATGTATTTTTAAATGATATAAATATTACCAAACTACCTATGTACAAACGTGCACAAATGGGTATTGGATATTTACCACAAGAAGCAAGTGTGTTTAGAAAGTTAAGTGTAGAAGATAATATTTTAAGTGTTTTAGAAATGACCAAACTTTCTAAAGCAGAACAAAAAAGAAAATTAGAAGAATTATTAGATGAATTTCATTTACACCATGTAAGAAAAAATAATGGAGATAGCCTAAGTGGTGGCGAAAGAAGAAGAACAGAAATTGCAAGAGCTTTAGCGGTTGACCCAAAATTTATTTTATTAGATGAACCCTTTGCTGGCGTAGATCCTATTGCTGTTGAAGATATACAAAGTGTAGTTGCAAGATTAAAATATAAAAACATTGGTATTTTAATTACAGACCATAATGTAAACGAAACCCTTTCTATTTGCGATAGAGCTTATCTTTTAATTGATGGAAAAATATTTAAACATGGCACAGCAGAAGAATTGGCTGCTGACGAACAAGTAAAACGTTTATACTTAGGTACAAACTTTGAACTTAAACGTAAAGATTGGATTATTGAAATGGGCAATAAAGAATAAACTCTTTATATCCACAACACTAACTATTTTTTAGTTATAAATAACTTCAACAATACAAAGCAATTTATACAGAATAAGAAAAAATATGATTTCTCTTTTATTTTTTCATTATCATTGCTTAATTTGCTACCTGTAAACTAACTAATGAAACTGCTTAGCCCCACTATATCAAGGTTTGCTCGTTTGCGTTATTGGCATATTGAACAATGGCTAAAAAACCCTATTGCTACACAACGTGAGGTTTTACAAGACTTAGTTACACATGGTCAATACACAGAAATTGGCAGAAAATATGGATTAAAAAATTTGTTTACAATTAGCAATTTCAAAAAAGCAATTCCAATACACACTTACGAAGATTTAAAACCTTACATAGAAAGATTAATGCAAGGAGAACAAAATTTACTTTGGAATACTCCTGTATATTGGTTTGCAAAAAGCAGTGGCACTACAAGCGATAAAAGTAAATTCATTCCCATTACGCAAGAAAGCCTTACCAACTGTCATTATCAGGCAAGTAAAGATGTGTTGAGTATGTATTACAATTTTAATCCAGATAGTGATTTACTCACTGGCAAAGGATTATTAATTGGTGGAAGTCATCAAATAAATCCTTTAAATGATAATGCTCGGTATGGCGATTTAAGTGCTGTACTTTTTCAAAATACACCCATCTGGGCAAACTGGTTAAGAACGCCAGAATTATCCATTGCTTTATTAGATGAATGGGAAACAAAAATTGAATCCATTGCACAAAATACAATACAGGATGATGTAACTTCTATTTCAGGTGTTCCAACATGGACAATGGTTTTAATAAAACGTATTTTAGAAATTACAGGAAAACAAAGCTTAATAGAAGTTTGGCCTAATTTAGAATTATACTTACATGGTGGCGTTTCATTTACTCCTTATAAAGAACAATTTATACAACTAATTGGCAAAGAAATAAGCTTCTTAAATGCCTACAATGCTAGTGAAGGTTTCTTTGCTGCTCAAAGCAATTTAAACGATGACGGAATGTTATTGTTTTTAGATCATGGTGTATTTTATGAATTTATGCCTTTAGAAGAATATGGAAAACCAACACCACAAACTATTGGATTAAGAGATGTAGAAATTGGCAAACAATATGCCTTAGTTATTTCTACTAATGGAGGCTTGTGGAGATATTTGGTTGGAGATACAATTTCTTTTACATCAAAAAATCCTTTTAAAATAAATGTTACAGGCAGATTAAAACATTACATCAACACATTTGGAGAAGAACTTATTGTAGATAATACAGATAAAGCCATTGCTATTGCTGCACATAATTGCAATGTTGTAGTTAATGATTATACGGCAGCTCCAGTTTATTTTACACAAAATAGTAATGGGGCACATGAATGGCTTATTGAGTTTGAAAAACCTCCTCACAATTTAGAGGCTTTTATTTATGAGTTAGATTGTGCTTTAAAAAATATCAATAGCGATTATGAAGCAAAAAGACACAAGGATATTGCTTTAAGAATGCCAATAGTACATGCTGTTGATAAATATGTTTTTCCTAATTGGTTGCGTAGTAAAGGAAAACTTGGAGGACAACACAAAGTTCCAAGATTGTGTAATGAAAGAACTTATATTGATGAAATAAAAACTTTTATTACTACTAAATAATCGATTATTTCATTTACCTAAAATAAATTCCTTTTATTTGTATTAGTCAATCAACAAATTTTTTTTTATGAAATTATTAGAAAATAAAACATCTATTGTTACAGGGGCAGCTCGTGGTATTGGTGCTGCTATTGCTTTAAAATTAGCAGAGCAAGGTAGCAATATTGCTTTTACTTATGTTAGCGATAGCAGTGCAGAAAAAGCTGCTGCATTAGAAGCACAACTAATTACTTTAGGCATAAAAGCAAAAGCATATAAAAGCAATGCAGGAGATTTTGCTCAATGCGAAACTTTTGTAAACGATGTTTTAAAAGAATTTGGTAATGTAGATGTTTGTGTAAATAATGCAGGTATTAGTAAAGATAATTTATTATTAAGAATGACTCCTGAACAATGGGATGATGTGATGAACATAAATTTGAAAAGTGTTTTTAATATGACCAAGCAAGTTATTCGCCCAATGATGAAAGCAAAAGCTGGTAGCATTATAAACATGAGTTCTATTATTGGTATAAGAGGTAATGCAGGACAAAGCAGCTATGCTGCAAGTAAAGCAGGTATTATTGGTTTTACCAAAAGTGTAGCACATGAATTAGGTAGCAGAAATATTCGTTGCAATGCAATAGCACCAGGCTTTATAGAAACAGATATGACACACTATTTACAAGATGGAGATGCTGCTAATGATTTTCTAAAAAAAATTCCATTAGGTCGTTTTGGTAAAGCAGAAGAAATTGCCAATACAACTTTATTCTTAGCAAGCGATATGAGTAGTTATATTACAGGTCAAGTATTAAGCACTTGTGGTGGATTGAATATTTAGCATTTTCATCCTTTTCTAACACAAGTAAAAATTAAACCCACTCCTTTGAAATTAAAAATTCCCCTTCTTTGAAGGGGCAGGGGTAGTTTTGTAAAGTCTAAAATCTAAAATCCAAAAAAATCACATTTTCATTTAACCACCACTTACCCCTCTAATGGAGGGGAATAGTTTT
>JBPXJV010000054.1:0-9032 GCA_051715485.1 Chitinophagales bacterium
TTGGCAGAGTATTGAGTTAAACCAAAAGTAATTGCAATAATGGTTATGGTGCTTGAAGGCATTAATATTGCAGCGATTAAAGGAGATAATAACCCTTGTAATGCAAAGTACATACCTATAACATTGTAAACAAATGAAAATGTAAAACTTATTTCTATAATTCTTTTTCCTTGTTTACTAAAGAGAAATAATTTTTGAAATTTTTCAAAAAAAGTTGCATCTAAAATAATATCACAAGCTGGTGTAAAGTTGTTGTTGTTTTCTGTAATAGCAATACCTACATCACTTTCTTTTAGTGCAATAGCATCATTTAACCCATCACCTATCATTAATACTTTATGATTATTTTTTTGAAGTTGTTGTATAAACTTTAGTTTATCTTCTGGCTTTTGATTAAAAAGCATTTGAACATTTTTGCCTAAGGTTTTTTCTAAAAACTCTTTTTCTGCAATACTATCGCCAGATAAAATAACTTGTTTATATTTTTGTTCTAATGATTTAAGAATAGATGAAAAGCCATCTCTATAAGCATTTGATGTAATAAAATAACCTACTAATTTATTATCAATAGCAACATACATAATACTTTTTTGATGCTCATTTGTTTTATTAAAAAAGTTGGGAGAACCAATTTTTATGTAATGTTCATCAACCCATGCTTCAATTCCTTTTCCTATGGTTTCTTTAAAATTAGATATTTCCATTGTATCGTTATCTGTAAAATATTGAACAATAGATTTACTATAAACGTGTTTTGAATTTGATGCAGTTGATTTAATATAATTTTTTTCTTCATCAGACAACTCCTCTCCTACATAATTAATCGTAACATTGTTAGATAAGGTAAGTGTTCCTGTTTTATCATAAACAACTGTATCTATTTCATTAATTTTTTCAAGTATGTTATAATGTCTTACATATACTTTGTTTTGAGAAAGTATTCTCAACATATTTCCATAAGTAAAGGTTGCAGCTAATAATAAAGTACAAGGGCAAGCAATGATAAATACAGTTGTAATAACATCTAACCCTACAGAAATTTTTCCTACTAAAGTCCAATATAAAAAAGCAATGCCTGCAATAGCAAAAACAATGATGGTAAAATTTTTACTTAGTTTATCTACAAATTTGTTTTTAGTTTCTTTTTCTGCTTGATTGTTTTTGTTCCATAAATTAGTTAGATAACTTTGGTTCATTGGTTTAAGAACCATTAGTTCAATTTTTTCTCCTGTTTGTTTTCCTCCTGCATAAATAATGTCTCCAATATTTGCAGATACAGGTGCACTTTCTCCAGAAACAAAACTATAATCTATTGAAGCATTCCCTTTGGATAACATAGCATCTACAGGAATAATTTCATTGGCATAAATTTGTATAACATCATTTTCTTTTAATTGTTCAATTGGTACAGGTTTAAATTTTTTATCTAATAATTTATTAACAGCTATCGGAAAAAAGGAAGTATAATCTCTTTCAAACGACAAATATTGTTGTGTTTTATTTTGTGCAATTCTACCAATTAGCATAAAGAAAACCAAGCCACTCATACTATCAAAATAGCCATTTTGATTTAAGAAGAATAAGTGATATAAACTTCTGAAAAATGTTAATAAAATAGCTAACACAACAGGAATATCAATATTCAAATATTTATTTTTTAATCCATGCCAAGCTGATGTATAAAATTCTGTAGCTGAATAAAAAAACACTGGTAACGATAATATAAAACTCATATACGAGAATAGTGTTTTTAACTCTGGCTCAACAAAAGATTTTCCTGAAAGATATTCAGGAAAGCTCAGCATCATAATATTAGAAAAACAAAAACCAGCAACACCAATTTTATAAATTTTTGCTCTGGAAATTTTCTTTCTTATTTGTGATGTGTTTTGCAAACTAATCAATGGCTCGTACCCAATACTTGTCAATAATTCTGCTACTTTTCTTAAATTAATTTTTTGATGGTTAAATACAATAAATATTTCTCTTTTATTAAAATTAATTTTTGAAACAACAATATTGCTATCAATTTTATGAATATTCTCTAATAAATACAAACAAGAGCTACAATGAATTTGAGGTAAATAAAAAGTTACATGCGTTTGTTTATCATCTTTAAACTGTATAAGTTTTTTTTCAATTTCTTCATTTTCTAAAAATGCAAATTTATCAGTACGTGTATTGTTGTTTGGAGAAATGCCAGCTTGTTTATTAAAATCGTAATAAGCACACAAATCATTTTCATTTAAAATTTGATATACCGTTTTACAACCACTACAACAAAAATGTTTATCATTTAATGCAATTACTTCATCGTTGCACTGATTGCCACAATGATAACAGGTATGCTTTGTATTTTGAGAAACAGACAATATGATTTCACTTTATTTGTAAGCAAAAATAACAGTCTTTGTTATATTAGTATTGTAATAACTATTTAAAGAATGAAATTAAAAAACCAAAGATTTTCGTCTTTGGTTTTTTAATATTATCAACAATAAATTTAATTAGTTGTTCAACATTAATGGCATTACTAACATTAATAAATCTTCACCTTCTGATAGTTCAGAAGGAATAATTAATCCAGCTTTTGAAGGTGTACTAAGTTCTACTTTAACTTCATCGCTATCGGCAGCATTTAGCATTTCTATTAAAAATTTTGCATTAAAAGCAATTTTCATTTCCTCTCCATTATATTGGCAATTCATACGCTCATTACCTTCAAAACTAAAATCAACATCTTGAGCAGCAAGTTGCAATTCGTTGCTTGTAATACTTAATGCTACTTGATTGGTGCTTTTGTTACTAAACACACTTACACGGCGTAAAGCACTTTGAAAATCGGCAGTATTAACCAATAATTCATAAGGATTTTGAGTTGGAATAACAACTTTATAATCTGGAAATCTTGCATCAATTAATCTACAAATCATTTGTATTTCGCCATGATTTACAAAAAGATGGTTTGTATTATAACTGATAGAAAGCTCATCATCATTATCGGGTAAAGCATTTTTTAAAATGTTTAATGGCTTCTTAGGCACTATAAAAGAATCTTCTCTTGTTGCTTTTGCATCAGTTCTTTTATAACGTACAAGTCTGTGTGCATCGGTAGCTACAAACTGAATTTCATTTTCACTCAGTTCAAAAAATACACCAGTCATTGCAGGACGTAAATCATCGTTACTTGCAGCAAACAAAGTTTTATTAATGGCTGTAACCAATGCAGTGCTACTCATTGTAAAGCTTGAAGTATCATCTGCTGCTGGTTCTTTAGGATAGTTGTCAGGGTTTTCTCCCATTACTTTATACTTACCATTATCGCTGGTAATTTCAACTCCATAGTTTGTATCAATATTAAAAGTTAATGGTTGATCTGCTATATTTTTTAAAGAATCCATTAAAATTTTTGCTGGAATACAAACTTTACCGTTTGCCTTACTTTCAATATCCATTTGAACCCTCATTACAGTTTCCAAATCTGTAGCAGTAATATTTAATTTTTTATCCTGAATTTCAAATAAAAAATCTTCTAAAATGGGTAATATAGTATTGGTACTAATTACACCATTTATTTGTTGCAAATGTTTTAAAAGAGAAGATGATGATACAATAAACTTCATAAATATTTTTTTGGTTTAAAACAAAACTGACAATTTTCAGTTTGAGCAAACCTAATGTAAAATGATTAATTTCGTACGAATTTTTATAAAATCATTCGGGTTATTCACATCATTTTTGTTTATGTGTGAATTGGTATTGGTTTAAAAATGAAAACTTATCTTTAATTTATCTTTTTTAGTTATGCTGCAACGTAAGTTTTTTACACCACAACAAGCCTTACAAAAAATTCAACATTATTGTAGCTATCAAGAAAGAAGCCATGCAGAAGTAAAAGAAAAACTCTACACTTTTGGTTTAAAAAAAATAGAAGTAGAAACCATTTTAGCTACTCTTATTGAAAACAATTTTTTAAATGAAGAAAGATTTGCCACTTTATTTGCTGGCGGAAAATTTAGAATAAAAAAATGGGGAAAAATAAAAATTCAACATGAGTTAAAACAAAAAAATATTAGTAGCAGAAACATACAAAAAGCTTTAGCTGAAATTAATGATGAAGACTATTTTAAAACATTATTAAAACTTGTCAATGCTAAATGGAAAAGTTTACAACGAGAAACTACTATTTCTAAAAAAATTAAAACCACACGTTATCTATTACAAAAGGGATTTGAGAATAATTTGATTCAACAAGCTATTATAAAAATTTGTTCAGAAACTAACACCAACTAATTATATTGCCTTAATATCTTACTCAATTATGAGATTAATTTTTATTTTATTATTTATATTTTTTGCAGATAGTTCTAATGCTCAAAATAATAAAAATTATAGTAAAGAATTTTCTTTAGTAAATGAAAATGATATTTACATTCTTCAACATAAAGATGGTTATTATACCAATGGTTTTTTATTACAGTTTAGTAAAGCACTTTTAAAAAACAATCATAAAATAATTAATAGATTTTCTTTAGGACAAAATATGTACACAGTTGGCAATAGACAAGCAACTTATAATGGAGAACAACCTTTTGACAGACCATATTGTGGTTATTTATTTTTAAATTTTACATACGATAATTTTTTTAACGATTATTCTTTAATAAGCATTTCTACAGAGCTTGGCGTTACTGGAGATTTATCGTTAGCACGTCAGCTACAAAACTGGTATCATAAAGCAATTGATGTTACAAGTGCATCTTTTTGGGATAAACAAATTGCCAACAATATGGGTATAAATGCAGCAATAAAATATGCAACAACCATTCAACCACAAAAAGCAGAAAAAAGTTATTTTAAAATAGTTCCTACAGTTGCAGCAAATATTGGTACACTTTTTAACAATGCACAAGCAGGTGCATATTTTTGTTTAGGTAATTTTGAGAATAACAGTAACAGTGTTTTATTTAATGCAACTATCAATAAAAATAATGCTGCAACAAAACATCAGTACGAATTATTTGTTTACTTCTTTCCAAAACTCACTTATCAAATTTTTAATACTACAGTACAAGGAAATATTTTTAAGCAAGAAACTAATCCAAATATTTTTACAACAGATGTAATGCCTTTTATGTATCAACAAACTTTGGGTATTGCTTATGCAAAAAAGAGATGGTCGGCAAAAGTTGAAATAATTTTTCAAACCAAAGAAGCAAAGTCTCAAATAAACAATCATCAATATGGAGGCTTATACCTTGCATACAAATTTTAAAAAACAATCTTATTTTTATTATTTATTTATAAAATTATGAGCAATACACTCACATTTAGCCTAATACAAACCAATCTTTTTTGGGAAGATAAAATGGCTAACCTTAAAATGTTGGAACAAAAAATAAACAGCATAAAAGAAAAAACTGAAGTAGTTATTTTGCCTGAAATGTTTAGTACAGGATTTAGTATGCAGCCTGAAAAATTTGCTGAAACTATGCAAGGCGATTGTGTAAACTGGATGAAAAAAATAGCCTCTCAAAAAAGAATTATTGTTACAGGCAGTTTAATGATAAAAGAAAATAACAACTACTATAACCGATTAATTTGGATGTTGCCAAATGAACAATTTGGATATTATGATAAACGTCATTGCTTTGCTTATGCACAAGAAGATAAATATTATACAGCTGGCAATAAAAGATTAATTACAAGTGTAAATGGTTGGAAAATTAATTTACAAATTTGTTATGATTTACGTTTTCCTGTTTGGGCACGACAAAATATTGCTGATAAAAATAATCAACCAGAATATGATGTGTTATTGTATGTAGCCAGTTGGCCACAAAGAAGAAATTATGCTTGGAAAACTTTGCTTACTGCAAGAGCAATAGAAAATCAATGTTATGTAATTGGTGTAAACAGAGTTGGAGAAGATGGTAATAAAATTAATTATAGTGGTGATAGTATGATAATAAATCCTTTAGGTGAAATTGTATATTCAAAAGCTGATGATGAAGATATTTATACCATTAGTTTACAAAAAGAACATCTGCAAGATGTTAGAAATAAATTTCCTTTTCTTGCAGATGCAGATAATTTTACAATAGAATAATTTTTTGTTTATAATCTTACCATTATTCTAAGTCCTATTGGAAAATAAACAGAAGTTTGATTGTCTTTATAATTAGGAGTTTCTCCAAAACCAGCATCTTTAGGCACAATGTATGAGTTAGCTGGTGTATTATCTCTTTGAATTTTTTTAAATCTTAACCCTATACCTGCTGTAAGCTCTAAAGCCCATCTGCTATTTTCTCCTAAATCCCATTGTTTACCTATAAGTCCTGCAAAGCCTTTTACAGAAGTATTATTTTTAAAATTATAATCTTTTATTGTTTTACCAGAAGCCTTATCTGTAAAATCTGCAACATCATCAAAACTAAATTGTTTGTATCTAAATTCAGCACCTACAAAAGTTCTACTCTTTGTGTATTCATTAATGTCAATAGAATACTTTATGGCATAAGTAGTTTTAAACCCTTGAATGTTAGTGTATTTTCCTTCACCCATCCAAAGACTTGGTTTTAGTTGAGAATATTCTGCAGAAACTTCCCAATCTTCATTAAATCTATAACCAACTGCTCCACCATAAGATGCTTGAACTTCCAAAATAGCTAAAGGATTAACAGAAAAATAAAGTCCATTTTTTTGCTGGGCACTAACCGAAGTACATAAAATAACTACTGATAGCAATGTAATAATTGTTGCTTTCATTTTGCACGGATTTGCATTATTAGACGCAATAATATAAAAAAAAGATGCAAGTAATAATAAAATAAAAACTTGCCATTACTTTGCACTATGCAAAATTTTGATAACCAATTACAACACTTAATTACACAAGCTTTACAAGAAGATGTAGGCAATGGAGATCATAGCACATTAAGTTGTATTCCTTCTAATAAAAAAGGAAAAGCCGTTTTAAAAATTAAACAAGCAGGAGTATTAGCTGGTGTTGCTGTTGCTGAAAAAATATTTAAGCAAGTAGAACCAGCAACAATATTTACATCCTATAAGAAAGATGGCGAACACATGCAAATTGGTGATAAAGCATTTGAAGTAGAAGCTTCTATTCATACTATTCTTTTATGTGAGAGATTGGTACTTAACTGTATGCAAAGAATGAGTGGCATCGCTACTTTAACACATACTTATTCAGAAAAATTAAAAGACTATCATACCAAACTTTTAGATACCAGAAAAACAACGCCCAATTTTAGATTATTAGAAAAAGAAGCTGTAAGAATTGGTGGAGGAATTAATCATCGCTTTGGATTATTTGATATGATTATGCTAAAAGATAACCATATTGATTATGCAGGAGGTATTGAAGCTGCTATTAATAAAGCTTGGCATTATGTTTCGTCCAATAATTTATCATTAAAAATAGAAGTTGAAACCAGAAATTTAGAAGATGTAGAAAAAGTTTGTACCGTAGGAATAGGAAAAGTTTTTAGAATTATGTTAGATAATTTTTCGCCAGAGATGATACAAAAAGCTTTACAAATTATTCAACACAAATTTGAAACAGAAGCCAGTGGAGGAATAAATTTAAACACAATACAATCTTATGCTGCAACAGGTGTAGATTATGTAAGTGTTGGTGGTTTAATACATCAAGCTACAAGTTTAGACCTTAGTTTAAAAGCTATTATCTGTGAGTAGCAGTTGTTTAAAAAGTATTAAAATACACAACAAATAAAGATTTGTTTGGAAGTATTCATTTATAAACAATACCTTTGCAGCCTTTCATTATTCACTAAAATAAATCATGCCGTAACATGAAACTATCACAATTCAGGTACGACCTGCCCTTAAATCTTATTGCTCAAAACCCTACAAAAAGACGTGAAGACAGTCGTTTGTTAGTTGTAAATCGTAAAACAGGAGTTATGGAAAACAAACATTTCTATAACATACTTGATTATTTTGACGATAAGGATGTTTTTGTTGTAAATAATACAAAAGTTTTTTCTGCTCGTATGTATGGACGAAAAGAAAAAACAGGTGCTAAAATTGAAGTATTCTTATTAAGAGAATTAAATGCTCAAAATCGTTTGTGGGATGTTATTGTAGATCCAGCTCGTAAAATACGTGTTGGCAATAAACTTTACTTTGGCGAAAGTGAAGAGTTAGTTGCTGAAGTAATTGATAATACTACAAGTAGAGGAAGAACCATAAAATTTTTATGGGAAGGAGATGATGCAAGCTTCAAAAAAATGTTAGAAAGTATGGGCGAAACTCCTTTGCCTAAATACATTAAACGTAAACCAGATGATGAAGATAAAGAACGTTATCAAACAGTATATGCTAAATATGAAGGAGCAGTAGCAGTTCCAACTGCTGGTTTACACTTTAGTAAAGAACTAATTAAACGCTGCGAAATCAAAGGAATACGTTTTGCTGAAATTACACTACACACAGGCTTAGGTACTTTTAGACCAATAGAAGTAGAAGATTTAAGCAAGCATAAAATGGATGCAGAATATTATAACATTCCAGAAGAAGCTGTAAAAATTGTAAACAAAGCAAAAGAAACAGACCATAGAATTTGTGCAATTGGTACTACAACTATGAGAGCTTTAGAAACAAATTTTACTGCTCAAAAACTATTAAAACCAAGTGAAGGCTGGACTAATCACTTTATTCATCCTCCTTATGATTTTAGTATAGCTGATAGTTTAGTAACCAACTTTCATTTACCTAAAACAAGTTTATTAATTATGACTTGTGCTTTTGCAGGTTATGATTTAGCTATGGCAGCTTACCAAAAAGCTATTAAAGATAAATACAGATTCTTTAGCTATGGCGATGCTCTATTAGTTATTTAATCAATCAGGCAATGTGGTTAAAAATGGTTGGTTTTTTCTTCAAATAAAATCAAAATCTTTGTAGTATCAATCTGAAGAGGAAGTAGGCTCTGCTGAAGAGCAACCTACCAGCAATAAGGTTGATGCGAGATGATAAAGTTAAAGCAG
>JBPXJV010000055.1:0-26728 GCA_051715485.1 Chitinophagales bacterium
TCCTGACTTGTCCACTTTAGTGCGGCAGATTTAATTTTGATAAAAATTCTGTTACAGTATTGGTCATTTTTCCTTTGACAATAAGTTCTCTTTGAGTTATTGTATTAAGCATTCGTGCATCTGTTACCTTTTTGCATTCAGTAATGAAATGCTTAATTGATGAGCCTGTTTTTAATTCAATATGTTTAGAAAGTACTAATGCCATGAAACAAATTAGCAAATGGAGTTTTATGGGTTCTTCTTTGAAGTGGAAGATAGGTCTGGTCTCTAAGTCTGATTTTGCGATTCTAAAGACTTGCTCTATTTTATAAAGTTCATGATATAGATTGATAACTTTTTCTGTTGCTAAAACTGTTTCTTCTAAGTCAGTATAGTATCCTTTTAAGCCTAATAATTTGGATGTTTTATTTATTAATTCCTTATTGAGTTCTATCTGCTCTTTGTTAGTTTTTACGAATTTGGTTCTTTTGTTTTTTGATGGATGCTCTACAATTGCTTTTGCCTTTATAATTAGCTTTTCCATTTCATATTTATCTTTCTTGTATCTGGTAGAGGAGTAGCTGCAAATTAAATAGCCTTTGCTTGTATTTACTCTTATGGTTTTACCATCTTCTCTTGTCATTTTACTATCTATTAATGCAAATGTTTCTTGGGATAAATTTCCAAGTCTGGCTCCAACGATATAGTGTATATTTTCTTTTCTAAGTTCATTAATATTATCAGTACTTATCATGGCTGCATCTGCCACTACTGTAAAGTTTTTTACTTTATTGCGTTCAACAAATGATTTAATCATAGGAATGATTGTATGCCCTTCAAAGGTGTTTCCTGTATAAATATCATAAGCTATTGGAAAGCCATCTTTATTTACCATTAATCCAATCAAAATTTGTGGTTGTTGTGATTTATTGTCTTTAGAAAAACCTGTATTACGCAACTCATCACTCTCAAAAGTTTCAAAGTATAATGTTGTTACATCGTAAAATAAAAGTCTGTAATCAAAGCCATATTCCTTTTGGGCAAAAGACAAAACAACCTGTTGCACTTGCTCTTTTAAAGAGAGCCATTTTCTTACTTCTCTGTAGTAACTCTGCCTTCTATGAATAATACCAAAATAAGTCTCCAATAATGCAATGGAACGCATCTTTGAAGCAGGTTCTAATATTCTTATTATAACTAAATCTCTGAATAAGTTTGTAGATAACTTATCGAAGCCAATTTGAGTCATTAACTGCTGAATTGTGTCATAAAAAAAACGATAATAAAAGCCGATGCATTGAGTATGCTCAATGTATAAATGAGTATTAGGGTTTTGATTTGGAAAAACAGATAATTGATTAGTGTGTGATTGGATAAACTCATTTGCTAAAAGCTTTAAGTTTTCTAACTCAAGTTGCTCTTTAGCTGAACCGATATGCTTTAATACAAGCCTCTTTCTATTCAAATAATAAACAACTTGAATAGCAATACTTCCTGAAGCTGTTTTAACCTCTCTAATTTTTAGCATAAAAATACCCTTAGTGCGACAAATAACGCACTAAAGTTACACTAAAATATTGAATATAAATAGGTTATGAAAATTGAAAATTAGAGGTGGACAAGTCAGGAAAAAAGTAGTGCCTTTTTCATCTTTACTTTCAACCCAAATTTTTCCATTATGGGCTTCAATTATTTGTTTACAAATAGAAAGTCCTAAGCCAAAAGATTGCTCACCACTTGTACCTTCTCTTGTTGCTTTATTAGCAGCATTAAAAATATCGTTTTGCATAGATGTAGGAATGCCAATACCATCATCTTTAATTGCAATTACTAAATTATTATTTTGTATAAATGCTTTAATAACTATTTTACTATTTGGATAGCTAAACTTTATAGCATTAATAACAAGGTTATAAATAACTCTTTTCATTTTATCTTTATCCAGATAGATTAAAGCATCTTTTGGCAATAGCTCTGCTACGATAATTTGATTTTTTTCAGATGCTTTAGGCGTTAATAAAAACACACAATCATTTAAACATTGATTAATATGCACTTCACTTTTAATTACAGCACTGGAAGGCATTTCAGAGCTTTTTAAAATATCGCCAATTAATGAAATAGAGTTATTGCAGGCTTCTTTAATTATATTCAATAAATCTTTTTTGCTCTGCTCATCTTTTTCTTCCAAAATCAAATCTACTAATGAAGAAATAGATGCTACAGGTGTTCTTAAATCGTGTGCTACTATATGTATAATTTTTTCTTTCTCTCTACTTTTTTCTTCAGATTCTTCTAATGCATTCTCTAAAATTTTATTTTGATTTTGAATTGTACCATATAGCTCTTTAATTTTTTTCAAATCTTTTCTTGACCTTATCCAATATAACATAAAAATTAATAAAGCAATAACAGCCAAAACAACAATGATGATAAATGCTTTTAAATAAATTTGGCTTGATTTATTTTCGTTTTCTAATAATTTTATTTGATGTTTATTTTCAATAAAATCTACCTGCTTATCAATATCTAAATTATTTGAATTGATGATTGTTTGAATATGCTCTGTGTTTTTTACATTATATAGAGATAAGTATTTGTATGCTTCTTTGATATTATTTTTCTTATCGTGGTATTGCCACATTAATTTTAACCACTCAATATTTCCTTTTGGAAAATTTATAGTGTTAAGCCATTTTTCTGAATTTTTCAGAATAGCAATCATACTATCTGGCTTATTTTGTAAATAAAAAATAGATGCTATTTTAAGATAGCTTAATAAACCATCTGTTACTTCAAAATCTTTTTTTAAATTAATATCAACACTTTTTTTATAAAATAAATGTGCCGAATCGTAATTCTTTCTTTTTTTATAAACATCTCCCATATTACCATAAATAACCCCTTGTGCCTCTAAGTGTTTATTCTCTCTTTTTGGATAAATTTTTTTATTTTCATTGATAAAGTTTAAAGCATTTTTGAAATAGTATAAGGCACTATCTTCTTTATTTAGTTTATCATAACAAAGCCCTATATTGTTCATTATTTCTTGTATTCTATAATATCTACCAAAAGCCATATCACAGGTTTTCCATTCAGGAAGAGTGGTTAAAAAATAACTTTTAGCTTCTTCAAAATTTTCTTGAGTATATAACACAAAACCTATTCTATAATTATATTCTCCCATAGAGCAAGAATCTAAATAACTTTCTCCAAGTTGTTTTCCTTGATAATAGTATGGATATGCTTTACTAAATTCTTGCTGTCTAAACAATAAATCACCTTTAGTATAATAAGCAGAAACAAATTCGTGCAAATAAGTATCTGTACTTTTTCCTTGTAATAAAAAAAGCATACTATCTGCATAAAGATTTGCTTTGTTAAAATCGTTTAAATATTTATCGCAAACAAATGAACGATAATTTAGAATTTGTATTTTTTCTGGAAGAGTTAATTTTTTTCCAGCAATAGCAGAGTCAATATAATAAAGACTATTTGCAACATCAGAGTAATTGAGTTTATCTGCAATAATTAAAATGCTATCTACAATAGGTGTTTTAGCTCTTTGCTTGATGTTATTATCGTTACTAAGATTAGATTGACAAGAATATAAAAATAATACAAGTATTATACACAAAATACCTGTAAAGCAAGCAAAGCCTGATTGTTCTATATTATTCTTTTTAGTGGTTAGCATAAAGAAATCTTTGGCAATATAATAAATTAATATTAATAAGCCTTTTATAAACTATTTCTTTAAGGAATATTTGATAATAAAGCAGATAGAATTAAGTAACTAAATTATTGTCAACTAAATACTCTGCAATTTGTATGGTATTAGTAGCAGCTCCTTTTCTTAAATTATCGCTAACAATCCACATATTTAAAGTTTTGGGTTGTGTTTCATCTCTTCTAAGCCTGCCAACAAAAACTTCATCTTTTTCATGGGCAAAAATGGGCATTGGATATAGTTGTGAAGCATCATCATTTTGCAGTATTATACCTTTTGTGATTGCTAATATTTCTTTTACTTCATTCAAATCAAATTCATTTTCAAATTCTACATTTACACTTTCACTATGTCCACCAACTACAGGAATACGAACAGTTGTTGCTGTAACTTTTATACTATCATCATTTAAAATTTTACAGGTTTCTTTTACCATTTTCATTTCTTCTTTTGTATAACCATTTTCTAAGAAAACATCAATTTGAGGAATAACGTTTAAATCAATCTTATACTTATAAGCCATTTCTCCTTGAATACCCTTTCTTTCATTAAATAATTGGTCAACTGCATTTTTCCCAGTGCCTGTAACACTTTGATAAGTTGATACAACAATTCTTTTAATAGTATATTTTTTATGTAAAGGATATAATGCCATTACCATTTGAATTGTAGAGCAATTGGGGTTTGCAATTATTTTATCTTCTTTGGTCAAAATATTTGCATTAATTTCTGGAACAATTAATTTTTTTGAAACATCCATTCTCCAAGCACTACTATTATCAATAACCACAGTGCCAGCAGTTGCAAATTTTGGAGCCCATTCTAAACTTGTGCTTCCTCCTGCACTAAAAATGGCAATAGATGGTTTAGCTGCTACACCATCTTCTATACTTATTATTGTATAATTTTTTCCTTTAAAAGATATTTGTTTTCCTACACTTTTATGGCTAGCAATAGGTAATAATTCTGTAACAGGAAAATTTCTTTCTTCTAAAACCTGAAGCATTTTAGAGCCAACTAAACCCGTAGCTCCTACAACAGCAACTTTCATTTTTATAGTTTTAATTTTATACTAAAATTCAAATTGTAATCTGCAAGTAAAAACATCATCTTTTACATTACTTGTATAACCAATAAGATTGGTTTTTTCGTTCCAAACTTTTGCATAATACAACATAAGTTTTACATTGCTTGTAATGTAATTAATATAACCAAACCCCAATGTACTATATTTTATGTCGGCAGATGTTAAGTTTGATGTTGATGCTCCAATATCAGTGCCTTTTACTTTTGTATTAGGATCAAACCAATCATATTTAACAACAATCTGATGTTTTTCTGAAAAAACATTTTGCAAAAAATAAAAATAAGCCCCACTAAAGTTTCTAATATAATATCCTTCTTTACCTGTTAATAATGCTGTTGGCGTATAATTACTATTTTTTAATACCGAATGTTTGCCAACAATAAATTCTGCTCTTAATTCTGTATAGCCAATTTTATTTTTTATTTTTAGTTGAACATCTGCACCATAATATTTACGAGGTGCATTTTTACCTTTATTATTTTCTGAAGAATCTACAACATAAGTTTTGATGCCTCCAATACTTTCTGTTTGATAAAAATATTTTGTGTTTTGCAATAATGAACCAAGCAATAAAGATGTACCAGCAGATAAAGTAATATTTTTAGAAATAGGATAAGGCTTTAAAGCAATTCTTGTTATTAAATCTTTACTATTATCAAAATCTCCATCAGCCGTTAAACCTTGACCATCAAAAACACCAACATCTACTTTTAAATAATTTATACCTTTTAATTTTTTTCTTGGGTCAAAAGTTATCATTGCTCCTAAATCTCTTTCAGACTTCATTAATAGCTGATTCATTCTGCCTCTTTCTGGAGATTCTCTATTACTGCTGCTTAAATTAGTTTCATAACCAAATGGTCTTGCAAATACCCCTGTAGTAAAAGAAAAAAGTTGAAATTTATTTTCAAAAATTCTTCCCCAAATATCTCTTACTGTAAATCCTCTTTCATTAGCATCAAACTGAAAAGTAATTTGCACATTAGGCTTATTGTTTTTTCCCCAATTCATATATTCTATTTTAGCTCTGCTACGTCTAAGTATAAATCTATTACTAACTTCATTATTAAAATCGGGACCTTCAAAAGTTTGTATTCCCTTGCTTTGTGCAATTTGAAATTCTGGCTGTAAATAACAACTAATTTTTAGCTTATCAAAGTTTTTATAAACAGTTAAAATGCCTTTTCCTGCATCTTTTGTAGTATCAATCATATCCATTAAAAATTGAGCCTTAACAGTAAGTACACAAAAGAAAAAAATGACAATACAAAAGAGTAATTTCTTCATAAATTGTAATTAATTAAAGCAAAAAAATGATGTATAACTATGATAAAATTACTTTCAATGTTAAGTAATTATTATCAATTTTTTCAAAGCATTTAGTCTTTATAATATTTTACATCTTTGTAAAAATAAAATGTTATGGGATTAAATAATATTGGCAATTTGTTTATGCCTAAAAATAAAATATTTTATGCTTTATTCGAAGATGTTGCAGATAGAGTAAGTGAGATGGCACAGAAATTAAAAGAAATGGTTAATGAGCCAGATATAGACAAAAGAGCCAGTATTTTAACTGTTATTGAAGACCTTGAACATAAAAATGATGATGGAACACATCAAATTTTTACAGAATTAAGCCGAAATTTTATTACTCCATTTGATAGAGAAGATATACATCAATTAGCAACTTCATTAGATGATATTGCCGATTATATTTATGCTTCTGCAAAAAAAATTAATTTTTATAAAGTAAATCCTAATGATAGTGGTATTCAAAAGTTGGTAGAACTTATTCATCAAGGAGCTATGGAAATTAGTAAAGCTGTGAAGGGGTTAAGAGATATGAAGCATTTAAGAGTAATGACAGAGGCTTTAATTAAAGTAAACAGTATTGAAAACCAAGCTGATGATATTTTTGATTTAAGTATTGAAATGTTATTTGAGCAAGAAAATAATTTTAAAGAAGTAATTAAGAAAAGAGAAATATACCAAGTACTAGAAATTGCAACAGATAAATGTGAAGATGCTGCTAATGTAATTGAAAGTATAATTATTAAATACTCATAATAGCATCTTAAAAAGTATTTGTATTACTATAAAATATTTATATGAACTTTCCATTACTGCTTATCATTATTATTGTACTTGCTTTAGTTTTTGATTATATCAATGGATTTCACGATGCAGCAAACTCAATAGCTACCATTGTTTCAACAAAAGTACTTACACCTTTTCAAGCAGTTTTGTGGGCTGCTGTTTTTAATTTTGGGGCTTTTTTTATTTCTAAATATTTAATAGGAGAATTTAAAATTGGTAATACTATTGCCAAAAGTGTTAATGAACATTATATAACATTAGAAGTAATTTTTGCAGGTTTAATGGCTGCTATTTCTTGGAATTTAATTACTTGGTGGTTTGGTATTCCTTCTTCTTCTTCTCATGCTTTATTAGGTGGATTTATTGGAGCAGCATTAACACATGCTGGTGCATTACAACAAAATGGTATAGATGTAATTAATTATGTAAAAGTAATTCCTGTTTTTCTGTTCATTTTTGCAGCTCCACTAATAGGAATGTTTATTGCATTTATTATTACCATTCTTATTGTTCATTTATTTAAACGAAGTAAGCCTCACAGAGCAGAAAAATGGTTTAAAAGATTACAACTTTTATCAAGTGCTGCATTTAGTTTAGGACATGGGGGTAATGATGCTCAAAAAGTAATGGGAATTATTGGTGCTGCTATTATTTATTATGAAGCATCTATTGGGCAAACATTAACGTTTAATGAATTTGTTACAGAATATAGTTGGGTTCCTTTTTGTAGTTTTTTAGCAATTGGCTTAGGTACTCTTAGTGGTGGTTGGAAAATTGTAAAAACAATGGGTTCTCGTATTACAAAAGTAACTCCATTAGAAGGTGTAAGTGCCGAAACTGCTGGTGCTATGACACTATATTTAACAGAACACTTAGGTATTCCTGTTTCTACAACACATACAATTTCTGGTGCTATTATTGGCGTTGGAGCTACAAAACGTTTAAGTGCTGTTCGTTGGGGTGTTACTGTTAATTTACTTTGGGCTTGGATTTTAACCATTCCAATTTCTGCACTATTAGCAGCAGGTTTTTATTTCTTAGTTAAACTTTTTGTTTAGTAGAAAAATAAAAATCTTATTTAACTAAATACCATTTTTCCTCAATAGGTTCATTTATCTTAAAATTAGTATTTTCTAATTGCAACTGCATCATACCTAATTGTACAGTTTGTTTTGTTGGAAAAGGAATTCCATTAAACAATTTATATTTTTCAAAATCAATATCAATTTTTCTATTAGCTCTTTGACTTCTATCACCACCTCTTTCATTTCTTTCTCCTCGTTCTCCACCACCTCTTCTTTCTCCACCTCTAAAGGCTCTATTCATTGCACTCATTCCCATCATTTCTAAAGCAATAGGAACAGCAGCTTGTATTCTTCTTACCTGATAATTTGCTTTTGAAATATAATAAATAAAGTCTTGCCCTGATTTTAATTTTAAATTCACCTTATAACAATCAACTCCATTTACTTTTTCACTTCCATCTAAAGTAGCAGTATGTCCCTTTACTGAATAATTAACTAATGGAGCAAAAAAACCATCACAATCTTTTAGATAAGCATTAGCAGCAAACTCTTCTGATGTAAGCTTTGTAAGACTTGCTTCCATGCTACCCATAGGTGTATTTAATGCAGGTACAAAAGTATATCCAGCTGTATCTGTAATTACAGTAAAACTTTCTTCATCTCCTCCCATTGGATTTGTACTTTGTACACGAAATAGTTTATCCTTTTCTCTAATAAATTTAATGTTTGCAGAAGAACCCATTTGCTCAAGATTCATCACACTTTCAATTTTTAAACTTGTTATTGAGTTTAATTTTTCTTTACCGCCATTTGCTACAACAAAGTTGTCAATAACTTCATCTATTGTTTGTGCTTGTAATGATGAAAAACTGACAAATAAGAAAATTGCTACAAATAATTTTTTCATTTTACTTTTATGGTTTATTTAGTCAAATATAAATGGGTTAGTTTTATATATTCTTAAAATTATTTTAATTATTTAATGATGTTACAAAATAGCTTTATCATTCAAGGGAATATAGTTGATGTAGTTCATCAACAAATTTTTGCTGGAGAAATAAATGTTGTAGATGGAAAAATACAATCCATCAGACCAAAGCCAGAACTTAAAGTTGCAAATTATATTTTACCAGGGTTTATAGATAGTCATGTGCATGTTGAAAGCAGTATGCTTGTTCCAAGTGAGTTTGCAAGATTAGCAGTAGTTCATGGAACTGTAGGAACTATTAGCGACCCTCACGAAATTGCTAATGTATGTGGAATGAAAGGTGTAGAGTTTATGATTGATAACGGAAAGCAAGTAAATTTTAAATTTCACTTTGGAGCACCAAGTTGCGTACCAGCAACAACTTTTGAAACAGCAGGAGCTGTTTTAGATAGTAATGATGTAAAAAAATTATTAGCTAAAGAAGAAATAGTTTATCTCAGCGAAATGATGAACTTCCCTGGTGTATTATTTAAAGATGAAGAAGTAATGAAAAAACTTCAAGCAGCTATTGATGCAGGTAAACCAATTGATGGACATGCTCCTGGATTAAGAGGAGAAAAAGCAAAACAATACATTCAAGCATCTGGTAATAATGGAGTAATTATAAGTACAGACCACGAATGTTTTACAAAAGAAGAAGCCTTAGATAAATTAAAATATGGAATGAAAATTTTAATTAGAGAAGGAAGTGCAGCCAAAAATTTTGAAGCATTAATTAATTTACTAAATGATTATGAAGATAGAATAATGTTTTGCAGTGATGATAAACATCCAGATAGTTTAGCTATTGGCCACATCAATCAATTATGTGCAAGAGCTGTTGCCAAAGGAATTGATATTTTTAAAGTTTTAAAAGCTGCTTGCTTAAACCCTGTAGCACATTATAATATGAAAGTAGGATTATTGCAAGTTGGCGATAATGCAGATTTTGTTGTTGCAGAAGATTTAAAAAAATTTAAAATTCTTCAAACATATATTAATGGAATTAAGGTAGCAGAAAATGGAAAAACATTTATTCAATCTGTTCCAGTACAACCAATTAATCAATTTAATTGCAATAATATTTCAACAGAACAACTAAAAATTAAAGTAGGAGAATATCCAACAGTTGATAATAAAATTTATGTAATAGAATCTTTAGATGGACAACTTATTACCAACAAACTTTTACTACAAGGCAAACAACAAAATAATGAATGGATAAGTGATGTAGAAAATGATATTTTAAAAATGGTTGTTGTAAATCGTTATTCAAATGCACCAATTGCTAAATGTTTTATTAAAAATTTTGCCTTAAAACATGGTGCTTTAGCATCATCAGTTGCACACGATAGTCATAATATTGTTGCAGTTGGTTGCGATGATGAAAGTCTTGCAAAAGCAATTAATTTAGTGATAAAAGAAAAAGGTGGTGTAAGTGCAGTTAGTAATAACAAAGAAATGATTGTTGGATTACCTGTTGCAGGATTAATGAGTGCCGATGATGGCTATAAAGTTTCTGAAGCTTATACCAATATTGATATTATGACCAAAAAAGATTTAGGAAGCACTTTAGGTGCTCCTTTTATGACACTTAGCTTTATGGCACTTTTAGTAATTCCATATTTAAAACTAAGTGATAAAGGCTTGTTTGATGGAGAAAAATTTGAATTTGTAGTTTAAAGATTTTATTAGTAACAGAAATATTTTATGATAGTTATAGACAATAAATTAATTAGCGATGAAGTGTTAGAAGAACAATTTGTTTGCGACCTTGATAAATGCAAAGGAGGTTGTTGTGAAGATGGAGATGCTGGAGCTCCTTTAGAAAATTGGGAAAAAAAAGAAGTAGAGAAATATTATCAAATAGTAAAACCTTATTTAAGTAAAGAAGGAATTAAAGAAATAGAAAAGCAAGGCTTATTTGTATATGATAGAGAGTTTGGTTGGGTTACACCAACAATTAATGGTGGCATTTGTGTATATGGCAAAAAAGATTCAAAAGGATTGATTATTTGTGGTTTTGAACAAGCCTATAACGATGGAAAAATAAAATGGAAAAAACCATTAAGTTGCCATTTATTTCCCATTAAAATTACTGTAAGTAAAGAAGACCCCGATTTAGAATATGTAAACTACGAACCAAGAGAAGATTTATGTAAAGCAGCTTGTGTATTGGGCAAAAAATTAAAAATGCCCGTATATATTTTTCTTAAAGAAGCAATCACTAGAAAATATGGAGAAGAGTTTTATGAAGCTTTAGAAGCAAGTGCCCAACATTTAAAAACTAAAAGTTAAGCATACTTTAAATAAACACTCAACAAGAAATAACACAAGTACTTTTGTTACCTTTGTAACATGAGTGTTGTAGAAAAATTTAAAAATATTTTTGAACCAGAATTATTAGAAGAAATAGAAGCCAAAGCAAATAATGTAATTGTTGAAGAAGGAAAAACAATACTTGATATTGGTCAAAATGTAAGAATTATTCCCCTGCTTTTAAAAGGCATTCTAAAAATTACAAGAGTAGATGAATCTGGTAAAGAGTTGTTGTTGTATTATGTACATGCAAACGAAAGTTGTGCAATGACATTTACTTGTTGTATGCAACAATATCCCAGCGAAATAAAAGCAGTAGCAGAAACAGAAGTTGAGTTTTTAGCAATACCCATAAGCATTATGGACGAATGGCTTGTAAAATATCCAACATGGAAAAGTTTTGTAATGCGTACCATTCGTAATAGATTTAACGAACTTTTAAATACAATAGATTTATTAGCTTTTCAAAAATTAGATGAACGATTGATAAATTATTTAAAAGAAAAATCAAAAGCAACAAACTCTACACTCATCAATCTCTCTCACGAAGAAATAGCTAATGAAATGGCTTCTTCCAGAGAAGTTATTTCAAGACTACTAAAAAAATTGGAGAATGATAATAAAGTGTTATTATATCGCAACCAAATAAAACTATTAAAGGATTTGTGACCTAAGTTACAATACAGCACAAATAAAGTTCAGACTTTTGTGTTCTTAAATTAATTACCAAAAGTTTATATCATGAAACACGAAATAGAATCGCAATGGATGGGCAAAATGCAATTTAATGCATTAGTAAATGGTCATACCATTATTATGGATGCACCAGAAAGAGTTGGAGGAGAAGATAATGGTCCAATACCAAAACCCTTTGTTCTTACAGCATTATCAGGTTGTACAGGTATGGATGTAATTGCTTTACTTCGTAAACAAGGAATACAATTAGAAGATTTTAATTTAAAAGTTAGTGGAGAAATAAGCAAACAACAACCAATAGAATATGTAGCTGCAAATGTTATTTATGAAATGAAAGGTAAAGATGAAAACCAGCAAGCTGCTTTAGATGCTGTTACAACATCTCAAGAAAAAATTTGTGGCGTAAGTAGTATGCTTAAAAAAATTATGCCTGTAACTTGGCAAGTAATTTATAACGGAAAAGAAATTTTTAATAATCAACCACAAAATGTGGTAGAAACACAATTAAACTAATGTTACCATTTATTCAGAAATACAAACTTACATTAATAGGAATTGCCTTAGGTGCAGTTGCTGGTTATGCTTATTACTATTTTGTAGGTTGCAATAGTGGCACTTGTGCTATAACATCAAAACCCTTAAACAGCACTATTTATGGTGCATTAATGGGAGCTTTAGTGTTTTCAAGTTTTAAAAAAGAAGAAGTAAAAAATAAACAAACAGAAAATGGAAAATAAAAAAATAATTATCGATGTAAGAACTCCAGAAGAATATAGTGGAGGCTGCTGTGCAGGAAGTATTAATATTCCTTTAAATGAAATTGAAAAAAGAGTTGATGAAATAAAACAAATGAATCAGCCAATTATTTTATGTTGTGCTAGTGGTATGAGAAGCGGTCAAGCTACAGCATTTCTAAAAAGTTTAGGTATTGATTGCCAAAATGGAGGAAGCTGGGTTGATGTAAATTATTTAACAAATAAAAACTGATATTAATAAATGATTCAACTACTAAAAAGCTTATTAGGCTTAGGTCCAAAAACAGATTATAAAGAATTAATAAGCAAAGGAGCACAAATAATTGATGTAAGAACTAAAGATGAATATAGAGGAGGTTGTATTAAAGGTTCAGTAAATATTCCTTTACAAAACCTATCTGGCAATCTTTCAAAAATTAAAAAAGATAAACCTGTAATTACTTGTTGTGCAAGTGGCATGAGAAGTGCTTCGGCAAAAAGTATATTAAAATCAAATGGGTTTACTGAAGTATATAATGGTGGTGGTTGGATGAGTTTACGAAATAAAATTTCTTAATCATAAATTTTAAAATTATGAATACAATAGGTTTAGACAAAAAGAAAAGCGAAAAACTTGCAGCTAAACTAAATGAACTTTTAGCTGATTATATGCTTTTCTATCAAAATACAAGAGGCTTACATTGGAATATTAAAGGAGATAAATTTTTTGAACTACATATTAAGTTTGAAGAACTTTATACCAACTTATTTCAAAAAATAGATGAAGTTGCAGAACGTGTACTTACTTTAGGCGTTACACCATTACACACTTTTGAAGATTATATAAAAACATCCACTATTAAAAGTGGAAAAAATATTTCAAAAGCAAAAGAAGCCGTTCAGCTTGTATTAGATTCCTTTCAAACACTTCTTATCAAACAAAGAAGTTTGTTAAATATGTCAGCAGATGCAAATGATGAGGGCACTAATGCATTAATGAGTGATTATATACGAGAGCAAGAAAAATTAGTTTGGATGTACTCCTCTTATCTAAAATAAAAAAAACAATGAAACAAAGACTATTAACAGGATGGAACTTTAGAAGAATAATGTATGCAGCCATTGGAATAGCATTAATAGTGCAATCTATAATGGTAAAAGAATGGTTTGGAATTTTAATAGGAGGCTATTTTGCAGCTATGGGTGTTTTTTCTTTTGGTTGTGCAGGTGGTAATTGTTATGGAGGAAATTGTAATACACCAATAAATAATAAACAAACAACTTCCTCCGATGAAATGAATGATGAAGAAGTTAAATAAATAAAAGATGGAAACAAATTCAGCACCTAAAACCTTTTCAGATATCATTGCTCAAGATAAGCCAGTATTGGTAGATTTTTTTGCAGAATGGTGTGGTCCTTGCAAAATGATGAAACCTATTTTAGAAGAGCTAAAACAAAAAGTAGGCAATAAAGCAACTATTATTAAAATTGATGTGGACAAAAACCCAAAAGTTGCAGCAGCTTATGATATTCAAGGAGTTCCTACACTTATGGTATTTAAAAATAATCAAATAAAGTGGAGGCAGGCAGGGGTTTTACAGGCAAAACAATTAGAGCAAATAATACAGCAATATCAATAAAAACTTCTTAAAATAAAGAATAACCAAACCATTTTGCTCCTAACAGATATTTATTGCTAAAAAATAAAGAAAATCCAAGCCTTAATTTTCAACTATTCACATACATACCCCTATCTTTGCCGCAAATTTGAAAAAGGTTATGGCGTTTAGAAGTACAAAATCATTGTTGGTATTGAGTTTCAGCATACTTACAATGCTTTTTTCAAAAAATCTGTTAGCTCAAGATTCAACTCATAATACTACTCATCCTTCAGAAGCTCATGAGGGAGAGTTTAATGTTACAGAAACTATTATAGGTCATATACAAGATGATCATAGTTGGCATTTGTGGGGTCATACATCATTGCCCTTACCTGTTATTTTATATACAGATAAAGGAATTGAGTGCTTTTCATCTGCTAACTTAATGGATGAACACCATCATCCTAAAGCTTTTCAAGGAAAATATTACACTTATCAAACTTTTAAAAATAAAATAAAAGTTATTAATGAAGATGGCACTGTAAATGATGAACTAAATAGTAAAGTGTGGGATTTTTCTATCACTAAAAATGTAGCAGCCTTATTTTTATCAATGGCTATATTAATATTAGTTTTTGTAACGGTAGCCAACACTTATAAAAAAAGAGGTGTAAACTCTGCACCAAAAGGTTTGCAATCTTTTATTGAGCCAATTATTGTATTTGTAAGAGACGAAGTAGCAAAACCAAATATTGGGCATCATTACGCAAAATATATGCCTTTTGTACTAACTATATTCTTTATTATATTAATCAATAACTACTTAGGTATGATTCCTTTCTTTCCAGGAGGAACCAATGTTAGTGGAAATATTGCATTTACTTTAGCATTAGCATTAGTAGTATTTGTAGTAGTAAATATTAAAGGAAATAAAGGCTATTGGGAGCATATTTTTTGGATGCCAGGAATGAATATTGGAATGAAATTATTTTTAGCACCCATAGAATTAATTGGTGTTTTAGCAAGACCCATTTCACTTACAATCAGGTTATTTGCAAACGTAACAGCAGGGCATATTCTTGTATTAAGCTTAATATGCTTAATCTTTATTTTTAAAACAGTTTTTGCTTCTGCAATATCTGTTCCCTTTGCAGTATTTATCGGATTAATTGAAGTTTTAGTAGCATTTTTACAAGCATATATTTTCACTTTGCTTGCATCAATGTATATAGGAATGGCAATAGAAGAACATCATCCAAAAGGAGATCATGATCCACATTATAATGAGGACTAATTTTTTTATTTTTTAACAATTAAAAACAACACAACATGGTATTAGGTGCAGTTGTAGGAAGCGTAGCAGCAATAGGTGCAGGTTTAGCAGCTATTGGAGCTGGTATTGGTATTGGACAAATTGGTAAAGGTGCAGTAGAAGGTATTGCACGCCAACCAGAAGCAGCAAACGAAATTCGTGCAAATATGATTGTTGCTGCAGCCTTCGTAGAAGGGGTAGCATTATTTGCTGTGGTTGTTGCTCTTTTGGGTAACGGCTAATTCCTACTTAAAAAAATTTACAGGTTCAAAGCACAAGGCGGAGAACCTGTAAATTACATTTTAATTAAAAAAGAAATTGACATAAATAAATATAAGATTATATGTTATTAGAAATAAACCCATTGGCTTTACCAGATATTGGTTTACTTTTTTGGAATACGGTTGCTTTTATTGCTTTGTTTTTTATTTTAAAAGCAATGGCATGGAAACCCATTTTAAAAGCTATTAAAGCCAGAGAAGATGGAATTGAAGAAGCATTAAGCAAAGCAGAAAAAGTAAAAGCAGAAATGGCTCAATTAGCAAATGAAAACGAAGCATTATTACAAAAAGCAAGAGAAGAAAGAGCTATTTTAATAAAAGAAGCAAAAGAACAATCTGATAAAATGATTGCTGATTCAAAAGAAAAAGCAAAATCAGAATATGATAGAATTGTTGCTGATGCTCAAGTAGCCATTAATCAACAAAAAAATGCTGCTTTAACCGATGTAAAAAATCAAGTTGGTGCATTAGTTATTGAAATAAGCGAAAAAATATTAAAGAGAGAACTAAGCAATAAAGCAGAGCAAGAAAATTATATTAAACAACTTGCCGAAGAAGTAAAATTGAATTAATAAAAGAAGTTTAAAGAATAAACTCTACAAAAAATCATGCAAAATCCACGTTTAGCACATAGATACGCAAAAAGTTTGATGGATTTATCCATTGAAAAAAATCAATTAGAGGCTGTATATGCCGATATGAAATATTTGCAAGCATTATGTTCTCAAAGCAAGGAGTTTAGCAACTTATTAAAAAGCCCCATAATAAAAGCAGGAAAAAAAGATAGCATAATGAATGCTGTTACTGATGGAAAAATAAGCGATATTACAAAACTGTTTAATAAACTATTAGTAAATAAAGGGCGTGAAAGCTATTTAGAAGAAATTGCTAATGCTTTTATAGAAGAATATAATGCACTAAAAGGTATTCATAAAGTAGCTTTAACAACAGCTGTAGAATTAAGCGATGCTACTAAAAATGCAATAGAACAAAAAGTAAAACAAGAAAGAGGAATTGGAATTATTGAATTAGAAACCAAAGTTAATAAAGATATTATTGGAGGTTTTGTATTAGAGTTTGATAATAACTTAGTAGATGCAAGTATTGCAAGAGATTTAAGAGAAATTAAAAAACAATTTGCTCAAAACGTATATATCCCTAATATCAGATAATCAATAATTCAATAAAAACACAACTATTTTTAAATATTTATAATTAAAAAATATGGTAAACATTAAGCCTGATGAAATATCTGCCATTTTAAGGCAACAGCTTAGTAACTTTAATGCAACTGCAGAATTAGAAGAAGTAGGCACTGTATTACAAGTTGGAGATGGTATTGCTCGTGTATATGGTTTAAACAATGTACGCAGTGGTGAATTAGTAGAATTTGAAAATGGTGTTCGTGCCATAGCTCTTAACTTAGAAGAAGACAATGTAGGGGTTGTATTAATGGGAGAAAGCAATGAAATAAAAGAAGGAGCTAAAGTTCGTCGTACAGGAAAAATTGCTTCTATACAAGTAGGAGAAGGTCTTGTAGGACGTGTAATTAACACTTTAGGAGAACCCATTGATGGAAAAGGTCATATAACAGGAGAGCTATATGAAATGCCTTTAGAAAGAAAAGCTCCTGGTGTTATTTATCGTGAGCCAGTAAAAGAACCATTACAAACAGGTATTAAAGCTATTGATGCTATGATTCCTATTGGTCGTGGACAACGTGAGTTAATTATTGGCGACCGCCAAACTGGTAAAACAGCTATTGCTATTGATACCATCATTAACCAAAAAGAGTTTTTTGATGCTGGACAACCTGTTTATTGTATTTATGTTGCAATAGGACAAAAAGCAAGTACAGTTGCTGGTGTAATGAAAACATTAGAAGATAATGGTGCAATGGCTTATACAACTATTGTTGCAGCTTCTGCATCTGACCCAGCCCCTCAACAATTCTATGCTCCTTTTGCTGGTGCAGCCATTGGAGAATTTTTTAGAGATACTGGTCGTCCTGCATTAATTATTTATGACGATTTATCTAAACAAGCTGTAGCTTATCGTGAAGTATCTTTATTATTAAAAAGACCTCCAGGACGTGAAGCTTACCCTGGTGATGTATTCTATTTACATAGTCGTTTATTAGAACGTGCTGCAAAAGTTATTTCTAACGATGCAGTTGCTAAAAACATGAACGACCTACCAGAAAGTATTAAACATTTAGTAAAAGGTGGTGGTAGCTTAACTGCATTACCCATTATTGAAACACAAGCTGGAGACGTTTCTGCATATATTCCTACCAACGTAATTTCAATTACCGATGGACAAATTTTCTTAGAAGGTAACTTGTTTAATGCTGGTATTCGTCCTGCTATTAACGTAGGTATTTCTGTAAGTCGTGTAGGAGGTAATGCACAAATTAAATCAATGAAAAAAGTTTCTGGTACTCTAAAGTTAGACCAAGCACTTTATCGTGAATTAGAAGCCTTCTCAAAATTTGGTGGCGATTTAGATGCTGCCACTAAAAATGTAATTGACAAAGGTGCTCGTAACGTTGAAATTTTAAAACAACCACAATACACACCATTTACAGTAGAAAAACAAGTAGCAATTATTTATTTGGGTACACAAGGTTTATTAAAAGAAGTTGCTGTAAAAAATGTTAAAGCATTTGAAGACCACTTCTTAACAGAAATGCAAAATAAACTACCAGATGTTTTAGCTGAATTTAAGAAAGGACAATTAAACGATGATAGCTTAAATAAAATGGTTGAATTAGCTAAAGAATTAGCAACACACTATAAATAGTTTTTTAGCAATTATATAAAAAATTAAAGCCTCCAAATTTGGGGGCTTTATTATTGATTAGGGTTGAATTAAATCAAAGCAATCTTTAATTATTTCTGCCTCAAATTCATCATAGGTTTCTTTAGGTTCTCCATCTACATGAAAAGGTGCATGCTTTAAATTTTTTATTTTTATAGTTGGTGTTTGAAAATATAAAATATTTTTTTTAGTTACATCATCTACTAATTGTTGCAGTTTATTATTACCTCTAATTTGTTTTAGTATAGCAAAAGGTAATTTTGCTTTATTCATCTTTTGAACAATAACAATATCTAATAACCCATCATTTAAACTTGCTTGAGGTGCAATGGTAACATTATTTCCAAACTGGTTACTATTAGCAATACTGATAAAAAATGCATCAGAAAAAAAAGAAAAATTTTCAATAGTTACTTCAAACTGATATGGCTGAGCTTTAAAAAAATGAAACAAACTTTGTGTTGTATAAGTAAGCAATCCTCTGCTTGCTTTTGTACTAAAATCATAAGCAATTTTTGCATCAAACCCAACGCCACTAAGCATACAAGAGAATTGATTATTTATTAAAAAAGCATCTACCTTCTTCGATGTTCCTTTAAAAATAAGTTGTAGTGCTTCTTTGGGCTTCATTGGTATTTGAGCAGCACCAGCTAAACCATTTCCACTACCAACAGGAATAATTCCAAACTTTAAAGGCATATTTCTTAAGCTGCTTACTATTTGATTTATAGTTCCATCGCCACCAACCATTATAACATCAGTAATATTTTCTGTTGTAATTTTTTCTTTTAAAAAATTATAATTTGCTGCTGCATTGGTATTAATAATTTCAAAAGGAATATTTTGTTCAGAAGTTTCCTTTTCTATTAGCTTCTTTATGGTTTCTTTTTTTCCTGTACCAGAAATTGGGTTTATGAGATATATCAACTTCCTGTTCATGCAATAGCTTTTAGAGGATTAAATTTATTCTATAATACATTTTATTTTTATCTAACTACTATTTTACACAACAGTATTTTTTGTTTTTTATTACTATCTTCAATAGATGTTGTAGTAGTGTAAAGGTTATAAATATTGCCTTTTACAATTTGAGTAGAAATTTGTTTTAATGATATGTTTGAAATACCTACAACCCTACTTAAAAATGTAAGATTTAATGGTTGATTATCTTTTTCGTTTGAAATAAAATAATCTCTTTTAATATCATTTTCTGCTTTAACATTTGCATTCATAATAACCAACTTACCTGTTTCATTTTTATTAATATTTAAAAATAAAGTATCAACACTTACTGTTGAATTATATGAAGCTTTAATTGTTTTTCCTTGTGCAGAAATTTGTAGTGGCACAAAATCTTCTTGTGCAGTTAGTGTATTCACTAAAACTACTGTTAAACATAAAAGTAAATATTTCATAACAAGTACTTTTTAGTTGAATTAAAAATATTTTAATAGTGCTCTATTAAATTATTAAGCCCATTTAATTAATGCACTTGCCCATGTAAAACCACTACCAAATGCTGCCAAACAAACTAAATCTCCTTTCTTAACTTTTCCATTTTCCCAAGCTTCGCAAAGAGCAATTGGCACACTTGCAGCAGTTGTGTTACCATATTTTTGAATATTATTATAAACTTGATTGTCTGAAAGTTTAAGTTTTTGTTGTACAAATTGACTTATTCTTAAATTGGCTTGATGTGGAATTAATAACTGTAAATCTTCTGTTGTATAACCGTTATTGGATAAGGCTTCAACAATAACTTCAGGAAATTTTACAATAGCCTTTTTAAACACACTTGGTCCATCCATAAAAGGATAAATTTCTGCATTATTAATCATATCATGGCTTAAAAACATATCGCCAATTTCTGCTTCATTAAATGTTGCATAATTTTTATTAGCCCAATGATTAGCATGTGTGCCAGGATTATACATGGCTAAAATTTCTGCACTTTCTCCATCGCTGTGTAAGTGAGTGCTTAAAATTCCTTCTTGTTCATTTGTGGTTGGTTGAAGAACAACGGCTCCTGCACCATCACCAAAAATTACACTTACATTTCTTCCTCTTGTTGTATAGTCTAAACCAAAACTGTGTTTTTCGCTACCTATTACTAAAATGTTTTTATACATGCCTGTTTTAATAAATTGGTCTGCCACACTTAAAGCATACACAAAACCACTGCATTGATTACGAATATCCAATGCTCCAATTTCTTTCATTTGTAAAGCACGTTGAACCAAAACACCACAGCCAGGAAAATAATAATCTGGGCTTAATGTAGCAAAAATGATAAAGTCAATATCTTGAGGAGTAATACCTGCTCTTTCAATAGCAATTTTAGCAGCTTCAACGCCCATAGTTGTTGTAGTTTCATTTGTTCTATGAGCAAACCTTCGTTCTTGTATTCCTGTTCGTTCTTGTATCCATTCATCACTGGTATCCATTAGTTTTTCTAAATCTTTATTAGTAACTACATTGGTAGGAACATACATTCCTATACCAGCAATTTTACTTCTTAGCATAACAATCGTTTTAATTTGACAAAGTAAAATAAAAATAGGTATATAACAATTATGCTTTATTATCCTTTAGCTGCTGAGCTCTAAATTTTTGATAAAATTCTTTAGCAAATTTTTTTAAATCATCTGTTAGTTGCTTATCGTGTGTTGCTCTTTCATAAGCATCTGCCATACCCATAAAAGTTTGATAATAAAAATCAGACATTTCATCTACCATCATGTCTTTTACCCAAAGGTCTATTCTTAATGCTGCTTTATCTGCACTATCCCACATTGAAAGCATCATGGCTTTTGCATTTTGTGGCACTTGTGCACTGCTATTATCTGCTGTCCATTTTATTTGTTCAGGAATTTTATTTTCATCTAACTGAATATCTATTGTAATTGTTGATTTTTGCATAATCTATTTTTAATTAGTTGGCAAAGGTAAACTTATTATTTATTAGCATAAAGCTCAAATAGGTTAATGAGAGATTCTGCACTTTTATGCCAACTAAAATTTGTTGATTGATTGAATCCTTTTTCTATTAACCGACTTCTTAAATTTTCATCTTTATACAACAACATCATTTGTTGTGCAATATCATTTTCATCTACTGTATCAAAGCTTAGTGCTGCTTCTTTAACTATTTCATAAAAAAAGTTGGTATTGTTATAAGCTACAGGAATACCATTTTGCATTGCATTAATAATTGTTGCAGAATATTCTTCTTTATAAGAAGTAAGTATTAGTGCATAAGCAGATGAAATAATTGCTTGTTGTTGTGGTTGATCAACATTATCTAACCAAACAATATCTTCTCTGTATTTATATGTTTTTAATTTTTCCTTAATTGCATCATCATACTTCGTAGGTTCTATTAACAACAACAACTTCATATTACTTTGTAATCTTTTTTTAAAAATGGAAAATGCTTTTAATAGCGTTAGGATATTATTTGCAGCTTGTGTTGTACCATTAAAAATAAAGTATGCACAACCATTAGTATATTGTTGTTTTATATTTTCTTGCTCTTTATAAGAAAGTTTTTTATTGTTTTCTGATACTCCATAAGGTATAGCAAAAGTTTTATTATTTGCAAGTATGTAAAGCTTTTGTAAAACTTGTTTACTATGCTCACTTAATGTTATAATAGTATTTGCTTTTTCTAAAATTTTCTTTTGTAAAAATTTAAAAAATAATTTTTCAGATGATGATAAAAGTTGTGGATACTCTACAAATGTTGTGTTGTACATCACAATAAATTGAGGAGTTTTAAGAGTTAAACTACATCTATTATTAAAATGAAGAACAACATCTGCTTTATATTTTTTTACAATTAAAGGCAAAGAAACATCGTACCAATATTGTATTGAAATTGCTTTGTTAGATTTCTGTTTTATTTTTTGTTGAATAATATTTTTTGATGTAAAATTTATTGGCTGAAAAGTATCATCAAGCAACAAAAGAAAATGGTGCTCTTGATGTTGTGGTATAAATTTTTGAAGCAGTTCATAAATATATGTTCTGTAAAAAGCAACATGATAAGTTTGTGATAATTTTGTATTTATAACAATACGCATAGTTGGCAAAAATATAATATGCTGTATTACTTTACTGCTCTTTATGTATGAAGTAAAATAAATAAGATGTATTTTAAAAATATTTCCCCAATTCAACTTCACCCCAAATTAATCGTTAGAATCATAAACAGTCTTAGTAATACGAAAACTAATTTATATTCCTAATGCAGAATCTGGGTTTAATAAAACATTTCAATTAATTGCTTTTGTTTTCTAAAGAAGGAATTTATTATTTCTGTTAGTTATATCTTCAACTACTTGCCTATTTTTACACACATACTATGACTTATTTTAATTATAACGATTCAATAAATTTTTTATCAAAGCTTACTGTTCGTAGAGCTTGGAATGCTTTAAAAGTTTTATTAAGTTATCAACTAACCAAGCTATTAGGTAAGCCCATACAATGGGGTTATCCAATGTCAATATCATTTGAACCTACAACAAGTTGTAATCTTCGATGTCCTGAATGTCCAAGTGGTTTAAGACAATTTACAAGACCAACAGGAATGTTAAAGCAAGATTTTTTTGTAAAAACTATTGATGAAATTTATAAAGAACTTATATACTTAATTTTTTATTTTCAAGGAGAGCCATATTTGAACCCCAACTTTTTAGATATGGTAAAGTATGCTCACGATAAAGGAATTTATACAGCAACCAGTAGCAATGCTCATTACATGACAGATGCTAATGCTAAAAAAACAGTAGAAAGTGGATTAGATAGATTAATTATTTCTATTGATGGTACAACTCAAGAAGTTTATCAACAATATAGAAGAGGAGGAAAGTTAGATAAAGTGATACAAGGAGCACAAAATATTGTAAAATGGAAAAAAGAATTAAACAGTAAAACACCTTTTATCATTTTTCAATTTTTAGTTGTAAGACCCAATGAGCATCAGATTGAAGATGTAAAAAAATTAGGGAAAGAAATTGGTGTAGATCAGGTTCGCTTTAAAACAGCTCAAGTATATGATTATGAAAACGACCCTAATAATCTAATTCCAACAATAGAAAAATATAGCAGATACAAAAAAGATAAAAAAGGTGATTCAAAAATTAAAAATGGTATGGCTAACCATTGTTGGAGATTGTGGCAAGCCAATGTAATTACTTGGGATGGAAAAATTGTTCCATGCTGTTTTGATAAAGATGCTAAACATCAATTAGGAGATTTAAACAATCAAAGTTTTAAAGATATTTGGCATAATAAAAATTATAAAAACTTTAGAGCTAATATAACCAAAGGTCGTAAGAACATTGATATTTGTGCCAACTGTAGTGAAGGATTAAGGGTTTGGGAAAAGTGATGTTTGATATCTACGATATTTAAGCCTTATTTGACACTCTGATTTTATTAAAATTATACCGCTTTTACATTTGTAAAAAATAATGTAAAAAAATAATTGTCATTTTCAATTTTATTTTATCTTTACTTAATTATAAACCATTTTTTAAAAAACTCGTTATGAAAAAAAGTTTACTTTTTGCATTATTGACTACACTTACTACAATAGTTTGGGGTCAGTCTGTATCTCTTGTAACAACTTATGCAGGCTCATCTGGTAATGTTGTTGTTGGTGCTTCAACAGCACATGCTATTGAGGCTGTATATACCAATAGTGAAATTGGTGCTACCAATTTTGTTGGTGCAGGTAACGGTATAACCCAAATTCAATTTGCAGCTAATACAAACTCAACAGGCACATTTCCAGTTACAGTTCCTAATTATAGTATTTATATGAAAAATGTACCCTCATCTGTAACAACTTTTGCAACAGGTACTTTTTCTTTAACAGGCTATACTTTAGTTTACTCAGGTAGTTTATCTGTAGTATCTGCTGGTGCTCCTTATTCTTTTACTTTTTCAGGAGGGGCTACTTTAACAACCCCTTTTGTAAGAACAGCAGGAACTAATTTACAGGTTTTAATTATTAGAAGTGGGGGTGCAGCAGTTCCTGGATATTCATTTGATTGTGCAAATGGAATTGAGGGTGATGGTAATGGACAAACACTTTCTTCAAGAAGATATAATGGAACTGTAGCTGTTGCTGAAAATAGTACATCTTTAACTACTTCAGCATTTAGACCAGCTATTAAATTAATTAGACCAGTAGCTATAGATGCTTCTGTTACAGGCTTTGCAAGTCTTCCTTCACCAACTTGCTTTAGTGCACCACAATCAGTTTCTGTTACTTTAAAGAATGAAGGCACAACTGCTATTGCACCTTCTGCTGCACAAGTTAAGTTGGAAATTTCAGGAGCTAATAGCACTACTCAAACAATTTTAAATACAACTTCTTTGGCTGCTGGTGCTACAGAAACAATTGTATTTAGTGGATTAAACTTAAATACTGCAGGTACTAATAACCTTAAAGCTTATGTTACTTTAGCTGGAGATGCTTCTACAGGTAATGATACTGCAAAAACATCATTATCAACAACAGACAGCTACATAAGCTATCCAGTAAGTACAAGTGCAGAAATTGGCAGTCCTCTTGTATTTCAGTATTTAAAAACATTATCTGGTGCAAACCATTGGGGCTTAAGTTTAGCATCACCAGGAGCTTCAAGTGTAACAGGAGGTTATAAAAATGCAGATTTAGCAGATACTCTTCGTCCTAAGACTGGCTTAAGTTTTTATTTATTTGATAGTTATTCTGGAGCAAGTTCGGCAGGTCACAGAAGCGTGTTATATGCAGGTTGCTTTACATTTTCAATGCCTGCAAATATTTCGTTCTGGATGAGTCAAGACAACTCTCTAAATACTACTTTGGATAGTGTATATGTTGTTATTTCTGGCGATGGAGGTAATAACTGGGTTAGAGTTGCTGGTGGTGGATTTTCAAGAGTAAATTCGGCTTTTGCAACTCCAGGATGGATACAAAGAACTGTAGATTTATCACTTTACTCATTTCAATCTATTCATATTGGTATAGAAGGTGTAAGTAAATATGGTAATGTTATTGGTATTGATGATATTGTAATTACTGGTGGTTCATTACCTATTACTTTTGGAGAATTTACAGGTAGCAGAGAAAATAATAAAAATATTTTAAGTTGGAATACATTATCTGAAATGAATAATAAAGGTTTTGAATTACAACGTAGTGCTAATGGTTCTGAATTTACAACTATTGCATTTATTGCAACTAAAGCAGAAAATGGCACAAGCAGTTCAGAAATAAAATATAACTATTCAGATAAAGCAAGTGCTACAAACACTTATTACAGATTAAAACAAATAGATAAAGATGGCAAAACTTCTTACTCTGGTATTGTTTTAATTAAAGGAGAAAAACCAAATAGATTTGAATTAGTAAATGTTTATCCAAACCCAGCTAAAGAAAAAGTAAACTTAACAGTTACTGCCCCTAAAGCAGCACAAGCAACTTTAACTGTAACAGATATGACAGGTAAAGTGGTTATGCAACAAAATAATCAATTAGCAATAGGAGAAAATAATATTTCTATCAATGTAGCAGCATTAAACACAGGTAACTATTTAATAAAATTAACTTGTGCAGATGGTTGCGAATCTTCTGTTCAGAAATTTATTAAACAATAATTTTAATATTGTTTTAAAAGAAAGGAGCTGTTTAATAATAGCTCCTTTCTTTTTTAAATAACAACAAAATGACTTGGTATAAAATTGCAGAAAACATTGAGGAACTTTCATTTCAGGAAAACAAGATGTGTGTTATAACAATTACTAATAAAACTCTTTCATTAGCACAATTTAATAATCAATTATTTGCTTTTGCACATAAATGCCCTCATGCAAGTGGCATTTTATCTGAAGGTGTTTTAGATAATTTTGGTAATGTTATCTGTCCTAAACATGGCTATAAATTTTCTTTAAAAAATGGAAGAAATGTTAGTGGCGAAGGTTATTGTTTAAAAACATTTCCAATTGAACATAGAAATAATGGTGTATTTATTGGTATTTCAGACAATTTTTAAATTTTTTCAAAATTTGCTTCAAAAAAGT
>JBPXJV010000056.1:0-68088 GCA_051715485.1 Chitinophagales bacterium
AGAAGCCAGCAAAAACTAATCAAACTATTATGTTCAATTCTTCATAGCACCCTGCTATTGAAAAATAAAAACAAAATGCAGCAATATCAAGGTGTGTAGCGACACTTATTAATCAAATCGTACATTTATCGGACAACAATGTTTTTAATTGGTTAATTTGGCATATTTTTAGTACCATTTTAAATAAATATTGTTTGTTTTTAAATGTATAGTAATGAAAAATCTTTTTTTATTGATGGCAATTAGTATATGTTCCTTTGCTTTTACAGTGCAAGAAACAGATAATAATGATATTTTAAAAGCATTAAAAGCTGCAAACGTTGAGCAATTAACAGAACAGTTTGATAGCTTTATAGATTTAAAACTTCCTGAAAAAGATGAAGTGAAAAATATGAGCAAAAATCAAGCAGGCATTGCCTTAAAAGCTTTTTTTAACGATAATAACATTAAAGGTTTTGAACTTGCATCTCAAAGAGAAATGGGAGGCACCATGTATATAGCAGGAAAATTAAAAAATAACGATAAAGGATTTAATATAACTGTAATGGCTAAAAAGAGTGGCGAAAATCAAAGTATCATTTCAATAAGAATTAATTAACAAGCATCATTGTGCGTTTTGTAAATTGTTTCATCTTATAAACTTATTACATAGTTTTTTATAGCATTTCTTATGAAGCAATTCTTAACAATTATTTTTTTCTTTTCATCTTTTATTAGCCATGCAAATATGGCTTCTCCTTATATTCCAGGAACTTCTTCTTCTACAGTTTACTCAAGTAAAGATGTAGATATTTTAAAAGAAAAAATCTTAATTAAGCTTAATAAAAATTTTGAATCTGCAGACTATGTTATAGAATACTACATTAATGCAGAAACAGCAGGAAACCAAATTCCTTTATTATTTCATGCTATTGATTATAGTAAAAATTTTAAAGTATTTGTAGATGGAAAAGAAATAAAACTACTTGATATTCCTGCTGAATATACATCTACTAATCAATCTAAATTTGATAAGTTTTCCAACTCTTTTAGACCTCCTCTTAATAATGGAGAAGCAGATATGACAGAAATTTATTGGGATTCTAAAAATGGAATTGTTTATTATTTAAAAGACTTAAAATATTTTGAAACAAACCTTAGTAAAGGAAACCATATTATAAGAGTTGAATACAATGCAAGTTGTTGGACAAACAGACAGCCTTGGATTAGAGAATATAGTTTTCGTTATTCACTTTCTCCAGCTAAGCATTGGAAATCTTTTCATGAGTTGGAAATAACTTTAGATGCTAAAGATTACCAATACAACAATACACTTACTACTACTTTAGGAAAACCAACTCTTGGAAGTGTTGATAGCATTGCTGTTTGGCATTTTACAAAATTGCCTGCTGATTTTTTTCAAATAATTTATACACCACAAGTTAGCTCACTTGCCAAAACAATGATAGCTATTGAGCCTTTCAATATAGCAGCTATTTGTTTTTTTATTTTAGCATTACTTCATGTTTTCGCTATTATGAAGTATAGAAAAAATAATCTTCCAAAAAAATATTCTTGGGTAGTGATTGCAGGAAGTTTTTTAGTGCCATTAAGTTTCTTTATTTTCTTTATAGCTTCTTTTGGTTTTATTGATAATTTAATTGGTGAAGCAGCAGGTAGTTATCATGGATATACAGCATTAATAATAATTTTTTATCCAATTACAATACCTATTTATTGGGTAATTGCATGGCTTTTAGATAAATATTTTAAGAGAAAATATAGTAAAGTGTAGTATAGTTTTTTTTGAAATAAATAATTAATTCCAACATTTTAAAACTTCTATTTTATCAATAGCTAATTGATTTTTTAATGCTTCTAAACCATTCAAGTGCTTATCGCCTCTGATAAATTTTTTAATAGTAAGTTTTAAATTTTCTGAATAAATATCTTCATTAAAATCAAAAATATTTACTTCAATTACTCTTCTTTTTCCATTTACTACTGGTCTGCTACCAATGTATAACATTCCTTTTAAATAGTTAGTAGTCCATAGACCGCAGCTCACAGTAGAGCCTTTATTAATTTCGTTCTGTTGTGTGTTGTGTGTTGTCTGTGGTCTGTGGCCTATTACCTGTTGTCTATAAACTTCTACAGCATATACACCATCAGCAGGAACTAATTTTTCATCATTATTTAATTGCAAATTTGCTGTTGGATATCCAATAGTTCTTCCTAATTGGTCTCCTTTAATTACTGTTCCTTCAAAAAAATAATTGTAACCCAAAAGTTCTTTTGCAGTTTCTACATCAGCTTGCAACAATGCTTTACGAACTCTCGTACTACTTATGGTTGCTTCTGCAATAGTTTTAGCATCTATTTCTTCCACATTAAAACCTAATTGTTTACCATATTGTTCTAATAAATGATAATCGCCTTTTCGTTGAAATCCAAAACGATGATCATAACCAATAATTAAAGTATGTGGTTTAAATTTTTTGTATAAAAATTCAATAATATAATTTTCTGCCGATAGACTTGAAAATGCTTCATTAAAAGGAACAACCACCACATTATCTATTCCTTCATTTGAAAGCAACATTAATTTTTCTTCTAAAGTGGTTATTAAACGAACACCAGTTGTATCGCCAATAATTTTTCTTGGATGAGGATAAAAAGTTATTACAACAGTTTCTCCATTTACTTCTTTGGCTTTTGTTTTTAATTGTGATAAAATTTTTTTATGTCCTTCGTGTACACCATCAAATGTTCCTATTGTAATAATGGCATTTTTAAATGCTGGTAATTGATTCAAATCTTTATAAATATTCATACCAACAAAAATAATGAATGATAAGAGAAGGTAAATTACATTTGCAAAGATTAAATACTCAACCATAAAAATGTCTTTATACAACAAAAGGGGCGTATCTGCTCAAAAAGAAGAAGTGCATGCAGCAATAAAAAAATTAGATGCTGGTTTATATGCTCATGCTTTTTGCAAAATGTATCCAGATTATTTAACAGGCAATGAAAATTTTGTAAACATTTCTCATGCAGATGGTGCTGGTACAAAAAGTATTTTAGCTTATTTATATTGGAAAGAAACAGGTGATGTAAGTGTTTGGAAAGGAATTGCACAAGATGCAGTTGCTATGAATTTAGATGATCTTTTATGTGTTGGTGCTTATAATAATTTTTTATTCAGCTCTACTATTGATAGAAATAAATCTAAAATTTCAGGAGAAGTTCTTGAAGCTGTTATTAATGGTACTCAAGAATTTTTTGATGAAATGAAAAAATATGGCATCAATATTTTTTATTTAGGTGGAGAAACAGCAGATGTTGGCGATGTTGTAAGAACCATTGCTGTTAATGGCACTATGACTGTAAGATTAGAAAAAAATAAACTAATTACCAACGAAAAAATTGATGCAGATAATGTTATTGTTGGTTTTGCATCTTATGGAAAATCACTTTATGAAAATGAATATAATAGTGGCTTAGGAAGTAATGGATTAACCAGTGCAAGACATGATGTTTTAAGTAAATATTATGCAGAAAAATATCCTGAAACTTTTGAAAATAGTTTAAGCAATGATGTAGTTTATATAGGAAAAAATAAATTAGAAGACACTATTTCTATTAACAATATTTCTTACTCAATTGGTAAATTATTATTAAGCCCAACTCGTACTTATGCTCCATTAATGAAAATATTATTAGAAGAGTATTTTAATGATATAAATGGTATAATACATTGTAGTGGTGGTGGGCAAACAAAGTGTATGAAATATTTACCTAAACCATTAAGAGTTATTAAAAATAATTTATTTGATATTCCGCCAATTATGCAGTTGATACAAACCAACTCTGGTGCAGATTTCAAAGAAATGTATCAAGTTTTTAATATGGGACATAGATTAGAAATTTTTACAAATACAAAAGCAGCTGAGCAAATGATAAAAGTTGCCAACCAATTAGACATAGATGCAAAAGTGATTGGTTATACTGAAGCTTCAACTCAAAATGAATTATTCATTAAAGGCAACTTTGGAGAAATTAAATACTAATAACAATTTTAGGCTATTACTATTTTAAAAAAATTAATACAGTTTCTGCTTAAATAAAATATTTTACTATTAACTTCATACAGTTGTAATAATTCATTAAAGATTTCCGTTAAAAAATATTTTATTTCTATGTCATCAATTAGTAAAAATACAGTAGCAGTAATTCTTGGAGGTGGTGCTGGCACACGTTTATATCCATTAACAATGGCACGCAGTAAACCTGCTGTTCCTATTGCAGGAAAATATAGATTGGTAGATATTCCTATTAGTAATTGCATCAATAGTAATATCAACAGAATGTTTGTACTTACACAATTTAATAGTGCATCATTAAATAAGCATATCAAAAATACTTATCACTTTAGTGCATTTAGTACTGGCTTTGTAGATATTTTAGCAGCAGAACAAACTCCTGATAATCAAAGTTGGTTTCAAGGAACTGCAGATGCTGTAAGAAAAGGATTAAAGCATATTGAAAATTTAGATTTTGATTATGTACTGATACTAAGTGGCGACCAATTATATCAAATGGATTTTGGTGAAATGATTAAGGCTCATAAAAATAGTAATGCAGATTTAAGCATTGCCACTATTCCTGTAAATGAAAGAGATGCAACTGATTTTGGAATTATGAAAACAAATGATGAAAACGTAATTACTTCATTTATAGAAAAACCTAAAAGTGAACTTTTACCAAATTGGATTAGCGATACTGGAGAACAAATGAAAAAGGAACATAGAAATTATTTAGCATCAATGGGCATCTATGTTTTTAACAGAAAAGTTTTGTTCGATTTTCTACAAAATGTACATCCTAATGCTACTGATTTTGGTAAAGAAATTATTCCAAACTCTATAGCAAATTATAAAGTAATCAGCTATCAATATGATGGTTATTGGACAGATATTGGAAATATTGCTTCTTTCTTTGAAGCCAATTTATTATTAACCTCAGAAATTCCACAATTCAATTTATTCGATAATACACAAACAGTCTATACTCGTCCAAGAATGTTACCTCCTGCTAAAATTAGTGGCACTACTTTAGAAAAAACAGTTATTGCAGAAGGTTGTATTATTCATGCAAGTCGTATAGAAAATTGTATTGTAGGTATTAGGTCAAGAATCGGTCGTGGTACTACTATTCTTAATGCATACATAATGGGGAATGATTTTTATGAAACCATTGATGAAATGGCAAATAATTTAATTAAAGGAAAACCCAAAATTGGTATTGGAGAAAGATGTTATATTAAAGATGTTATCATAGATAAAAATTGTAGAATAGGCAATGATGTTCGAATAAATGGAGGAAAACATTTAGAAAATAAAGAACATGAATTATATACCATTAAAGAAGGAATTGTAGTAATTAAGAAAGGAGCTATTTTGCCAGATGGGTTTGTAGTTTAAATTTCAACTAAAGTTGCAATATCATGTTTAATGGTTGGATATTTTTTAGCCAATCGTTTTACTTGCTTTTCAAATAATGGTATTGTTGAAACTTTATAACTCATTCAAAAACTCTTCTGCAGGACGTGCTTTTAATTTACCTTTTTTAATTAAGCCAAGCTCAATCACAGCTTCTTTCAATTCTTGCAAAAGTTGTGCTTTAGTCGGTTCTACATACTCTAATTGTTCTAATCCAGTATGCTGTTTTTTCAATTGCTTCCATTGCTTAATAGGAATAAAAACACCTGCGGTTTTCCCTTTGCCGTCTTGTATTATTTGTAAACTCATATTAATTCTAACTGCTTTTGTTTTAATGTTTGCTTTTCAAAACTAACAAAATTTTCTAAATTGGAAATACAAATTAGGTAAGACTCTACTTTACTATTGTTCTCTAAGTTTCATAACTTACATTTGCACCAAGAAAAGTTACTTTTTATTCATTAGTACAAGTGTGCGACGCAACAGGTGTTGAGCAATGTTTGTACAGCTCGTATCAAAATAATTCTACTAAATGGAAATAACAGTAAAAACTGCACAACAACTCAGATTAACAGAAGAAGAGTTTGAACTGATTAAACAAAAATTAGGTCGTATACCCAACTTTACAGAGTTGTGTGCATTTAGTGCTATGTGGAGTGAACATTGTAGTTATAAAAACTCAATTAAATGGTTAAAAACTTTACCAAGAAGTGGAGGAAGAATGTTGGTTGCAGCAGGTGAAGAAAATGCAGGCTTAATGGATATGGGTAATGGCTATGGTGTAGTGTTTAAAATAGAAAGTCATAATCATCCAAGTGCATTAGAACCTTTTCAAGGTGCAGCTACAGGTGTTGGTGGTATTCAAAGAGATATTTTTACAATGGGTGCAAGACCAATAGCTTCTTTAAATAGTTTACGTTTTGGAAATCTTCAAGATAAAAAAACACAACATTTACTAAGTGGCGTTGTGCATGGTATTGGTCATTATGGGAATTGTTTTGGTGTACCAACTGTTGCAGGAGAGGTTTATTTTGAAGATTGTTATCACACCAATCCTTTAGTAAATGCAATGAGTGTAGGCATTATGAAGAGTGATAAAATGATTAGTGCTACTGCTAAAGGAAAAGGAAATCCAGTATTTTTTGTTGGTAGTGCTACAGGTAAAGATGGTATTGGTGGTGCAAGTTTTGCTAGTGCAGATATTACTAATGAAAGTGCACAAGAATTGCCAGCTGTACAAGTTGGCGATCCTTTTCAAGAAAAAAAATTATTAGAAGCTTGTTTAGAATTGTTAGATACTGATGCTATTGTTGGTATGCAAGATATGGGTGCAGCAGGCATTATTTGTAGCACTGCAGAAATGAGTGCTAAAGGAAATGTAGGTATGAGAATAGATTTAGAAAAAGTACCTACAAGACAAAAAGATATGAAAGCTTGGGAATTGCTTTTAAGTGAAAGCCAAGAACGAATGTTGATTGTAGTAGAAAAAGGAAAAGAACAAAAAGTATTAGACATATTTGACAAATGGGATTTGAGTGCAAGTAATATAGGAGAAGTTACAGATGATGGCTTGTTAAGTTTTTATATGAATGGAAATTTAGAAGCACAAATTCCTGCTTATGAATTAGTGTTGGGTGGTGGTGCACCTCAATACACAAGAGAATATAAAGAACCAAAATATTTTGAAAAAATAAATGCTTTTGATATCAATAGCATTGAAGATATTACTGATGTAAAAAGTATAGCAGAACAATTAATTCAGCTTCCAAATATTGCAAGTAAACGCTGGGTTTACACACAATATGATAGTATGGTGGGTGCAGCAAATGCAAGTACTAATGCTCCAAGTGATGCAGCAATTATTTTAGCAAAAGGAACTGATAAAGCTTTAGCTGTAACAGTAGATTGTAATAGTCGTTATGTATTTGCAAATCCACAAGTTGGTGCTATGATTGCAGTTGCAGAAGCTGCAAGAAATATAGTGTGTAGTGGAGGAGAACCTATTGGTGTAACAAATTGTTTAAACTTTGGAAATCCTTACGACCCTGAAGTATATTATCAATTTGTAAAAGCTGTTACAGGCATGGGAGATGCTTGTAAAAAATTTAATACTCCTGTTACTGGTGGTAATGTGAGTTTTTATAACCAAAATCCAGATGGTGCTGTATATCCAACGCCTACTATTGGTATGGTTGGTATTTTAGATGACTTTGATAATAGAATGACATTGAATTATAAAAATGCAGATGATATTATTGTGTTGATAGGAGAACAAAAAAATGATATTGCATCAAGTGAATATTTACATAAAATAAAAGGAGTAGAATTTTCTCCTGCACCAGCATTTAATTTAGAGGAAGAGTATAAGGTACAACAATTAGTGTCATTAATCATCAAAGAAAAAATAATTCTTTCTGCACACGATATTAGCGAAGGTGGTTTAATGATAACGTTATTGGAAAAAGGATTTTATAATAATTTAGGATTTGATGTTAAAGCAAATTTTCCTATAAGAAAAGAAAGTTTTTGGTTTGGAGAATGTCAAAGTAGAATTGTAGTTACTTGCTCAAAAGATAATGTAGAAAAACTAAAATCGATTATTGAAAAAGCAAATATTCAGTACACTGTTTTAGGCACTGTAACAAGTGGTGCAATAAAAGTAAATGATGAAGATTGGGGTAATATTATTTCTTGGAAAGAAAAATATGATACAGCAATTGAAAAAATAATTAACAGCAAATAATTTTAAACAATGAATAGCCAACAAAATATTATAGTTACTGGTGTAGCTGGTTTTATAGGAAGTTGTATGGTACAATTTTTAAATGAACAAGGCTTTGAAAATATTTATATAGTTGATGATTTTGGAGTTGAAAAGAAAAGAAAAAATTGGGAAAATAAAAAGTTTATCAAAGCAATAGAAAGATATAATTTATTTAATTGGCTTGATAATGAAAAACCATCTATTAATTGTGTTATTCACTTAGGTGCAAGAACAGATACTACAGAATTTAATTATGAAGTACATAGAGAATTAAACTATAATTACTCAATTCTTTTATGGAAATATTGTGTATCGAATAATATTCCATTTATTTATGCTTCTTCTGCTGCAACCTATGGTGCAGGAGAATTTGGTTATGATGATAGCCATGAAATTATTGAAAAGCTACAACCATTAAATCCTTATGGTGTAAGCAAAAATGAATTTGATAAATGGGCTATAAAGCATCCTAATCAACCACCATATTGGGCTGGTTTAAAATTCTTTAATGTTTATGGACCTAATGAATACCATAAAGCAAGAATGGCAAGTGTTATATGGCATTCATTTAATCAAATAAAAAATGAGGGTGTAGTAAAATTATTTAAAAGTCATAGACCAGATTTTGAAGATGGCAAACAACTAAGAGATTTTATTTATGTAAAAGATGTTGTGAAGGTAATTTTTTGGATGCTTCAATCAATGCTTAAAAATGAATGGAACATTAATAAAAATGGACTATATAATTTAGGCACTGGCAAAGCAAGAACATTTGATGATTTAGTTAAAGCAACTTTTGCAGGATTAAATTTATCGCCCAATATTCAGTATATTGATATGCCTGAAGATATTAGAGATAAATACCAATATTTTACAGAAGCCAATATGCAAAAACTACATGATGCAGGGTATCATAATGAGTTTTATTCTTTAGAAAAAGGGGTAGAAGATTATGTGAAAAATTATTTAATAGAGTTGAAGAATTATTAAAATTTTCACCCCATTTTTTTGAAACTATTTTTCTCTAAATATAGGTTTCGTTTTTTTGTAGTAATATAAAACATTTCCCAACTTAATAATAAATTGTTTTGTTTATCTATTACAAACATTGCACATTTGCAGCGAATTTGGTTTATCTGCATCAAGCAGATGATTAAAAGGGAATTGTGTGAAAATCACAAACTATCCCCGTAGCTGTAAAGTAGCATCCTTTAAATTAGGAAAATTTCTTAAAGCTAAAAGCCACTGTTTAGCCTAAAGCAAAATGGGAAGGCAATTTAAGAAAGCCACTAAGTCAGAAGACCTGCCAAGCTCAATTAATTCAAGGCTTTCGGGTGAAAGGCATGGAATCTAAAAAGCTGCTGAAGCTATTTATTTATCCACTCATCATTTCCTGAAAGCTCATTGTTTCACTTTTAAAAACTTAATTAACAATGAGCAAAAAAATTTTAACTCTCATTGCACTTAGTGCAGCTATTTATGCTACTGCACAAAAAGATACCTTAACAGGTAAAAAATTAGATGATGTTATTGTTACTACTGCAAATAAGGTAGAGCAAAAACAAAGCACTACAGGAAAAGTAATTACAGTAATTACTAAAGAACAAATTGAAAAAAGTAGTGCTAAAACTGTAAGCCAACTTTTAAATGAACAAGTTGGCATTGTAATTAGTGGTGCATTAAACAATGCAGGTAATGTGCAAACTATTTATATGCGTGGTGCAAATGCTGGAAGAACTTTAATTCTTATGGATGGAATCCCTATGAACGACCCAAGCAGCATTACTACTGATTATGATTTAAACTTTTTTTCTATCAACGATGTTGAACAAATAGAAATTTGCAAAGGTGCACAAAGTACTTTATATGGTAGTGATGCTGTTGCTGGAGTAATAAATATTATTACCATTAAAAAAGATATTGATAAAGCCATAAACATAAAAGCTACAACTTCTTTTGGTAATAAAAATACAACTCGTAGTAATATTCAAATATTTGGAAAAGTTAATAAACTCACCTATACTACTCGTTTTGCACAACTAAAAACAGATGGCTTTTCAAGTGCTTATGATAGTGCTGGAAACAAAAATTTTGATAATGATGGGTATAAAGGAAATATTGCTAATGCTTCATTACAATATCAAGCAACAAATCAATTTTCTGTAAGAACATTTGTACAATACAGCAATTATAAAGCTGATATAGATGCAGGAGTTTTTACTGATAAAAGAGATTATTTTATAGATAATAATGTTTTAAATACTGGTGTTGGATTTAATTATAATATTCAAAAATTAAAAGTTGTTGGTAATTATCAATACAGTCAAACACACAGATTTTATGATGATGGTTTTAGCACAGGTCATACAAATTTTTCAACTAATAAATACAATGGCATAGGAAATTTTTATGAACTATTTGCATCATATAAAATAGATAAACAATTTACTGTTTTATTAGGCAATGATTATCGTTTTGCATCAATGGATGGAAGTTTTTATTCTTCTGCTTGGGGAGCAAGCCCATATAAAGATACTTCTATGAATCAATACTCTGTTTATGCTTCTATTTTATTCAATAGCATAAATGAAAAATTAAATGTTGAGCTTGGAGGAAGAATTAATAAACATTCTCGTTATGGCAATAACAGTACATTTACTTTTAATCCTTCTTACAACATTAATAATCATTGGAAAATATTTGCAAGTGCTTCATCTGGTTTTAAATCGCCAAGTATTTATCAGTTATATGATGCTTTCAGTGGCAACAAAGATTTGAATGCAGAAAAATCTATCAACTATGAAGCTGGAGTTCAGTTTGCTGATAAAAAATTCAAAACTCGTTTTGTGTATTTCAGTAGAAAAATTGATAATGGAATTGATTATAATTACATCAGCTATCAATATTTTAATTACATAAAACAAGTTGTAAATGGCTTAGAGTTTGAAGCTACAATTCAACCAGTAAAACAATTAACTATCACAGCTAATTATACTTTGCTTTCTGCAAAAGAAACTACTCAAAATCGTTTAACTAATGTAGATACAGTTCAATACAATTATCTACTTCGCAGACCAAATAATATTTTTAATTTAAACATTAATTGGGAAGTTGTTAAAGGCTTAAATATTTCTTTAAACAGTAAATATGTAGATAATAAATTTGATGTAGGTGGCTGGGCTAAAGCTGATGTTAAGCTAAAGAGTTATGTTTTATTGAATGCTTATGCAGAATATAAATTAAACAATTCAATCAAATTTTTTACTGATATTCAAAATATTGGTAACACTAAATTCTTTGATATTAATGGTTACAATAGCATTCCAACTTTAGCAAATGTTGGTGTAACATTTAATTGGTAAAAACATTCAAACTATTTTATGCCTCAACACGAAATAAAAATATGTAGTCGTTGTGGAAAAACATTTGAATGTAAAGTAGGTAGTATATTAGAATGTCAGTGTAATCAAATACAATTAAACACAGATGAAAGAACTTATATTGAAATAAAGTATGGAGATTGTATGTGTATTCATTGCTTGTTTGAACTACAACAAGAATTTGGCTTATTAAATAAAAGGGGTTAAATAAATAAACTTCCTGCTTGTATTAGTAGGAAGTTTTATTTTTGAGTAAAGTAATATTTATGAAATTTACTACAGATGAATTATTAACAGTAACATTTACACTTTTTGCAGTAATAGATATCGTTGGCTCAATACCATTATTAATTTCTTTAAAAGATAAAATGGGTGGAACAATTCGTTCATTTCAAGCAACACTTGTTTCTGGAATTTTGATGATATTATTTTTATTTCTTGGAAATTCTTTTTTAAGAATTTTAGGAATTGATGTAAAAAGTTTTGCTGTTGGTGGTTCTATTGTAATATTTTTATTAGGCTTAGAAATGGTTTTAGGGCATGAAATTTTTAAAGGAGATAATGATGCAAAAGCAGGCACTGTTGTACCTATTGCATTTCCTGTAATTGCCGGAAGTGGTACACTTACAACTGTAATGAGTTTGAAAGCAAATTTTAATGAAACTGTTATACTAGTAGGTATTTTAATAAATCTAATAATAATTTATGCTGCTTTAAAATCTTTAAATATGATTGAACGATTATTAGGAAAAGCAGGTTTATTAGCAGTAAGAAAATTTTTTGGTGTAATACTTTTAGCTATAGCTGTAAAAATATTTAGCACCAATATTGCATCTTTTGGAAAGTGAGGTGGTGAATTATTGATAAAGGTTAACAGCTTTAATTAAAACGTCTTAACTTTAAAAAAAATTATGAGTGTAACCAAATATAAAGAAAGTATTAAGCAATTGATTGATACAATCAACAATGAATTATTACTGCAACACTGGAAAAAGCAATTAGAATGGGATATTGAACACGAAGCAACAGTTGAACTGAATAACGAAGAATTAAATTTAGTTAAAGAAGGCTTGAGTGACTATGAAAAAGGTAATTATATTTCATTGGAAGAATTTATTAATCAAAGAAAATGATTGCTTATCCTATTGTTGTTACCAAGAAAGCCAATGCAGATGAATTTGCTATTTACAATTATATACTAACTGAATTTGGTAAAATTTATGCTGAAAAATTTCGCAGTCAATTGTTGCAATTTTTTAAAACTCTCTCAAGATATCCATTTATTGGAAGAGCAACTAAAAATAATCCTACATTAAGAGTGTATGTTTTAAATAAACACAATAAATTAGTATATAAAGTAACTGAAGATAAAATTGTAATTGTAAGATTATTGCATCAAAAAATGAAAATAGCAGGAAGATATTAATTTCAATTTCATTTGTATATTTTTAGCAATACCTTTCGCAACAATATCTCCTGTACAGATTTGTATGATATCTAAGCGTTACGTTATTAATAATCATTGTTTGCATCTTTATTAAAAATTACACCACTATTTACACAACGTCTTGGCAAACACAAAAAAACTATAAGTAAAAGACGTTGCTATGAAAAATCTTTGTTCAAACATTCTCTAAAATAAAATTACCATCAACACCCAATTTTTTGTGCACTGCTTTAAGAAATGTTACATCTGGCTTTCTTTTACCATTAAGTATTTGAGATAGTTTTGGAGTTCCAATATTCAACATTTTTGCAAGTTTTGCTTGTGTAATATTTAGTTCTTGCATTTTAATAGTTACAACATTTTCAAGCGTTACAGGTAATGGCATAATTTTAAGAATATTGTCCTCATATTCTTCAGCTAATAAAGAAAGTTTCTTAAGCTCATCATTTTCCTTTTTACTTAAATTTTTAAATCCTCCTTTTTCATTAGCTTTTTTTATGAAGCCTTCAATTAATTCTAACACTTGTTCATACTGCCTTTTTGTTCTTATTTTATCTATCATAAAATTAAATTTTTGAAATATTTTTTATTTTATCATATTCTGCATGAGTTCCTATAAATAGTATATAAATTGTTCGAATATCAAAGTGTATCATTACAACTAATCTAAAAGCATTTCCTTTAATATTAAAAACATATCTATCATTTCCTACTACATCAACATTATTAAAATCTTATAAAATGTCATTAGGATTTGACCAATTTACTTTTTTTACAATTTCATACCAATAATTTAATGGTTCAGATGCTGCTGAATGTTTGCGACTAAACTCATTGAGTATTGTTTTTGAAACTATTACCATTTTTTCAAAAATAAGAATTATTTCATAATTTGAAATAAATTTTATTATTTGAAATTCTCCCTAAGCTCTTTAAGTAATTCACTTTTAGTTCACAGTTTTATTTAAGCATTTTTACAGCAAGTATTTTATGTTTATTTTGGACGGCTTTCATTTTTCATTTTATATAAAAAACAATACATGAGCAAACTTGCATTAACTTATGATGACATTCAACTTGTACCATCATACTCCAATATTTCTTCAAGAAAAAACATTGATTTAACCACACAAATCACTAAACGTTATGGTTTAAGAATACCATTAGTTGCTTCTTGCATGGATACAGTTTGTGAAAATGAAATGGCTATTGCAATAGCAGAATTAGGTGGTGTTGGCTGTATTCACAGATTTATGAGTATTGAACAACAAGCTAAAGAAGTTGCTAAAGTTGTTGAAGCAATTAATAGCACCACTATAAAAAATATTTGGAATGTAGCAGATAATGCTTGGCATTATTCAAAAGCAATTCCTGTTGTTGCTGCTGTTGGTGCTAATGGAGATTTTGCTGAACGTGCCTCAGCTTTAGTTAATGCAGGTGCAAATATTATTTTAATTGATGTTGCTCATGGTCATCACGAAAATGTGAAACAATCAATTATAACTCTAAAAAAATTATTACCTTCTCATATTGATTTTATTGCTGGCAATATTGCAAGTGCTCAAGCTGCAAAAGATTTAGAAACTTGGCAAGCTGATGGTTTAAGAGTTGGTGTTGGTGGTGGATCTTTGTGTACTACTCGTTTAAAAACAGGTTTTGGCGTACCTAATGTTACTTGTCTTCAAGAAATTATTGCTGTTACTTCTTTACCTGTAATGGCAGATGGTGGTATTAGAACAAGTGGTGATATTGCTAAAGCATTAGCTTTAGGCAGCAGTTGTGTAATGCTTGGCTCTTTAATTGCTGGAACAAAAGAAGCTCCAGGACAAATGATTGAAAAACCAACAGGGTTATACAAACGTTATCGTGGAGCTGCAAGTTTAGAAACCAAAATGGTACATAATCAAGAGCAAAGAAATGTAGAAGGAGAAAGTACTGTTATTCCTTTTAAAGGAGGAGCAAAATTTGTTATTGAAGGTTTATTAGATGGTGTAAGAAGTGCTTTTTCTTATGGTGGTGCAAATAATATAAAAGAATTTAAACCAGAATGGGTTCAAGTAACTAATGCAGGACTTACAGAAGCTCGTCCTCATCTTTTATAAAAATTTTCTGTTTGTTTTCAAACCTTTCATCTTTTATCTTGCAGCACTTGAAGTAGTATAAATAATATAACATGAGCCAAACCAATCAACAATATGATATTGTAATAGAAAAGTGTAAAGATGTTTTTATAAAAAAAGCAAAAGATTATGGCACTGCTTGGAGAGTGTTAAGAACAATTAGTGTAATTGACCAAATCTTCATCAAAGCTTTACGAATAAGAACTATTCAAGATAAAAAACAACAATTGGTTGATGATAATATTGCTGATGAATTTAAAGGCATTATTAATTATGCTGTAATTGGCTTAATACAACTTGAACTAAAAGAATCTAAAATTGAAGAGTTACCTGTTGATGAAGTACTTACTTTATATAACAAACAAATACATTTTGCAAAAGAAACTATGCTTAATAAAAACCATGATTATGGTGAGGCGTGGAGAGATATGAGCCAACAAAGTTTTGTTGATTTAACTTTAATGAAATTACAACGCATTAAACAAATTCTTGCCAACGATGGCAAAACAATTATCAGTGAAGGAATTGATGCAAATTATGTAGATATTATTAATTACAGTGTTTTTGCATTAATACTTATTATGGAGCAAGTGCATTAAAATACTATTACTCAAAAGTGCTATAGAAATAAGGTGTTTTAGCTTCAAACTCAGCAGCACAAGTATCTACCATTTTATACACACGTGTTATACCTAAAGTTTTTCTTTTTTCATACACTTCATCTTCTGTATAATCACCATTTAAAATTCGGGCAATTTGCTCATCGCTAAAACCATGCTTTTTAGCTTCTTTCAATAACTCAGTAGGCACATCAGCTAAAAAATATTTTCCTAATTCTTTTTCTAAATCACAAAGCTTTTGTATTTGTATTAAAAACCATTTATCAATACCTGTTGCTTGTGCTATTGTTCTTACAGTTACACCTTGCATCAAAGCATCTTTAATTCTAAAAATTCTATCCCACTTTGGTATTTTTATATACTCTAATAGTTCATCAGTTTTCATCATACTTTTTCCATAATAACCTAAGCCTACTGCATTATTTTCTAAACTCTGACAAGCTTTTTGTATAGCTTCTGTAAAGCTTCTACCAATAGCCATTACTTCTCCTACACTTTTCATTTGCAAACCAAGTGTATCATTAGCTCCTTTAAATTTATCAAAATTCCAACGAGGTATTTTTACAATAACATAATCTAATGCAGGTTCAAAATATGCACTGGTTGTTTTTGTAATTTGATTTTTTAATTCATCTAAAGTATAACCAATAGCCAACTTAGCTGCAATTTTTGCAATAGGATAACCAGTAGCTTTACTTGCTAATGCACTTGAACGGCTAACACGTGGATTAATTTCTACTGCAATCAGTTCTTCTGTTTCTGGGTTTAGTGCAAACTGTACATTACAACCACCAGCAAAATTGCCAAGACTTCTCATCATCAATATTGCCTGATTACGCATTTCTTGAAAAGCAGTATCACTCAATGTCATTGCAGGAGCTACAGTTATACTATCACCTGTATGCACACCCATTGGGTCAAGATTTTCTACAGTACAAATAATAACTACATTATCATTTTTATCTCTTAATAATTCTAACTCAAATTCTTTCCAACCAAGTACAGCTTTTTCTACCAATACTTCATGTATTGGGCTTGCTTCTAAACCTCTTTTCAATGCTTCATCTAATTCATCTTTACTAAAAACAAAACTTCCACCACTACCACCTAATGTAAATGAAGAACGAATAACCAAAGGAAAACCAATTTGCTGTGCATGTTCTTTACCTTCTAAAAAACTATTGGCTACATTGCTTGGTGCTACTTTAATACCTATTTTAAGCATTAAGTTTCTAAACAATTCTCTGTCTTCTGCTGTGTTAATAGCTGCTACATCTACACCAATCATTTTGCAATTATATTTCTCCCAAATGCCTAATTCATCTACTTCTTTACAAAGATTTAAAGCAGTTTGTCCGCCCATTGTTGGCAATACAGCATCTATTTCATTTTCTTCTAAAATTTGTTCTATACTTTCTACAGTCAATGGCAATAAATACACTTTATCAGCCATCATAGGGTCTGTCATTATGGTAGCAGGATTGCTGTTTATCAACACTACTTTTATTCCTTCTTCTCTCAAACTTCTGGCAGCTTGCGAACCACTATAATCAAACTCACAAGCTTGACCAATAATAATGGGTCCACTACCTACTATTAAAACAGATTTTATAGAATTATCTTTAGGCATGAGGCAAAAATAATGTTGAATAATGAATTATGAATGATAAATTACTTTTCTAAAGCATTTTAGCCATAATCAATACTATATCTCACTATCAAAAAACAAAAAAGCTACCTTTTTGGTAGCCTTAATTTTTTATTTATATTTTTTTACTCATTCCTCTGGTGTTAGTTTTCCCATGTCCATCATTTTTTTATACTGATAGCTAAACCATACAGCAAATACAACAATAACACCAACAAGGGAATAAATGATAAAACGTTTCTTTTTCATATTATATAAATTTAGCAGTGTTTACTCAGCAAATGTGTTTTATTAATTAAAAAATAAGCAAATGCAAGAAGAACAAAAACTATATTATTAATAACATTTCTCTTCATCAATTAAGTTAAGAGTTTAAAAAATAGAATGACTTTTTTATTAACCTTTCACTACGGCTTTATTTTTACTATTTTACCATCTTTCATTATAACAAGCTCAGACTTTTTTTGTTTTTTAAACTCAATTAATTTTTCATAGGCTTTTTCAAGACCCAATAAAATTTTATTTCTTAATTCTATTTGTTTTTCAACTGTGGTCATAGTAGTTTTTTAATTCATTAAATTTTAAGGTCTCAACAATTTTTAATTCACCGTCAACTTTTTTTTCTGCTATAAGTTCATGTTTCCCTAATGAGTTATCAAAAATAAAAACTCCATCAACAATAGGCAAATAAATTTCAAATAGATTTTTTATGCCTTTTATATAACGTCTTTCAATAACATCAGGTTCAATATTGTGTCCACCTTCGGCAACTCTTGTTTTCACACGTTCTTTAGCCAATCCTATATTTTGAAGCCAAAAGAAAAGTAATGTAATTGTATAGCCTTTTTCTTTAGCTTCAAGTATTTTGTTTTTATAGCTTAGAGTAGATAATGTAGTTTCAAAAGCAAAACTTTCATTGTTATTCAGCAGTTCATTAATTCTGTTTAGCATTATACGCCCTGCTTCAAAAGCCACTTTTTCAGGTTGAAAAGGTGAAAGCCCTTTTGCTATTTCATCAGCATTTACAAATTCTTTACAGTTAATAGTTTCAGGTAAAATAGTAAATGAAGCTGTTGTTTTTCCTGCACCATTGCAACCAGCAATTATGTAAAGATTTTTTTCTGTCATTGATACAAACTTACATAAATATTTTGTCAGTATTTAACAATAATCATCTTTATCTCTTAGCTTGGTTAAATGTATATTTGTTATACATTAAAAATCAAAAAATGACACATTTAACAGAAGGCATAAAAGCACCAGATTTTAAAGGTGTAGATCAAAACAATCATACCATTTCTTTAAAAAATTATAAAGGCAAAAAAGTAGTATTATATTTTTATCCAAAAGATAATACACCAGGTTGTACTGCTCAAGCTTGTAATCTTAGAGATAATTTTTTATTGCTAAAGAAAAATGGAATTGAAGTAATTGGCATAAGTGCTGATGATATTAATACCCATAAAAAATTTGAAACAAAATATCAACTTCCATTTCCTTTAATTGCAGATACAAGCCATGAAATAATTAATAAATATGGTGTTTGGGGGGAGAAAAAACTTTTTGGCGTTAAGTATATGAGTTTAATGAGAACTACTTTTTTAATTGATGAAAAAGGTATTATTCAAAAAATATTTTTAAAGCCAAAGGTTAAACTTCATGCAGAAGAAATTATAGAAAGTTTACAAAATATTTAATTGCCTTCAGTTGATAAAATATACACATGACTAACGCAGAAATAGCTGAAAATTTTTCTTTATTATCCAAACTTATGGATATTCATAGAGAAAATAGTTTTAAATCAAAATCTTATTCAAGTGCTGCTTTTACAATAGAAAAACTACCTGTTCAATTATCTACTTTAGAGCATAATAAAGTTTTTACTTTAAAAGGAATTGGCGAATCTGTTGGACAAAAAATTATTGAACAACTTACCACAGGAGAGTTATCAATATTGCAGGAGTATATTCAAAAAACACCTCAAGGCATTATTGATATGATGAACATTAGAGGCTTAGGTCCAAAAAAAATTGCTGTTATATGGCATGAAATGGAAATAGAAACAATTGGTGAATTATTATACGCTTGTAACGAAAACAGATTAACTCTTTACAAAGGCTTTGGCAATAAAACCCAACAAAGCATTAAGGAAAATATTGAATTTTATTTAAGTACATTGGGCAATTATTTGTATCAACAAATTGAGAGTTATGCTTTAGCTCTCCACAAAAAATTAATAGAAATTTTTACAAACCAAACTTTTATTATTACAGGTGATTTTAGGAGGCAATTAGAAATAATTGAAAGGTTAGAATGGGTAACAACTGAAACTGAAAATAATTTAATCAACTTCTTTTCTGCAAATCAATACCAAATTATTGAACAGCAGAATAATTACATAGTTTTTCGTGGTAAAGAAAATGTACAGCTTGGTTTTTATTGCACAAATAATTCACTACTTAATAATAAGCTTTTTACAACAAGTTGTAGCAATATTTTTTTAGAAGAATGGCTTAGCAAAACTTCTATGAAAGACACAGATTGTTTTGAAAGTGAAGAAACAATATTTGAAACATTTCATTGCAATTATGTTCCTCCTTACAGACGAGAAAATAAAAATATTATTGAACAAGCAATGCAAAAACCTTTGCCAATAACTATTAAAGAAGGAGATATCAAAGGTATTATTCATAGCCATAGTACTTGGAGTGATGGCTCTAATACTTTAGAAGAAATGGCTAATGCTTGTGTACTGCAAGGATTAGAATATTTGGTTATCAGCGACCATAGCAAAACTGCTACTTATGCTCAAGGGCTAAGTGTAGAAAGAGTTTTAGAACAACACAAACAAATAGATGAACTAAATAAAAAACTTTTTCCATTTACTATTTTTAAAAGTATTGAAAGCGATATTCTGGGTGATGGAAGTTTAGACTATGAGCCAGAAATTTTAAACAAATTTGATTTAGTTATTGCTTCAATACACTCTAATTTAAAAATGACAGAAGAAAAAGCAATGCTAAGATTACTCAATGCAATATCAAATCCTTTTACTTCCATCTTAGGACACTTAACAGGTAGGTTACTTTTGAGTAGAAATGGTTATCCTGTAAATTATCAATTAATTTTTGATGCCTGTATTAAACACAATGTTGTGATAGAATTAAATGCACATCCCAGAAGATTAGATATTGATTGGCGTTATATTGAACAAGCATTACAAAGGAATATACTTATTTCTATTAATCCTGATGCACATGTTATAGAAGGATTTGCAGATGTTAAATATGGCATTTTAGTAGCACAAAAAGCAGGACTAACAAAAGAATACAACTTAAGTAGTTTTTCTATTAATCAACTAAAAGAATTTATTGAAGTACAAAAGCAAAAAAGAATATTCTGAGGAAACTAAATTTTTAATAAAAATACAAACAATGATTATTAATAATGCAACTTACCATAGTTACTACACAAGGCTTAAAATTGAGACGTTGCTAGGAAAGAGAGGCTCTCAGTTATTAGAATATTTAGCATTAATTTCCGACAGAGTGTCTTAGCTTTGCACAAAAGCAGAAAAAGAACACTCTGCGAAAACGAATTTAGTTTTTCCTTTTCGGATTTCGTTTTTATGATTTCAGATTTTCACCAACTACCCCTAACCCCTTCAAAGAAGGGGAAATAACTCGGATTTTAACTAAATAAATATTCTACATCTTCTTTTGTGAGAGATTTTACAAAACCTTCATCGTCTGTAATTAAATCTTTTGCTAAGGCTTTTTTCTTTTCTTGCAGTTTTAAAATTTTATCTTCTACTGTATCTGTACAAATCATTCTATAAGCAAAAATGTTTTTGGTTTGTCCTATTCTATGTGTTCTGTCTATTGCTTGTTGCTCTACAGCAGGATTCCACCAAGGGTCCACTATATATACATAATCTGCTGCTGTAAGGTTTAGCCCAATACCTCCAGCTTTTAAAGAAATTAAAAATACCCTACAATTTTCATCATTCTGAAAACGATTGATGGCTTTTTCTCTGTCAGTAGCAGAAGTGCTTCCATCAAAATATTCAAAATCTATTTCTAACTCTTTCATTTTTTCTTTTATCAATGCAAGCATTCCTAAAAATTGAGAGAAAATAAGGGCTTTATGGTTACTTATATTTTCAGAAATTTCTCTTCCCAATTCTTCTAATTTAACAGATGTATTAGGAAAATTTTTTCCATCCTGTTCTTTAATAATTGCAGGACTATCGCATATTTGTCTTAGCTTCATTAAGCCTTGCAAAATGGTTAGTTGACTTTTTTGAATTCCTTGCTCTTGCACTGTACCTAAAATTTTATCTCTAAAATCATCTCTATAAGCATCATAAATTTTTCTTTGTTCAGTATCCATTTCACAATACAAAATCATTTCTTGTTTTTCTGGTAAATCCTTTGCTACTTGTTCTTTTGTTCTTCTTAAAATAAACGGATATAACAATTTTCTTAAATGATCTTTTTGGTCTTTTTCTCCAAACTTATCAATAGGTATAGCAAATTCATTTTTAAAAAACTCCTGACTGCCCAACATGCCAGGGTTTAAAAAATTCATTTGAGCAAAAATGTCAAATGTATTATTTTGTAAAGGAGTACCACTTAGGCATAAACGATTTTTTGTTTTTAAAACACAAACAGCTTTTGTTATTTTACTTGCTGGATTTTTTATTGCTTGACTTTCATCTAAAATAATATAATCAAAATTAATGTCTGCAAAATATTTTATATCAGACCTAAGTGTTCCATAAGTTGTTATAACAATATCTATTTTATTGCTTGCAATAATTTCTCTATCTCTTGCTCCTCCATGATGGGTGTAAAACTGTAATATTGGTGTAAACTTTTTTATTTCATTTTGCCAGTTAAACATTAATGTTGTAGGGCAAACAACTAATGCTTTTAAAGTTTTATTTTCTTCTTTTAAATGATGTAAAAAACTAAGGGCTTGTACTGTTTTACCTAAACCCATATCATCTGCTAAAATACCACCCCAGCTTACTTCTCTTAAATAATTGAGCCATTGAAAACCACTTTCTTGATAAGGACGAAGAATAGAAGTTAAATGCTCCGGCGGGTTTATTTTTTTTATTTCGTAGTTGTAACGAAGCTTATCATATTTTTCTTCTAACTGAACAAATAACTCTTCTTCATTTCGTTGATTATATAAATCTTCTACAACACTAAACTGGTATTTACTCAGTTTCATACTATTTACTTTTCCTTCGCCTACTTTAAATAGTAAAGAATATTTTCTTATCCATTCTTCTGGTAAAATGCCCAAAGTGCCATCTGCTAAAGGAACAAATTGTTGTTTATTGGCTAATGCTTTTTTTACATCATCAACTGTTATTTTTTGATCGCCAAAATTTATTTCCACTTTAGCATCAAACCAATCTGTATTGCTGCTGATAAAAATTTTTGTAGATGGTTTTGATGTATTGAAACGAAAGTTTTTTAAAGCATCCATACCATATACAGATACATTCATATCTTTCATTGCATCTACAAACAAAAAGAACCAATTATTTTTTAAAACATCTGCACCTCTTAATGCTAAAGTATTATTATCAACAGGTTTTATAAAATGAGAGTGTAAATTTTCTATTTTTTGCAACCATTCTTTTTCTGCTTTTATATTTCTATACACAACTAAAAGCTTTCCTTCTATAGGTAAAATAATAGTTTCTTTATCATCAGTGTTTAAATCGTATCCTTTATAAGAAAAAACAGGTTGAAAAATTAAATACTCTCCTCGTTCTTGCATGATTAATTTTAAATCTGGTTTTTCATCTCTTACTTCAAATTTTTGCAGATTACCAAAATCAACAGAGTATTCTTTTGATAAAGGAAGTACTAATTGTTGTAAATATTTTTCCCACTCGTTTGGAGTAATAATAATTTTTCCTCCTGTAAGAAATTTTTCAATAACCTGAATATCTTCAACTCTTTTCCAAGTATATAATTGATGATGATATTTAAAAATTAATGGAGTGCTACTTTCATTGTTTTGTATATCAATTTCTGTTAAAGGTAGTTTTGCTTTACAAGAAATTTCATAAGTATTATTAATAAAATTTACAGAAAATATTGGCGATATTGTTTGATTACTAAACTCAATATGTTCAATACTTGCAGTAATAAATTTTTTTCCATCGGGTAAATAAAAAGTAAAATTACTACCAGATAAATCAGCAAAAAGTTTTTTTAATTTTGGGTGTATGTATTCATTAATGAGATGTTTGGTTTCATCAGGTAACTCTGTATTATGTTGTTGAATAATATTATCCCACACACCACTAAAAGGAGAGTTTCTGGATAAGTATTTATTTATTTCAGAAGGTAAAAATTTTCTTAGTTGTTGAAATAAAGTTTTATCATCTTCGCTAAAAGGCTCTGTGTTTACAAATTTATTTAAGTCTAATTTCTCTATTTTACTAATGTATTTACTAAAATCATCATCAGGTTCTCCTTGTACAACTTCAATTTGAATGTATGGATATTGTTGTTGATAGCTAACTACAACTCCTAACTTGGCAAAACTCTTTTGATAGGTATTGTTATTGTTTATTTCAATAGATGTTTCTTTTAATGGTTGTATTGTTTCAGTAAGTGGTTTTTCGTTCCAATTTGGTTTTGGATTTAGTTCTGTATTTATGGGTATTTCAATACGTTTTATTGATGGGTCAATAACTCTTAAAAATGGTTTTCCATTTTGGTAAGTAAAATCAAACTTGCCAGTTAAATCGTCTTCTAAAGAGTAACCATAAATTCCCAATAATTTATTTTTTACAGCATCCCAATTTCTAATACTATCAAAATAATTTACACCATAATTATTTAGTAATTGCAGTAATACAATTATTTTTTGTGTACATAATGGATAATTTGTTTCACTTAAATCATTACAACTTGTATCAAAATTTCTTTCTTCATTTTTACGAATAATTACTTTCCATGTTTCTCCTTTCCAATTTACATCAGCTAACACTCGTTCATCTTTAGCTTCTAAAATAGTTGCTTTATTGGTTCTTAAAAATTCTTCAGCATCTGCATAAGCTTTAGGAGATGATAACATTTTAATAAATTTTAAATCCAATTGTTTCATCTTTAAAACTGTATGCTGTTGATTGTAACGTGTATTAGTATTTTCTAATAAATTTCTTTCTAATAAATCTTGTAAAAAAAATAATGCACCAGCTTTATGCCTACATATTTCACTAAGGTTATAAGGGCAAGTACATTTAAGATTTAATTTTTTTTCATCTTGATAATTATTGATATAAACCTTATAAAAAGTTGTGTAAACATCATCCTTAACTCTAAATACAATATTGTTTAAGAAAGAATTATTTTCTATAAGCTCTACATTACCTGAAGTGTGTATTTTTTTACCTCTTCTTATAGTTTCTTCAGAACCATTGTTATAAATACATTTTATTAAATAGGGTAGAGCCATGAAAAATGATTGTTTAAAAAAGATTAATCTGCAAAAATAAACGAAAGAAAATGGTATTTAAAGCCTCAATGGAAAGATTGTGGATGAAAAATTAACTCTTTTTAATAAATGATTTATTATTGAAAAATAAAACTATCTTGTGCAGTTTTTCTTTACTTAAACCTACAGTATTTTAATTGCTCTAATCATTTCTCTTTTACCTGGAGGTCCTTGAATTTTTTGTATAGAAAAACCAACTGCTTGCATATTTTTTCTTACATAACTTTTACTACAATAGGTAACTAAAATTCCATTTGGTGAAAGAATATTGAAAAGTTTTTGAAAAACTTCTTTTGTCCAAAGTTCTGGTTGTAATGTTGGTGCAAATGCATCATAAAAAATTATATCAACTAAATCTGTTGTAATAAAATTGGTAAGTGAATTGTGAATTTTATAAAGAGTAAATAGTGAATGAATTTTTTGTTTTTTATTCCAAGTTGCAGAATGTATTTGTTCAAATTCTTCTTGCATATTTAAGAGCTTACCATAATTTAAAAGTTGTATTTCATTTGTAGTAATAGGATTTAGTTCAACACTTATATAGTTGATAGTAATATTATTTTGTAAAGCAAATTGCCAACTAAGCAAAGCATTTAACCCAGTGCCAAAGCCCATTTCAAAAATTGATATTGATTTTTTGTGATGCAAGTTTTCGTAAAATGCTAAACCTGCATTGATAAAAACATGAATACTTTCTTGCATTGAGCCATATTTACTGTGATAAGTAACATTTAATTCTGGAATTGAAATAGTATGACTACCATCGGCTGTTACAATAATTTCTTTTTTCATTATTATACAAAGTAATTATTTTGTGCTATGACATATATAGTACAATTACAAAAAGATAAAAAATTTTCTAAGTACTTAGGCGATGAGAGATATGAATTGTTTTTTCATAAAAATATTCCTCTTCGTTTAATGGCTGCTATTATGAGCCAACAATTAAGTACTAAAGTTGCTAAGGTAATTTATCAAAGATTTCTTGATTTGTATAATGACAAAGAACCTACACCACAACAAGTGTTAGATACCCCTTTTGATACACTAAGAAAAATTGGGTTAAGTAATGCTAAGGCTAACTATGTACATAATGTTGCAAAGTTTTGTATTGAGCATAAAATAACTGATAAAAAACTTCAACAATTGTCAGATGAAGAAGTGATTGAATTACTAACTCAAATAAAAGGTGTTGGCAAATGGACTGTAGAAATGCTGTTGATGTTTAGCTTAGGAAGAGAAGATGTTTTTTCTGCTGATGATTTAGGTATTCAACAAGCTATGATTCAGATATATACATTAGATGTAAGCAATAAAAAATTATTAAAAGAAAAAATGAATACAATAGCAGAAAAATGGAAACCTTATAGAACATTTGCTTGTTTGCATTTATGGAAATGGAAAGACAAATAACACAAAGAGGCTATTATTTTTTAATAGCCTCCTAACCCTAAACTCACTCTTAATTAACCGCTCTATTTATGTTTCTTTCTACCTTTTATTAGTTCATCTCTTTTCTTTACTTGGTCAGGTGTAAGCACACCATCAACTTCTTTTTTTCTATCATCATTAATAGTTTTTAGTTGTTGTTTTTTTTGATCTGGAGTAAGGCTATTGTCATCACGTATTGCTTTAACTTTAGCTGCATATTTTGAATGTATATCTTTTATTTTACTTACCTGATCATCTGAAAGATTAAGGGTAGATTTCATTTTCTCTAACTTTTTCTCCTGCTTTTCCTCTCTATTATTTTTAATTTTTTCTTTTTGTTCAGGAGTAAGTAAGGCATTTAACTTTTCTCTTCTTTCTTGTTGCAAAGTAGCTTCTTGTTTCTTGTATTCTCCCATCGTTAAATTGTTATTGCTTTTCAAAGCTTTTATTTTAGCTCTGTACTCTTCATTAATAGTTTTTGCTTTTGCTTTTTGCTCATCGGTTAATTGCAAATCTTTTCCAAAACCATTATATAAGCCATGCTTACCCTCTTTGTTTTGTTTAAATGTTTTAGCATTTCTGTTTTGCCCTCTTACTTGTGCTTGTATTTGATTAAACCCAATTAGTAAAACAGTTCCAAGCATTGCTACAACTACTTTTTTCATATAATTTCTTTTTTGTTTATTAATTTATTTGTATGATAGACCAATAACAATATGCTACGTTTAATGCAATGAAATTTTTTTTTGTTAATAAATGTATAAATACCAGCGTAATATATTTTTATTACTGATTAAATAATTAAGAACATTACTATACTATTTTTGCAAAAACATATACATTGAAGTACCTGATACTAATTTTTTTATTCTTGTTTTTGCAGAGCAATTATTTAATTGCCCAATCAGATACTGCTACAACTGATACTTTAAGAATACATAAAAAGAAAGTAAATGATAGCCCTACAGTTTTGAAGCCAATTATAAAACCTAAACCTAAAATTGATAGTTCTATATTACTGAATAATTCCGATTCTATACCTTTAACAGACACCACTTTAACAGATAATAAAGATAGTATAACCAATGTTGTTGTGCCAGTAACAATAAATACAAATACAAGTGATACATCAACCTTTGCTGCTATTATTCATCATAAATATTTTCCTTTAGATAATAATAAAGTATTTATGCTATCGCCATGGCAGCATATACAAAACAAAGACACTTTATTTTATAGTTTATTGTTGCTGGTTGGTATATTAGCAATAATAAAATTGTCATTTTCAAAATATTTTTCTAATATTTTTAAACAGCTTTTTCAACACTCGTATAAACAAAGACAAACACAAGAACAAATTATTCAAAATAATTTACCATCATTATTAATGAACATACTTTTTATTTTAAGTGGAGGTATGTTTATTGCACAAATAGCATATAAGCAACATTGGGTTAATGCAAATTTTTGGCTGGTATTATTGTATTGTTGTGTTTTATTAGCTTCTATTTACTTAGTAAAATTTATTTTTTTATCTTTTTCAGGTTGGGTTTTTAATATGAAAAATACAACCAACACTTATACTTTTATTGTATTTTTAATTAATAAAATTTTAGGAGTTATTCTAATTCCTGTTATTATTATCATTGCATTTTCTCCTATAAAAATTGTGGATGTTGGTGTAACAATAGCTTTAATATTATTGCTAATTTTATTTATATATAGGTATTGGTTAAGTTATAAAGCAGTAAGAAATACTATTAATGTAAGTGCCTTGCATTTTTTTCTTTACCTTTGTGCCGTAGAAATATTGCCTTTGACTATTATATATAAGGCTGTATTCAATATTATTCAAGGATAATTATATAAATATTGAAGAAAAGTATGGCAAAGACTGGAATAACTAATTCTGTATCAACTAAAGCAATTAAAAAGATATTGATTTCTCAACCTCGTCCAGAAAGCGAAAAGTCGCCTTATTTTGACTTAGAAAAAAAATATAATGTTGAGTTAGTTTTTACTCCATTTATCATGTTGGAAGCTATTACTGCAAAAGAATTTAGAAAACAAAAAATTGATATTACAAACTATTCAGCAGTTGTTTTTACAAGCCGTAATGCCATAGATCATTTCTTTCGCATGTGCGATGAAATGAAAGTATCTGTTAGTCAAGACACAAAATATTTTTGTATTACAGAAGCTGTTGCTTTATACCTACAAAAATTTACATTATACAGAAAACGCAAAGTTTTTTATGGTGCAGATAGTACTAATAAAAGTTTGTTTGATGTAATTAATAAACATAAAGAAAACGAACGTTTTTTATATGTATGTAGCGAAAACCAACAAGACAATGAAATTGTAACTTGGTTTAAAAGCCATAAATGTGATTTTGTTATGGCTTTTATGTATCGTACAATTAGCAACAACATTAAATCTTTATTTGATAAAAAATGTTACGATATCATTTGCCTATTTACACCAAGTGGTGTACAAAGTTTGTTTGATAATTTTCCCAAATTCAAACAAAATGGAACAATCATGGGCGTATTTGGAAACAACACATTAAAGGCTGCCGAAAATGCTGGGCTTGAACTTAAAATTAAAGCTCCTGCACCACAAGCTCCAAGTATGATTACTGCATTAGATAAATACTTAGCAGAAATAAAATCTAAAAGCAAGAAGTAATTAGTTACTTTTTTTCTTGAACATTGAGCATTAGATGCTACATTTATTAACTGTATTTTTCAACTTAAAATTTACAGAAATTAATTATGCTTCATACTAATCATCTCATACACGAAACATCTCCTTATCTACTTCAACATGCTCATAATCCTGTGAATTGGTATCCTTGGAATGATGAAGTTTTTGAATTGGCCCAAAAAGAAAACAAACCTATTTTAATTAGTATTGGCTATGCTGCTTGCCATTGGTGTCATGTAATGGAAAAAGAAAGTTTTGAAAATGAAACAACAGCAGCATACATGAACAAGCATTTCATTAATATAAAAATTGATAGAGAAGAACGACCAGATTTAGACAATATTTATATGGATGCTGTTCAAGCAATTACAGGAAGTGGTGGTTGGCCTCTTAATGTTTTTTTAACGCCTGATAAAAAGCCATTTTATGGTGGAACTTATTTTCCAGCAACTAAAATGTATAATAGATTAAGCTGGTTAGATGTTTTACAAAATATTGTCAATGCTTTTCATAATAGAAAAGATGAAATTATTAATCAAGCAGATGAATTAATCAAACATCTATCTAATATTAATTTTCTAAAAAATAATTTTTCTTCAGAAGCAATTTTATTTACCGAAGAAAATACCAATATTATAACATCAAATATTTTAAAACAAGCAGATACAGTTTGGGGTGGTTTTGGTAATGCTCCTAAATTTCCTCAAACATTTACTATTCAATACTTATTAAGACAATATCATTTTACTAAAAATAAAGAAGCATTAAACCAAGCACTACTAAGTTTAGATAAAATGATTTATGGAGGAATTTATGATCAATTAGGAGGGGGCTTTGCACGTTATAGTACAGATGAAAAATGGATTGCCCCTCACTTTGAAAAAATGCTTTATGATAATGCATTATTAGTAGATGTATTAAGTGAAGCATATCAATTAACTCAAAAAAATATTTATAAAGAAACAATAGAACATACACTAAATTTTATTGAAAGAGAAATGATAGATAGTAGAGGTGGTTTTTATTGTGCTTTAGATGCAGATAGCGAAGGTGTAGAAGGAAAGTTTTATACATGGACTAAAACTGAAATTGATGAAATTCTAAAAGATAAAACATCCCTTTTTTGTAAATATTTTAATGTTTCAGAAAAAGGTAATTGGGAACAGACAAATATATTATGGACACAACAATCAATTGAAGAATTCGCAATAAAACAAAATATTCCACTAAATAACTTTAAGGCAGAAATAGAACTATGCAAATATCAATTACTACAACAAAGAAATAATAGAATAAGACCTAGATTAGATGATAAAATTTTATTAGGCTGGAATGCCTTAATGATAAAAGCCTATTGTAAAGCTTATGCAGCAACCTCTTTAGAAAAATACAAAGCAATTGCAATTCATCAAATACAGTTTTTGCAACAAAACTTATGTAAAGATGGAATATGGTTTCATACATATAAAAATGGTATAGCTAAAATACCAGCTTTTTTAGATGATTATGCCTATTTAATACAAGCCTTAATTTATTTACAAGAAATTACTGCTAATGAAAATTATTTTATAGATGCAAAGAAAATTCTGAATTATGTTATCAATAACTTTAAAGATGATGAAGCTTTATTTTACTTTACTCATATATCCCAAAACGACATAATAATAAGAAAAAAAGACATTTATGATGGAGCATTACCAAGTGCTAATGCAGTAATGGCAAGTAATCTTCAATATTTATCAATCATATTTGATAATAAAAATTGGGCAAATATGGCTGATAGAATGATAGAAGAAGTTGGTGAAGTTGTCATTAAATACCCTACTTCATTTGCCAATTGGGCTTCTTTAATTCAGCAAAAAACATTTGAAATAAATGAAATAGTGCTTTGTGGCAAAACTGTTATACAATTCCTACCAACAGTATTAAACAAATATATTCCAAATAAAGTGCTACAAACATCTATTAAAGAATCAAATAATTTTCCATTGTTAAAGAGCAAGTTTGATAAAGAAAGAGACACGTTTTATTTGTGCAAAAACTATAGTTGTACAAAACCAAATCATAGTATATCTACTTTTTTAGAAAACATTTAACCGTATTTAATACTAATTTAGCCATTCAAAAAAATATTTTTAAAATTGTTGTAAATTCTAATGGGCTGTTAATACACAATAAATTTTAAAAACAAACGTTATTAATACCCCTAAAAAGGGTAATATTTTTAAAAAAAAATTTTGGAAAATAAAAATATCTATATATTTGTCCACTATCTACCCTTCAATTATTTTGTAGAATGAGAAAAAGTTTAAGTGCACTACTATTACCTGCCTTACTAATTAGTATGGTAGCGTGTAATAAAAAAGGTAAGGTGAAAGGAACACCTGATAATGGTCTATTAGTAGGCGTAGCACCAAGTGCTAAACCTAGTATAGGAAGACCTGGAAAAATGGTTTATATTCCACCTGGAACATTTCACATGGGTCCAAGCGATGAGGATATTAACTTTAATTACACTGCTAGAAATAAGCAAGTATCCATAAATGGTTTTTGGATGGATGCAACAGAAATTACCAACAACGAATATCGTCAGTTTGTTCATTGGACAAGAGACTCTATTGCTCTAAAAGAATTAGGCTATGTTAAAACAACAAATGGTGGAGGAGGAGGCGATTCTGCTATTGCTGTTGATTGGTCAAGAAAAAAAGATATTAAGTACGACCAAAGTACTTTAGAAAAATTAGGCAATAAATTAATGATTGATGCTCCTGAAAGATTATATGGTAAAATAGAGGTTGACCCTAAGAAAATTGTATATCATATAGAATACTTTGATTTAACAGAAGCCGCAAGAATTGAAAATAAAGATGTACCACGTACAAAATTTATCAAACGCTTTGATCAACAAATTTATCCTGATACATTAGTTTGGATAAGAGATTTTTCTTATGCTTATAATGAGCCAATGACTAAAAGATATTTTAGCCATCCTTCTTTTGGTAACTATCCTGTAGTTGGTGTAAATTGGAAACAAGCTGTGGCTTTCTGCCATTGGAGAACACACTATATGAATAGTTATTTAAGTAAAAAGAAAAAAAGCACTGAAAGTGATTTTAGATTACCTAGTGAAGCAGAGTGGGAATATGCAGCTCGTGGTGGAAGAACAAACTCAATGTATCCTTGGGGTAACTATTATTTAAGAAATAAAAAAGGATGTTTATTAGCAAACTTTAAACCAGGTCGTGGTAATTATCCAGAAGATGGTGGCTTTTATACTGTAAGAGCAGATGCATATTGGCCAAATGATTTTGGATTATACAATATGGCTGGTAATGTAGCAGAATGGACTGGCTCATATTTTTACGAAGGTTCTTATAATTTAATCCACGATATGAACCCAGATATTCGTTATGATGCTAATGATGATGACCCTCCAAGAATGAAAAGAAAAGTAGTTCGTGGTGGTAGCTGGAAAGATGTAGGTTATTACTTACAAACTGGTACAAGATCTTATGAATATCAAGACACAGCAAAATCATATATTGGATTCCGTTGCGTTATTGACCTTGCACCAAGAATGGGCAAAAGAAAATAAAATCAAATGTTTTTTATTAATAATTATATAAACACTCACACAAAAAATCTAAAAACCGTATAACATGGCAGCAAAAATTCCTCCTAAAGTAGGTAAAATCGTAGATGTATTAGTTTCTATTGCAGCGGCAATAGTATTATTTGGAGCACTTCAAAAATTAATGCATACTAAATTAGCAGATTTGTTTTTACAAATTGGTTTATATTCTGAGTCTATTATCTTCCTTGGTTATGGTCTTTTATATATGTATTATCCAGCTATGGATGAACATGAAGTGCATGTGCCAGGTTTAGACGAAAAAGGAAACCCAGCTATAAATACAATGGAAAAAATGTTAAAAGAAGCAGATATTACGCCAGCTAATTTAGGTAACTTAAGTGCAAGTTTCAAAAAGTTTGGAGGTACTGTTTCTCAAATATCTGATTTAAGCGATATGGTTAAATCAACTGGTGATTTCTCCAATAAAACTAAAGAAGCAGCAACTGCTTTAGGCTCTGTTGCAGGTGCAGTTACTCAAGCAGCTACTTCATTAAGTTCATTTAACGAAGCTTCTGAAAGTACTAAACAATTCCATGGTCAAGTACAAGTATTAAGCAAAAACTTAGCATCACTTAATGCTGTTTATGAAATGGAATTACAAGAAAGTAACAACCACCTAAAAGCATTAAACCAGTTTTATGGAAAGTTAGCTGAAGCAAGTTCATTAATGAATGGAACAGCAGAAGATGCAGCTAAAGCAAAAGAACAAATTGCAGCATTAGCTGGTAATTTAACTAGACTAAACCAAGTATATGGAAATATGCTTACTGCAATGTCTGGCAGATAATATTTCTTTTGAAAATAAAGAAACGATTAATAACCTTATTTGTAAATTATACTTTTAAAAATAATACACAATGGCACTACCTAAGGAGCCAAGGCAGAAGATGATTAACTTAATGTACTTAGTGTTAACAGCACTATTAGCATTAAACGTATCATCTGAAATTTTAAATGCTTTTAAAACTGTAAAAAGCAGCTTGGAAAGTTCTAGTGAATTAGCCAATAGTAAAACAAGTCAGTTATTTGAATCTTTTAAAGAAAAAATGGAAGATCCAAAAACTAAAGATGAAGCCACTATTTGGTTTGAAAAAGCTAGTCAGGCACACAAAATATCTGATGAAACTTTCAAATATATTGAAGACTTAAAGTTAGAATTAATGAAAGAAGCTGGTTTTAACCCAAATAATAAAATAGATGGGAAAACCGACTCTACATTTAAAGAAGACAATCTTGAAGCAGCCACAAGATTACTTGTAGAAGGACCACCAGCAGGTAAAGCAAAAGGAAAAGAATTACTACAAAAATTGCAAGGCTTAAGAGATGGATTATTTGCATTAGATAGTTCTGTTGTAACAGAATTCGCATCTACTTTACCTATTGACTTAAAAATTCCTAAAACGCATAGTGTTGGTAATCATTCTTGGGAAGCTGCCTATTTTAGAATGACACCAACAATTGCTGCATTAACTATTTTAAGTAAATTTCAAAATGACATTAGAAATGCAGAAGCTCACGTAGTTGAGTTATTCCATAAAAAAGTTGGTGAAGTTAAAATTAAATACGACCAATTTAAAGCTATTGCCAATGCATCTGCTTCTTATGTTATGCCAGGAGAAGAGGTTATCATAAATGCTGGTGTAGGAGCATTTAGTAGTGCTGCTAAACCTTCAGTTACAATTGATGGTTCTGGTGCTCAAGCTTTACCTGATGGTAGTTATGAATATAAATTTAATGCACCAACAGCAGCAGGAGAATATACTAAAAAAGTAAGAATTAGCTTTATAAAACCAGATGGCACTGTTGCATCTGTTGATAAAGATATAAAATATACTGTAGGTCAATTAGCTGGTTTAACAGTTTCAACTGATGCTACAAGAGTGTTCTACTCTGGTGGTATTGAAAATCCATTAAGTGTAACAGGACAAGGTGGTTCTGAAAAAATTACCCTTAAAGTAGATGGTCCAGGTGTTAGTGTTGAACCAAGAGGTAAAGGGCAATTTATCATTAAATGTACTCAACCTGGTTCAGCTATTGTAACAGCAAGTGATGGAAAATCTACTCAGCAATTTAAAATACCTATTAAACGTGTACCAGACCCTGTAATTATGGTAAATAATAATCGTGGTGGTAGCATGGAAGCAAGTAAGTTTAAAGCTGCAGGTGGTGTTTCTGCTAAATTGATTGACTTTATTTTTGAAGGATATACATTTAAAGTTTCATCATTTGCTATGTTTTTCACTGGTTCTGGATTTGAAGAAAAAAATGAGGTAGCCGAAGTACAAGGAAATGGATTTAATGCAGAAGCAAGAAAATATATGAATAGATGTACTTCAGGTACAACTGTTGTTATTGGTGCTGTACGTGTTGCAGATCAAATAGGTAATGTTAGAGATATTGAAGGAACAATATCATTTACCTTAGAATAAGAAGTATAAAAAAATCATTTGGATATGAAAAAAATTGTTTTTGGTTTAGTAATTTTAGCATCTTTTGTATTTTGTAATACAGAAGCAATAGCTCAATTTAAAAAATCTCAACCAAAGAAAGAAGATAAGAAGGAAACAACAACTCCTACAACACCAGCTACTGGTGGAGGAGTTACTACAACTACTCCAGCCAAAAAGGATTCAATCATTTTACCTTCAAAAAGATTTGATACTACACGTGATGTATCAGGTAAAGAATATGGTAGCGTTGTACCAACTAGTAAGCGAAATGCTTATGGTTATACAAGAGAACCATTAAGTGATAGAAAACCTCTTCCTTATGATCATATTAGAGAAGATGATGCAACATTTAGTCATTTTGTTTGGAGAGAAATTGATGCAAGAGAAAAAATGAATTTGCCTTTTATTTACTCAGCAAAAGATGAAACAGGAGATCAAAGATTTTTTTCAATTATTTTAAATGCTATAAAAAACGACAGTGTAATAGCATTTGATGCGGTTGATGATAGATTTACAACTCCACTTACAATTAATCAAGTTATTAGCATGTCATCTGCACAATCTACAGTATTAGATACTACTTATGCAGAAAACCCAAATGATGAAAACGTAATGGATACTGTAATTCGTTGGAAAGAAAATATTAAAGCACCAAAACCAGACTCTATTTATAAATATAGAATTAAGGAACAATGGATGTTTGATAAAGAAGCAAGTAGATTTTTGGTAAGAATTATTGGTATTGCTCCTTTAGCTCCAAATCCACTTCCTCCAGGTGTTAAGAAGAGTAAAGCACCAACAACTTACTACCCTTTGTTTTGGGTTTATTATCCTGATTTACGCCCAACACTTTCAAGAACATTTGCTTACAATCCTAAAAATATAGGTGGACAGTTATCATGGGAAGAAGTTTTTGAGGGCAGATTTTTCAGTAGTTACATCATTAAATCTACTATAAATAACCCTGGTGATAAAACTTTAGCTCAACTTATTGAAGATCCTTTGTACAGATTATTGGAAGGTGAGAATATCAAAGAAAAATTATTTAACTACGAGCAAGATTTATGGTCTTATTAATAGTTAAAAGCATAATTAAAAAAGAGAGGGTTTTAACCTCTCTTTTTTGTTATATATCCTCAGTAAAAGATAAATTAGTTAATGAGTTATTTTTTAAAAGTTACTTTAAAGTAAAGTAATAATAAGGTTAAGCTAAATACTACAAAATTGGCTACTATAATTGGACCTCCGTTATTAATACCAAAGCCATAAACCAACCAAACTACTGTACTAATAAGTGCAAGAATTACCATCCAAATACTTACATCTCTTACGCTTTTGGTTTTCCATGCTTGATATACTTGTGGAAGATAAATAACAGATGTAAGAAAAGAACCGATATATCCTATCAGTTCTATTTCTTTTGGAGATAAGTTAAGAAGTAAAGTCATTTTAATGATAATTAGGATATTTATTCAATTCCAAACTTTTCCATTAAAGCATTACTTACGCCAGTATTGCTGTAACCTCCATCATGAAATAAGTTTTGCATTGTTACCATTCTCGTTAAATCGCTAAATAAGGTAACACAATAATTAGCACAGTCCTCTGCACTTGCATTTCCTAAAGGAGCAATGGCATTTGCATAATCAAAAAAATCGCCAAATCCTTTAATACCTGTACCAGCAGTTGTTTTAGTAGGAGATTGTGATACTGTATTAATACGAACTTTTTTCTCAATACCATAATGGTAGCCAAAGCTTCTTGCTATGCTTTCTAACATTGCTTTTATATCAGCCATATCTGTATAAAAAGGAAATGTTCTTTGAGCAGCCATATAAGTTAAAGCAACTACACTTCCCCATTCATTTATAGCATCTAATTTTTTTGCTACTGAAAGCATTTTGTGTAACGATAAGGCACTAACATCAATACCTTTTAAAAAGTACTCATAATTACTTTCTGTGTAAGGAATTTTCTTTCTAATATTTACACTCATACCTATAGAGTGTAAAACAAAATCTATTTTACCACCTAATACTTCTTGAGACTGTGTAAATAGAGTAGTTAGTTCTTCTACACTAGTAGCATCTGCTGGTATAATTTGACTATTTGTTTTTTCTGCTAACTTATTTATTTCTCCCATACGCATAGCAATAGGAGCATTGGTTAGCACAAAAATTGCTCCTTCTTCATGTGCTTTTTCTGCAACTTTCCATGCAATAGAATTTTCATCTAATGCACCAGATATAATACCTCTTTTGCCTTTTAATAATCCGTATGCCATAAATTTTGGTTTTAATTATATTGGTAAAAATAATGATTGCTGAATAAATTATAATTTTACTTTTTCAAGAGCTTGATTAATATCAAAAATAATATCTTCATAATTTTCTACACCTACAGAAAGCCTTATCATTTTTTCTGAAATAGATAGTTCTTTTCTCAAATTAACATCAACATCAACATGTGTCATTGTTGCTGGATGTTCTGCTAAGCTTTCTGTACTACCAAGACTTACAGCAAGTTTAATTAATTTTAGAGCATTTAAAAACTTAAATGCATCTTTTTCTGTTCCTTTAATATCAAAAGAAATCATTGCACCATTAGTTAAACATTGTTTATTTTTTATGGTTAATTGTTCTTTATTTTTTTCTGATAAATTACCTAAGTAATATACTTTTTCTACTAAAGGATGACTACTTAAAAACTGTGCTACTTTATCTGCATTAAAAGATTGAGCATCCATTCTTACTTTTAATGTTTCTAAGCTTCTTAATAACAACCAAGATGTATTGGGACTTGCCATATTTCCCAAAAATGTTCTTAATGTTTTTACTTTTCTAATTAAATCTTTAGAACCTAAACAAGCACCTGCAATAACATCGCTATGTCCACCAATATATTTTGTAGCAGAATATAAAACCAAATCTGCACCATGTTTTAAAGGATGTTGCCATAATGGTCCCAAATAAGTATTATCTACAGCTAAATAAACTTCTTTTTCAGCAGTAGAAAAATGTTGAGCAACTTCTTTACTACAACTTATATCAATTAAATCATTTGTAGGATTTGCGGGTGTTTCTATATAAATTAAAGAAAGCTTATCTGCCATCCCTGTTGATTCAACAATTTTAATCACTTCTTCTTTGCATTGCCCAACTTTAAATTCTGCTACATGAACTCCAAACAAAGGAAGTATTTGTTTGATAAAATGATCGCTACCACCATATAAAGGACAGCTAATTAACAACAAATTGCCAGGTTTTAAAAATTCTAATAAAACTGTTGATATTGCAGCCATACCACTTTCAAATACTGCACAGTCTTCTGCTTTATCCCAAAGTGTTAATCTGTTTTCTAAAATTTCAATGTTTGGGTTATTGATACGACTATATATCAGTCCAAGTTGTTCATTTTCTTTAGGGGTTCTGTGTCCATAAGCTACTTCAAAAAAAGCTTTTCCTTCTTCTGCACTTCTAAATGCAAAAGTAGATGTTTGAAATATTGGACACTTAACAGCACCTTCAGATAGTTCTGGTTTATAACCATAAGACATCATTAAACTTTCAGGGCTCATATTTTTTGAATCTTCTGTATTCATTAATGAAGGATTTAAAAAATTATTTTAGTATGAATTTGATTTAACTAACAACTAAGTTATTATAAAGCTAATCTACTGCTATGTAAAATACATAAATACTACAATTTATTCTAAAATTTTTAATGATTTACTAATAATAGAAACTGCTTCTAAAATTTGTTCTTTATTAATAATTAATGGCGGTGCAAATCTTATTTTATCGCCATGAGTTGGTTTGGCTAATAAGCCATTTTCTTTTAAAGCTAAACATAAATCCCAAGAAGCATCAGGGTTTTTATGTTCAATAACTATTGCATTTAATAAACCTTTACCACGAATTGTTTTTATGAATGGAGAATTTAATTTAGCTAATTCTTCTCTTAATAAATTGCCCATAACTTCTGCGTTTTCGGTCATCTTTTCATCTTTTAATACTTGCAAAGCAGCCATAGCTACAGCACAAGCTAATGGATTTCCACCATAAGTACTTCCATGTTCACCAGGTTTTATATTCATCATTATTTCATCATCACATAAAACTGCACTTACTGGCATTGTACCACCACTTAATGCTTTTCCAAGAATTAAAATATCGGGTCTTACATTTTCATGATCACAAGCAAGCATTTTACCTGTACGTGCAAGCCCAGTTTGTATTTCATCGGCAATAAATAAAACATTGTATTTAGTACAAAGTTCTCTAACAGTTTTTAAATAGCCTTCATCTGGAACTACTACTCCTGCTTCTCCTTGTATTGGTTCTAACATAAATGCAGCAATATTTTTATCTTGTTGAAATGCTTTTTCAACAGCATTAATATTGTTATAAGGTATTGTTATAAACCCTGGCATAAAAGGTCCAAATCCTTTATAACTACTTGGATCTGTAGATGCAGAAATTGCAGCCATTGTTCTTCCCCAAAAATTATTTTCGGCAAAAACTATTACAGCTTTATTTTCTTCAATACCTTTTTTAGTATAAGCCCAACGTCTTGCAAGTTTTATAGCAGTTTCGCCTCCTTCAACCCCTGTATTCATTGGTAAAACTTTATCATATCCAAAATATGCTGTAATATATTTTTCATAAACACCTAATTGATTGTTGTAAAAAGCTCTTGATGTAAGCGTAAGCTTTTTACTTTGTTCAATCATTGCATTAATAATTTTTGGATGACAATGTCCTTGATTAACTGCAGAATAACCACTTAAAAAATCGTAATAACGTTTACCATCTACATCATATAAAAAAACACCATCGCCTTTTTCTAAAACTACAGGTAGTGGGTGATAATTATGAGCTCCATATTTTTCTTCAATAGCAATGTATTGAGATGTTTTCTCACTAAGATTTGAGATATTCATTTTGTAAAATTTATAAATTGTAAAATTAAAATACACTAAACTGTACTAATGCTAAATTGTACAGAAAAAAATAAAAAAGATTAAGAGAGATGATCTAAGAAATCTAAGTTTTCTGATAAAAATTTCATCACACTAATTATAAGCTGTGCAAGATAATAAATAATATGCTTTGCAAAATAGCATTGTCAATTTTATTAAAAAGGTAAGTCATCAACTATATCATCTGTTGGGTCAGGAGGTACAAAATCAGCAGTACTGTTTTGTGCTTCAGCATTATCGCCAAGTTTTATTGTTTCAATACGCCAAGCATTTAAGTTAGTAATATAATTATCAACTCCACTCTTATTCCACTTAGTTCCTTTAATATTAAAAGATACTTTTACTTCTTCGCCAATATTAAATCTATCTGGCATTGTAACTCTATCTTGTACACATTGAAATTTAATATAGTTTGTAATGGTTCTTCCACCAATATCCTCTGTTTTTTCAATTACAAATTCTCTTGTTTTAAAAGTTTCTGTATGTTGTACAGCATCAAACTTTGCAATTAGTTTTCCTGTTATTTCATAACTCATAACAAACTATTTTTATTTTTTGAATGCCGAAAGTAAGTTTTAATTCTTTTCAATAATTTTTTTTAAGAAAAACTTTGTTTTATTAATTACAAAAATTTACCTTTCACTCTTATAACGATTTTGTATGCCAAAAGTAATTGCTATATTTTATTGCATTGTAATCTCCATGTTGTCATACAAAGCAAAATCGCAAAGTAATACTGTTACATACAGCTATTCTCCTATCATAAGCAATAATGCAAATTCAGTAATAGATTCAATGTTAAAACCATATTCAGACAATATGAATATAGTTATGAATACTGTTATTGGATTTTCTACAAAAGGCTTATATAAAAAACAACCAGAAAGTGCATTAGGAAATTTTATGGCTGATTGTATTAAAGAAATGGCTACTCAAAAGTTTGAACAAAAAATTGATATAGGTGTAATAAATTTTAATAGCTTAAGAGCCATTATTTCAAAAGGAGATATTACTATTAGAAATATTTTTGACTTACTTCCTAATGATAATATTATTGTTGTGCAAGAAGTAAAAGGTAATGTATTACAACTATTATTAAACACTATTGCAGAACGAGGAGGTTGGCCCATAAGTGGGTTGAAAATGCAGATAAAAAATAAACAAGCAATAAATGTGTTTATTAATGATGCACCTTTAGATGAAAATAATCATTACACAATTGCTACTTATGATTATTTAGCAAATGGAAATAATGGATGTGATATGCTAAAAAATATTTCAATAAAAAATAAAAATTATCTTTTTAGAGATGCTGTAATTGATTATATACAGCAATTATCTAAAAAAGGAAAATCCATTGATTGGAAAATTGATAATAGAATATCATTCACTAATTAAGAAACGGAGTATTTGTAACTATTTATTATGCAAAGAAGAAAGTTTATAAAAGAAACAGCTTTTGCAAGTGGTGCATTAATTGCATCATCTGTTTTGCCAATAAATAAATTGTATGCAAATGATGCAGAAAAAAATACAAAAGAATTTACCATACTTCACACCAATGATATGCACAGCAGAGTTGAACCTTTTCCTCAAGATGGAAGTAAAAATGCTGGATTAGGAGGTATTGCAGCAAGAGCCACTTTAATAAATAACATAAGAGCAGATGTAGAACAAGTTTTGTTATTAGATGCAGGTGATATTTTTCAAGGAACACCTTATTTTAATTTGTTTAAAGGAGAACCAGAAATTAAAGCAATGAACTTAATGGGCTATGATGCTGCTACTTTAGGAGAACACGATTTTGATGCAGGTATTGAAAACCTTGCACTACAAATATCTAAAGCAAATTTTCCATTTATAATATGCAATTACGATTTTACCAATACACCAATGGAAGGAAAAACAAAACCATATACACTCATTAAGAAAGGAGATATTAAAATTGGAGTATTGGGTGTAGGTATTGATTTGAAAAAAAATATTGCAGAAGAATTATTTGGAAATACAAAAAATAAAAATCCAATAGAGCAAGCTAATATTACAGCAGATAAATTAAAAAAAGAAAATTGTGATTTAATTATTTGCCTTTCACATCTTGGAGATAAGTATAATGATGATACAATAAGTGATGAAATTTTAGCGAAGGAAAATTTTGATATTGACCTAATAATTGGAGGTCATACTCACCGATTTTTTAAAGAACCAAGAAAATATTTTAACCGAAATAAAAATATTACTTTAGTAAATCAGGTTGGATGGGCTGGTATTCAATTAGGTAGATTGGATTATTCTCTTAGCCGATCGAGAAATAAAAATTTGACGAAAGTGCAAACAATTGTAGTAGAGAAAAAAAAGGAAGAATAAAAATTTTTTTTTCAATTTTTATTACACATATTGCACTCCCTCCAAAAAAATTTATCAACATATTCACATGTTGAAAATTATTAGTAAATTGGAGATAAAATAAAATCATTTTTAACAAGATATATAATTGATAACTTATTATGACTAAAACTGCTGAATCTGTTTGGAACAATTGTTTAACTATAATAAAAGACATTGTTGAATGGCAGCATTTCAAAACATGGTTCGAGCCTATCAGTCCTGTAGAATTAAAAAATAATGTTTTAATGATTCAGGTTCCTAGTCAATTCTTTTACGAATACTTAGAAGAACACTATGTAAACCTACTTGCTAAAACATTAAAAAGAGAGTTGGGTAAAGAGGCAAGATTAGAATACAGAATAATGGTAGATAGTGGCAATGGAAAAAATGGAAATATTGAAATGCCTACAAGTGGTGTTAAAATTTATAGCAACAATGAAATGAACTTTCCATTGGTAATTGATAATCCTGTAAAGAATCCATTTGTAATTCCAGGTCTTAAAAAAATGCAAATAGATTCTCAGCTAAATACTAAATATACTTTTGACTCATTTATAGAAGGCGATTGTAACAGAGTAGCAAGACGTGCTGGAAAAACAGTTGCAGAAAAGCCAGGTGCAAATTCTTTTAATCCATTAGTAATTTATGGAGGCACTGGTTTAGGAAAAACACATTTGGCACAAGCAATAGGTAATGAAGTAAAAAGAATTAATCCAAATCGTGTAGTATTATATGTAAGCAGCGAAAAATTTATTAATCAATTTCAAGACCATAGCAGAAATAATGCAATCAACGATTTTATACATTTTTATCAGTTAATAGATGTATTAATTATTGATGATGTTCAATTTTTTGCAAGAGCCGAAAAAAGCCAAGATGCATTTTTTGCCATATTTAATCATTTGCACCAAAGTGGTAAACAATTAGTGCTTACCAGTGATAAATCTCCTAAAGATTTAGATGGAATGCAAGAAAGATTATTAAGCCGTTTTCGTTGGGGTTTAAGTGCAGATTTACAAATTCCAGATTATGATACAAGAATAGAAATTCTGGAACGTAAAATGAGAAATGATGGCTTAGATATGTCTAAAGATGTAGTTAAATATGTTGCATATAATATTAGCACAAATGTTCGTGAATTAGAAGGAGCTTTAATTTCTTTATTAGCTCAATCATCTTTAAATAAAAAAGATATTGACCTTGAACTTGCTAAAAAAGTATTAAGAAACTTTGTAAAAACAAGTAGTAAAGAAATTACTATTGATGCTATTCAAAAAATGGTTTGCGAATATTTTGATGTTTCTTATGAAAAGCTTTTACATAAAACAAGAAAAAGAGAAATTGTACAAGCAAGGCAAATAACCATGTACTTAGCAAAAGCCTTTACTAAAAATTCTCTTAAAACAATAGGAGAGCATTTTGGAGGAAGAGACCATACAACTGTTATCCATAGCTGTCAAACAGTAAAAGATTTAATGGATACAGATACCATTTTTAGAGAAAATGTTATGGAACTTACTCAAAAAGTACAGTTGGCTGCAATGTAATTTTATCACTTACTTATTAAAACTTACTTCAATCTTTTTAAAGCAATATCTGCTTCAAGTAAGTTTTTGTCTAAAGACAAAGCCTTTTCATAATTGGCAATAGCATTGTTTTTATCACTCATTGCTTCATAGCATTTTGCTTGCCAATAATAGGCATCTGCATACGTGCTGTTTACTTGTGCTGCTAACTTAAAAATTTCTAAAGCTTTTTTATAATCTTTTTTATCATAGTAAATAAATCCTTTTTCTAAATAAGCTACTATATAATTAAAGCTGGTATTTATACAGAGGTCAAATAGTTCAAGAGCTTTATCTGTATTACCAATACGTGCAAAATAAACACCAGAAATAAACAAACAATCGGCACTATATTTTTTATCTGGATTCATGTCTTCAATTTCTATACAAATTAATAGTGCTGTATCATTTTTGGTTTCTGCATATAAGTTTGCTAAACTTAATAATAAGTCTGTAGAACGATAAATTCGTAAGGCTCTTTTATAATTAATAATTGCTTCTGCTGTATCTTTTGCTTTTTCATTTATTTGAGCTTTTATTGCCCAATATCCAGCATTTAAACTATCATTTTTAATAAGCATATCCATTTCATACAATGCATCTTTATATAAAGACATACTATCAAGCGTGTTAATTAAAGTCATTCTTAATTCAATACTATCGGGGTATTGAGCAATTTGCTCTTTTAAATTTTCAATATATGTATTTGATTTTTTTGTTTCGTTTTTTGTAGAAGTATTACAGGCAATTAAACAAAATACAAGTATTGGTATTAATATTTTCATACCACAAATGTAAAGTTCATTTAAAAACATTTGACATTACTCTGACAGTTCATAAACCAATTGTATAAGTTTTCACATTTATTTTGCAGCATGAAAAAATTATTATTATTTACAATCTTATTTAGCTCAATTACAAGCTTTGCACAACATGCAACTTCTGACTCTATTTTATATTCAGAAGAAAAACATTTTAAAAATATTCAACAATTAACTTTTGGTGGCGATAATGCTGAAGCCTATTTTAGTTTTGATGGAAAGTATATTATTTTTCAAAGAACAAGCCCAAAAGATGGAATTGATTGTGACCAAATGTTTATAGGTAAAGTGCCAAAATATGGCGAACCTTTTACTTATAAAATGGTTAGTACAGGAAAAGGCAGAACAACTTGTGGAGCATTTTTAAAAGATGGAAAACATTTTATTTATGCTTCTACACATTTAGGAGGCGATGAGTGTCCACCATTACCAGATAGAAAAAAACATGGTAATAAATATATCTGGCCTTTATATAGCAGCTTTGATATTTTTATGGCAGATACTTCTGGAAAAATTGTTAAACAATTAACCAAAGAACCTGGCTACGATGCAGAAGGAACTATTTCTCCTGATGGAAAAACAATGGTTTTTACTAGTACAAGAGATGGAGATTTAGAATTGTATTTAATGGATTTAAAAACACTAAAAGTAAAACGTATAACACATTCTTTAGGGTATGATGGTGGAGCTTGGTTTAGCCCTGATGGTAAAAAAATTATTTGGCGTGCAAGTCGTCCTAAAACAGAAGCAGAAATAAAAGAGTACAAAGAGTTATTGGCTGAAAACTTAGTTGCTCCAACAAATATGGAAATTTGGGTAGCTAATGCAGATGGTAGCAATGCAAAACAAATTTCACATTTTGGACAAGCAAATTGGGCTCCTTATTTTATGCCAGATAGTAAAAGAATAATTTTTGCAAGTAACCATGAATATAAAAGAGGCTTTCCATTTAATATTTATACTATCAATGGTGATGGAACAAATTTAACAAAAATTACCAGAGATAAAGGCTTTGATGCTTTTCCAATGTTTAGCCCTAATGGTAAAAAATTTATTTTTAGTAGTAATAGAAATAATGGTGGCACAAGAGATACCAATATTTTTATTGCAGATTGGGCAGAATAATATTTGACATTATTAATACTTCAACAAAAAACTCTCGTTTCATATCAATGGTTTACGAGAGTTTTTTATTTTCAACCATTTTGAGCATAACTTATTTTAGGTAATAAAGTATGATTGATTTTCTAATCTTTCTACCAAAGCTTTTATTTTTTTGATATGCTGCTTCTTTAGAAATTATGCAACTAAAATAAGTAAAATAAATGTAGCTTTCTCTTGTTTATTTTAATGAAAAATTGTTGCAATATTAGTGTGTAAGCTCATTTGTTTAACTTAATTAAATAGTCTTAATTAGTCTAATCATAATTTATCATTTCTTTCTAAAAAATAGTTGCATAGCTAACTAATTTTTCCTTAGCTTTGATTTTCTATTTATATTACAATAAGATAAATTATTTTTTTATGAAAAGGGTTATTAAAAAAGTTGCAGTATTAGGAAGTGGTGTTATGGGTAGTAGAATTGCTTGTCATTTTGCTGGTATTGGAGTTCAAGTATTATTGTTAGATATTGTTCCAAAAGATATTCCTGCTGATGCAAAACCATCTTTAAAAAATAAAATTGTAAACGATGCTTTAGCTGCTACTTTAAAAAGCAATCCAAGCCCTGTTTATACAAAAGATGTTATCAATAAAATTACTACAGGAAATTTTGATGACAATATGAAAGATATTGCTTCTTGCGATTGGATTATAGAAGTTGTAATTGAAAGATTAGACATAAAACATCAAGTGTATGAAAAAGTTGAACAATATAGAAAGCAAGGAACATTAATTACATCTAATACATCTGGTATTCCTATTCATTTATTATCTCAAGGAAGAAGTGAAGATTTTAAAAAACATTTTTGTGGCACACACTTTTTTAATCCACCACGTTATTTAAGATTATTAGAAATAATTCCAACACCTGATACAGACCCATCTATTATTGATTTCTTAATGCAATATGGCGATTTGTATTTAGGCAAAACAACAGTTTTATGTAAAGACACACCTGCATTTATTGCAAATAGAATTGGTGTATTTAGCATTATGAGCATTTTTCATATCATGGAAAAACTAAGTTTAACCATTGATGAAATTGATGCTTTAACTGGTCCAATCATTGGTCGCCCTAAATCAGCTACATTTAGAACTGCCGATGTTGTTGGTATTGATACTTTGGTAAAAGTAGCAAAAGGCGTTGCAGAAAATTGTTCAACAGATGAAGCAAAAGAAATTTTTACTATTCCTACTTGGTTAGATAAAGTTGTTGCTAATAATTGGTTAGGCGATAAAACAGGACAAGGATTTTTCAAAAAAATAAAATCAGATAAAGGCAAAGAAATTCTAACATTGAATTTGCAAACAATGGAATATGTTGCAAGAACAAAACCAAAATTTGCAACTTTAGAAACAGCAAAACCAATTGAAGATTTAAAATCTCGTATTAAAGCATTATGTGTAGGTTTAGATAAGGCAGGAGAGTTTTATAAACAATTTCATTATTCTTTATTTTCTTATATCTCTCATCGCATTCCAGAAATTAGTGATGAAATTTATAGAGTTGATGATGCAATGATGGCAGGCTTTGGCTGGGAAATTGGAGCATTTGAAACTTGGGATGTTTTAGGTGTTGCAAAAACTGTTGAAGCTATGAAAGCTAATAGCTACAAGGTAGCAGCATGGATAGATGATATGTTATCAACAGGAGCAACCCATTTTTATAAAGTAGAAAATGGCAAACGCTTATATTATGATGTAGCTACAAAAACTTATAAAGCATTACCAGGTGGAGAATCATTTATTATTTTAAATAATTATTCAGATAAAATAGTTTGGAAAAATAGTGCCTGTAAAATGTATGATATGGGAGACGGAGTTGCAGGTTTGGAATGGAATACCAAAATGAATAGCATTGGAGGAGAAGTTTTAGAAGGGTTAAATAAAGCAATTAGTTTATCAGAAGAAAAATTTAAAGGCTTAGTAATTGCAAATGAAAGTGCCAACTTTAGTGCAGGAGCCAATGTTGGAATGATTTTTATGTTAGCCATAGAGCAGGAATATGATGAGTTAAATATGGCTATAAGAATGTTTCAAAACACTATGATGCGTTTGCGTTATAGTAGTGTGCCTGTTGTTACTGCACCTCATGGTTTAACATTAGGAGGTGGATGTGAAATGAATTTGCACGCAGATAAAATTTGTGCAGCAGCAGAAACTTATATCGGTTTAGTAGAATTAGGCGTAGGCTTAATACCTGGTGGTGGTGGCACAAAAGAATTTGTTTTAAGAGCAAGTGATGAACTACATAAAGATGAACCAGAAACAACTACATTAAAAGAAAGATTTTTTGCTATAGCAACAGCAAAAGTCGCTACAAGTGCCTTTGAGGCTTATGAAATGGGCATTTTAAGAAAAGGACACGATGATGTAGTAATGAATATTGGAAGAAGAATTGCTGAAGCAAAGAATAGTGTTATTGAAATGTATGATAAAGGATATACAATGCCACAGCAAAGAAAAGATATTAAAGTATTAGGACGTTTAGGCTTAGGAGCAATGCTTGCTGGCATTAATGGAATGTGGCGTGCAAACTATGCAACAGACCATGATGCTTTTGTTGCAAGAAAATTAGCTTATGTAATGTGTGGTGGTGATTTAAGTGAACCTCAGTTTGTATCAGAACAATATTTATTAGATTTAGAAAGAGAAACATTTTTATCTCTTTGTGGCGAAAAGAAAACCTTAGAAAGAATTCAAAGTGTTTTAAAAACTGGTAAGCCATTGAGAAATTAAAAAAAGTAGATGATATGCTTTCATCTTTGTTGAAGTTTAAGATTTTGATTGAATGACAAATTATAAATAAATAATACCATTATGAAATTTGTTAAATGGAAATGCAAAGCTTTGCAATAAATATTATTCTCAATCAGATTCTGTATTCAGACAAATACAAAAAGCAAATGCTTAACCTGTAATGATGTTATAGTACCAACTCCACTTAATATCAGAGAACTATATTTTTTACTTTTTTTCACCACAATCCATTAAAGGCAGGTTGGGTGAACAAATTGGAAGAATGGAAATAATAAAGGTTATGCAGGTTTGAGAAATCAAAATTTTGAATATAATAAACAAAAAATAGGCTATCAATTTGATAGCCTATTTTCAATTTATAAAAATCTATTCTTATTGTTTAATAAATTGTACAGAACTTCTTACGCCATTGTTTTCAAATACTGCAATGTAATTACCACTTAATAATTTACTTACATCAACAGTAGTTTGAGTAGCACCAATTTGAACAACTTGGTTTATTACACTTCTACCATCTAAAGTAGTAATTCTTAATGCAGCTTTATCAGTTGCTTTTTCGTGAGATAATGTAGCTGAGTTTCTTACTGGGTTAGGATAAACTTCTAACTTAACAGTTTGTTTGTTATTTACACTTACAACTTTACTGTATTTGTATGAACCATCTTTATCAATCATTTTTAAACGATAATAAGTAACACCAGTAAATTCATTAGAAAAACTATAAGTATTTTCTTTATTGTTATTTGCATTTACAAAACCTACTTTAGAAAACTCTGTACCATTAAAGCTTTTTTCAACATCAAAACCAGCAACATTTACTTCATCTGTTGTAGTCCATTTTAATTGAGCTTTATTGTTTATTACAGATGCATTAAATGATGTTAGTGTTAATGGAGCTGCTGCAACACCACCTATATAAACATTATCTATTCTTGAAGTTCCACCAGAAGCTATTGCACTTCCATTAATAGCCAAACTAGCGGTTGCAACTGTAAATCTTATATAAATAAATGCTTTATTGTTTAAGGCTGTAATAGTACTTAAATCAGCTGTTCTTGTTGAAACAGGTTTATAGGCAGAAACACTCCAAGCATCGTTTGCTACATCATATCCAGAACTTGGTACATCAGTAAAAGTTGTACCATCTGTACTGTATTGAATTATAAAAGATTTAGGACCAGTATTACTACCCATTTGATCCCAAGCTAAAGCAATAGAACTATAACCTAAAGTACTTACTTTAAATTGCCAATATTCTCCTACAGCCCATGCATTACCGCTTGCAGATTTTGGAGAACCATTACCAGAAGGTGTTGTCCAAGCAGAAGTGGCACTTGCATGAACAGAAGTAAATTCAGAACCAGTTACCAAATTACCCGAATCCGCAATAGCATTTCCTGTAGTTATAGAAAAAGTAGTACTTCCACCAGAAGCAAAAGCTATTCCATCAAAATTCCATCTTGCTATTACATCTTGTGCATTAATGCTTGTGAAAAATAAGCAAGAAACAAAAAATAGTGTAATTAATTTTTTCATATTAATAAGTTTAAGGGTTGCAAAATAAGTAATATTTATTTATTCTGCTTATATATTTACAAAAAATAACTCACAGTTAATTTTAAATGATTGCAATTACTATCTTCATTGCTTTAAAATATTTTTAAATGAGGCTAATTTTCAATACTTTATTAATCATATTTTTTATTCCCTGTACTTTATACAGCCAAAAAAATACTACAATTACTGGTAAAATAATTGATGAAGACCACAAAGTTTTACCAAATGTGAGTGTTGAAATATTAGGCAAACAAAAAGGAACTATTAGTAACGATTCTGGTTTTTTTAAAATAATTATTCCATCAAATAAAGTAATAAGTATTGTGTTTTCGCACACGGGTTATGTTCCTTTTCAAAAAAATATTATACTTAATACAAACGAAACAGAATTTATAACTGTTAGATTAAAAAAAGATACTTCTAAGCTAACAACAGTAGAAGTAAAAGACGATAGACGAAGAAAAGAAATTGGTTCTGTACAAATTGATCCATCAAAAGCTGGTGTAAATCCATCTCCTATTCAGGGTATAGAACAATTAATAAAAATTTTTGTTGGAAGTAATAATGAACTTACATCACAATATTCTGTACGTGGCGGCAGCTACGATGAAAATTTAATTTATGTAAATGATTTTGAAGTTTTTCGTCCTTATTTAATTCGTAATGGACAACAAGAAGGATTGAGTTTTATTAATCCAGAATTAACCAGTAATGTAAAATTTTATAATGGTGGGTTTCAATCAAAGTATGGCGATAAAATGAGTAGTGTTTTAGATATTACTTACAAAAAACCAAAGAAGTTTGGAGGATCTGCTTATATTGGTTTATTGGAGCAAGGATTTCATTTAGAAGGTACATCTAAAAAAAATAAACTGAGTTATTTAATAGGTGTTCGTAATAGAAGTAATAGAAATTTATTGAGTAGCCAAGAAACAAAAGGAAATTATATTCCTTCTTCATCAGATATTCAAGCATTAATTAATTATAGCTTAAACAGCAAATGGCAGTTTGAATTATTTGGCAATGTATCTGCCTCAAAGTTTACTTTATATCCAGAAGAAAGTAAATTATCCAGCTCTGTCTTTTCTCCTTTTTATACTGCCAATTTTGGTTTAGATATTTATTTTGATGGAAAAGAAAAAGACAATTACTCTACCAATTTTATTGGAACATCTGCAACCTATCAACCTAATAAAAATCTACGTTTAAAATGGATGCTTAGTCGTTTTAATAACAACGAAAAAGAAAATATTGACATTATGGGGGCTTATCTTTTTGGTGATAGAGATTTTGATAAAGGCAGCAGTACTTATGGTTTAATTAATAATCCTTTGGGTGCAGGGCTTTTTCAAAATTATGCCAGAAATACTTTAAATATTAGTGTTTGGGATGCTGCACATAAAGGAAGTTTAACCAATAAAAATCATTTTATACAATGGGGTGGTAATATTCAAAAACAATATGTTGATGATAAATTAAGTGAATGGGAATACAGTGATAGTGCAGGTTATGCTTTACCTTATTCATCATCAAGTTTAAAAATGAATAAAGTTTTAAAAGGCTCAACTCGTTTTCATGTTACTAGAATTAGTGGTTATGTTCAAGACAATATTCAATTTAAAAATAATACTGATTTTACTTTACAAGCTGGATTAAGATTTAATTACAACGATTTAAATAAAGAGTTTTTATTATCTCCAAGAATTAGTTTTTCATTTATACCAAATACTAAAAAAGATTTAATTGTAAAAGGTGCTGTTGGTATGTATTATCAACCACCATTTTATAGAGAAATGAGAGGTTATGATGGTGCATTAAACAAAGATTTAAAAGCCCAAAAAAGTTGGCAAGTGAGTGCAGGAATTGATTATAACTTTACTATGTTTCAACGACCTGCAAGAATTACAACAGAAGCTTATTATAAAAATCTTTGGGATGTTGTACCTTATGATATAGATAATGTAAGAGTAAGATATTCTGGTAAAAATGAGGCTAAGGCTTATGCTGTTGGTATAGAAACAAGATTGTATGGAGAGTTAGTAAAAGATGCAGAAAGTTGGATAAGCTTTGGAATAATGAACACAAAAGAAAATTTACAAAACGATACTTATCAACAATACACTTTAGATAACAATAACAAACCTATTGACAGTACAACAATTAATGTTGGTTGGCTAAGAAGACCAACAGATAGATTGATAACTTTTGGTATGTTTTTTCAAGATTATTTAAGTACTAATAAAAATTTTAAATTTTATATGAATACATTGTATGGTAGTAATTTGCCTTACAATATTCCAGGTAGTGTACGATATAGAAATGCTTTAATTATTGAACCTTACATTCGTGTAGATATTGGTTTAAGTGCATTACTGCTTCAACCAGAAAAACAAAATAGAAGAAGTTATAGCCCATTTAAAAACTTTGAAAGTATATGGGCAAGTTTAGAAATATTTAATTTAATAGACAGACCCAATACTATTAGTTATTTATTGATAAAAGATTTTCAGAACAATACTTTTGCTATGCCAAACAGACTTACTCCAAGATTAATAAATTTAAAATTAGTAGCTAAGTGGTGATGGATTATACATAACTCAACCACCAACTTTTATTTCTTTGTTTTACTTTCATGTACCAAAAGCAAGGAAAATAAAGTACCATAACAATTACAGCCCAAGCAATATAAACACCTAATAAACCAAAGCCCCAATTTTCTTTAGAAATGTGAAATGCATTAATAAATAATAATGCTGAACCATGAATTAAATAAATGTGTAGAATATAATAAAAGAAAGGAACCTTGCCATATACCATCACTACATTAGTAATTTTATTTTGAATTTTTTCTAACAATGCAAGTACAATAAAAGCAACTCCCAAAGTCATTAATAAAAATAATAGAGAAGGAGGATATTTTGTACAATTAATAAATGATAAGACTGTTTTATACCAAGTATCTTGATGAATCCAAACATTCAAATCTCCATAAACATTTTTATACCTGATAATAATAAAAAGCAGTAAGCATATAAAACCTAATCTTAGTAATATTTTTTTTCTTATTGCTTCATTTTTTGTGTACAAACTACCAAACCAAAATCCAGCAGCCATAACACCAACCCAAGGAATTAATGGATAAAGAACACCAATAAATCTATTCTTACTATATTCAAAAAATTGTTGTTCGTGAAGTATTGCCCAAACTATTTTTAGTTTTCCGAAACTTTCTGCATGTACATTATCTAAGGCATTATGACCAAGAATAATGGATATACCAATTAAGCCAATATGTATTGGTTTTAAAAAAATTAATACCGATAAAAAAATCATGCTACAACCAATAGCCCAAATAACTTGTAATCCAATAAATGAATAACTTACATCAAACCCCCAACCTAAACCAACAATAAAAATTTCTACAAAAATTAACCAAAAGCCTCTTGTAAATAAAAACTTTGCTGTTTGCTTTTTTGTTTTACCATTATTAAAAAATAAAAAGGCACTTGAGCCTGCAAGAAATACAAAAATTGGGGCACAAAAATGTGTTATCCATCTTGTAAAAAACAATGCAGAGTTTGTTTGTGTTAAATCTAATGGGTCAAATGTAATGTTGGAATAAAAATCTCTTGTATGGTCTAATGCCATTATTATCATTACCAATCCACGTAAAATATCTATAGATTGTATTCTTGACTTAATTGGTTTCATTTAAAGAGAATTAAAAGTTGAAAGGGTTAATAACTTTTAAAAATAAGCACTCTTGAAAAATGATAAAAAAATAAATGATGAACGAAAAACTATGCTTCTTTTTTATTAAGCACTTTCCAAAGTGCATCTTTCAATTCTGTCAATCCTGTTTGTGTAATAGATGAAATAAATAAGTGAGGAATATTTTTTGGCAGTTCTTTACTAATTTCTTTTTTCAATTCTTCATCAAGCATATCGCTTTTGCTGATAGCAATTAAAAAATCTTTGTGTAATAATTCTGGGTTATATTCTTTTAGTTCATTCAATAAAATTTCAAATTCTTTATGATGATTTTCGCTATCAGCTGGTATAACAAAAAGTAAACAACTATTTCTTTCTATATGCCTTAAAAACCTGTGTCCTAAACCTTTTCCTTCTGCAGCATCTTCTATAATTCCTGGCAAATCTGCAATACAAAAACTTTTATCATCTCTATAAGCTACAATACCTAATTGTGGTGTAAGTGTAGTAAAAGCATAGTTAGCAATTTTGGGTTTTGCTGCTGTTATTACACTTAATAGTGTTGATTTTCCGGCATTAGGAAATCCTACCAAACCCACATCTGCCAACACTTTCAACTCTAATTGTTTCCATCCTTCTATGCCTTCTTCACCTGGTTGTGCATATTCTGGTACTTGATTGGTTGGTGTAGCAAAATGCTGATTACCCAAACCACCACGACCACCTTTTAACCAAATAATTTCTTGCTTGTCTTCTAAAATTTCTGCTTCTATTTTTCCTGTTTCTTCATCTCTTGCTATTGTTCCTAATGGCACTTCTATAATAATATCTTCACCATCTTTTCCTGTACAATTATTGCCACTTCCATTCTCTCCATTTTTTGCTAATACATTTTTATAATAACGCAAATGCAAGAGTGTCCAAAGTTGTGCATTACCTCTTAAAATAATATGAGCACCACGACCTCCATCTCCTCCATCAGGTCCTCCTTTTGCAGTTAACTTATTACGCATAAAATGTCTTGAACCTGCACCACCATGCCCACTTCTACAAAAGATTCTAATATGGTCTATGAAATTATTTTTTTCGGACACTTGAAAATATTTTTTCTTAGTAAGTAAGAAACGACTTCGTTGAATACCGAAATCGTTTCTATGTATTGATAATTTTTAAAAACTAAATTCTTTTAAAGCATCATTCTTAAAGGTTCTTCTAATAAACTTTTAAGCGTTTGTAAAAATGCTGCACCAGTTGCTCCATCAACAACCCTATGATCGCAACTAAGTGTTACTTTCATTACATTGCCGGGTACAATAACTCCATTTTTTACAACAGGCACTTGCGAAATGCCACCTACTGCTAAAATACAAGCATCTGGTGGGTTGATAATAGCAGTAAACTCTTCAATACCAAACATGCCTAAATTACTGATGGTAAAAGTATTTCCTTCCCAATCGGCAGGTTGTAATTTTTTATCTTTTGCTTTTTGTGCATAGTCTTTTACTTGTGCAGCAATTTGTGTTAAACTTAAAGTATCTGCAAAACGAACCACAGGCACTAATAAACCTTCATCTACTGCTACTGCTACACCAATATGTATGTGATGGTTGTAACGAATTTTATCGCCAAGCCAACTACTATTTACTTTAGGATGTTGTTTTAATGCTATTGCTGTTGCTTTTAATACTAAATCGTTGAAACTAATTTTTGTTTTACCATCTGCATTTAATCTTGTTCGAGCAGCTACAGCTTCATCCATGTCAATACTCATTGTTAGATAAAAATGTGGAGCTGTAAATTTACTTTCAGCCAAACGTTTTGCTATTACTTTACGCATTTGACTTACAGCAACTTCATCATAACTTTCAGTAACTGTAGATATTGTTGGTTGAAGTTGGCTAATTATTTGTTGCTTATTGTCTGTGGTCTGTTGACTAGCTACTGTAGCCTGCTGTTTATAAGCATCAACATCTGCTTTAGTTATTCTTCCATTATCTCCAGTGCCTTTTACATATTTTAAATCAATTCCTTTTTCTGTAGCAATTTTTTTAGCTAATGGAGAAGCAAAAATTCTTCCTTCATTCACTACTGTTTCAGTTGTTGAAGGTTGGCTGGCTATTTGTGTACTATTAATTATCGTTTGTTGTGTGTTGTCTGTTGTGTGTCCTGCTTTAACTGCAGCAACAATAGCATTTACATCAGTTCCTTGTTTGCCTATAATACACAACAAATCATTTACTAAAATTTTTTCTCCTGCTTTTGCACCTTGATAAAGTAAAATTCCTTCTTTATAACTTTCTAATTCCATAGTGGCTTTATCTGTTTCTATCTCTGCAAGAATTTCTCCTTTCTTTACAGTATCACCAATATTTTTTTGCCAACTTGCAATAACACCTTCTGTCATTGTATCGCTTAAACGAGGCATTAATACTACTTCTTCCATTTTGCTTATATCAACAGTTGTTGTAGCTTGTTCATCTTTATTTGCAGGAATTGTTTGTGCTTTATTTTCTGTTGTCTGTTGACTATTGTCTGAGGACTGTGGACTATCAACTATTGACTTTTTACTATTCTCAGCTATTAATGCACTTACATCTTCACCTGGTTTTCCAAGTATTGCCAACAAATCGTTTACTAATAATTTACCACCAGCAGGAGCACCTAAATATAAAAGAGTTCCTTGCTGATAGCTTTCTAATTCCATAGTAGCTTTATCGGTTTCAATTTCTGCTAAAATATCGTTTTTGTTTACTGTTTCACCCACTTGTTTATGCCAAGCAGCAATAACACCTTCTGTCATTGTATCGCTTAAACGGGGCATTAAAATTACTTCTGCCATAATATAAAAATTACTCAATTAATTTTTAGAGCCGTGAAAATACATCAAATTAAAGTTGTGGCAAGAATTGAAGCCTATAAATTGCATTTATTTAGTAAAAGAAGGAAAAAATAGTAAGTTTTACACCACTTTCTTCCATCTTAATCTTATACTATTTATGGCTAAAACAACATCGCTTAAACCCATAATTAATGCACCAATGGTAGGGCTTAAAAAGCCCAAAGCTGCTACTGGTATTGCAACAATGTTATAAGAGAATGCCCAAAATAAATTTTCTTTAATGGTTATGTAGGTATGTTTTCCTAAGCCTAATGCTTCTGGTAAATTTTTTAATCCACTATTCATTAAAACTACTTGTGCACTTTGCATAGCTACATGGCTTGCATCGCTTAATGAAATTCCAACTGTTGCTTTTGCTAAAGCTGGTCCATCATTTATTCCATCTCCAATCATAGCTGTTGGAGCTTGTGCATTTAGTTGTGCTATGTATTGTAATTTTTGTTCAGGGGTTTGCTCTGCAATTACTTCATCTAATCCTAATATTTCTTGCACTTGCAAACATTTTTCTTTTTTATCGCCACTTAATAAAATAGTTTTTATACCTCTGTTTTTTAATTGTTGAATAACGCTTACAGCTTCTTCTCTTAATTCATCTTTCACATCAATCCAACCTATTAATTCTCCATTTTTAGATACATATATATTATGCAAATCATCTTCATTTAATTTATCAGAGGTTTTGTAAGAACCTGCAATAAATTCGTTGCCATTCATATCTGTTGCTTTCATTCCAAGCCCTTTTATTTCTTCAATATTTTTCCAACGTATATCATTTTTTATTTTCCATTCTGTAGCAATAGATTTTCCTATTGGGTGATTAGAATATTTTTCTAATGAAAAAACAATTTGTTTAAACTCATCTTCTTGAATACTTGTATTAAAATTGGCAATTTGAAATTTACCTGTAGTTAATGTTCCTGTTTTATCAAATACTACTTGTTTAATAGATTTAAAAACTTCTAAGCTTCTGGCGTTTTTAAATAAGATACCTTTTTTTGCACCACGTCCTAAACCTACTGCAATAGCTGCTGGTGTTGCTAAACCCATTGCACAAGGACAACTAATAACCAATACTGCAATGCTTCTTAATAAACTTTCTGCAAAACTTTGATGAGCAAAAAAATAATTTGCTAATAATGTTATTAATGCAATACCAACTACTAATGGAACAAATATGGCACTAATTTTATCTGCCATTTGTTGCACAGGAGGTTTTTCTGTTTCGGCTTCTTTAATAAGTTTTAAAATATTTGCTAAAACTGTATCTTGACCAACAGCAGTAATTTGAGCTTTAACTGTTCCAGTTTCTACAATACTTCCTCCAATTAATTTATCTTTTATTGTTTTTTTAAGAGGAATACTTTCTCCAGTAACAATAGCTTCATTTACTTCTGCTTCGCCCCATAAAATTTTACAATCCATTGGTACATTTTCTCCATTACGAATTAATACTAAATCTCCTACTCTTAAATCTTTACTTTCTATAGGAAAAATTTGTTCTTGATGGTTTTCATCAAAGGCAATCATGTTTGCCATTGTTTTTTGAGTAACAGCTAATTTTTTAAGTGCCGATTGAGTTTGCTCTACACTTGCATCTTCCATATAATTACCTAAAAACACCAAAGTAATAGTGGTAGCTGCTGTTTCAAAAAATAAAAATTCTTGTGCTCTACCTATTAGCAAACCATATAAACTATAAAAAAATGCTGCCGAACTACCAATGGTAATTAACACATTCATATTTGGTATGCCTTTGAAAACACTTTTTAAAGCACTCTTACCAAAAAAATCCATACCAACTATGTAAACAGGAATTGTTAATGCTAATTGTACATAAGGGTTCATTAAAAAATGAATGTGTAAAAAAGGAATCATGTGCAGCATTAATGGTGCTGTGAAAATGATACAAAACCAAAAACGTTGTAAATTATTTTTAAAAGGAAGAAAGCCGTAATAATCATGATGGTGTTGATGTGCATCTTCTTTTTTTACAGAGTAACCTAATTTTGAAATTCCTTTTTCTATTTCTTGAATAGATATTTGTTCGTCTTTTTCAAAACTAACATCACCACCTATAAAATTTACTTTTACATTTTTAAGTCCTTTATCTTTTAAATATTTATCTATTGTTAAAGCACAATTAGTACAACTCATTCCTCCAACTTTTATATCTATTTTTTCCATAACAACCTTTTTTGAATGGTATAAATTTTAGAATATACAAAGGTAAATTATATAACTTCCTTGTAAGAAAATATCTTTGTATCATGGATGCAATATTTACACTTGAGTCTATTAATAAAGTAGCAGAAATGTTTTGGAATAAATTTAATAAGCAAAAGTTATGGGCATTTCATGCACCAATGGGTTCGGGTAAAACAACTTTTATTCATGCGTTGTGTAGCCATGTTTTACAAATAAAAGAAAATATTAGTAGCCCAACTTTTTCTATTATTAATGAATATACAAGCCCTGTTGTAAAAACTGTTTTTCATTCAGATTGGTATAGGTTGAAAAATGAACAAGAAGCTATAGATGCAGGTGTAGAAGATATATTAGACAGTGGTTTTTTATGCTTAATAGAATGGCCAGAAAATGCTATACATCTTTTGCCAGTAAACACATTACATATTTATTTAGAAGCATTAGATAATACAACAAGAAGAATTTTTGTACAAGTTGATGAAGCTTGAAAAAATTTTATTCATACCTCAATGCATTAATTGGGTTTAGTTTAGATGCTTTAATAGCAGGATATAAACCTGCTAATAAACCTACTACTGTACAAATAATTATTCCACCTATTACCCAATTCCAAGGAATTATAAAACCTGTATTTAGATAAGATGCAAAAATATTACCTACTAAAATTCCTAATACAATACCAAATGCAGCACCCATAAGACTTATGATAATGCTTTCTAACAAAAATTGTATTCTTACATTTTTACTTTTTCCGCCAATTGCTTTTATTAACCCTACTTCTCTGGTTCTTTCATTTACTGCTACTAACATAATATTCATTAGTCCAATGGCAGCACCTATTAAAGTAATCATGCCAATAGCTCCAGCACTGCCAGAAATGCCACTTAAAAAACCAATAAACATTTCGGCTACTTTATCACTTTTTTCTATGGCAAAATTGTTGGCTTCTGTAGGGTGTAGTTTTCTAACACCTCTAAATGTTGCAGTAGCTTCTTCAATAGCAACATTCATTTCTGCTACATTTTTTGTTAATACACCAATTAAAAATGTAGGAGATGCAGTACTGTAAGTTCTTAAAACATTTGTGTAAGATGTTATAACAATATCATCCATTCTTAAAAAACCGCTTGAGCCTTTTTCTTTTAAAAGTCCAATAATTCTGTATGGTAAGCCACCAACACGAATTATTTTATCTATACTTTTTTCTGCATTTTCTCCAAATAAAGTTTTAGCAGTATTACTACCAATAATACAAACATTTCTACCACTACTAACATCAATATTATTTAAGTTACGACCACTGATTAATGTATAACCATTTACTGCTAAATAATTTTCATCTCCACCAAAAACGGTTGTTATTGGATTTGTTTTTTTATTTTCATAAGAACATTCAACACCACTATTTCCTCTTTTGTATATACTAACTTCAGCAGGAAATTTATAGTTTGCTTTAAAATATTCTGCCTCGTCTTTACTAATATATTTATTGAGATTAGATTTTTTTTCTTTCTTTTCACCTTTTCTACTAACAGAAGAATTATTATTATTTCCCATTTTTATGGTAAGCTCTTTGTATCTTATACTAAAAGCATTTGCCCCCATAACAGAGAAACTTTCTTTTAAACTATGTTCCATTGCAGTTATAGCAGTAATAATACCAATAAGAGCCATAATGCCAAATGCAATAATAGCAACAGTTATACCTGTTCTAAGTTTATTGCCACGAACTGTTCTAAAAGCTATTTGTAAAGTATCGGATAAGGTCATTTTTTATTTTAATTACAATAAAAATATTTTCAGTTTAATCACTAATTAAAATTTCTCCAGTCATTTCTTTTGGAATAGGAAGTTGCATAATATGTAATATAGTTGGTGCAATATCTCCTAACTTTCCTGACTTTACTTTTCCTTTCCATTCGTTATCTATTACAAAAAGTGGTACTAAGTTTAATGAGTGTTGAGTGTTAGGTGTTCCATCTTCATTAATCATATAATCAGCGTTGCCATGATCTGCTGTTAGAAGTATGGTATAATTGTGTTGTAATGCTGTTGTAACTACACGTTTCACACAAGCATCAACAGTTTCTACAGCCTTTACAACTGCATTAAAAACACCTGTATGACCTACCATATCTGAATTTGCAAAATTTAAGCAAATAAAATCTGCTGATTCTTTTTCTAATTCAGGGAGTAATTTTTCTGTAATGCCTAATGCACTCATTTCTGGTTGTAAATCATAAGTTGCTACTTTTGGCGAAGGAACAATCATTCTTGTCTCTCCTTCAAATTCGTTTTCTCTTCCTCCACTAAAAAAGAAAGTTACGTGAGGGTATTTTTCAGTTTCTGCAATGCGTATTTGTTTTTTGTTATTTAAAGAAAGTACTTCACCTAATGTATTATTCAAATTATCATTTTCAAAAATTACATACACATTTTTATAGGTTGCATCATACTCTGTCATTGTTGTATAATGCAAGTTAAATGTGTGCATATTGTAATCTGGTAAATTTATTTGCGTTAATACTTGTGTAATTTCTCTGCATCTATCTGTTCTAAAATTAAAACAAATAACAGCATCATTATCTTTTATTTGAGCATCTGCATTTAACTGAGCATTAATTATTGGTTTTATAAATTCATCTGTTATGCCAGCATCATAAGATTGTTGAATTGCTGAAAGCAAATCTGCATTTTGTTGCCCTTCTGCTTTTGTTAAAGCATTATATGCAAATTGTATTCTTTCCCATCTTTTATCTCTGTCCATTGCATAATATCTTCCTGTAATTGATGCAATTTTTGCATGAGTATTTTTTATATGCTCTTGTAATTCTTTTATAAAACCTATACCACTTTTAGGGTCACAATCTCTGCCATCTGTAAAAGCATGAATAAATATTTTTGTTAAGCCTGCTTTATCTGAAATATCAATAATTGCCTTTAAATGATTAATATGAGAGTGTACACCTCCATTACTTACCAATCCTATCAAATGCAATGCAGTATTGTGTTCTTTTGCATATTGAATAGATGATAATAACTCTTTATTTTTTGCAAGAGAACCATCTTTGATGGCATTATTTATTCTTTGTAATTCTTGATAAACAATTCGTCCTGCACCTAAGTTAAGATGACCAACTTCACTATTACCCATTTGCCCTTCAGGCAAACCAACAGCTTCTCCACAAGCTACTAAGGTAGCGTTAGGATATTTGTTGTATAAAGAAGATACGAAAGGAACATTTGCATTTTGGATAGCATCGGCTTGTTTAATTTTTCCTAAACCCCATCCATCCATTATCAATAAAATAACTTTTTTACTCATGGTGTAAAACTAATGTATTTGCTTAAAAAGTATTGTGAACTTATGTGAATGAATTAAAAAATTATTCAAATGGCAAAATCGGTTTATTTTTCTTCATCAAAAATATTTTAATAAATACCCAATTTGCGGTATTGTTAAGTACAATTTTTTTCTACACTTTGCATCAAAATTTGTAGTTAGTTGCAAATTTTTAATCCAAGGGGGATGATTGCTGATGACTTTATTGTCATCAGCTTTTTTTATTTGTTGATGAATAAGTGAGTCTAATAATTAGTTTAACTTTCTGTAATTAAAAAACCCTTTATTTTGCAGCCACTAAAAATATATGATGGAATACAGTAAATTAATTTCGGTAACAGGACTATCAGGATTATTTGAATTGATTGGTAGTAAAACAGATGGTGCTATTGTAAGAAACTTAGAAGATAAAACAACTAAGTTTGTAAGCAATCGCATACACAATTTTTCACATTTAGAAAGCATTGAAGTTTATACTATTCGTGAAAATGTAAATTTAGTAGAAATATTTAAAGCAATGGAAGCAAGTAATGAAGCTCTACCAAACGAAAAAGATGCTAAAGCAGTAAAAGCATATATGGAAAAAGTTTATGCTGATATTGACTTTGAAAGAGTTTATGCAAGTGATATGAAAAAGATGATTAAATGGTTTAGTGTTTTAAAGCTAAATAATGTTGAGTTGAAAATAACAGAGCAACAAGAAGCAACTGAAGCAGAAGCATAACTATTTTTCAACAATATAAATTTTAGAGCCACTAATAAAGTGGCTTTTTTGTTTGTACATTAGCACAAATATTTTATTAAGTAATGAAGCAAAAGATTTTTCTTTTTATCAGCATAATTTTATTTACGCATAATATAATTGCTCAAAAGTTTTCTGAACAAACCCCACAAGCTATTCATTGGGCAGATAGTGTTTTTGCAACACTAACACCACAACAAAAAATTGCTCAGTTAATGATTATTAGAGCTCATAGTAATCTTGGTGATGAGCATGTTCAAAAAGTTGTACAATTAATTAAAGAGTATAATATTGGAGGCTTATGTTTTTTTAATGGCTCACCTGTTAAACAAGCAAACCTTACAAACTATTATCAAACAATTGCTCAAACACCATTAATGATTTGTATTGATGGAGAATGGGGTTTAGCTATGCGTTTAGATAGTGTAATTCCTTTTCCACGTCAATTAATGATTGGTGCTGCACAAGATGCAGCATTGGTTTATCAATTTGGAAAAGCAGTAGGAGAGCAGTGCAAAAGATTAGGTATTCATGTAAACTATGCACCTGTTGTTGATGTAAATAATAATCCTAATAACCCTGTAATTAATGATAGAAGTTTTGGAGAAGATAAATATAAAGTAGCACTCTATGGAATTCAATATATGAAAGGATTACAAGATGTTGGTGTAATGGCTTGTGCAAAACATTTTCCTGGTCATGGAGATGTGAGTGTTGATAGCCATTATGATTTACCTATTATTACTAAAAGCAAACAGCAGTTAGATAGTTTAGAATTATATCCATTTAAAGAATTAATAAAAGCAGGAGTTGGTAGTATGATGATAGCTCATTTATATATTCCTGCAATTGACTCTACCAAAAATTTAGCTACTTCTTTATCTAAAAAAAATGTAACAGATTTTTTGAAAAATGAATTAGGATATAAAGGCATAACATTTACAGATGGATTAGAAATGCAAGGTGTAAAAAAATTTTTCCCAGATGATGAAATAGCTGTTCAAAGCCTTATTGCAGGAAATGATATGCTTTGTTTGCCAGAAAATGTTCCAAACGCTATTAATAAAATTTTAGATGCAATAGATAAAGGAAAATTAAGCTGGAATACGATAAATGAAAGTGTAAAAAAAGTATTGATTACTAAATATCACTTAGGGTTAAATCAGCCAAAAGAAATAATAACAGATAATTTAGTTGAAGACTTGAATAAAACTACCAATCAAATAAAGCAAAAAATTAGTGAACAATCTATTACTGTTTTAAAATTATACAATAGCAAATTATTGCCTCTAACAAAAAAGAAGAAAATTGCTTATGTTGGAATAGGATTACAGCAAGAGAACAATTTTTCAAAAGCATTAAAAGAAAAATATAATGCTACAATTTTTTTAAGAGATAATAAAGACAGCTCTTTATTAGACTCTATTAAAATTTTACTTGAAAAATATAAAACAGTAATTGTAGGAATTCATAATTATAGCAGAAGACCAACAAATAATTTTGGTTTTAATGATAGTACAATAAGGGTTATACAGTACTTGAGCAATAATGAAAATACTATTGTGTTTGATTTTGGAAACCCTTATGCTATCAGAAATTTTTGTGAAGCAAAAAACTTAATTGCTTGTTATGAAGATGATAGTTTGACACATATTGCAGCTATTAAATTACTGAGTGGAAAAATTTCAGCAAAAGGGAAATTGCCTGTAACTGTTTGTAATAATTTTAAGTTTGGAGATGGAATTACCTACAACTATAATATGGCTTACACTTCTCCTGAATCAATGAATGTTAGTAGTGAAAAGCTTGCTTTAATTGATAGTATTGCATCTGATGCAATAAATAAAAATGCAACTCAAGGTGCTGAAATTTTAGTAGCAAAAAATGGAAAAGTTATTTATCATAAAAGTTTTGGATATACAGATACAACACACCTGCAAAGTGTTTCAAACAATACTGTTTATGATATTGCATCTATAACAAAAGTGGCAGCAACTACCATTGCTGTTATGAAGTTGTATGATAAAAAAAAAATTGATTTAGAAAAAACTGTTGGCGATTATTTAAGTTGGACAAAAGGATCAAATAAAGCATCTATAAAAATAAAAAACCTTTTACTACATCAATCAGGCTTAGTTCCTTATATATCATTTTACAAACAAGTTACAGATACTATTTTAGCTAAACCATATAAAGAGTTTTTTTCTGTATCACAAAATGAAAACTTTCCTTATCGTGTTGCTCAAGATTTATACTTAAAAAAAGATTACAGAAAAAAAATGTATGATACTATTTTAAATAGTGAATTACTTGAACAAAATAGTTATGTCTATAGTGATAACAATTTTATTCTTTTAGGATTAATTGTTGAAGAAATAACTAAACAGCCTTTAGATGTTTATGTAAGGGAAAATTTTTATCAACCCTTACAAATGACCAGCACTACATTTAAACCACGAGAACATTATACTTTACAAAACATTGCACCTACAGAGTTAGATACTTATTTCAGACAACAATTAATTTATGGTGATGTACATGATGAAGGAGCAGCAATGTTTGGTGGAGTTGCAGGTCATGCTGGCTTGTTTAGTAATGCTTATGATTTAGCACAACTTTTTCAAATGCTATTAAACAATGGAGAGCTAAATGGAAAAAGATTCATAAGTAAAAAAACAATTAAGTTATTTACATCATACAATAGTAATATTAGTAGAAGAGGTTTTGGGTTTGATAAACCAGAAAAAAATAATTCTTCAGCCAAACAAGCATATCCATCAAAATATGCTTCACCTGCTACTTATGGTCATACTGGTTTTACAGGAACAAGTGTTTGGGTAGATCCATCAAAGCAATTAATTTATATTTTTCTATCCAATAGAGTGCATCCTACAAGAAAAAATATTTTATTAAACACTTATAATGTAAGGAGCAAAATTCAAGATGCTATTTATGAAGCTATTATTCAATAAAGTGTAATAAAAAAGGAGCTTAATCAGCTCCTTCTTTTTTAATTTATTTTTTCTACCTGCATATAATTCAGTTCTACAGGGGTACTTCTACCAAATATTTTTACAACAACTTTTAATTTTTTCTTTTCATCGTTCACATCTTCAATTACACCATTAAAGTCGTTAAATGGTCCTTCAATAATTTTAATTGTTTCTCCAACAATATATGGTTCACTGATAGAAACTCCTCCATCGTTCATTTCATCAACTCTACCCAACATTTTATTTACTTCATTTTCACGCAAAGAAATAATGTTTCCTTTAGAGCCTTTACCATCTGTTAAGAAGTGCATTATGTTTGAGATATTACTAATGTGTTGAACAATATCATCATTTAACTTTCCATCTAAAACTTCAAGCATTACATAACCAGGAAAATAATTTTTCTCTCTCATCACTTTTTTACCACCTTGCACTTTATACACTTTTTCCATTGGTAAAAAAACCTGTTTAATAATTTTTGTCCATCCATTACGTGCAATATCTTTATCTAAATATTCCTTTACACTACGTTCTTTACCACTTACTACACGTAATACATACCACTTTGTATTATCAGCAGGTTGTTTTTCTAATGTTTCTTGTGCTATTGTTTCTTCCATTACAATAATTAATTTAATAACGAATAAATCATTTTTAATGCTTGGCTACTAATAGAATCCATTACCCAAATAAGAGTAGTAATAATAATAGTAGCTACCAAAACAATTGCAGTGCTTTGTTGTAATTGTAGCCATGTAGGCCAAGTAACTTTTTCTGACAATTCATTGTAACTGTCTTTAAAGTAAGTTGAAATTTTATTCACTTTACAAAGGTTTAAAATTTAAAAAACTGGTTTATTATTTTAGAATATACAGTAAAATAATTTTGTAAATATTATTGCACGGGCACAAGGATTCGAACCCTGATCAAAGGTTTTGGAGACCTCTATTCTACCGTTGAACTATGCCCGTTTATAAAGAACTATGTTTATATGAAAACTAAAAGCTATTAGCGATAAGCCAATAGCTTTTAGCATATTTTTCAAAGATAGGCTTTTGTTATTAGCTTATTTGATTATTTCAGTAACCTGACCAGCACCTACTGTTCTACCACCTTCACGTATCGCAAATTTCAAACCTTTTTCCATTGCAATAGGAGCAATTAATGTTACAGTAATACTTACATTATCGCCTGGCATTACCATTTCAGTTCCTTCTGGTAAATGTACTTCACCAGTAACATCTGTAGTACGGAAATAAAATTGAGGACGATATTTATTAAAGAATGGAGTATGACGTCCACCTTCATCTTTACTTAATACATAAACTTCACCTTTAAAGTCTGTATGTGGAGTTATAGATTTAGGAGCACAAATTACCATACCACGACGAATATCTTTTTTCTCAATACCACGTAATAATAAACCTGCATTATCACCAGCTTCACCTCTATCTAATAACTTTTTAAACATTTCAACACCTGTTACAGTACTGTTTAAAGATGCTTCTTGTAAGCCAACTATTTCAACAGCCTCACCTACTTTAATAACACCTCTTTCAATTCTACCTGTAGCAACTGTACCACGACCAGTAATTGAGAATACGTCTTCAACACTCATCAAGAAAGGCATATCTATAGGACGTGGAGGTAATGGAATATAAGCATCAACTGCATCCATTAATTCGGTAACGCAACCAACCCATTTTTCTTCACCAGCCAAAGCACCTGTTGCAGAACCTTTAATAATTG
>JBPXJV010000057.1:0-13163 GCA_051715485.1 Chitinophagales bacterium
GCTATTTGATACCTTTGCTCTTGATTGAGCTGATTATATTTTTTTGACATTGCAACACAAAAATCTGTTTTCAGTTCAATCTTTTTTGGGGTACCCCAAAAAAGATTGAACTGGTGTTGCACTTGCTACTTGAACTTAGTAATTTTTTTATTGTAATTATCTTGGTTAAGGCAGTTAGTTTTGGCTATTTTAATTCAACATTGATTTTATTTTAGCTATTAATTCTGTTTTTGTAATTGGCATACCAGTTACTTTATTATATCCTTTTGCATCAACTAAATACTGGTCTCTTATAATTTTTATTAATTGTCCATTATTAATTTCAGGAACTAAAATTTGCTCAAAGTTTTTAAGTATAGTTCCTAAATTTTTAGGAAAAGGTCTCAAGTAACGAATGTGTGCATGACTTACAGAATAACCCTGAGATTGTAATTCTAAAACAGCACTTTTAATTGCTCCATAAGTACTGCCCCAACCTAATATTAAAAGTTTTCCTTTATCAGCACCAGTATCAATTTTTTGTTCAGGTATATAGTCAGCAATTTTATCAACTTTTGCTTGTCGTTGATTTACCATTAACTGATGGTTGTCTGGTTCATAATTTACATTGCCTGTTTTATCTTGTTTTTCTAATCCACCAATTCTATGTTCTAAACCTTTTGTACCAGGTACAACCCAAGGTCTTACTAATTTTTCATCTCTTAAATATGGTAATAGTTTTTCTTCATCATCATTTAATTTAGTTTTAAATTTCACTTCTATTTTTGGTAAATCTGCTGCTGTAGGAAAACGCCAAGGCTCTGCACCATTAGCAATATAACCATCACTAAGCATTATAACAGGTGTCATGTGTTGTAATGCAATACGAACAGATTCAAAAGCTACATCAAAACAATCGCTTGGAGTACAACTTGCTATTATAGGCATCGGACATTCTCCATTTCTTCCATAATAGGCTTGTAGTAAATCGCTTTGTTCTGTTTTAGTTGGCAATCCTGTGCTTGGTCCTCCTCTTTGCACATTACAAATAACTAAAGGAATTTCTAACATTACTGCTAATCCCATTGCTTCTGATTTTAAAGCCATACCAGGTCCAGAAGTTGTTGTTATACCTAAATGCCCACCATAACTTGCACCAATAGCACTTGTAATTCCTGCAATTTCATCTTCTGCTTGAAAAGTTCTTATACCAAAATTTTTTAGTTTACTTAATTCATGCAAAATATCTGAAGCCGGTGTAATTGGATATGTTCCTAAGAAAATAGGTAAACCACTTTTTTCACTTGCTGCAACTAAGCCAAAAGCTAAGGCTCTATTACCAATAATACTTCTATAAGAGCCAACAGACATTTTTGCTTTTTCTACTTTATATCTTGTAGTAAAAGTTTCTGTTGTATCGCCATAGTTATAACCTGCTTGTAAAACTTTGATATTACTTTCTAAGATTGCTTCTTTTTTACCAAATTTTTCTCTTAAAAAATTAATAGTACTATCTAAATTTCTGTTATACATCCAATAAACAAAGCCAAGTACAAACATATTTTTTGCACGGTCTTTTTCTTTTGTACCTAATTCTGTATTGTCTTTTAATGCTTCTCTTGTAAGTTTTGTAACATCAATTTTTATTACTTCATAATTATCTAAACTACCATCTTCTAAAGGATTAATACCATCAACATAATTTGCTAAACGTAAATTTTTTACATCAAATCCATCTGTATTAGCTATTATTTTTCCTCCTTTTTTTAGGCTTTTAAGATTTACTTTTAATGCTGCTGCATTCATAGCTACTAATACATCACACAAATCGCCAGGGGTAAAAACTTGCTCACTACTAAAGTGTAATTGAAAGCCACTAACGCCTGGTAGTGTTCCTATTGGGGCTCTAATTTCAGCAGGAAAATCAGGAAAAGTTGCTAAATCAATTCCTAACAATGCTGTATTATTTGAAAACTGCTGACCTGTAAGTTGCATTCCATCACCACTATCTCCTGCAAATTTTATAACTACATCTTTTAATAAAGTTTCTTTTGTATCCATTGCAAAAAATTATAGAAACGAAGTTAAGACAAAGCAATTAACTAAAGCAGTACAATTTAGTTTTTTATCTTTTACCTTTGAACACTTTTTAAATGCTTTTCTTTTAAAGAAAATATTGTTTAGTTATGAGTGAAAATAAACGATTTACTGATAGTGGTATTGAAATAAAAAAAGTTTATACCAAAGATGATTTATCGCTACAAATACAAAATGAATTGCCTGGGCAATTTCCTTATACAAGAGGTGTACAAGCAGATATGTATAGAGGAAAACTTTGGACAATGAGGCAATATGCTGGTTTTTCTACAGCAGAAGAAAGTAATAAACGTTATCACTATTTATTATCTCAGGGAGTAATGGGTTTAAGTGTTGCATTTGATTTGCCTACACAAATTGGTTACGATAGTAGCCACTCTTTAGCAGAAGGAGAAGTTGGTAAAGTTGGTGTAGCTATTGATAGTATTGAAGATATGGAACGTTTGTTTGCTGGCATTACTTTAGAAAACGTTTCTACCTCTATGACTATTAATGCAACAGGATTTATTTTGTTAGCATTTTATGTAGCATTAGCTAAAAAACAAGGAGCAGATTTAAAGAAAATTTCTGGAACAATTCAAAACGATATTTTAAAAGAATATGCTGCAAGAGGAACATACATTTATCCTCCAAAACCTTCTATGCGTATTATTACAGATATTTTTGAATGGTGTAGTAAAGAGCTACCAAAGTGGAATACAATTTCTATTTCTGGTTATCATATAAGAGAAGCAGGAAGCACAGCAGTGCAAGAAATTGCATTTACATTAAGCAATGGAAAAGCTTATGTAAAAGCTGCTTTAGAAAAAGGATTAGATATTAATGTTTTTGGAAAAAGGCTTTCATTCTTTTTCAATGCTCATAATAATTTGTTTGAAGAAATAGCTAAGTTTAGAGCAGCAAGAAAAATGTGGGCAACTATAATGAAAGACTTAGGAGCAACTGATGAAAAAGCAATGATGCTTCGTTTTCATACACAAACAGGTGGTGCTACTTTAACAGCACAGCAACCTCATAACAATATTTGTAGAGTTACTGTGCAAACCTTAGCTGCTGTATTAGGTGGCACACAAAGTTTGCATACAAATGGTTATGATGAAGCACTGAATTTGCCAACAGAAGAAGCAGCTCGTATTGCATTAAGAACACAACAAATTGTAGCTTTTGAAAGTGGTGTTACAGATACTGTAGATCCTTTGGCTGGTAGCTATTTTATTGAAGACCTAACTAATGAAGTAGAACAAAAAGCTTGGGATTTAATTCATCAAATAGATGCAATGGGAGGAAGTGTAAGTGCTATTGAAGAGGGCTTTATGCAAAATGAAATTGCCAGAAGTTCTTACGAATATCAATGCAATATTGAAAGTGGAGAAAAAATAATTGTTGGTGTAAATAAATTTGCTATAGATAAGGAAGATGCTGTACCTGCTTTTAAAATTGATGATAGTATAAGACAAGTGCAAATAAATAAACTACAAGAACTAAAAAATAAAAGAGATAATACAAAAGTTGCAGCTTGTTTGCAAGCTATTGAAAATGCTGCTACAAGCAATACTAATATAATGCCTGTAGTAATTGATGCAGTTGAAAATTATTGCACACTTGGAGAAATTGCAGATTGTTTAAGAAAAGTTTTTGGAGAATATAAATAAGTTTTTCATACTTTATTACACAATATTTTTTTATGAAATTTAGATTTGAGTTTGATATTCATCCTTTGCAAGAATCTATTGCACATCATCATAAATTGTTTTTAATTGGCTCTTGCTTTACAGAAAATATTGGAGAGAAATTAAAGAAACATAAGTTTAATGTTTTAGAAAATCCTAATGGTATTTTGTTTAATCCTGTGAGTGTTGCAGAAGCCATTATTAACATTATTGAAAACAAACAATATACTCAAGCAGATTTATTTAACTACAATGAGGGATGGCATAGTTGGCAACATCATAGCAGATTTTCTGGTATTTCAGCAGATGATGCTTTACAAAAAATAAATTCATCAACAAAGCAAGCACATAGTTTTTTGAAACAAGCAGATTATATTTTAATTACTTTAGGAAGTGCTTGGGTTTATACTTTAACAGAACATGCTTTAAATGCAACAAAAGGAAGCGTAGCTGCTAACAACCATAAAGCACCTGCAAATTGGTTTGAAAGAAGATTACCAGATACTGCACAAATTATAACAGTATTAGGAACAATGTTGGATAGGCTTGGTGCTTTTAATCCTAACATTCAAGTAATTTTTACCATTAGTCCTGTAAGACATTTAAGAGAAGGTGTTATAGATAATAATAGGAGCAAAGCAGCATTAATAACAGCTGTACATTATTTAATAGAACAATTACCTAAACTATATTATTTTCCTGCTTATGAGTTAGTATTAGATGATTTGAGAGATTACAGATTTTTTGCAGAAGATTTAGTTCATCCAAATTACCAAGCAACACAATATGTATGGGAACGTTTTGTGAAAGCTTGTATGAATGATGATACAATTCAACTAATGGAAAATATACAAGATATTAATTTAGCTTTTCAGCACAAGCCCTTTAATGCAACATCTAATCAGCACAAAACATTTTTGAAAACTTATTTAGAAAAAACAAAACAATTAAAAGAAAAATATTCTTTCTTAAATTTTGAAAAAGAGTTAGCATACTTTGCACAATGAAATTTTTTTTAGGCAAAATATGCTAACGGGTTACCATTACTATGAACTATGAAAAAAAGAACTTATTGTTTAATAAATTGTTGAGTAATAATTTCATTTGTTTTTTCATTCAATAATTGAATATAATACACACCAGCAGCTAAATTATTAACTGGAATATTTACAATGTTATCGGCGGTTTTAACATTATTTGAAAGTTGTAATAATTGTTTGCCAAACACATCAATTACTTTAATGCTGATTACTGTATTGATATTTGATAAAATATTCAAATGCAAATTATCTCTAACAGGATTTGGATAAATATTTAATGTTGCCCAAGTGTTACTCATATTTTTTATAGAAATAATTGATGAGTATGAAGTTTTTCCATCTTTATCTACTTGCTCCAAACGATAATAATTTGTACCATTAATAGGCTTTTCATCTATTGTTGAATAATTTCTTATTGCATTTGCATTATCATTATTTGCATAAGCTGGTTGAATAGCTATATTACTAAAATTAACTCCATTATTAGAACGTTGAACATTAAATTGTTTATTATTTATTTCTTGAATTGTTGTCCATTGTAAAACATTTTTTTCATTTTCTTTTTTTACTGTAAATGATGATAAACTAATTGGTAATGCACCAGGCTTAAACATAAATGATATAATGCCACTTGGCTTTGCACTAATATTTGATACTTCTGATGAAACACTTAATGGAGGATAAATGGATAAACTACCTATTGATAAAAAATTATTATTACCTGTATTATTTGTTGTTATACCAACAGATGCAGATGGAGCAACAGGACTTCCTGATTCTGGACGATAAATAAATTCTATCCAATTTTTTGTTTCGTATAATTTTATTTGAAAAGAAATTGCTGCAGTTGATGCACCAAAACCCCATTTTGCATTTAGCCATTGAACTGTAAAAATTCTATTAGGAGCAGAGCCTGTTGTTGTGTATGTTAAGTTAGATGTAACACCTAAATCCAAATCATCCCAAAGTGGTGCAAGTAGTGGTCTTTCGCCACCAGCACCAGCTGTTAGATTATTTACTGTATAGCTATTACTAAGTTCTGAAAAGCTAATAAAACCATTGGTAGATATTGCTATTTCTTCAAACGAATTTCCACCATTATATTGAAATGAAAAACCTATTGGAATATAATTTACAAAACCTTCATCAGCTAATGTATATGAGCCATTACCATTTAAGTATGGCATTGTTCCTCCTGAAATTAAATTAAACGTTGTATTAGCAGTAGTAAAAGAATAGTTGATTTGTGCATTTAATACTTGAACACAAAACAAGCAAATCAGCATTAGTGGTGTAAACTTTTTCATAGTTATTGTTTTAATTTGGTATTAGAAGCCACCTGAAAATTAAATTAGTATATTTTTTCAGCGTAAAAAATCCACTACAAGTTTCTTCCTTTATCATCAGAAAGAGGCTTGAGGCTAAAATTTTCAGGCGACCTCTAAAGAACTTTAATAAATGTTTTTGCTTTTGTTTGTTCTCCAATACTTAATAATACTCTGGCATTATATATTCCTTTACTTAATTTACTAATATCTGTTACTATTACATTATCACCAGAAACTATATCTACAGGGTTTGTTAATACAATTTTTCCATAACTATCTGTAATTTGAAGAAATCCTTTTACATTAAATGATGAATAAACAACTACATTAATAATATTACTTGCAGGGTTAGGAAATATTTTATGAGTTGTAATTCTGATGGGCATTTGCTCTGCTATTTTAATTACATTTTGTCCTTCATATTCATTTCTTGCTTTGTCAATTATTTTAAGTCTATAATAGTTAACCATATTTGATGTATAGTCAGAGAAAGTATAATTTATTGTAGTACTGCTTGTACCATTTGGTGCTTTACTATCAATTTTTGCAACACTGGTAAAGTTTTTACCATCTAAACTTCTTTGTAATTCAAAATAATTATTATTTACTTCTGCACTAGTTTGCCAAGAGATTTGATTAGCATAAAATTCTTTTTTACCAGTAAATGAAATTATTTTTACAGGTAATGGATTTACTCTATTAACAGCAATATCATCAATCCAAACAGATGAGTTATTTTTAGCAGAAACACATCTAAATGCTATAAAATAAATATCGTTTGTTGGTGGTGCAAATAGCAATGAAGTATCTTGAAATTTTGTTTGATTGATTTTTACATTTTTATAAATTGTTTGCCAACCAATCATTGCATTATTCATCATTTTGCCTAATCTTATTTCAATTTTTTGATAACCACCTAATGTATCACTTGCTCTGTATTTGAATTGTAGTCTGTAAGTTAAACCTCCATCTATTTGCATACCAGGTAAAATAAACCAAGCATCTGCATTATTAATATTATCTCCTTTAATACTAATTGCTTTATTGTAAGGAGCAGTGTTTGATGATACTATTGTTTTCCAAGAACTACCTCCAATAGGATTTGCTATATGCATATTCTCTGGAATTGCTGGTACAGCAGCACTTTCAAATTTTTCTGAATATGGCAGAGAAACAACATAGGCTGTTTTTGTAGGCACTGTAATCCATCCACTTTTTCCATTTGTATTTGATGCTCTTACATGAATATAATATTGTTCTCCAGCATCTAAATTTTTAAAGTTTGCAGTTGGCGAACTTGTTGTATTATATGCAATAGGTTGTAATGGAGATGTTGTTATAGCATAATCATACTCAGCATTAATAGATGTATTCCATGAAAAATTTATTTCATTATTGTTATAAGCATTTACCATTGCATTATCAGGCATATCACATTTACCTGCTTCAAACTCAATTACAGTACCTGTTACAGGCTTTGATGAAAAATTTTTAAACTCTTTTACTCCACTTAATCTTGCATTTCCATCAATACTATTTACAGATAAAAAACTACCTGTACAAATACTACAAGTTGCAATTCCTACAGATACATTTCCTGTACCCACACTACCTTCTAAAGATTTATAATTAAACTGAATTTTATTGCTTCCTTCAAACAAAATCATTTGAAAAGAAATTGCAGGCTCTAACATATTATAATGCCAAGATGCACTATCCCATTGTACTACAAACTGTCTATTAGGTGCTAAACCTTTTACTGCATAGCTTAAGCATTTTGTATTCTTCAACCATAAATCTGCCCAAAAAGGAGCTATCAATGGTCTTACATTTTCTTGTATTGGACCCGACATTAAATTATTGGTATTGTAACGATCATTTACATTTGGTGTAAACCCTTCGCCAAAAGTTACAAATCCATTTACATTTATATTTAAGTGAGTATAATTTGTATTATTATATTTAAATGTAAAACCAATTGGTACTTGATTGGCAAAGCCTTCATCTTCTTCATAATAGCCTGCTGGTGTTGGATTATCTAATGCAGGATGAATACCATTTTCTAATGGTGTGTATGATGATTGAAAACTATTAAATAAATAATTTACTTGTGCATTAGCATTATATGATAATACTAATAGTATAATAAAAAGATGGGGGTAAATCTTTTTCATAGCATGGATATTGGACTGAATAAAAATAACTCACTAATAATAACAACAGAATAATTATTTTATTGTGTTAAAATACATTTTTTTTATGAATATTTTTTGAAAGAGTATAATTACTCAGTATGAATACTAAAGATTGAGATTGAATAACTTAGTTATTCGTTTTTTACGCTAATTTTTGGTAGAAAAGTACACACTTGAATAACTATTGCAAAGAAAATTAATAAGTAAAGTCCTGCTTGTTTTTCAGGGCAAATACCTTGACGACAAATAGAATAAATAATGAAGTTTCTAATAGCCCAGCTTAGATTAATCAATGCAATAAATACATTAATTCTTTTTGCAAGTACTTTTTTTATGATAAATAAAATGATTAGTATAGAACAAAAGACAATATGTAAACTAATAGGTTTCCCAAAAGTTAGTTTTTCATTTACCCTTCCATTCAATCCATTAAGAGTAAGATTTAATGATGGAACATAAACCCAAGGCATAAAACAAATAGCTATTAAAGCTAATGCTGCAACTATTCCAATATATTGAGAGTATTTCATTAATTTGTTTTTATATTAAGGTTAAGCAAATATATTTTTAAACTTACAAATACAAGTAATATGGTTGTAGTAATTCAATAAATTCATTTGTATAAATATTGTTAGATTGATTGATGCAGATTGAATTTATTTCAGTTTTTTGATTGTTTGAATTGCTATAAAAAAGCATTATTCTAAAATAATTGTGTTGTGTTGTTTGCTGTACAAATGTTTTATTTATTAAATAAAAATCTTTTGCTAAGTTTTCAAAATAAATGGCTCTATGGTATGGTAATAAAATAGCAAAATATCCTTCTGGCTTTAATAATCTTTTTATATGTACTATTAATTCAGTTAATTGTAATTGAGTGCTATGCAGTGCTGTATTTCTTTGTGAATTATAGCTATGCAAATCATTTTCAAAAAATGGTGGATTGGTAATAATAAAATTGTATAAAATAGTTGTTTCAAAATTTTGAATAGGGGAGTGATGAACAGATATTTTATTTTCAAATAAAGATGTATTGATGTTTTGCTTTGCTTGATTTGCTGCTTGTTCATCAATTTCAACTGCATCAATTAGTGCATTAATATTTTGTGCAAGCATTAAACTCAATAAACCTGTGCCAGCACCAATATCTAAAATATTTTTTGGATTAATTTCCTTTATTATATTAGCACACCAAGCTCCAAATAAACAAGCATCTGTAGTTACTTTCATAGCACAAGCATCTTGCTGAATTGTAAATTGCTTGAACTTAAAAAAAGAGTTAGCCATTTGTTATTGGCAATTATTTTTAAACCAATTAATCAAACCATTAGTACTACTATCATGAGAAGTTATTGCCTCATTACTTTCTAATTCTGGCAAAATTTTATTAGCTAATTGTTTGCCTAATTCAACGCCCCATTGGTCAAAACTAAAAATGTTCCAAATAACACCTTGTACAAAAATTTTATGTTCGTATAAAGCAATTAATTGCCCTAAAGTAAATGGTGTAATTTTTTTGATTAAGAAAGAATTGGTTGGTCTATTACCTTCAAAAACTTTAAAAGGTAAAAGTTTTTTTATTTCTTCATCAGTTTTATTTTCTTTTATTAATTCTTCTTTTGCTTCTTCTTCTGTTTTACCATTCATTAAAGCTTCTGTTTGTGCAAAAAAATTGCTCAATAATTTTTTATGATGGTCGCCTAATGGGTTATGACTAATAGTAGGAGCAATAAAATCGCAAGGTATTAATAATGTTCCTTGATGTATTAATTGATAAAAAGCATGTTGTCCGTTTGTGCCAGGTTCGCCCCAAATAATTGGTCCTGTATTATAATCAATATCATTTCCACTTCTATCAATACTTTTTCCATTGCTTTCCATATTTCCTTGTTGAAAATATGCTGCAAACCTGTGTAAATATTGGTCATAAGGCAAAATGGCTTCACTTTGTGTATTAAAAAAATTAGTGTACCATAAACCAATAAGAGCCATTAAAACGGGAATATTATTTTTAAATTTTTCGTTTTTAAAATGTTCATCTGTTGAATAAGCACCTTTTAAAAGTTCTTCAAAATTTTCGTAACCTATAGTTAATGCAATAGATAATCCTATTGCACTCCAAAGGCTATAACGACCACCAACCCAATCCCAAAATTCAAACATATTGGCTGTATCAATACCAAATTTTTTAACTTCATTTTCGTTTGTACTAAGTGCTACAAAATGTTTTGCAATATGTTGTTCATCTTTTGCAAATTGTAAAAACCATGCTCTTGCTGTATGAGCATTAGTCATAGTTTCTTGTGTAGTAAAAGTTTTAGATGCTATTAGAAATAAAGTTTCTTCTGCATTAATTTTTTTAAGTGTTTCTGCAATATGTGTTCCATCAACATTGCTTACAAAAAAAGCTTCTATATTATTTTTCCAATAAGGTTTTAAAGCTTCTGTTACCATTACTGGTCCTAAATCACTTCCACCAATACCAATGTTTACAATGTATTTAATAGGTTTTCCTGTAAATCCTATCCACTCACCAGAATGAACTTTGTTGCAAAAAGTTTGCATTTGCTTTAGTACTTTTTTTACAATTGGCATTACATCTTTTCCATCAGCAATAATTGCATTATCAGAAAAGTTGCGTAAAGCTGTATGTAAAACAGCACGTTGCTCTGTTTCATTAATTTTTATTCCTGAAAACATTGCATGCATTGCTTCTTGCAATTTACAATCATCGGCTAATTGTAATAATAATTGTAAGGTTTTTGTGTTGATGATATTTTTTGAATAGTCAAATAAAATTTCACCAAACTGAATTGAAAACTTTTGAAATCTTTCTTCATCATCTGCAAATAATTTTCTCATTTTGCAACGATTCATTTCTTCTTCATAGTGCTTTTGTAATAAAAACCAAGCTTGTGTAGTAGTGGGATTAATCTTTGATAACATAGAGAAATTTATAAATCAAAATGAGTGTATAAAATTATTTTAATTCTTTAAACTATCAGGAATAATAAGCTTTCCTGCAGTTTTGGCTATTACTTCTTCAATAGAAACACCAGGTGCAGTTTCTACTAATTCAAAACCATTAGGTGTAATATCAAGAACTGCAAGTTCAGTTACTACTTTTTTTACACAACCTAAGCCAGTTAATGGCAAAGTGCATTTAGGTAGTAGTTTACTTTCTCCTTTTGGGTTGGTGTGCATCATAGCTACAATAATGTTTTGAGCACTTGCAACCAAGTCCATTGCACCGCCCATTCCTTTTACCATTTTACCAGGGATTTTCCAGTTGGCTATATCTCCATTTTCACTTACTTCCATTGCACCTAAAACAGTAAGGTCTATTTTTCCTGCACGTATCATTCCAAAACTTTCAGCACTATCAAAAATTGCTGCACCTTTAATAAGTGTAATGGTTTCTTTTCCTGCATTAATTAAATCAGCATCTAATTCGTCTTCTGTTGGGTATTCTCCCATACCAAGAATACCATTTTCGCTTTGCAGGATAACTGTCATGCCATCTGGAATATAATTTGCCACTAAAGTAGGTATGCCAATACCTAAATTAACATACATTCCATCTCTTAATTCTTGTGCTATTCTTTTAGCAATACCAAATTTATCTAATGCCATAGTTTAATAATTTAAATATTGTTGAATGTGTGGTAGTGTTGCCATTTTTACAAATTGATTATCTATTGTTCTTGCTAATGGCTTATTAAAAATTTTTAAAGTTGTTAAGTTTTGTCCTAAAATATTTTTTATTCTTTCAATGCCTTCTTTATCCAAACCACATTGCAGAAAAGCATTTTCATCTCCAGTTTTTTTATCAATTTCTACATCTTGTGCATCGTCTAACATTAAAAAAGAACTAATAATTGCAAACCAATAAGCAATTATTTTTTTGGCTATTTCATCATCAAAATCAAGTACAGAAACAGAGAATAAAAAAATATCGCCTCTATGCAAAGCAGAAAATGGATACAACATTTCATGAATAAAATTATTGTTTCCGCCTTTCATATAATCTGTTAATGCTGCATAAAAATTTTTATTAATTACTTTATCTTTTGTTAACAAAATACATTGTTCAATTCCTTCTTCTTTTGTTAATTGATTTGTTTCTTCTAATGCTGCTATATGCCCTATTTGTTCTAATATATTTATAAAAACATCACTCAGTAAAATATTTTTATCAATTCCTAATTTGTATAAAGTATCAACAATTACAGGAATAAATAAATAGCCTGGTTGTGGTCGTAAATAAAGCAACTTATCTTTCCAATAAAGATTATTAGTAGGTGGTTCACGTTCTACAAAAAAATCTGCAATGGTTTCATGAACACCATATTGAGTTGCTAAATAATCGGTACTAATAAACATAATTATTTTAAACGAATTGTTTTACGTTCTATTCTTTTTTCATAATTTGCTCCTTGAAAAATTCTGTGTACATACACACCAGCAACATGCACATTATCTGGGTCAATCATTCCTGGTTCTACTAATTCTTCCACTTCTGCAATAGTTATTTTTCCTGCTTTAGCCATTGAAGTAGAAAAATTTCTGGTTGCTTTTCTAAAAACAAGGTTTCCCATTGTATCACCTTTCCATGCTTTTACAATTGCAAAATCTGCATATAAAGCATGTTCCATTAAATACATTTTTCCATTAAATTCTCTTACTTCTTTTCCTTCTGCAACTTCAGTACCATAACCTGCAGGAGTATAAAAAGCTGGTATACCCATGCCTGCCATTTGAATACGTGTTGCCAAAGTGCCTTGTGGTATTAAATCAACCTCTAACTCTCCTGATAGCAGTTGACGTTCAAATTCTGCATTTTCACCAACATAA
>JBPXJV010000058.1:0-2664 GCA_051715485.1 Chitinophagales bacterium
AAAGAAAACATGAACTCATTTGAGGTTTAGGAGAACCTGCATTAAACAATGTTGGTGTGGCATGTGTCATCCATCGTTCACTCATTAAGTGATATGTTTTTATGGCACTCTCAATATCTTCTTTGTGTATGCCTATTGCAACTCTCATATACATGTGTTGCGGACGTTCTGCAATTTTTCCATCAACTTTTAGCAGGTACGATTTTTCCAAAGTTTTAAAACCAAAATAGTCAAAACCAAAATCTCTGTCGTAAATAATGGTGCTGTCCAGTAACTCTGCATGTTCTTCAATTATCTGCATCACATCATCTGCTATTAGTGGTAATTTTTTTCCTGTTGCAGCATCTGTATAATTATAAAGCCTTTGCATTGTTGCAGAAAAACTTTTAATGGTATTCTTATGCAGGTTGCTTACTGCAATTCTTGACGCAAGTATTGCATAGTCGGGATGTGTGATAGTAAGCGATGCTGCTGTTTCTGCTGCAAGGTTGTCCAGCTCTGTTGTCGGCACGCCTGCATAAATACCTTCAATGGTTTTCTTTGCAACATCAATTACATTCACCATTGGGCTTAAACTGTAACTTAATTTTTCAATTCTTGCGGTTACTTTGTCAAATTTTACAGATTCCTGCTTACCGTTTCTTTTTATTACAAACATGGGTGTAGTATATATTTAATGTTGTTCAAAAATCTTCTTCAGTTGAAAATACTTGAGTTTCTTTATTACCCATTACTCCAGCTTTTTGATAATCGCCAACTCTTTTTTCAAAAAAATTTGTTTTGCCTTGCAATGAAATCATTTCCATAAAGTCAAATGGATTGGTGGCGTTGTAAATTTTTGTACAACCTAATTCACTTAGCCAACGGTCTGCAACAAACTCAATGTATTGTTGCATCAATTTAGCGTTCATACCAATTAAATCAACAGGTAATGCTTCAGTAATAAATTCCTTTTCTATTGTTACAGCATCGGCAATAATATCCTGGACTTTTTTTTCTGACAATTTGTTTTGCAGCATACTATAAAGTAGACAAGCAAACTCACAATGTAAACCTTCATCACGGCTTATTAATTCATTACTGAACGTAAGCCCCGGCATTAAGCCTCTTTTTTTCATCCAGAAAATAGAACAGAAACTGCCGCTAAAAAATATTCCTTCTACTGCTGCAAATGCAACAAGGCGTTCAGCAAAATTTCCATTGTCAATCCAACGCAAAGCCCATTCTGCTTTTTTTTTACTGCTGGTACAGTGTCAATAGCATGAAATAGTTTATGTTTTTCTTGTGGGTCTTTGATGTAAGTGTCAATAAGCAAAGCGTAGGTTTCGCTGTGTATATTTTCCATCATTATCTGAAAACCATAAAAGCATCTGGCTTCGGGTAATTGCACTTCACTCATAAAGTTTACCGCAAGATTTTCATTTACGATGCCATCACTTGCAGCAAAAAAGGCTAACACATGAGAGATAAAATGGCGTTCTCCATCATTTAGTGCAGCCCAATCTTTTAAGTCGCCACTTAAATCAATTTCTTCGGCTGTCCAAAAGCTGGCTTCATGTCTTTTGTATTGTTCCCAAATTTTTGGGTAATTAATTGGCAGGATAACAAAGCGGTCTTTATTTTCTTTTAAAAGTATTTCTTCTGTATGTACCATAATCAATATTTGTTTCAAAAATTTTTAGCTACAGGAGAAAAATATAGTGCTGAAAGAATGAGCCGCATGAAGCAGCGAAGACTGTCAGTACCATGCCTTTCACCCGAAAGCGTTGTTACTAAATGTTTGATTCTGGCAGGTCTTCTGACTTGCTCCATTGTTTAAAGCCTTCCCGTCCAAAATGACAGTGGCATGGGGATTAAACAACTTTGGTGGAGCTTACAGCTACGGGGATAGTTCAAGACTTAAACTTGATTCCCTTTTAATGAAATCCGCTTGTGGCGAATTGTCAACCAAAATGTGGTGTAAAATAATAACCTAAATTTAAAATTGGGGCAAGTTGTTATACACTTTATGTTGAAAACATTGGAAAGTCGCAATGGGAGGATGTTGTAAAATATTGTGGGTTGCTGATGGTAGTAATTTTTTCATATTTAAGGAGATGCCGATAAGAATTCAGTCCGCTGGGTGGTGGGTGGGCATGGGGCCTTGGCATTATTAGCTCTTGGCAAGGTTGGCTTTGTGTCGGGGTTTGTGTGCCTTGCCATGTGCTAAAAATAGCGTAGGGTCGGGTCGGCTGATTTTTGTATTTGTCGGAATGATGAATGTTAGCAGGAAGTTCGTTAGGGTGACGTACAACGGCTACGTATTGGCGATGGTGGGTAATTTGAAAAACGTTAGCTCAACATTTGCACAAATGTCCAATAGAACTACAAATGTTGAGTTTACAACTGTCAGCCCCACTATTGCCAATACGATGTTGGTGGCTGGCGTTTTTGTCATCACGTTGTTTTTTTGTCTTTTGCACCCATAATTAGAAGCCATAAACAAGTTCCAATTTCGCCAATACTTGCTGGTAAACTTATGTATGATGATATTCCAAATTTAAAGTAGTTATCAATTAGAGTGTGTCCCAAGAAATTTATTAAGTATCCAAAACAGCCAAGCATTAGTAATACTCCTAAAATTTTAGGCAAGAAACCTGATTTGAAAACTAAATAGCCGAAAGG
>JBPXJV010000059.1:0-64415 GCA_051715485.1 Chitinophagales bacterium
TTTTTCTTCTTTATCAACTTCTTCCTTTTTATTCTTTTTCTTTCTATCTCTTTTAGAAGATTTTTCTTTTACTGGTTCTTTGGGTTCTTGTGATGTAGAATCCTGAACAGGTTTTGCTTTTTCTGCTTCTTCTTTCCTTTCTGTTGTAGGAGTAGCTGGTTCTGCTTTTTCTTCTTTATCAACTTCTTCCTTTTTATTCTTTTTCTTTCTATCTCTTTTAGAAGATTTTTCTTTTACAGGTTCTTTAGGTTCTTGTGATGTAGAATCCTGAACAGGTTTTGCTGGTTCTGTTTCTTCTTTCTTTTCTGTTGTAGGAGTAGCTGGTTCTGTTTTTTCTTCTTTATCAACTTCTTCCTTTTTATTCTTTTTCTTTCTATCTCTTTTAGAAGATTTTTCTTTTGGATTTGGCTTTCCAAAATCAGCCTCTTCATTGTCAGATTGATTTTTCTTATCTACATTTTCTTTAGGTTTTTCATCAATAGGTTTATCTTGTTTAGTTGTAGTACTGTCTTTACTTACAGGTGTTTTATCAGTTTCAGTAGCATTATCGTCTTCTTCTTTATTTTCTTTCTTAGTTTTTTTAGATTTTGATTTTTCAACTGCTTCTTTTCTTCTTTCTTTCTTAGATAATTTTTTGCCTTTTTCTACAACAACAGAATCTTCAGATGAAACCCTTGTGCTATCGGTTGTTTCATCATCTTCATCTAATTGAGCCCTTCCTTTTTTGCCCTTCTTTTTTCCTTTTTTAGATGTTGGTTTTCCAAAATCATCTTTATCACCTCCACCAACAACACTAGTTTCACCAGAAATTCCTCCACCTTTTTTTACTATTTTTCCTCCAGATTTTCCAGTTGCACCTTCTACTTGTATCCAATCTTTACATCCTTCACTATCTTCATAAGCATTTAATTCACTCATCAATCCACAATGTTTCTTCTTGTGTACACTATCTATTGGTGTAGTACAACAAAATTTTACTGGTATTCTTACAGGAATAATATTTGTTTCTCTGCCTACTGTATTATATAATGGAACTTCTTTTACAATTCCTGTTATCATATCTTGACTAAAACCTAAACGAACTGTAACAGTTACTTCATAAGGTATTCCATATTCATCATCTCTTTTTTCATTTCTTACAAATTTTTCATCAATAACCAATAACTGATTTGGCTTCATTTTCTTCATTCTTGTAATTAATTCATAAGGCAATGCAAGCAATGGATCTTCTAACTTTTTTATTTCTTTTTTCTTAGGAGATTTTGTGTCTTCAACATCTGCTTTTGCAGTAATAGTAGAATCTGTTTTTTCTTGTGCATTAACATAAATTGTAGTTACAAGTAAAAAGAATAATAAGGTTTGAATTTTTTGAAACATGCAATTTTTTTAAAATACAATAAATGTTTTTCTTAACTAAAACGGAAAGTTACAATAAAAATAAAAATATCTGCATTTAGTTATTTACTTTGCCGTTTCTTTTTTGTTAAGTTACAAAGTAAATGAGTAAAAGAGTTTTAATAATAGTATTTGTTTTTTATTTTTTAGGATGCGTAAATAATTTATTTGCTCAATGCACTACTACTATAAATTCTTTTCCTTACCACGAAGATTTTGAAGCTAGTCAAGGAAATTGGACAAGTGGAGGAACCAATAGTGATTGGGCTTATGGAACTCCTAATAAAAATATTATTAATAGTACTGCAAGTGGAACAAAGTGTTGGATAACTGGAGGTCTTACAGGAAATTTTTATAATCTTGGAGAGAACTCTTGGTTAATGAGTCCTTGCTATGATTTTACTTCATTAACCAATCCTCAAATTTCATTTAATATTTTTTGGGAAACAGAAAGACGTTATGATGGGGCATCTTTTCAGTATTCTGAAAATGGAGGAAATAATTGGCAAACGCTTGGTACAGTTAGCTCTAACAGCAGTTGTTTAGGAACAAATTGGTTTAATTATTCGCCAATAACTTCTATTGGAATTGATGGTTGGTCTGGTTCATCATTACCCACAAGTGGCAGTTGTCAAGGTACTGGAGGAAGCAATGGTTGGGTTTCTGCAAAACATATTTTAACAGCATTAGCAGGAAAAAATAATATCCGTTTTAGATTTGTTTTTGGTGCTGGCACAACATGTAATGGTTTTAATGGTGTTGCCATAGATGATATAACTATTACTGAAGCTCCTGCAAATACAACAGATTTTATTTTTTCTTGTAGCGGAAATAATACTGTTGCTTTTACAAATACTTCTTCAATATGTGGCACTAATTTTACTTGGAATTTTGATGATGCCACTTCTACCAGTAACACAAGTAATACAGAAAATCCTACACATATTTTTACTACCCCTGGTACTTATAATGTTTCTTTAACTGTTACTTTCCCCGGAAATATTGTTGTTACAAAAAATAAATTGGTTACTGTATTAAGTGTTACAACTTCTGTTGTTCAAGGTATTAATTGTTATGCAGATAGTAATGGAAGTGTAAAAGCAACTGTTGTTGGTGGCAATGGAAATTATAACTACACTTGGAATACAACTCCAACACAAACAACAGCCATTATTACTAATTTAAAAGGAGGTAATTATACTGTAACAGTTGGTGGTACTAATGCTTGTACCACCACATCATCTATTACATTAAACGAGCCAACAGCATTAAAAGGAACTTTAAACATAAAAAAAGATTTATGCAATAAACACAATGGTTCTGCAGAAATTATTGTTAGTGGAGGTTCTCCAGCATATTCTTACTTATGGAATAATAATGCAACAACTTCTTCTATTAATAATCTTGCTGCAAATAGCTATCATGTTGTTGTAAAAGATATTAATAACTGTACTTTAAATATAACAGCAGTAGTACAAGATTCTACAAACAATATTTCATTAAACTTAGGTAACGATACTTCTTTTTGTCCAGGTAATCAGTTGATATTAAAGCCAGGAAATTTTGCTGCTTATTTATGGCAAAACAATTCTACTAATTCAACATATACAGTAACAACAACAGGAAAATATTTTGTAAAAGTTACTGATCAAGATGGTTGTACTGCAAGTGATACTATTAAAATAACTGTAGATTGTAGTGATGTTTATTTTCCTACATCATTTACACCAAACAATGATGGTTTAAATGATAATTTTGGACCAATAGGAAATATTGCAGCCATTACAAATTTTAGTATGAATGTTTATGGAAGATGGGGACAATTAATTTATGCTACTAATAACCCTTTTGCAAAATGGAATGGTAAACAAAATGGTGTTGATATGGATATGGGTGCTTATGTTTGGATTGCAACATATTCTATAAACAACAATACTCCTATCACTAAAAAAGGAACAGTATTGATAATACGATAATAAAAATTATTTTTGTTTTATCTGCTTGCTCTTAACAATATTGGTCTCATAGTTCAACGGATAGAATAGGAGTTTCCTAACCTCTAGATCCAAGTTCGATTCTTGGTGAGACCGCTTTACTTTTCAATTATTTTTTACAGATGAATACTAATGTAGATATTACCAATATTGAAAAATTTTCAAAAGAAGATTTGATAGTTTTCATCAAACAACTAATTAATAACAATTTTGAAAAACTAATTTTTCTTTTATACAGAATTGATGTGAATGAAAATAAAATAAAACAACTACTGGATAAATCTACCATAAATACAGAAGAATTAATAGCACAAGCAATTATAGATAGAATTGCAGAAAAGAAGATAACTAAGGAAAAATATAAACAACAGCAACAAGATATTGATGAAGAAGACAAATGGACTTCTGACATATAAGGGATAATGTAGAAAGTGTCTTTTCCAAAGCAGGAAATCCAAAAAGCTGTTCTGATAAAAAGAAAATATTTTGAAGATAAACTAAAAAACAGGAAAAAATGAAAACATACACATTAGACGAAATTACAAGTTGAACTTTCTAATATGCACTTTAATGTGAGGCAATAAAAATAATTTTTTCTTTACTTATTTACTTAACTACTATGGTCTGCTACAATAACCCATTGTCCATTAATTTTTTTGATGAGTAAAGTATAATGACCTTCAATATTTCCTACACTTCTTTGCAAATGCCATTTGCCTACAACAAAATAATAATTATTAGAAAGTTTTTTTAAACTAATAACTGTAGAAGTAAACTTACCCATATACGAAGTATCAGGGTAACTTTTTTTATAATTATTTAACGTAGCATCATAACCATAAGTCAATCCTTTTTTTCCAATAAACATAAGACTATCGCTTTGCCAATAGCCATTCATAAAATTATCAAGACTTCCATTATTCCAAGCTACTTCTTGCTTTTGTAACATGGTTAATATAGCTTTTTCATCTTTTGATTGTGCTATGCTGTTGATAGAAATAATTAATAAAAAGAAAATCATTATTCTTTTCATGTTACTTAGTTTTTGGTTAAATAATATTGTTTGAAAAATAAATGAAGTATTAATAACTATAAATTTCTTCTAAGGTATAGTCTTTTAATTTTTGCTGAGTAGCCACCCAATTATTGGTAAACCCTAAAACAAAACCACCACCACCAGCACCACAAAGTTTTAAAAAATAATCGCCATTATCTAAGCCTTTTGCAATTTCTTTTTGTAAAGATTCAGGAAAAAAATCTTTCATGTACTGTAGTTGAAAAGAACTTAGATTGTACATTGATTTATAAAAATCTGAAATATTATTATCTAAGAAATTTTGAATGGCTGTGTTGTTGTTTTGAATAATATGTTGTTTAAATTTTTCTTTAAACTCTTGCTGACTATACAAGCTGTTAAACATTCCCATCATTTTAGATGTTGTTCTTGGAACATTAGTATCTAAAAGAAAAATAACATTGTTTTTAGCAGTAGATGGTTCTGGGAGTTTTGTTGTAATAATATCATGTGAGCCTTTGTAAAGTATTGGTTCGTTTAAAATACTACTCAAAGGATCTAAACCAGAACTTACTCCATGAAAATAAGATTCATAGTTTCCTAATCCTTTCTTTAATTCACTTATTTTTTGAAATGTAACAACTTTTAATTCGTCTTTTAAATGTTTGGCTTTTACTAAATATCTTAAAACAATTGCAGCAACTAAAGCTCCTGAACTTCCTAAACCATATCCTTGAGGAATATTGCTTTTGAAAAATAATCCTTGCTCTAATTCATGTTCAAATTTTTTTACTTCCAATACAAATTTTTCATCCATATTTCTGGAAATAAAAGCACAAAATTTTCTAAGATATTCATTGGATTGAATGGCATGTTTATTATTATCTGAAGGTGCAGAAAATTCAAACTTACCATAATATTTATTGCAAGGAATTACCAAAGCCATACCATCATGCAAAACTGCATACTCACCAAATAAAAGAATTTTCGAGTTTAGTTGCTCCATCTTTTTTATTTAATTAACCATTCCTCCCAAACCTGCTTGGTCGTAAATAACAGATTTTAATTTACTTTTTAATTTATTTTCTATAAACAATTCAACTTCATTTTGTATTTGCTCAGGATACAATAAATGAATATTAGGACCTGCATCAAGTGTAAAACAAATAGGAAGTTTTGTTTGTTTTCTAAAGTCAAAAATCTGTTCTATAACAAAAACTGTTTCAGGCTTCATTAACATATAATAATCCTGAGAGGTCATCATCATTGCATGCAAAGTTAATGCTTCTCTTTCTGTAATGGATATGAAAGTTTCAAAGTCGCCATTTTTTAATATAGAAATCATTGATTCACAATTTTTATTGGCATCTAAAAATCTTTCTTTAGCATAAGGATGATTGTTCATTAATGAGTGTCCAACGCTGCTTGAAACTTTTTTTGGTGTATCTTCTACAATCAAAATTGCATCATTCATTTTTTTAAAATTCTCATGAATTTCATTAATAGGAATAGCATATTCATTACTAGAGTTTTCAATACTATTTAGTTTACCCCAAAGTGCATAAGCACCATAAAAAGAACGACAAGCACTACCACTTCCTAACCTTGCTAAATAACTTGCTTTTTTATTAAACTCTTCGTCATTACTAAACTGATTTGTTGCTTTTAATAATGCAGCAGCAATAGCAGCAAATGCTGATGCTGATGAAGCTATACCTGTTGAATGAGGAAAACTATTGGTTGAATTTATTTGTATAGAAAAATTATTTAGTAAGGCAGAAAACTCTTTTTGTTGTGATGCATATTTTATAATTCTTTCTTTAAAATTTTCTTTTGGTTGCCCTTCAAAAAAATATTCAAGTTCAATAGTAGCATGCGTTTTGGGCGTACATTGCAAAATTATTTCAGTATATGCTTTGCTAAGTGTCATACTTAATGAGGCATTGCATGGTAATTGATTTCCATGTTTTCCCCAATATTTTACTAATGCAATGTTTGATGGGTATTTGGCTATTATTTGTTGTGTCATTTTTATTGTGTCAATTCTTTATAGGTAAAAATGGGTTGTTTGTTTTTAGATTGAAAATATTTTTTTGCTTCATCCATATTTCTGCAAGTTGCCATAATAAAATCTCCTCCCCAAGCTCCTAAAGATTTTATAGCAAAAGGATAATCTTGAAAATATTTTTGTTGAATGGTGCTTGTTTGCAAAATGGTAGAAAGCATTGTTTCACTATCATTCATTAATTTTTCCCATTGCTCAATATTATTACAACAAGCAGCTTTTGTTACAATTTTATTCATAGTTTCTGCTTGTTGCAAACTGATTGTTTTATTTTTAAATGCAATAATTTCTTTTGAGCTAATTTGTTTTTTTCCTAAGTAAATAAAGAGTAAATGCTGAGTAATATTTTCGGATAGTGAAAATGTTTTTTCAACTTTATTTTCTATCGAATATATAATAGGTTCTTTTGCTGTAGCAGTAGCTATATCATAACCAGAGCCTTCAAAGGTTTGAGATAATAAATAATAAGCATTTACACCAGACCACTGACTTAATAAAGAAATTAAAGTAGCACTTGTGCCAAAGCCAAATGTTCTATTAAAAGATAATTGAAAAGTAAATTTTAAGTTATCAAAAATAATTTGATTGTTTTCTTTTTTAATTAGCTGTAATAATTTTTGAACAATAACTGCTTTTTCAATATCTGTTGTAGAAAGAATTTCAAAATTATTTGATAGCTGAATAGAAAGCCAGCAGTTTTTATTTTCATCAAAACATTGCCATAAAATATTTTGTTCTGAATGATTAGTGATAGAAAGATTTTGACCAACAGAAAGAGGTATTGCCAAGCATTTAGAGCCTCTTAAAACTATATACTCTCCAAACAATAAAAGTTTCCCAAATGCTTCATAATGTACTACTTCCATTTATCACAACTTGTTTTTGAAGATTAATTTGTTGCTTCAATTAAATTCCATTTTTCTGCTAAATTTCTTACTGCTGATACAGATACAACTTTATCTTTAAAATATTCTACTACTTCTTCTTTTCTATTTTCAGGAATTTTTAATTGTTTTAAAATATTTAATAAGTGCATTTTCATGTGCCCTTGTTGAATACCTACAGTTACTAAATTTTTTACAGCAGAAAAATTATTAGCCAAACCAGTAGCTGCTGCAATACTCATTAATTCTGTTGCAGAAGGATTACCTAAAAGTTCTAAACTTAATTTTACTAATGGGTGCAATGTTGTTAAACCTCCTACAACGCCTAAAGCAAAAGGAATTTCTACAGTAAATCTAAAAATATTTCCCTCAATATCTACATGGCTTAAAGAAGTGTAAGTTCCTGTATGTGCTGCATAAGTATGACTACAAGCTTCAACTGCTCTAAAATCATTTCCTGTTGCTAATACAACTGCATCTACACCATTCATGATTCCTTTATTGTGTGTAGTGGCTCTGTGTGGGTCTAATTCTGCAACTCTTACACCAAGTCTAAATCTTCTGGCAAACTCCTCACCACTCATGCCTTTTACAATATCATCCATTTGGTCAAGTGTTGTTTCTACATAACATTTTACCCTACAATTTGGTGTGTAGTTTGATAGAATACACATCACAATTTCTAATCCATTTTTTGTAAATTCTTTATTGGTAGAATGCCAGTGTTTAAATGTTGCAGCAAATTGTTCCAAGCAAGAATTGATAAAGTTTGCTCCCATAGAATCTATGGTTTCAAACGTTGCATGTAATTGCATTAAGTTAGGTTCTTTATCACTTAAATCTCTTAACTCAATATCTAAAATTCCGCCTCCACGTTTTACCATATTTTCAGTAATATCAAAACAATCTTTTATTAATCGTTCTTTTAATTCTAAAAAATATTTTTGTAATAAAGCCTTATCATCTTTCCATAAAAAATGAACTTGACCAATTTTTTCTGTATCAATAATTTCTGTTTTAAAACCTCCTCTTGTAAACCAAAATTTTGCACTATTAGCTGCTGCTGCTACAACAGAGCTTTCTTCAATAACCATTGGAACCATATATGCTTTATCGTTAATAAGCATATTGGGGCAAATACAAAATGGTAAAGGAAAATTAGAAATAGTGTTTTCGCTAAACTCTTCTAATAAAGTTTGCATTTTACTATCTGAGTGATGAAAACTTTTAAATAAGGCTAAAGCATTTTCAGCATCTATATGATTTTGTGTAACAATATTTAATTTTTCTTCTCTGCTTTTTTTAGAAAAGCCATGAACAATTTTATGTTCTTTCTTCATCTTAATTTTCTTTAATAGTTAAAAATGTTCTTGCCAATAAAAGTCCTTCTATTTGATGTTGTATAAATTCGTCTAATGCTGCTTGAGATTCTTTTGCATATTTTAAAAATTCAGAAGCTTGTCCATACATGGCATTTGCTTTTGATTGTTGAATTAAATAATAACCATCTAAAAAGTTTTTTATTCCTCCACTAATAATGAGTGTTGAGCATTTTACTTTTTTCCCTAACTCTTTTATTAATTGGTTGCTTAAAATTACCATTTCTTCTGCTGTTTGTCCTACTTGCTCAAAAGGCATTAAATATTTTCCTTTTGTTTTATTTCTCATTAGTTCAAGTTTAGAAAAATTAGTACCTCCATTTGCTGCAAACTCAATAGCTGTTAAAGGAAGTTGTAATAATTGTTTCATACTTTGATAGCCAAATCCCTGTCCTACTTCTTTTACAATTAATGGCAGTTTTACTGTTTGTAAAAATTGTTCAATAGTTTTTAGTGGGGCATTTTTAATAATATCTCCTTCTGGTTGCATCCATTCTTGCAAAGGATTTACATGAATGATAACACCATCGGCATTTAATTGTTTTACTAAAGTATTAATAGATGATAAAGATTTTTTCTCTATCATTTTTTCTATTTGTGCAATACCAAAGTTTAAGTAAAATGGAACATCATTTCCTAAAATAGGTCTTAGGTTAAAGTCGTTTATTTTGTTTTTATTTTCTAAAGCAATTCTTGCAGAACCAACGCCCATTCCTAAACCAAATTTTGATGCCGCTTTTGCTAACCGATTATTTATTTCATTTGTTTTAGTAGTACCCCCTGTCATGCTTGAAATCCAAATTGGGTATCTTAAAATTTTATTTCCAAGCTTAATATTCCAGTGTGTATTTTTATTAGGATGAGCAGCAATCATTGGTTCATAATAAAAACGAGTATCTATTGCTTTGCTTTGAGATAATAATGCTAATGCCACATGACTATCTTTTCTTATTTCTGTTTTTTTTGAACTTGTTGTTGTTTCTTTCTTTTTGTTATCCATAAAATACTACTGAATTACAATTTTCTATTTCACAAAAGTACAGTTTAATAATGGCAATTTTGTTGTAAGATTTTTGAATTATACAAACGTATGTTAGTTTAATTTTTGATGATACTAACTATAAATTTATCTTTACAATATGCAAATAAAATCAGCTAAATATCTTATTTCATCTCCTTCTTATGAAAAATGTCCTGTAGCCAATAAGCCTGAATATGCTTTTATTGGAAGAAGTAATGTTGGCAAATCTTCTTTAATTAATATGTTGGTTAATCAAAGAAATTTAGCCAAAACATCTGCTACACCAGGGAAAACACAATTAATCAATCATTTTTTAATTAATGATAGTTGGTATTTGGTTGATTTGCCAGGTTATGGTTATGCAAAACGTTCTCAAAGAGATAGAAATAGGTGGGAACAAATGATTGAAAATTATTTAAGAAAAAGAGAAAACTTAATCAATGTTTTTGTGTTGATAGATGTTAGACATTCTCCTCAACAAAATGATTTAGCATTTATTAATAAGTTAGGTGAATGGCAAATTCCTTTTGTATTAGTTTTTACAAAGGCAGATAAAGAAAAACCTAATGCAGTATTAAGAAATGAAAAACTTTTTTTAGAAAAGATGAAAGAAACTTGGCAATTTTTACCTCAAAGTTTTATTACCAGTGCAGAAAAAAAACAAGGAAGAGAAGAGTTGTTATTGTTTATACAAAACAGTTACGATAGTAAATAAAAAAGAGCCTACAAATATGCAATAGCATACCTGTAGGCTTGAGGGATGTTGTTAGTTCAACAATTTTTCAGCCAATTTTAATACTTCATTTATACGAGAGTAATTAACTGTATAATGAATTGTTTTACCATCTCTTTTGGTATTAACCAATCCTGCTCTTCTTAAAATTGCTAAATGTTGCGATGCTACAGATTGTTCTATACGCATTTTAACATACAGCTCTGTTACAGTAATTGATTTTTTCTCATCAATTAGCTTTACAATTTGCTGACGTAATTTGTGATTTAAGGCTCTTATGGTTAGTGCTGCTTTTTTAAGCATTAGTGGTTCTATTTCTACAGGGATTTCTCCATTGGTTAGAACCAAGTTTAACTGATTCATATTTTTTTCTTTTGGGGGTTAAAGAAGATGTAAATGTAGAAAATTTAATAATATAAACTCTTATTTTATATAAATGTTATAATATTTTATTTAAAAGGTGTATAAAACTGTTTAAAATAATAAGGTTCGCTGTAAGCTAAATCAATAAAATTATTGTTTTTAAATGCTTTTTCTGATAGTGAAATGATATTTTGAGGTAGATAATTTATATCGGTAAAAACTGCATTTGAGTGTTTCATTATTTGTTTAAACTTATGATTTCCATTGCCACTAAAAATAATGTAATGATTATTTAGTTCGTTAAAAAAGCTTTGCTCATCTAAGATTAAAGCAGTAGGCTCAAAAGCAATTTGCATATTTTGATGATAGAGAGCTGTATAAACTTCCATACGTCTTGCATCTATCATTGGGCAATATAAAACAGGTAGTTCATTTTTACTTTGTGATAAAATATTTTGAATATTGTTGTGAATTGAATCTGCCATTACTTCTAAAGTATTTAGAGCAATTAATGGTTTATTAAGTGTATAACAAATTCCTTTTGCTGATGCAAGTCCAACTCTCAAGCCTGTATAACTTCCTGGACCATTAACAATTGAAACTGCATCTATTGATTGTAAATTTTTTTTATGCTGTTGAAATATTTTTTGAATAGCTGGTTGTAAAAATGAAGCATGATTTTTTTGCTCAAAACTTTTTTCTTCTGCAATAAGTTTATTATTTTCTGATAAATAAACACCTGCTTGCTCAGTTGCAGTATCAATATGTAACAGTAATGCCAATGTTTTTTATTTTATCAAAAATAAAAAAATAATATTTAGCAGATAATAATAGTTTAACCTCCCATTCTCATTGCTCTCATTTGTCCACCTCCTCTAAACATTCCTCTCATAAATGGAGGCATTTGTTGTTGTCCTTTTCCTGCAAACTTTCTAAGATTATAAGTAAAGGTTAGCATTACATATCTTGTTAGCACTGTTGTACGAGTATCTTGTATATAGTTTTGTTGAACAGTTCTTGAAATGCTTTTGTTTTGATTTAGTAAATCAAATACACTCAATTTAATTTCTCCATCTTTTTTCTTGAAAATAGTTTTTGCAATAGAAGCATTCCATAAAGGAATAGTTTGGTTATAACCAGCACTTTGACCTCTATTCATTGTTAATTCAAATTCACTGCCAATAATCCATCCTGACTTTGATGAGTAAGTTGGCTCAACAGAAAGAATTTGAGAAAAATAATCTCCGTCTTGAGAATTGTTTAAAGAATATCTTGCAAAAGTATAAGTTGATGAGCTGGAGAAATTAAGGTCAAATATTTCTTTGATATTCATATTATAACTTATTCTTTCTCCTACAATATAATTTTGTGTATAGTTTTTTTCGTTATTAAATAAGTTGATGTCTTTGCTATACATTAAAGTTGTAGTAAGGTTTACATTGGATTTTAGTTTTTTTATAGGAAAACCATAATTTACAAATCCAGAAATATTTAAAGCTCCATTTATATTTACAGGTTTAGTGTATTGTGCACCAGGTATTAAAATAATGCCGTCTACTATCATTGGCGTAGAGCCTATGTTTTGAACAACACTGTTGCCAATTTTATTTTGTGTTAAACTTCCGTTTAAGCTAACAAAAAAGTTTTTAAAAGTAACAATATCAAACTTGGTATAAAATATACTGAAGTTGTGTCTAAATTCTTGTGCTAAATTAGCGTTACCATTTTTTATATAAAGTTGGTTGCTGTTATCAATTACTTCTTGTAGTTGTGTTATAGATGGTGCATTGGTGCTTCCTCTATAATCAAATCTTAAATTTTTGGTTCTGTTTTTACTATATCTTAATTGAAAACTTGGAAAATAATTTGTGTAATTATTGCTAAGTTTTGTTGCTTTGGTTTGGTTATCACTTGTAAGTTCTGCATACTGAATACCCATGCCTACAGTATAACTCCAATCTTTATTTATTTGCTCTCTATAGTTTGCATTAAATCTATTTGATGTATTAGTATTATCAAATTTATTAGTAAGGTTGGGCACAACAATATCAAATTTTCCAGTGTTTTTGTTGTACATATATGTTTGTTGATCTGAATTATTTTTATTGTAATTATAGTTATAACTTAACTCAATTTGTCCTCTTTTACCTATAGGTTCTGTATAAGATAAATTACTGCTAAAGTTTTTTCCTATTCTATCGGTACTTGAAATTTGATTTACAGTATCTTTTATTAAACCTCCTGTAGTATATATATTGTTGTAAGAAATATTTGTTCCATCAGATTCATTATTATTTAGTCCTGGTGTTAAGTTTAATGAAATAGTACGACCACGTTTTTTAAACTTATGTCTTAATAAAATAGAAGTACTAAAGTTGTAGCCATTACTATTATTGTTGGTAATTTGTTGTACTTCGCTAAGGTTAATTAATTTTCCTTTAGTAAGTGTAGAGGTTGTTTGTTGGCTTCTATCGTTTTGTTGATAGCTAAAGTTTGGACGAATTAATATTGAGTTTACAGAATCTACTTTATGGTCTATTTCAAAATTGAATCTGTGATTTTGATTTTTGTATCCAGAAAAAGTTTGACTATTATTAAATTGAGAAGAGTCGTTGGTAACAAATGTTTCGGTAAAATTTTCATTATCATTATTTACATTCATATTGTTATAAAAATAACTTCCACTAACACTTGTTTTTGCACTCCAAACATCATTATAATTTACTCCACCAGCCCAAGTAGTTGCAATGCCTGGTTGATTTGCTGTCATAAAATTGCCTATTGAGCCACCGCCTCTTCCACCTCCTGCCATTGCCATTATTCCTCCTCCACCACCACCAAAAGAAGATGGATTCATGGCTCCTAATAAATCTTGAACAGAAAAATTTTGTTGATTAATATTATTTCCTTGACCAATAAATGATATTTGTTGATTGCCATTAAACCTGTTAAAACTTGCATTAGTGCTATATCTTTCATTATTACCAGCACCTGCACTAAACTTTCCAAAATATCCTTTTCTTCTATCTTTTTTTGTAATAAGGTTAATTGTTTTTTCTCTGTTACCATCATCAAAACCACTAAAAGCACTTTGGTCGCTTTGAGCATCATACACCTGAACTTTATCAATTACATCGCTTGGTAAATTTCTTGTTGCAGTTGTTGGGTCATCACCAAAAAACCTTTTTCCATCAACCAAAACACGTGTTACGGTTTGTCCTTGTGCTTTTACAGAACCATTTTTATCCACTGTAACACCAGGTAATTTTTTTAACAAATCTTCTGCTGTTGCATTTGGTTTTGTTTTAAAACTTCCTGCATTAAATTGTGTAGTATCTCCTTTAATTTGAACAGGAGCAGCTACTACTGCAACACCTTCTAATTCCGAAGCAGATGGTTTCATATATATTGAACCCAAATCTGTTGATGGATTTTGTTTATTGAATGTAATTGTTTTAAAATAATGTTCATAGCCGTTAAAACTTATTTGAATTAAATAAGTACCCATAGGAAAACCTTTTACTTCAAAACTTCCATCATTTTTTGCTAAACCAAAAGCCTCAATTGTAGAATCTTTAGGGCTTAATATGGTTATAGATGCATCTTTTAAAGATTGCTTTGCTACAGTATCTATTAATTTACCTTTAAGCGAAGGAGAACTTTGTTGAGCAAAACCAATTTGTGCAATAAGCAATAAGCAAAAAGAAGTAATAATATTTTTCATAAAGTTTATACTTAGATAATACAATTTTAATGATGTACGAAAATAATCGTTTGAATTGTTGTGTAAATGTTAATAATGATGAAATGATGAATTGAATAGATGTATGAAAATTATATTTGAAAGAGCCTGATTTTTTAAAAACTCTTTGAGATAGAATTGTCAATAGCATTAATAGCCTTTGATAATCTTTCTTCATAATTACCACTAATTTCTATCCAAGGTGTTGTTTGATTTATCATGATATCTTTATAAATATGGTGCAATTCTTTTCTTGGTTTTTCATCAGGATATTCTCTCAATTCATCTTTAATCCAAGGCAAATCTATATTGCATAATAAATATAAATCGTAAGTTCTACTAACTATTTCATCTAAAATAAATTGATGACATTTTTCAAAAACATACTCACACCAAACTTTCATTACATACATATTAGTATCAACAAATAAAAATGGAGGATGTTGAATAACAGACATTGATTGGCTATTAATAAAATTATCATCATCATTCTTTTTCCAAACATTGGTTACTCTTCTTTGGTACTCATCTTCTAATGCTAATTGTCCTTTAGCAATAATTTCTAAATCTTCAAAAGTGTAATTTGTGCCATTAGTAAGCAAATATTCTCTTGCAAATTCAGGACACCACTCTGTTTTATAATGTTGGGCAAGCAATTCACACAAAGTACTTTTACCTGTACTTTCTGCTCCTATAATAGCAATTTTTTTTATTATTTTATTTGAATTTTTCATGGCTTTTTATAAGCTGCTTTTCAAAAGAATTTATTCAAAAAATTTTGGCTAAAGTAAAGGTTAATTTATTAATACATTATATTGTTTAAAGTAGCATTAATGGTATAAATAAATGTTTTATTGTTTGATAAAAGTAATTTCAGTTTTTGGTAAAAGTTAAACAAATCAACAAAAGATATAACTTGCACCTTATTTATTATGGTGGAGATTTTTATTATTATTGGTTTAATTCTTATTAATGGACTTTTTTCTATGGCAGAAATTGCATTGGTTTCTGCAAGAAAAGCCAAATTAGAGTCATTGGCAAACAAAGGAGATGAAGATGCAAAAGCTGCTTTAAAATTAGCTAATCATCCTGATAGTTTTTTATCTACAGTACAAATTGGCATTACATTAATTGGTATTTTAACAGGTATTTTTTCAGGCGAAAAAATTAAAACCGAAGTTGTTGCATGGTTACAACAATTTGAATTTATTAAACCTTATGAAGAAAAAATTGCTACTGCAATTATTGTTGTTATTATTACATACCTAACATTGGTTTTGGGAGAGTTGTTGCCTAAACGAATTGGACTTAGTAACCCAGAAGCCATAGCAAAAATTATGGCTAAACCTATGAATTTTATTTCTAAAATTACTTTTCCATTTATCTGGTTATTAAACAAATCTACCAATACACTAACACAGCTTTTTAAGGTACAATCAAATAGCTCACAAGTAACAGAAGATGAAATAAAAGCTATTATTAATGAAGGTACAGAACAAGGTACTATTGAAGAAGCAGAGCAAGAAATTATTGAAAGAGTTTTTAGACTTGGCGATAGAAATATTACTTCATTAATGACACACAGAAGCGATATTGTTTGGTTAGATGTAAATAAAACTATTGAAGAAGTAAAAGAAAAATTTTCGGAAAATATTTATTCTGTTTATCCTGTGTGTGATGGAAATATTGATAATATTAAAGGAAGTGTTTCTGTTAAAGATTTATTTTTAAATAGTGCTAAAACACCTATTGCTTCTATTATTAAGCAGCCTTTGTATGTGCCAGAAAATAATACAGCTTACCAAGTTTTAGAAAAATTTAAAGAAACAAAAATTCATCATTGTTATATTGTTAATGAATATGGAAGTCTTGAAGGAATAATAACATTAAATGATATTTTAGAAGCTATTGTTGGCGATATACCAGAAGTGAATGAAGATGATTATGAAATAACTACACGTGCCGATGGTAGTTTACTTGCAGATGCTCAAATTCCTTTTGTAGAATTTTTACACAAAGTTGGTAAAGAAGATTGGATAAATGATGATGAATATGATTTTGATACTTTAGCAGGATTTATTTTACATCACACACAAGAAATTCCTTCTACTGGAGATACTTTACAATGGCGTGGTTTTGAATTTGAAATAGTAGATATGGATAAACATCGTATTGATAAAATTTTGATTACAAAAAAAGAAGAAGACCCTCCAACAATTACAGAATAATTTTTTAAGTTTTTATATTGTTTTATTTATAGATATTCGGCTAAACTTTAGACGTTTAATAAATTTTATTATGGCATATTCAAAACTATTTTATACAAAGCAGCATTGTATATTTTCAATATTATTTATTGTATTGTTTGCTTTAACAACTAATATTTCTGCACAAAAAATTCATTCAAGGTTAGAGAATAATCCAATCTTTTCATCTGCACATGTTGGTATTACAATTTATGAACCAGCTACCAAAAAATATTGGTACGATTATCAAAGCAAAAAATATTTTATACCAGCAAGTAATATGAAAATTTTTACCTGTTATGCTGCAATGAAAAACTTAGAAGATAGTTTAACTGGTTTATTTTATACAGTTGAAGACAGTAATTATATTGTTCGTTTTTCAGGCGATCCTACTTTACTTCATGTAGATTTTTTGGATCATCCAGTAATAAATTTTTTTATACAACATGAAAGAATTACTGTAATAAAATCAAATTGGAATAATAAATATTTTGGTAACGGATGGGCATGGAACGACTTTGATGCAGGTTATATGCCAGAAATTTCTGCAATTCCTATTTATGGTAATACAGTAAAATTTAATAAAAACGATAATAAAATTTCAGTTACTCCAAGATGGTTTAAAGACTCTTTAACTATATATGGAAATACACAACTTGGAAATTTTTCAATCAACAGAAATAATTTTTCTAATCAGTTTAGCCTTGTAAATAGCAGTAAAATTTTTAAGGATTCAGAAATTCCTTTTATTACTTCAGAAAATCTTTCAATAGAATTATTGCAAGACACTTTATTAAAACCAATTGATTATACTGATGCTGATATTGTAGGCAATGTAATTTGGAAAAAACTAAAATCTCAACCAACAGATACTGTATTAAAATTAATGATGCATAGAAGTGATAATTTTTATGCCGAGCACATACTTCAATTAATGGGCAACGATTCAATGCAAGCAATGAAAACAAATATTATTATTGATACTTTGCTAAATAGAGAATTTAAAGGAATTCCTGACACTCCAAGATGGGAAGATGGAAGTGGATTAAGCAGATATAATTTAGTAACACCAAGAGATTTTGTTTGGGTGCTTACAAAAATGAAAGATGAAATAAATAAAGAAAGAATAGAAACTATTTTCTCAACAGGTAATCAAGGAACACTTACAGGATATTATAAAAATTATGTTGGAAAAATTTTTGCAAAAACTGGTACACTTAGCAATAACATTGCTTTAAGTGGTTTTATTACAACAAAAAAAGGAAAAGAATTAGTCTTTTCCATTTTAATAAATAATCATCGTTCTAATATTATGAATATTAGAAAAACAGTTGAAAAATTTTTAACGGATATTATCAATAAAAATTAATACTCCTGTTTTCAAACTAAGAAAATAATTTTAGCAACTTATCAAATTGTATTTTTGTTTTAGAAGTGTTGATAATTTATCTAACATATTTTATCAATTTTTCTGTTGCTTCTTCTCCTTTATCATTTATTACTTTTAAAATATAATTTCCTGTAGTTAATGATTGTACATTAATTATGTTGTGATCGTTTTGTACTGGTATATTCAACATTAATCTGCCATTCATATCAATTACTTGAATAGTTCTTGCATTTTTACTTTCAACTAATACATAATCTTTTGCAGGATTAGGATAAAAATTTATAGCTACTTTTTTATTTACATAAATAAGTTTTGTATTGCTATAAGTTTTAGAGCCATCTTTATCAGCTACTTCAAGTCTATAATAGTATTTATTATTTTCTGTATTTATTTTATCTGTGTAGCTGTAGTTTATTAATTGATTGCTTGTTCCTTTTGCATTTATTGTGCCTACTGTATTAAATTCATTGCCATTATTGCTTCTTTGAATATTAAATAAAGAAGTGTTTTCTTCTGTTGATGTTTGCCAAGAAAGTAAAACTTCGTTTCCTTTTAAAGTAGCATTAAAGCTTTTTAATGTTACTGGCAAACTTGCAGATGTAAGAAATGGCAAATAATTTACAACACCTAAAGTATTTTGGTCTGGGTTATGAAAAATTTTAGCTTCAACAGTACTTGCCTCATCAGTATTCCAATAATTATTTTGAGCATCAACGTCATCTTGAGAGTTGTTGTATAAATCAATTCCTGGAGTTGTTGTATTGGTATTATTGATGAATTGATTTTTGCCATTATCTGATGTATCTGAGTTAGAAATATTACCAATATTTGGTCTTGACCTTTGTTGAATAGTTATACCCCAAAGATTTGCTCTTATAATATTTCCTGTAACAGTTGTAAATTGTCCTACACTACTTGCACTACCTCCAGTAAAAGATATACCACTTCCTCCAAGAGAAGGGTTATTTTGAATGGTATTGCTATCAATAACATTATAACTTATCATAGCATGAATATTATTAGCACCATTTAAAGTAATACCATAACGATTTTTTCTAATGGTATTTCCTGTGATAACAGCATACACTTCTCCAACTGGTAAAAAGCCAATTCCGCCACCTTGTATTCCTCCTGCATTAATAATTTGACAGTTAATTATTTTTACAGTATCTACACCTGCAACACTTGTGGCTCCTAAGTTTATTTGAGGTACATTTTGATTGAAAGTATTATTATTATTAAAAACAGAATTATAAATTTTGGGTGCATTACTAATATTTGCTCCTCCTTGAATGGCTGCTCTTCTATTACTTAAAAACTGACAATTATTAATTATTGGGTTTGCACGAAACAAAGACATTGCACCGTTGCCAAATGAAGTACTTGAGCCTATATTGTTATATTGAAATGTGCAATATTCAAATGTTGGGCTACAATCTGATAACTTAAATGAAACTGCATATTCAAAAGTTAAATTTTTAAAATAAGAGTTGCTACTACTATCTACTCTCACTCCTAAAAATCCATCTGTTTTATTTTGAGCAGTAAATAAAACATTGTTTGCAGGGTTTACTATAATTACTCCACCATTAATCCATAAATAAGTATTGGGCACAAAGTTTACTACTGCATTATTTACTATATAAAGTGTATCATATTTTTTAATTTCAACAGTATCGTTTACAAAATATTCTCCTCCAGCAAAAGTTACTGTACCAGATGAATTTGTAACTAAATCAGATAAAGTGTACTTAACTCCATTACCTGGCGTTTGCCATTTTACTGCAGATGCATTCCATATTATTAGGAAAAATAAAGTAGCAGTTAGTAGTAGTTTTTTAATAGACATAATTATAATGTTTAGCTACAAATGTAAATTTTTAAAGTGAATATTAAAAAATACAGGTAATCAATATTGCATTGAAGAAAATTATACCCCAATCATCACTTTATTTTGTATAATGTGGTACAGCTTTATAGTTAGTGCATGAAACAACATTTTACCATTTGCATTTCTTTCTATGTAGTAAGATGCTTTATCAATTTCTTCAATAATGGCTTGCATTTGACTAACAGTAGCAATTTTATTTAAGCGTTGTGCAAAATCTTTTTCATTGTCAGATAAAGCAATATTATCTGTTCCTAAAACTTTTATTCTTATGGCTTGTTCAATGATGTGATTAAAATATCTGAGTAATTGTTTTTGCTTTTCTCTTCCTAATTTACTAATCTCATCAATCCATTTTACTTGCTCTGGCAACATTCTTCTTACAATATATTTTAGCCACTCTTTTAAATAAGATTGCCAATCTTCATCAGCATGTTGTAATAAATGTAATGCTTCTCTATAATTACCTTCTGTAATAGCTGCTAATTGCTTAGCAGTTTCTGGGGCAGTTCCTGCTCTGGTAATTAATGCTTCTTCAATTTCTTTATCTGTTGGGTTGGCAACTTTTATTAATTGACATCTGCTTAATATAGTTGGTAAAATTTGTTCTTCACTTTCTGCTACAAAAATAAATAGTGTATTTGCTGGAGGTTCTTCTATCAATTTCAAAAGTTTATTTCCTTCTCTACCCAAATATTCAGGCATCCACATTACTAAAACTTTATACTCCGATTCAAAACTTTTTAAGTTTAGTTTTTTAATGATTTCTAAACATTCTTCAGCACTAATATTTCCTTGTTTATTTTCTACATTAATACTCTGTAGCCAATCATATACATTGCCATAAGGATATTGTTGAATAAACTCTCTCCATTCATTTATAAAATCGGCACTTATTGGTTTTCCTTTATCTTTTTTTGAAATAACAGGAAAAGAAAAATGCAAATCAGGATGAATTAATTGGTTTGCTTTTATGTAACCTTCTGTTGTTTCAATTTCATTAGGAGGAACAAAAGAAACACTGCTTCCCATAGCACTCATACCTCCAAACAAATCTTCTACAACTGGTGCTGTTGTAGGCTGACAAATAACAAATTGTGCAAAAGCCAATGCAAGAGGCAATGCCCCACTTCCTTCTTTTCCTAAAAAAAGAAGTGCATGTGATAAACGGTTTTGCTGCACCATTTCTGTTAGGTGTTGCTTTACTGCATCATTTCCTATTACATCTTTAAACAACATAGGGCAACGAAGATAAGTATTGAAAAAATGAAAAGTAATGATTGATAAGCAATACTTTATAATATGGTTATATAAGAAGCTTTTAAGAAGAAGTTTCTAAAGTTAAACAGAACTTAAAAGTGTTTTATTGTGAGAAACCAAGAGTAGATTCGTGAGACATAGGAATTTTAGATTAACGTTTTTGGGCTTTGTGCAGGGCTGGAAATCAGGGCTCGTCAGACCAGCCTTAGTACAAAGCTAAATTGAAATACAGAAGATGAGTTTTGTAAGTTAGCCAGCCTTGCACAAAGCCCCTATTATGCGTTCGCTTTTATTCACGCTGTATGTTCCAAGTCGCACAATTTAGAACACCACCAAATTTAGCTAAATCTCGGCAGTCTATGTCAACAAAGTGTCTGTCCTTAAAAACTTTTTGCAGTTGGATTAAAGCTAATTGGTCGCTGTGGTCGGCAAAAACTGGATAGAATATATAATTGCCAACTTCTAAAAAGTTAATGTAACAACCCGAAGCATCATTTTCATCTTCGTTCTTCCAAGAAGTATAAGGAAACTCAACATAGTGAAGTCCTGCATTACGTAAACTCCACCTTAAACTGTATGCAAAATCTTCGTACGTTTTGTCTTTGGGATATGAGTTGACCAAGACTGTTTGTTCGTCAACAAACCGAACCATTCCGTCAGAATGTCCAACGAAGTCTTTTGGTTCTTGTGGAATAACAATTACTTGTTCAACTTGAAGTTGATTTTTAATTTCTGCGATTAAATTATGTTCAGGATAGTCGGGGTTTTCTTTGAAAACTTTGGTTGTCAAAATAGCTTTAGTCTTACATTTTACAACGTTTCCACCATCCAAAATAATACTCACTTTGTTTGCGGAAATTCCGATTTCTTGGCAAATTGCTTTTTGGTCAGACTTTGTCGCTTGATATTTTTTAGGTTTCAAATAATCTGGGTCATACTCGTATTGTAAAAAATAGTCCTGGCGTATTTGCAATGGCATAAAGTCCACAACCCATAAATCTTTTGTATTTGGAAGTGTTGCGTACTTAATTTCAAGTTTGTCAAACCAATGTTTTAATTGTCCAAAAGCTTTTGGTGCTTTCGTTTCCAAAAGGTCTGAAATGTAAACAAAGTTTGATTGTTTATCTGTTATCATTTATTCGGCAATTTGTCTTTATAAGTTTTTATTTTGTCGTCCAAAGATATTCGTGCAGAACGGGGTGAAGGCGAAGGAAGACACTCTGCGTTTCTGTAGTTAGGAAAAAGTTTTTTAAAATGTTTTTCTACAAACTGGCTTGTGAAAAATACTCTTTCAATTTTGGGATTTTCAATTATTTCCTTGATTGCTTTTGAATTAAATTCTATGTCGTAAAGATGTTGGTCAAGATTGCTTTCTTGTTTTCTTTTTGCTTTTAAAATTATATCCGTTATAGCAATTCCTTTCTGTGAGAATAATTTTTTCTTGTCTGCTACAGTTCGCAATTCGGTTGAATAAATTGTTTCGATAATTTTCCAAAATTTATTTCTTTTAGCACTATAAAACCATTCTTCAAAGTCGTTAAGTTTTCTTGTTTGATGAAGTCCTGGAAAACTACCTAAGATTAATATTGTTGAATTTGTCGGAACAAATGGTTCGTATGGATGAATTTCTATCATATTGCAATTTGTCTGTACGTTCGATTAGTAGGATGTGTCCGCAAAAGTGACGCATAACTCTTAAATATACGCAACTATATTATTATTATTCAAGGCTAATTATAAGTTGTAATTTTTGTTTTTTTTATAATGTGCTTTAATTTATCTTATTGAAATGCTTTTATGGTTTTGCCATTCTCAGTTATAAGTTTTTGTTTCTAACAATTTAGTATTTATATGCAGCTAAAATAATGATGTTTTTTTTAATAAAAATTTTAGATGAGTCTGCCAAATAAAAAAAGCGATGCATGATACATCGCTTAAATAGTTTATAAATTAATTTATTTACCTACTCAGCAACTTTTGATTTTTTGAAAATAGCATAAATTTCTATTACAAACCCAATAATAATTAATATCGGAGCAACTGTAATTCTACGAGCAGAGTAAACAACTTTTTCATCAAACACATTTGGGTCAGTATTTTTTCCACCACTCATTAGCAACATCCCAAGAATTATTATTACAGCACCAATTAACATCCATATATAATTTTCTTTGTTAAAAAGGGGTGTTACTTTTATTGCTTTAGCTTCTGTGGTATTTTTTAAAGTACTTTTCATATTTGCTAAAAATTGAGGGTGCAATATAAGGGAAAATTAAAAAAAGAAAGTTATAATCCCTGATTCTGCATATATCTTAACAACTGATTTTTTGCTGCTAACGAAATTTTTTTGTGTAAATAACCCGACCATCCAAAAATCAATCCTATTAATCCATAAGCTTGCCTACACCAACGATAATAATTAAATGCATCACTGTGTTCTATAATTACACCATCTTTTAAACGCATAAAAGCCTTGTATTTATTTATTACCCTTCTGTTGGTTTTTGAAAACAAGTACGATGCTGTCCACTCGCAAGTATAATATTCGTTATCATCTGTTTTAATATTATCATACATCAAAGAAAAGTCTTTTGCATTTGTACAAAGCATTTGCCACATTGCTTTGGTTTCTTTTCCACGCAAAAAACCAAATACAGGATCACTAAAAGGAATATCGTCTGAATAACAACTGTTCATAGTTGCATAATCTTTTTGCTCAAATGCTGAATAAAATTTTTCTATTGTTGCTATGTTATTGTCCATTATTGATTTTTTATAACCCGCATATTACATAGAAAAATTAAATTGATAAAAAAATTATGTGTATGTATAGTTGATTTGCCATTGCTTATTTTGCTCTTCTTCACTACAGATACACACAAAATTTTTCTTTTGGAAAGTCTGCAAATAAATAAAGCAAACAAGGCACTAAAACATAAAAGCTTCCCCCCTTGAAAAAATGCTGCTTCTATGCCTTAATACCTTGTATGGCTGATGAAATAAAACTTTATTGCTTAATAATAGTATAGGATTCTATATCACTATTTACTCTTATACTTACTATGTAGCTTCCTTTTGTAAGGTTTTCCAAATGTAATGGCATGGTTTGGCTACCTTCAATAAGTACAATATTTTTTTGCAACATTCTTTTACCATCCATACTTGTTACAGTAATTACTGCATTGCCTTTTTCTTTAGAAGTAATGCTTAATGTAGCAGCATTTGTAACAACTGTTGGGTAAACAGATGCTTCAAAAGATTTTACAGCATTTTTTAATCTTACAATATTGCTGTATGCAAACTTGCCATCTTTGTCCACCATTTTAAGACGATAAAAATGTACTGGTTGTTCGTTTATAATGTGCTGATAGCTGTATTGTTTTGCAGTGCTACTGTTTCCTTGTGCTTGTACAGAACCTACTTTTGCAAATTCGCTTCCATTGTTGCTGTATTCAATATCAAAATGACTGGTATTGATTTCTGTGGCAGAACTCCACAACAAATTGGTAATTCTGTTTTTTAATTGGGCTGTAAAACTGCTTAACACCACAGGCAAATTTCCATATACATACAGATTAGCTACATCCACATCACTCAAAGCAACAGAATAAATATCCAAATTATCAACAATAACTGAAAAACCAATACCACCAAGTTTAAAATCACCGTTTCCTCCTGTGTTCAACGAATATGACTGAGTGCCTTTCAATATTCCATTCATATACATTTTTACAACACTTCCGTCAAAAGTTATTACTGCATGCTGCCACATACTAGCAGCATAATTACCTCCAAAATCTTTATCGTTTGTGTGGGCTTGAAAAATAGGGTTTCCGTTAGTACCTAAATACAAACCGAAAGTTTGATTTGCGGCGGCTGCACCATAAGAAAAAATGGGTGTATTGTTATTAGCGTTGGTTTTATACCAAATAGAAATGGTTCTGGAGAAATTTCCTCTTGGAATAAGCGGAATATTGGCAGTAGAGCTTTGATTTGCTATCTCCATAGCACTATTAGCATTGCCGAATCTGTCTACTACAAAAGAAGTATTGGCTGCCGAAAAAGGATTTACTCCATAAGCATCGCTACGAGTATTATTAAAATAATAGGTTGTAATTGGAGTAGGAATATATGGTAGTGTATCTATAGCAGTTACTTCTGCTGCTGTTAATGCACTGTCATATATTTTTAAATCATCAACTACAATCTCAGTGACGCCGCCAAGTTTAAAATTGGAAGTACCCGTGTTCAACGTATATGCCTGACTGCCTATAGAATCGCCATTCATATACATTTTTACTGTACTTCCGTTAAAAGTTATTACTGCATGCTGCCACATATTAGCAGCATAATTGCCTCCAAAATCTTTATCGTTTGTGTGGGCTTGAAAAATAGGGTTTCCGTTAGTACCTAAATACAAACCAAAAGTTTGATATGGGGCAGCTGCTCCGTAGGAAAAAACGGCTGTATTGTTATTAGCAGAGGTTTTATACCATATAGAAATGGTTCTGGGGAAATTTCCTATTGGAATAAGCGGAATATTGGCAGTAGAGAATGCACCGCCTGTTATTTTCAGAGCACTATTGGCATTGCCGAATCTGTCTGCTACAAAAGAAGTATTGGCTGACGAAAAAGGATTTGTTCCAAGTGTGTCATTATAAGAGTTATTAAAATCATATACCGATAAAACAGACTGCTGAATGGCTTTGAAATTATCTATGTAAACCGGAGTAACTCCAGCACCTCCGTTCCATTTGAGTTGCATTCTAAATTTTACAAGAGCACCCGCAGGTACAACACCCCGATTTATGATTGCTGAAACTGTATTACAGTTTACATTTATACCAGTAGAGGCTATTTTCTCCCAAGTGCCACTATTGTTTATCTCATAATACAAAATAGCATTTCCTGCAATAGAACCAACTCCACGATTGAATTGAAATGATACAATAATTCCTTTTCCTTCAGAAGTATAAGCAGAGGTTATAATCATTGCATGTTTATTTCCTGAATGTAACGATGTACCCATTACCCAAGTGCCATCACAGGCAAAAGTGGCATTATTAACACGACTGAAATTTTGTGATTGACTTTCTACAGACCAACCTGCAGGAAATCCTGTTTCAAAGCTTTCTGAAACGCTTACTTGTGCATTGGTAAGAATTGACACAAGTAATAGACATAAAAGTACTTTTATTTTCATAATATATGTTTTAAAGCATAAAGGTATCTGCCAATATGTGATGGCAGAATACACTTTTTACGAAGCTGTATTTTCATTTTAGGAAAGTGGGAAAAGCGGATATAAAGGGTTGCTTGCTAAATTTAAAACCCTGTTTAATAAAAATAAGTAGCTTATGTATTACTTGCTGCGTACATTTGAAAACAGCATTAATTGTGAGAATTATTTTTTTTATATTGTTTTTAATAACCTGTTCTTGTACAAAAGCACAAGAACCTGTACACCGTACCATTAATAATATAAATAGTTTGCCAAGCAATACGGTTTATCAGGTATTGCAGGATTCTTTGGGTTTTATATGGATAGCTCACGATAAAGGACTTTCTAAGTACGATGGCAGCAACTTTAAACATTTTCGTTCACCATCGCAACAAGGTAGCAGCCTCAGCAATTTGCATAGCTTCAATAGTACTATATGGTGTCAGGATTTTGCAGGTAATTTTTATTATACAAAAGAAAATGCTTTGTATAAAGAACAACAATTAAAAAGTTCAGGTTCTTATACAGCTTCTGCAAGATTGAAAGAATACATTATTGCTTTCACAGAAGACAGTGTTTGTTTAATTAATGGCTTTAATCACAACAAGCATTCATGGAAACTACCTTTGGAAAATTTTACTTACATAGGTTCAGGAAATAAGGATGCTTTTTTATTTGCCGAAGGAAAACTATATACCTTTAATCATGAAGGGTTACAACTAAAGCAGCACTTTAAAAATTTCAATACACAATTTTTTTTTCTGCAACAGATGAATGATGCTATATATGGCTTCACTAAAAATATTTATCCTTATGTATTTCTGCTGAAAAATAATCAGGCAACGCCTTTACATATATTGCAGGAGGGATTAATTATTCAGGACATCAGCTTTTTTGATAATGAAATATGGATAAGCACTACTACAGGAGCATACTGTTTTAATAAAGATTGGCAGCCTTTGTACAATGGACATTGTTTTTTTAAAGCAAACAGTATTAGCAAAGTTATAAAAGACAGAGAAGGAAGTTATTGGTTTGCTACACTAAACAACGGTATTATGGTAGTGCCTGATTTGCAAATAGAATTGTATCATTATAATAATGAAAGCATTACTACTTTAGCCCATGCAGGAGCAAATATTATAGCAGGAACATCTAACCACAGAATTGTACAGTTCAACATAAAAAACGGTAGTTTCAGTAATATATACCAAGAACCTTCTAACCATGCAATGTTGGGCTTGCTGTACCATGAAGCAACGAAAGAAACAGTATTTTGGTCGAATAAAATAGGTTATGTAAAAGAAGGGAATAAACACAAAGAAATAAACAACTATGCAGCAAAAAGTATAGTGCCTGTTACTGCTAATTTTTATGCAGTAGCTACTTCCACCAGTATATCACTAATAAGAAGAAACAAATCAAATACACCTGTACCATCATGGCTACAAACAAAACAAAATACATGGAATAATCATAAATACAATTTATTGGATTCTATTATTCGAGGCAGATTTGTATTATTTAACCAGAGTGACAGCACATTGTACGCATCTACAACCAAAGGTCTTTTTTATTTTTCTCCAAAAGGAAAAGGAAAAATAACCTACAACGGAAAAGATATTTTTGCTTCTCAGCTTGCCATTGCTCATACAGGCATTTATGTAACCACATATGCAGATGGTTTGTATAAAATAAAAAACAATAACGAAGCGGAACATATTGTTCATAAAGAAATTACCCCTTCCTTGTATAAAATAACTGCAAGCGGTAATTATTTATGGCTGATAAGTGATGATATGCTGCTACGCTACAATACTATAGACCATACAGTAGTTAATTATACTCATGCAAAGGGATTGCCAAAAGCAGAATTGAATGATGTGCTGATAAAAGAAGGAAAAGTGTATTTGGCTACAACGCAAGGTATAGTTGTATTAAATGAAAATTTGAATGTTGAAAATAAAGTAGCTCCGTTGCTAACCATAAACAGTTTATGGGTAAATGGACAATCTATAAATATAAAACAACAACCTTTACAATTACGTAGTCATCAAAATAATATTGTGGTGCACTTTTCTTTACTTTCTTATAAAAGTGGTGAAAATGCAGGTGTTGTACAATATCGCATCAACAAAGGAGATTGGCAAACATTAGAAAGTTCTGCAAGGCAGTTGAGCCTGCCTTCTTTATCATCGGGAAAATATATCATAACCATCAGGGCTTTTAATGAAGACAATGTAGCATCTGAAAAAGATATACATATTTCATTTTCCATAACTGCCCCATTTTTTAAACAATGGTGGTTTATTGGTTGTATATTGTTGGCGATTGCAAGCTTTCTATGGGCATTTTTTCTTTACAGAATAAAAAATATTCAGCAAAGAAACAAGTTGGTAGAGCAGAAAATGAAAATAGAACATGAACTGAATCAAAGTATGTTGTCGGCTATTAAAAGTCAAATGAACCCACACTTTTTGTTTAATGCACTTAATACCATACAATCATATATATATACCAACGATAAAGAAAATGCCAGTGAATATTTGTCCAAGTTTTCACAGCTTACAAGATTAATTCTTGATATGAGCAACAAAGATTTTGTATCAATGGCAGATGAAATAAAAGCACTAAAGCTATACCTTGAATTAGAACAGCAAAGGTTTGAAGATAAGCTGCAATATATTTTTCATATTGATGACAACATAAACACAGAAACCTTGTACATACCGACTATGTTAATACAGCCTTATGTAGAAAATGCTATAAAGCATGGATTATTACATAAAAAAAATGACAGGAAACTGAACATTAGTTTTCAAAAACAGGAAGGCGGTATTTTGGTAAATATAGAAGACAACGGTATAGGTAGAAAACGAAGTGAACAATTGAACAAACACAAACAAAAGCACCAAAGTTTTGCTCTTAAAGCCAATGAAAAACGCTTGGAAATATTGAACAGGGGTTTGAAACAAAGTATTGCTCTACAAATAATAGATAAAGAAGATAAGCATGGAAACGCTTTGGGTACATTGGTAAAACTTTTTATACCTACACAAAGCAGAACAATTTTGGTGTAATAATTAAGAGTTAGGGGTTATAAGTTTATTGATAATTAGGCAAAACAACCTCCAACTCTTAAAAATAGTTATATGTAAAATAAAAATGTATTTTGATAAAACGGCATTGGTTATTTGTAAACAACCTCTTTCTTTTGTAGTATGATAGAATGTATTGTAATAGACGATGAACCTAAAGCAAGAAATCTGCTAAAATCTATTATAGAGCAGTATTGTCCTGCACTTAGCATAACTGCTTTGTGCGAAGACTTGCCATCCGGTGTAAAAGCTATTAAAAAACACAAACCCCAATTGGTTTTTTTAGATATAGAAATGCCCGGACACAGTGGTCTTGAACTCATGGATTTTTTTAATGACAATGAGGTTGATTTTTCTATCATCTTTACCACAGCATACAATGAATACGCTTTACAGGCATTTCGTTTTTCGGCTATTGATTATTTATTGAAACCTATACAGCATAATCAATTAATAGAAGCGGTAGAACGTTATACCAAACAATTACACCACAAACAAACAGACCAATTACGCACTTTGCAGGAAAATCTGAACATTGGTACAGATTGGGAGGAAAAAAGAATAGTAGTGCCAAGTGGTCAGGCTATGCACTTTATAAAACCTATGGATATTGTTATGATTAAAGGAGAAGCTGCATATAGTGAGTTGCACTTAACCAATGGTACCAAAATGCTTGCCAGTAAAAATTTGAAACATTTTGAAGAAATGCTTGCAGCTATTCCTTTCTTTTTCAGAAGCCATAAATCTTACATAGTAAATATAAGAGCCGTGCAGCAATACGTAAAAAGTGATGGCGGTTACCTGAATCTGAAAAATAATTTAAAAGCTTCTCTTTCTTCTGATAAAGTAGAGGAGTTTTTGGCATTGATGCAATAGAAAAAATAATGTTTAACTACATTCTCAATAAGTTTTAAATCTCTTTGTAGTTATCCTTCTATTTCTTTTAATACATTATCTATTCTTGTTTTCAAATCTTCATAATTAGTGTAACCTCTTGCTAATAAATAAAATTTACTATCATTTTCTTGCAGCAAAACACAAGGATAGCCAGTTACATTTAATTGTTTGCATAAAGAAAACTCATACTTTGCTTTATCGTTATACACTTCACTTTTTAATTTTTCGTAAAAAGATTTTTTATCAATATTGTATTTTTCTAAAAGATGCTCATAAGCTGCATCATCTGTTAAATCTCTTCCTTCAAAATGCAAAGCATATTGTAAATCACTGGCAAAAGATGTTTGTTTTTCTGGATATAATTCTTTAAAAATACATAAAGCAATTGCAGGTTTTAAACTGTTAGGATACCAATCGCTTAAATCAGGATTTTTGATATGCCATAAATAATCTTCTCCAAATTTTATTCCTGTATAGTCTTCTACAGTTTTATATGCTTCTGCAATATAAGAAGCCATTGTGCCAATATGCGTTGGTTGTTCAGGCAAAATCATTCCACCACTTAAAACCTCTGTATGAAAAACAGTGCTATACTCTTCACTTATTTTTTTAATTGTTGGGCTAAAACCATAACACCAACCACAATAAGCATCATAACAATAAAATAAATTCATACGGCGAAGATACTATGCTTTTTATTGTTTATAGATTGTAAAAAGCAAATGTTTATTTATTAAAAGCTAAATGCTTTCTATATTTTTGTAATCTTATTTATTAATCAATATAAATTTTTCAATTATGCCAGGCTTTGAACTTTGGGGAGAAGAAGAAAGAAAACATGTAAACGATGTTCTTGAAACAGGTATTTTAATGCGTTATGGTTTTGATGGCCCTCGTAAAGGAATTTGGAAAAGTAAAGAATTAGAAAAAGCAATTACCGAAACTTTTAATTGTAAATATGCACAACTAACAAGTAGTGGAACAGCAGCATTAACAACAGCCTTAGCAGCTTTAGGTGTTGGTGCTGGCGATGAAGTTATTATGCCTTCATTCACTTTTGTTGCTAGTTTTGAAGCAGTGTTAAGCGTTGGTGCAACTCCTGTTTTAGTAGATATTGATAATACACTAACATTAAACCCAGAGGCTGTAAAAAAAGCTATTACAACAAAAACAAAATGTATAATGCCTGTGCACATGTGTGGTAGTATGGCAAATTTAGATGCACTACAAACTATTTGTAAGGAACATAATTTATTATTGTTAGAAGATGCTTGTCAAAGTATTGGTGCTACTTATAAAGGAAAATATTTAGGCACTATTGGCAATGCAGGAACATTTAGTTTTGATTTTGTAAAAACAATTACTTGTGCCGAAGGTGGTGCAGTTTTAACCAATGATGAAAAGGTTTATACTAACTGTGATGGCTTTACAGATCATGGACACGACCATAATGGAGTTGATAGAGGTGCAGACCTTCATCCTTTTTTAGGATATAATTTTAGAATTAGTGAATTGCATGCTGCTGTTGGTTTAGCACAAATTAATAAGCTTCAAAACTTCCTTTCAATTCAAAGAAAAAATCATGCTGCTTTAAAAAATATTTTAGCTCAAGTACCCGAAGTTTCTTTTAGAGAAATACCAGATGCAAACGGCGATAGCTGTACTTTTTTAAGCTGGTTTTTACCATCAGAAAAAATTACAACAGCTTTTGTAGAAGAAATGAAACAACAAGGAATTTTAGCTGGTAATTTTTATTGGTATGCCAATAATTGGCATTACATAAAGCAATGGCATCATTTAAAAGAAGTAAAAAGTTTGTATAATTTTAATGAAGAACAAAAAGCTGCTTTATTAAAATTACAAACACAAAATTTTGAACAAAGCGATGCTATTATGAAGTGCTGTATTTCTACTTCTATAAGTTTATTATGGACAGATGAGCAAATACAAGAAAAGGGAAATAAAATGGTTAATGCAATAAAAAAAGCATTAGCAACTAATTAATAATTTTTAAAAAATAAAATCATCAATATGCAATTTAGAAATTTTAAAATGGTAGATTATGTAGTGTATGGTAGAGGTTGTTTTAACCAGTTAGATGAAATTTTAGCACCACATCGTAAAAACAATGCTCCAATAATTTTTTTAGTAGATTATTTTTTTGAAGGAAAAGATTTAGTGAACAGAATTCCATTAAGAGGAAACGATAAAATTATTTTTGCTGATGTAACTTATGAACCAAAAACAACACAAGTAGATAAAATTGCTCAACAACTAAAAGATGAGTTTGGAACTGTAAGTGGTATTGTTGGTATTGGTGGAGGCAGCACAATGGATTTGGCAAAAGCCGTATCGTTGATGATGAATAACCCTGGCAGTAGTGCAGATTATCAAGGTTGGGATTTAGTAAAAAATGCAGGTGTTTATAAAGTAGGCATTCCAACACTTAGTGGCACAGGTGCTGAAGTAAGTAGAACAACAGTACTTACAGGACCAACAAGAAAATTAGGAATGAACAGCGATTTTACTCCATTTAATCAAATTGTTCTTGACCCAGAATTAATAAAAAATGCTCCTGCAAATCAAAGATTTTATACAGGAATGGATTGTTACATACATTGTATAGAAAGCTTAGAAGGTACATATATCAATGAGTTTAGCAAAAGCTATGGCGAAAAAGCTTTGCAACTTTGTCGTTATATATTTTTAGAAAAAGATAATTGGGACGATGAATGTGATGAAAAATTAATGATGGCAAGTTATGCTGGAGGAATGAGTATTGCTTATAGTCAAGTTGGTGTGGCACATGCTGTAAGTTATGGTTTAAGTTATTTATTAGGTACAAAGCATGGCATAGGAAATTGTATAGTAATGAACCATTTGGAAGAGTATTATCCCGAAGGTTGTAAAGAATTTAAAACAATGGTAGAAAAAGGAGGATACGAAATTCCAACAGGTATTTGTAAAGGACTAACAGACGAACAATTTGATACTATGATAAACGTAAGTCTTGGCATGAAACCTTTATGGGAAAATGCTTTAGGAAAAGATTGGGAAAAAATAATGACAAGAGAAAAGCTGAGAGCTTTATACGAAAAACTATAAAGCACATCTTGTAGAATATCTAAATTTTATCTTCTTTGTTTTTTCAAAATAAGCTAAATGAATTGCATAAAACTTTTTATTGTGTTATCTGTGTCATTATTGATGTGTAGTACTGTAATTGCTCAAAAAAATTATGTACAAGAAATAATTCAATATCAAAAAAATTATGTACAACAGCATGAAGTAGTAAGAAAAGAAGATAAAAAATATTTTAGATTTTTTAAGCCAAATGCTCGGTATAACATTATTGCATCATTTGAAAAAATGAATGATACTATTGGCTTTATTATGAAAACATCTGGCACAATAGATAAAAAATTTTATCGTTATGGAATAGCAAAATTTTCAATCAACCATCTGCCCTTACAACTTACCATTTATCGTAGCCAACAATCAATGAACGATTCTGTTTACAAAGAATATTTATTTCTACCTTTTACAGATGCTACAAGTGGTAATGAAAGTTATGGAGGTGGTAGATATATAGATTTATTAATTTCAGACATTAAAGAAAATAAAGTTTCAATTGATTTTAATAAAGCATACAACCCTTATTGTGTATATGCTAATGGATATAATTGCCCAATTCCTTTAAGAGAAAATCATTTATCTATTGCCATAAAAGCAGGAGAAAAAATGTATGTAGGAAAGAAAATAGAAAGAGAGAAATAATCTGTTTATCTTAGCCATACTTTTTTAATTAAGCATTATTACATGTCTGTAATAAAAAATTTTCTCTTTTGCATTTTCTTCTTTGCATATACCAACATATATGCTCAGGCAGATATAACTCGTTACACTACCAACAAAGGGCTTCCCTCAAACTACATTATAAAAACACTTACAGACAATAAAGGATTTTTATGGATTGCTACCATTAATGGATTATGCAGATTTGATGGAATTAATTTTACTATTTATAAACATAATCCTTCTGATAGTAATAGTTTAAGAAGCAATTGGATAACTGATATTTTAGTAGATAATGATGGTATATTATGGATTACTACAGAATGGGGCATTTGTCATTATAATTATTACAACGATAATTTCTCTTACTTAAATAAAATAGATGAGTTGTATATTTTATACAAAGCTCCTATGTGCTTAGATGACAAAGGAAATATTTGGGTAGCTTTTGAAAATGGATTAAAGTTTATAGATCATAAAACCAAACAATTAAAATCTACCTCATTTAATCGTGTTTCAGACCCTCAAAGTATTGCCTTTTTTGATGATAAAATATTTATTAGCACAAGAGGTAAAGGGTTGTATAGTTATCAAATTTCTACCAATCAATATAATCTTGAGTTGAATGATGTATTGCCTAAAGAAACACATATTATGCACTTGTTTGTACAAGATAAAAAAATGTGGATGGCAACGGATATTGGTATTGTAGAGTTAAGCAATAATCATTACACATTATACAACAAGTTTGAAAATGAAAAAAAGGCAGAAAAATTAATGTGCATTAATAAAATAATTAACAACGATAGTATTTTTTTATGTGGCACCTATGGAAATGAAATTTATACATTTAATATTTACACTAAACGTTTTATAGACTCCTATTATAAAGAAGCTTTTCCAAATACTATTGTAAATAATTTCTTTATTCAAAATCAAAATATTTGGATAGCAACAGACAGAGGTTTATTTAAAGTAAATTTTTCTGGTTTAAAAGGAACTATCATTAATGTACCATTTGATAATTTATATAAAAACAAACTTATTACCAATATTATCAGATTAGATTCAAGAGTGCAAGAATTTACTTTTTTGTGTGGTAAAAAAAATGCCAAGATTGCAACATATAATATACAAACAAAAAAGCTAAATGTACAAGAAACATATCCTGATAATAATTATTACAGTGGTTATAATTGTTTGTATCAATACAAAAATTTTTTCTGGGCTGCCGGAGATGGAGTATTAGATTTATTTGATGCTAAACATAATCGTATAAAACACTTTGAGCATCCATTCAAAACCATGTCTATGATTATGACTAAAGATGGTTCTATATGGATTGGAACAGATAAAGGATTATTAAAGTTTAATACTTTAACAGAAAAATTTAAACCTTATCATTATGAGTTTAATGGTACAACAATTGAAAATAATTCTTTCAATGATGTATTTCCTGTTTCAGCATTAGCATCAGATAGTAAAGGAACGATATGGATTGCCAGTATTAAATATGGATTATTTTCTTTTGATACAAAAAAAGAAACCTTTACACCGCATAGACAAAAAAGCAACACATATTACAGTGCTTTAAATAGAATTAGTTCTATTGTAATAGATAAAGATGATGATATTTGGTTAGGCACAATGGGAGGCATTACTTGCTATCATCAATCAAAAAATTCTTTTATCAATTATGATTCTAAAAATGGATTAACATCTACTTATGTTTATGCAATTACTCTTGGATATAAAAACAGAATTTGGGGCAGAGGAAATGAATACATTTTTGCATTTGATAGAAAAGATTCTGCATTCATAAACCTTCCTTCAGAAGAGTTTCTATACAGGTCTTATTTTCATCAAACACTCAGCAAAATAAACAACTACATCGTTTGTGGTTTTGAAGGTGGTTTTACTATGTATAATACAGATTTGAATTATGTTATTCCAAAACCTCAACAAGTTTTAATAAATAAAATTTCTGTTTTTGGTGTAGTAAATCCAAACTTCAACAACAACCCAATTTTTAGCTACTACAATAACAATATTCAAATTAGTTTTACTTGTATTCAGTTCGATAATAACAATATTTATCAATATAGATACAAGCTTTTTGGGCTACAAAACAATTGGTTATATGCAGGTACAAAAGGAGAAGCTTTTTATAACAATTTACCACCAGGCAATTATACTTTTGAAGTGCAAGTTTTTGTAGGAAATAAATGGAGTGCTACACAACAATTATTATCATTTACAATACAGCCTGCAATTTGGCAAACTTGGTGGTTTAAAGCTTTAATCATAATTCTTTCTGTTTTATTAATTGTTTTTATAACACACAAGTGGAATGAATATAAAATAAAATCCATTGAAGCTCAAAACAAAGCAAGAGAAAAAGAAATGGAATTAAAATTAATGAATCAGGAGAATGCCGAACTACAATTAGCAGCTTTAAGAAGCCAGATGAATCCTCATTTTATTTTCAATTCTCTCAACTCAATTCAAAAATATATTTGGGAAAATAAACAAGAAGACGCTAATGAATACTTAACAAAATTTGCCAAACTAATGCGTTTAATTTTAGAGCATTCCTCTAAAAAATTAATTACACTTGATGAAGAATTAACAGCATTAAAATTATATCTTGAATTAGAGCACAGAAGATGTAATAATAAATTTGATTACAGTATTACCATAGATGATACTATAGAAAAAGAACGAATAATTATGCCCCCACTTTTAATACAACCTCACGTAGAAAATGCTATTTGGCACGGACTTTTACAAAAAGAAACAAGAGGAAAATTGCAAGTAAATATTAAGCTACTACAAACAGGAATAATTGAATGTTTAGTAGAAGATGATGGTATAGGACGAGAAGCATCTTATAAAATAAATGCTAAAAAACATCACAAACACAACCCAATGGCTACAAGCATTGTACAAGAAAGACTTAAAACCTCTAACACTTTAGGCTATGCTGGTAATATTGAAATTATAGATTTGCATAATAAAAATAATGAGCCAACTGGAACAAAAGTAATTTTCCATATACCTGTAGAATTTTTTGAAAAAATAAAATAATACTATGATAAGAGCAATTATTGTTGATGATGAAATGCCTTGCACAGAAACTCTACAACTAATGTTGCAAAAAAAATTTTCAGATACAATAAGCATAGTTGCTATTTGCAATAATCCAAAAAAAGCAATAGAAATAATAGATTCAGAAAAGCCAGATGTCCTTTTTTTAGATGTTGAAATGCCAGGAATAAGCGGAATAGAATTGTTGCAATGTGTACAACATACCAATATGTGTGTAATATTTACAACAGCACATCAACATTATGCCATACAAGCTATTAAGCTAAATGTATTGGATTATTTAACTAAACCAATTTCATTACAAGAGCTAACAATAGCTGTAGAAAAATGTGTTATTAAACAAGCATCAAGTTCTAACATTAATAATGTAGAAAACTTTATTCAACATCTTAAAGGAGCTAATTCTAAAAAAATTGCCATTACAACTTCTTCTACAACACAGTTTGTTCCAATTAATGAAATTATCAGAATAGAATCAAACAGTAATTATTCAACCATATATTTTACAAATCGGACCAAACAAACTGTAGTTAAAACATTAAAAGATTTTGAACAACAATTAATGTCATATAATTTTTTAAGAATTCATCATTCACATTTAGTAAATACAGAACACATCATTGGTATAAAAAACCATGACAATGGTTATGTAATTATGCAAAACAATGAACTTATAGAAATATCTCGTAGAAGAAAACAAGAAGTGCTTCAAAAATTAAAAGGTATTTAAACCCATATTTTGCATTAGGAATATAAATTAGTTTTTCGGGTTTCGGATTTAGTTTTTAGATTTTAGATTTTCGTGATTCTATCGCTTAATTTGGAGTGAAGATTGCTTCGTCTATGACTCGCAATGACAATAAGAAGGATTATTTCGTTAATGACAGAGAGTTTCTTCGCTTTTATTTATCGTCTTTGCGAGGGCTTTTGCCCGAAGCAATCAAGTGAAGCTAATGTTATTGAACCATATTTTGCATTAGGAATATAAATTAGTTTTTCGGGTTTCGGATTTAGTTTTTAGATTTTAGATTTTCGTGATTCTATCGCTTAATTTAGGGTGAAGCAAGGTATATTATAATTTATAGCCATTTACTAATACTAATTTACCAAATACTAAAGTATCATAAAACCTTATAATAGCTGAAATACTTTTGTAAAACATTTCATCGAAATAAGAAGAATATGCAAATTGTTGCAATCAATAAAATAAAAATTCTTATAGATAACAAAGCAACCTTACAGGCAGAAGCAATTATTATGTCTGCATCCGGCGAAATGATTAAAAAATTTTCATTACATATTGGCGATAATGAAATTGATATTTCAGAATATTCCGATAAAAATTATTCCATCAAAATAATTCATGGCGATAATATTTCTGTACAAAAAATTTAAAGTTTAGTATCATTAATTTTCTTAAAAAAATATTTTTCAACTGGTTAATAGACTTCTGTATATAAATAACACAATCTCCTACTTTTGCCATTATGAAAAAACCTGTTATTTGTATAGGGGCTGCATTAGTAGATGAGTTATATAGTGTATCAAGACCAATGTTAATGGCAACAACCAATGATGCTTATGTGCATAGAAGTGCAGGAGGTGTTGCTCGTAATATTGCACATCAATTAGCTTTATTAGATGTACCCGTTCAACTAATAAGTGTTTTTGGAAATGATGGTGAAGGCGATTGGTTAAAAACAATTTGTAGTTATGTAAATATTCAATTAGATGCTGCAATTACAAATCAAGCTCTAACAGGCAAATACACAGGTATTTTAAATTATGATAGATCCTTATTTACAGCATTACTTACCAATACTTCTTTAGATAGTATTACACCACAACATTTACAACAACACGAAACCTTATTATCAACTGCATTTAGCATTATTGCAGATGCCAATATTCATCCAGATACTGTGGCATGGTTAGCACATTTTTGTTTTAGAAAAAATATTCCATTTATAATAGAACCAGTTTCTGTGCCTCCAGCACAAAAATTTGCAAAAATGGATTTAACAGGTGTACACATGATTACACCAAATGAAGATGAACTTCCTGCAATGTGTAGTCAAGGAGGAACAACTATTGAAGAAAATGCCAGAGAATTGATAAATAGAGGTGTTCAAAAAGTTTGGTTACATAGAGGTAAAGAAGGTTCAATGCTTTTTACAAAAGATAATCAATATAGTTTACCAGCACCAGAAGTTGCAGAAATAAAAGATGTTACAGGTGCAGGAGATGGAAGTTTAAGCGGTTGGCTTATGGCAAAATATTTAGGTATGGATGATGAAGATAGCCTCAAAATTTCTCATACACTCAGTGCCGAAATTTTACAAGTAAATGGAGCAATAGCTACTCATCTTAATCAACAAAAACTACTTTCTTTGGTTGGTAAATATTATATGGTAAGAGATTTTTTATAAAATCTTCTCTTTTAAAAAATAGTTTTTAGCAGATATTTTTATTTGATAAAGAGTATTTTTTGTAAAAAAGTTATCAATTTGATAAGAATTTCACTTATTTTGCTTTCTTGTACCAAAACAAAAAGGTAGCAAAATAAATTTTTAATTAATTATTTTTAACCTCCTAAAACTTGCTTTATGGATTTAAAACAAATTCACGAACTAATAAAAATCATCAATAAAAGTAATATTGGGGAAATAAGTATTGAAGACAAAGATGGTAAAGTAACCATAAAACAAAAAGAAGAACAAGTTGTAACTGTAGCAGCAACACCTGCACAAGTTTATAATGTTGCTCCTCAAGCATCTGCCCCAGTACAACAACCTCAAGTTGCAGCACCAGCTGCTCCATCAGTAGCTGCTACTCCAGAAGCAGATAATTTAATTACCATAAAAAGCCCAATGATTGGAACTTTTTATAGAAAATCATCACCCGACAAACCATCTTTTGTTGAAGTAGGAACAGAGGTTTCTCCAGGTAAAGTTGTTTGTATTATTGAAGCAATGAAGCTTTTCAACGAAATTGAGTGTGATGTAAAAGGAAGAATTGTAAAAGTTTTAGTAGATGATGCAAGCCCTGTAGAGTACGACCAACCTTTATTTTTAGTAGAACCATAATTGCAATGTGAAAATTAGCAAATGGCTCAATATGAAAAAAGAGGTTTTTGAAAATAATCCTATTTTAAAATTATCTTTTGATTTTGCTTTAATGGTGGTGGATTATTGCGAAACATTAGAAGCAAATAAAAAATCTGTTCTTTCAAAACAATTATTAAAATCAGGAACATCAATTGGGGCAAATGCAATGGAGGCACAAAATGCAGAAAGTAAAGCCGATTTTATTCATAAAATGAAAATTGCTGCAAAAGAAGCAGAAGAAACACAATATTGGCTATGGATTTGCAATAATTCAAAAACTTATCCTGACTGCCAATTATTAATTACAAAACTTGAAGAAATAAATAAAGTATTAGGTAGAATTTTATCTACCACAAAAAAGAAAACATCATTTAATTATTCGCTTAATTATTTTATTGTTTAATGAGAAAATGTAAATGGAAACAACTAATTGTGCCATTTTCAAATTTTCAAATTTTCAAATTAATCGTATGTTCAAAAAAATATTAATTGCCAATCGTGGAGAAATTGCTTTAAGAGTAATTCGTACTTGTAGAGAAATGGGCATAAAAACAGTGGCTGTATATTCAACTGCTGATAAAGAAAGTTTACACGTTCGTTTTGCAGATGAAGCTGTATGTATAGGAAAACCTGCTGGTGCAGATAGTTATTTGAATATTCCTCACATAATGGCTGCTGCTGAAATTACCAATGCCGATGCCATTCACCCTGGTTATGGCTTTTTAGCAGAAAATGCAAAATTCTCTCAAATATGTGCCGACCATGGCATTAAATTTATAGGTCCCACACCCGAAATGATTAATAAAATGGGTGATAAAATTACTGCTAAAGAAACTATGATAGCAGCAGGAGTGCCCGTTGTTCCTGGTAGTGGTGGCTTATTAGAAAGTGTAGATCAAGCAAAAGACTTAGCAAAAAATGTTGTAGGCTATCCTATCATTTTAAAAGCAACTGCTGGAGGTGGTGGTAAAGGAATGAGGGTTGTTTGGAAAGAAGAAGATATGGAAAAAGCTTTTGACACAGCTAAAGCAGAAGCTGCTGCATCTTTTAAAAATGATGGCATTTATATGGAAAAATTTGTAGAAGAACCACGCCATATAGAAATTCAAGTAGCAGGTGACCAATATGGCAATTATTGCCACATGAGTGAAAGAGATTGTAGTATTCAAAGAAGACATCAAAAATTAGTAGAAGAATCTCCCTCTCCTTTTATGACACTGGATTTACGTAAAGCAATGGGAGAAGCTGCTATTAAAGCTGCTGCTGCTATTAATTATGAAAGTGTTGGTACTATTGAGTTTTTGGTAGATAAACATCGCAACTTCTACTTTATGGAAATGAATACTCGTATTCAAGTAGAACATTGCGTAACCGAAGAAGTCATCAACTTTGACTTAATAAAAGAACAAATTAAAATTGCTGCAGGTGAAAAAATTTCAGGTAAAAATTATGAACCAGAAATGCATGCTATTGAATGTAGAATAAATGCAGAAGACCCTTACAACGATTTTAGACCTTCTCCTGGAAAAATAACAACCTTACACACACCTGGTGGTCATGGTGTACGTGTAGATAGCCACGTTTATGCTGGCTATGTTATTCCTCCTTATTACGATAGTATGATTGGTAAATTAATTACTGTTGCAAGAACAAGAGAAGAAGCCATTGACACAATGTATAGAGCTTTGAGTGAATATGTAATTGAAGGCGTAAAAACAACTATTCCTTTTCATTTACAATTAATGCTAAACGAAGATTTTAGAAATGGAAACTTCACAACTAAATTCTTAGAAACTTTTAAAATGGAATAAGAGAAATATTTCTGTTTCATTTAATCCATCACTTCTTAAAAAATTTACTGGTTCATAGTTTGTCTTAACCATTTTAGATAAATTATGAACTTACTATTTGGTATAATTTTACAAACCCAATGAGTAAAGCATTTACACAAAATAGTGATTCAAAAGAAGTTCAACAATTAACCGTTTATAGCATATTGTTTAGCATTAGTTTTTCTCATTTACTAAACGATACTATTCAATCATTAATACCTTCTATTTATCCTCTATTAAAAAATTCTTTTGCATTAAACTTTGCACAAATAGGCTTAATACAATTTACTTTTCAAATGACTGCAAGCATTTTACAACCACTTGTAGGCATTTATACAGATAAAAAGCCAAAGCCATTTTCATTAGCTATTGGTATGTGTATTACATTAATTGGTTTAATATTTATTTCCTATGCAAATAGTTTTGCTTTAATACTTTTTTCTGTTGCATTAATAGGTACAGGTTCTTCTATTTTTCATCCAGAGTCTTCTAAAATAGCTTATTTAGCATCTGGCGGAAGAAGGGGTTTTGCTCAATCTATTTTTCAAGTAGGAGGCAATACAGGTACAGCTATTGGACCTTTATTAGCAGCATTAATTGTTGTAAAATATGGAAGAAGTCATGCTGTATATTTTGGCATATTAGCCATCTTAGCAATTATCATTTTATTTTATGTAGGCAAATGGGCAAAGCCACATTTATTACAAATGGCTTCACAAAAAAATAAAAAATTAATAAAAGAATTTCATCCACATTTATCAAAAAGAAAAGTGCATATATCCATTATTATTTTATTGGTATTAATTTTTTCAAAATATTTTTATTTAGCAAGCCTTGGAAGTTATTATACATTTTATCTGATAGAAAAATTTCAAGTAAGTATTCAACATTCTCAAATTTTATTATTTGCATTTTTACTTTCATCGGCATTAGGAACATATTTTGGTGGACCATTGGGCGATAAATATGGAAGAAAATATGTTATTTGGTTTTCAATTCTTGGTGCCGCACCTTTTACTTTATTATTGCCTTATGCTAATTTGCTTTTTACAGTTGTATTAAGTGTGATAATTGGTTTTATTATGTCATCTGCCTTTCCTGCTATTTTGGTTTATGCACAAGAATTAATGCCAGGAAAAATAGGAATGATATCTGGTTTATTTTTTGGTTTTGCTTTTGGAATGGGTGGTTTAGCCTCTGCATTATTAGGAGCATTAGCAGATGCTACAAGTATAAATTTTGTTTATCACGTTTGTTCTTTTTTACCCTTAATTGGGCTTATTACTTGGAAACTCCCAAAGCTCAAAAAAACATAAATCAATATTTCTTATAAAGCAAAATATTTTCTTAAGTAATAAGATAACTTTGCTTTTACTTTAAGATATAATTATGCAAACAGATTTTTTAGTAATTGGTAGTGGAATAGCTGGTTTAACTTATGCACTAAAAGTAGCTCATCAATTTCCTGATAAAAAAATTACAGTAATTACAAAAACAAACACAGCAGAAGAAACAAATACTAAATATGCACAAGGAGGTATTGCAGGTGTTTGGAATGAAGCTAAAGACAGTTTTGAAAAACATATAGAAGATACACTTATTGCTGGTGATGGATTATGCAATAAAAATATTGTTGAAATTGTTGTTAAAGAAGGACCAGAAAGAATAAAAGAAATAATACAATATGGTGCAAGGTTTGATAAAGATGAAAAGGGAAATTATGATTTAGGCAGAGAAGGAGGGCACAGTGAATACAGAATTTTACATCATAAAGACATTACAGGAAACGAAATTGAAAGGGCATTATTACATACTGTTAGCAATACAAAAAATATATCAATCATCAATCATTGTTTTGTTATTGATATTATTACCCAACATCACTTTGGATATTTAGTTACAAAATCTACTTTAGATATTACTTGTTATGGTGTGTATGTTTTAAACTTAAACACTAATCAAATAGAAAAAATTACCAGTAATATTACCTTGTTAGCAACAGGAGGTTGTGGTCAGGCTTATAGAACAACCACTAATCCTAAAATTGCTACAGGCGATGGTATTGCAATGGTTTATCGTGCAAAAGGACGAATTGAAAATATGGAATTTATTCAGTTTCATCCAACAGCTTTATATGAAGTGGGAGTTTCTCCTTCTTTTCTTATAACAGAAGCAGTTCGTGGCGATGGTGGTATTTTAAGAAACAAACATGGTGAGGCTTTTATGGAAAATTATGATAGCCGAAAAGACCTTGCACCTAGAGATATTGTTGCAAGAGCTATTGATAGTGAAATGAAAAAAACAGGAACAGAACACGTTTATTTAGATTGCACACATATTGATAAAGAAAAATTCATTCATCATTTTCCAAACATTTATGAAAAATGTTTAAGCATAGGAATTGATGTAACCAAACATTTAATACCTGTTGCTCCAGCAGCTCATTATAGTTGTGGCGGAATAAAAACTGATGAAAATGCTTGTACTTCTATACAAAATTTATATGCTTGTGGAGAATGTTCAAGTACAGGATTACATGGAGCAAACAGATTAGCCAGTAATAGTTTATTAGAAGCAATGGTTTTTGCACATAGAGCTTTTTTGCATGTAAGCAAAAACTATAATTCTCTTCAAAATAATATTACAACAACCAATATTCCAGATTGGAATACTTTGGGAACAACAGAGCCAAAAGAAATGATTTTAATTACACAAAGCTTTAAAGAACTTCAACAAATAATGAGTGATTATGTAGGTATTGTAAGAACCAATGTTCGTTTAGCAAGAGCAATGAAGCGTTTGGATTTATTGTTTGAAGAAACAGAACAATTATATCGCTCTACAAAAGTATCTCCACAACTCTGTGAGTTAAGAAACTTAATTACTACAGGTTATCTTATTGTAAAAGCAGCAGAGTTTAGAAAAGAAAGTAGAGGCTTACATTATAATACAGACTATCCTAATAAAAGTAATTTATTGCAGAATATTGTTTTATAATGAAGAGAGTTTTGCTTTCTTTAAGATGATACATTATTATTTTCTTCAACCAACTTAGTTATTGCTTCTTTGTTATTTAATAATTCCAATGCCAAAGCAACAACTGTTTGGGGGGTTAGCCCATTAACCGTATTTGTCGTATTGGTGTTTGTTATACCATTAGTGCTTTGAGGACAATTTGTAATATGTATTATTTGAGGTGCTGCTGGTAAAAGCCTATGAACATCTTCTTCATAAAATTCTGCTATTTTAACTAATTGACTTATTCTAATATCAACTTCCCCATTTTCTAATTGACTTACAGCCTGCTTAGATTTATTTAAAAAACGAGCTAAGGTTTCTTGTTTTACTCCTTTTTCTATTCTTAACTGTCTTATTTTTTCACCAATTACTTTTTGTATATTTTCCATTTTATAACATTTTTTACTTGACAAAAACCTGATTTTACTTGATAAAGTTAAGGAGAAAATACAAGCACATAATTATACGCTTAATAGTTTTATACAAAATAATTCAATCACTTAAAACTAACAGTTATGATACTAAAAAATTATCGCTTTATTACACTAAGTGTTTTGTTTTTAATTTTGTCTATTCTCTCATGTAGAAAAACAGAACAACAAGCTATAATAACACATGAAGATATTACAGCAAAGTTCTTTGAACAAAAGGGAGTTATACCACAACAATTAATCCCTGTAATTACAGACCTAAAAAAGAAAGCTGAAAAAAATGATTTTATTACTAAACTTGTCTCAAAAGCGGGATATCCGCAATGGCATTACAGTAAGGCCTTTTCCAAAAAACTTGATCATGCCTACAGAAGTACAGAAGATGGAAATGGTATTATTTATACTTATACTCCTTTTGTAAGTAATGAATTTCAAAATGTGCAGGCAGTATTAATCACACGTCAGGAAAATGAAAAAATTACTTATAAGTTTATGCTTGCTGATTATTACAAAGATTTCCCTACAACATCAATAGAAGGAAGTGCAACAGCTACCGATGTTGCTAAATTATTTTTTACATTTGAGCATTTTATTTTCGGTCATTCAGCAATGGAAATCAAGGATAGAGATAAATTATTTCTTCTCTCTTCTGAACAAATAGAAAATGGGTACTTTGTACCGAGTGTCTCTATAATAGCGGTTGAGAATAAAGAAGCATCACGTGAAGTTTCTATTACAACTTGCACTGAAATCTGGTATGACCCAGATGGTGATGATGACCCTTGTGATTGTAGTGGTAATGAATATTTTCATCATTATGAATGTACTACTATCGTTATTTTTGATGGAAATGATGGAGGTGGAGGAGGTGGAGGAGGTGGAAGCGTTGGTGGTGGTGGCAGTTTCAATTACCCAGGAGGACAAAACTTTACAGATTACCCGGAAGAAGATATACATAATTTTCATAATCAAACACCTATGAGTACTTTAGCTGGGTGGGGAGTTAATTTTATGCCTTTTCCTCTTAAAAACTTTGTTCAATCATTAAATCAACAACAATTAGATTTTTGGAATAACACTGCAAACAGTCAATTTGTAACTATGTTTACCAATTATTTAATTCAACAAAATTTTTCATCATCAACTCAAGTTTTTGTACAAAGTGCATTATCCTTTTTAATAAACAATTACTCAGTATATCTTCAGTTAAGTAATTTTTTAGATGATAATATGTATTCAGAAGATGCAAAAAATTTTGCTTTATATGCTCTTCCTATACTTGTTGATGGTGGAAATTTAAATATTGATGATTTATATATTGAAACTCCTACGCCAGATGATAATTACAATTATTTAGGAGCAAAAAACTATATCCCTAATCCGATATTACTAAGTAATGGAGATATGGTTTCTGTTACTTTTGGTACAACAAATAGTGATAATCAAAATGCTAATCAACTGGTTGCTGTTGAATTGATAAATGCATTAAAATATGCACTCAACAAGGCTAATAATGAACTTTCGTCATCTGAAAAAATTACAAGTATTCATATTATGGCAACTTCGAATGGAGCACATAGCCCTACAAGTAATCATGCTAATGGCACAGCTGTTGATATTAGTAGAATAAATGGTGTTAAAATGGTAACTTCAGGTGTTACAAATCAAATAGAAAAATTACAAGAGGCATTTGATCAATTTCAGTATATTCGTGAAAACTTTGGTCCAAGTTTTAAGCATAAATACTTTATAGAGTCAAATTCATGGAATTATAATTTCAATGTAGGTGGTCATAAAGACCACATTCATATTTCAATAAGAAAACCTTAAATAAAAATGAATATGAAACAATTACCTATAATATTAATAGCCTTAGTTTTTCACTCTGTTACTTTAGCTCAAAAAATTGAGGTTAAAGATATTTCTAAGGATAGTTCAGTTAGCTACATATTAGCAAATATCAATAAACAGAATTATACTTTCTATAAACTATATAATGGAAGTTTCTTTATTAACATATTTACAATGACCGATCCTAAAGCGACCAAAGAGGGAGTATTTGAAGAAACGGATGAGATATTATTAAGTATACTAATTTCTGTTGTTTCTGATGGTGATTATTCTATAAACAATAAATTATTTAAAATAGAAGGGCTTGTTAATCCAAAAATAGTAGAAATACAGGAAACTAAATTTCCAGGATTTAATATTGCTGTTGAAAGCGGATTTTTTAATAAACGAAAAGTAAATACCTATACATTTAAAGGAATTGACAATTACCAAGGTGGTAAAAATAAATAGTTATATTACTATTATTATAATAACTGTTAATTGAAATATAATGATCCGCAAATCTAAACTTCTAAAACAATCTTTGTCTTTTACTTTTTTAGCTGGTATTTTCTTACTTATTACTTTATCTGTATGTGGTCAAATTAGAAAAGATACCTTGTTTTTGTATCGTAAAATATCAGCAAATGATTATCAGGCAATATTTATTGATAATAAAAAATCTCATTTATATAATGAAATTGTACGAAACATAACAATAGATACTTTCAATTATAATTCAGTCTTTCAAGGGTTGAAAGATTCTGTTAATGGCACTATTTATACTTTTAAATTAAATATACCAACAGAATGGTGCAGTTTACATCAATATAAGAAGAAATACTATGCTTATCTTCCTTCTGAACCATATTTTAATACTTATTTAAGGTAAAATGATTCTACATTAACTTTAAATTATTTTAATGAAGGATGTGTTCCAGCATTATTTCAAAAAATCAGATGGATAGATAAAAAACGCTTCAATTTCAAACTAAAAGTTTATACACAGAAGATTCAATTATTATTTTCCACTTTTTAAATACTGCAAAAACAATGGCTATTATTGAGTTTCCAAAGAGAAATAATAAAAGACGATTTCAACTCATGGTTACAAGAAATAACTTAAATAGGTATCCACTTATTGTTAATTATTGTCCTAATCATCGTTGTCCAGAATTTGATTTTGAAACACCTTCGTTTTAGGAATTTTGCTAAAAATATTTGTATGTTGTAGTAATAATTAAAACTCTTTTGCCCCTATATTAAAAGCAAATATTATGCGTTCATTTTTTTTCTTACTACAGAATGTGCAAATTAAAATTAGGTTAATACATGTATAGATTATTACATTTGATATAATTTTTAATCTAAAATATACACTTATGGGAATGTTAAAAGAATTTAAAGAGTTTGCCATGAAGGGCAACCTGATTGATTTGGCTGTAGGTTTTGTTATGGGTGCTGCCTTTACAAAACTTACCAGTGCATTTATTGATGGAATGGTAATGCCTTTAGTTGGTATGATGCAAGGAAAAGACCTTTCCGATTGGAAATATGTTTTAAAAGAAGCATCTCCTGAAAATAAAACAGCAGAAGTAGCTATTAAATATGGCACGTTTCTTTCTGTTGCTATAGAATTTATTATTGTAGCATTTGTAATGTTTATGGTAATTAAAGCTATTAACAAATTAAAGAAAAAAGAAGAAGCTGCACCTGCTGCACCACCAGAGCCATCTTCTACTGATAAATTATTAATGGAAATTAGAGATTCTTTGAAAAAATAATTGCTCTTATGAAACACTAAAAACTTATTCATAATTTATAGTAGTTTCAGAAGATTATTTTGCAAAAGAGGCTGTTTCAAAAATTTGAAACAGCCTCTTTTTATTCAGTAAAATGATGAAAGGTAGTATGCTAAAAAATACTTGAGTTATTGTAAAATTTACAATAGGAAAAGCAGGATTTTATAAATAAATATCTCCCTTACTTCTTTTTACTTCTGCTACATATTCTTTTATTTCTTGCTCTTTATCTTTTTTACAAATTAAAAGTACATTATCTGTATCTACAATAATGCAATCATCTAAGCCTTGTAATACAACTAATTTATTAGGCGGTGTATTTACCATACATTTTGTAGCATCAATAATAATGGTATTGTCTCCTGCAACAGCATTTCCTAAATAATCTTTTTCCATATTTTCATAAGCACTATTCCAAGTGCCTAAATCACTCCACCCAAAAGAAGAAGGTAATACATACACATTATCTGCTTTTTCCATTACGGCAAAATCTATTGATATATTTGTACATAATGGATAAATTCTGTTAATAGCATTTTGTTCTTGGTCTGTATTAAAATATTGTTTTTCATTATCAAACAATTCATACATTTCTGGTTGAAACTGTTCAAATGCTTTAATAACATTTTTTACTTGCCAAACGAAAATCCCAGCATTCCACAAAAAATCTCCACTTGCTAAAAATGTTTTAGCAATTTCTAAGCTTGGTTTTTCTGTAAAAGTTTTTACTTTATAAATACCATCTGCAACACTCATTGTTTCGTGTTGAATATAACCATAACCTGTATTTGGGTAAGTAGGAGTAATGCCCAACGTAACCAATGCTTTTACATGAGAAACAAAAGTTAAGGATTTTAAGCAACTCTCTGTAAATGCTTCAGCATCTAAAATAATATGATCACTGGGGGCTACTATTAATGCAGCATCGGGGTCATTTTGTAAAAGTTTAAAAGATATGTAAGCAATACAAGGAGCTGTATTTTTTCTACTCGGTTCTGTTAATACATTTTCATGTTTAATTTTTGGTAATTGTTCTATTACAAGATCTGCATAATCATCAGAAGTTACAACATAAATATTTTCCTCAGGTATAAAAGAAGCAAATCTTTCAAAAGTCCATTGAATTAATGTTTTACCAGTATTTAAAATATCTAAAAATTGTTTTGGTTTTGCAGTACGGCTTTTAGGCCAAAATCTACTACCAATGCCCCCTGCCATTATTGCCACGTAATAATGTTTATTCATATAGCTATCAATTCAAAGTGCAAATAAAGTACATTTTAAACAATCCCTTCTTTTATTAAATCGTGTATATGTAAAACGCCCAAATATTGGTTATTTTCTGTAACCAAAATATGAGAAATATTATGTTCTCTTAAAATTTCCATTGCTTGTACAGCCATTGTATCTGGAGTAATTGTTTTTGGTTTTGATGTTGCAATTTCTTTTGCTGTTAGCTCAATAAAACTTTCATTTTTTTCTAACATTCTTCTTAAGTCTCCATCTGTAATAATTCCTATCAATTCATTTTTATTATTGAGTACTGCGGTTACACCTAATCTTTTTTCTGTTATTTCTAAAATAATATCTTTTAACTGAGCATTTTCATATACTTGAGGTTTAAGGTTGTTTTTATACAAATCATCTACTCTTAAATATAATCTTTTTCCTAAATTCCCTCCTGGATGATATTTAGCAAAATCCTTTCCTGTAAAACCTTTCAGCTCCATTAAAGCTACAGCCAACGCATCTCCCATTACCATTTGTACTGTTGTGCTGCTGGTTGGTGCAAGATTGTTTGGGCAGGCTTCTTTACTTACTGTTGTGTTTAATATAATATTACTTTCTACAGCTAAAAAACTTTTTACATTTCCAACAATTGCAATTAATGTGTTGCCAAAGTTTTTTATTAAAGGAACAAGAACTTTTATTTCTGGGCTTTCGCCGCTTTTACTAATAATAATTACAATATCATTTTTTTGTACCATTCCTAAATCGCCATGTATGGCATCTGCAGCATGCATAAATAAAGAAGGTGTACCTGTTGAGTTAAATGTTGCAGCAATTTTTTGTGCTATAATAGCACTTTTGCCAACACCCGTAACTACAACTCTTCCATTGGAATTATGAATGCTTGTTACTGCTTTTTCAAAATCAGCATTGATGAAAATTTTTAACCCATTTACAGATGCAGCCTCTAACTCTATAGTATTTATTGCTGCTTGAACAATACTGTTTGTAATCATTTGTCAAAGGTAAAGTATAAGAATTAATAGAAAACTACAAATAGAGGATATTAAATAAAAGAGAGGGGCGGTGAAATAAAAAAGCCACTCAAAAAATAAGTGGCTTTTGTGGTGTGGGCCGGGATCGAACCGGCGACACAAGGATTTTCAGTCCTTTGCTCTACCGACTGAGCTACCGCACCATCCTTCCCTTTCGGGGTTGCAAATATAGTGGCAAAACATAATTTGCAAAAAGAATTTCTCAAAAGTATTTTTTTTAACTAAAAAGGCTTGTCATAAATCATCATTTTATAAAATTTTCTGACCTTATTTTATTTTATCATTAAAAATTGGTTGCATAAACAACTTTCTGTACATTTGGTTTTTAAAATTATTCTTATGCAAGAAGCATATATAGTAGCAGGTTATAGAACAGCCGTTGCTAAAAGTAAAAAAGGGGGGTTTCGTTTTTACCGTCCTGATGATTTAGCTGTAGAAGTTATTAAAGGTTTAGTGGCTACCATTCCTAATTTAGATGTAAAAAGAGTAGATGATGTAATAGTAGGAAATGCTGTACCAGAAGCAGAACAAGGCTTACAATTTGGAAGAATAATTGCTGCAAAAGCTTTAGGCATTGAAGTTCCTGGAATTACTATCAATAGATATTGTGCAAGTGGATTAGAAAGTATTGCAATGGCTACAGCCAAAATAAGAACAGGTATGGCAGAATGTATTATTGCGGGTGGTACAGAGAGTATGAGTCTTGTACCAACAGCAGGTTGGAAAACTGTTCCTTCTTATAACATTGCTAAAGACGACCCAGATTATTATTTAGCTATGGGGCTTACAGCAGAGGCTGTATCAAAAGAATTTAATGTAAATCGTGAACAACAAGATGAGTTTGCATATCACTCTCACCAAAAAGCTGCTATTGCTATTAAAGAAGGTTATTTTAAATCTGGCATTATTCCTATAACAGTAGAAGAAACTTATTTAAACGAAAAAGGGAAAAAGGCAACTCGTAGTTACATTGTAGATACTGATGAAGGCTTACGTGCTGATACAACAATTGAAGGTTTAGCAAAACTAAAACCTGCATTTGCTCAAGGAGGAACCGTAACAGCAGGTAATAGCTCTCAAACAAGTGATGGGGCTTCTTTTGTAATAGTTATGAGTGAAAGAATGGTTAATGAATTAAAAATTAAACCCATCGGCAGATTGGTAAATTGTGCAAGTGCTGGAGTACATCCAAGAATAATGGGTATTGGTCCTGTAGCTGCTGTACCAAAAGTATTAAAGCAAGCAGGAATGAACATTCAAGACATAGATTTGATAGAATTAAATGAAGCATTTGCTTCGCAAAGTATTGCTGTTATTAGAGAATTAGGGTTGAATAAAGATATTGTAAATATTAATGGTGGTGCTATTGCCTTAGGTCATCCATTGGGTTGTACAGGATCTAAACTTACTGTACAAATACTAAACGATATGAAACGTTTGAATAAAAAATATGGTTTAGTTACAGCTTGTGTTGGTGGTGGACAAGGTATTGCAGGAATTATCGAAAATCTTTAGTAGAAAAAACTGTATAGTAGTCTCTACTAACCTCTCAAATGGAGGGGGATTATTTAAAATGAAAAAATTATAGGATTTATTAATTCCCTTCCATTTAGAGGAGTGTATGTGATAAGCCCAGATTTTGCATTAGGAATATAAATTAGTTTTTCAATTTTCGGATTTAGTTTTTAGATTTTCAGTTTTCATAATTCTATTGCATAATTTGGGATAAGTATTATTTTTTTTATGATAACACCAAACAAGACAAATAATGAAAACAAAACTGCACCTGACAGATTACCCTTTTTAAAAAATAGAGAAATCTGAGGTGCAGAAAAATTGTACAAATAAATAATTAGCTTTCTTTATCAATAGAGCCTAATACTTTTTTAGCAAATACATTTAGAGCTTCACTTTCTCTCATTCCTTCATTAACTAATTGGTGCACTTCAATAGCACCACAAATATTAGTAATTAATTCTCCTATAACATTTAACTCATCTTCTTTAATGCCTCTTGCTTCTGTTACTGCTTCTAAAACATCTAAAGTTGCTGAAAGTTTTTCTGTAGATGATGTTTGATATAGTTGTCTAATTATTGGTAATTTCATAAAATAAATTATTTAATTCTTCGGCTTTATTTGTTTGAATTTGATTAATAAACTTTCCATTTGCAAAAGAGGCAAATGTTGGCAAATTATCAACCTTGGCTAACTTTCTTGATTCAGGCATTTTTTCTGCATCAACATAAACAAAAGTTATTTCATCATTTTCAGATGCAAGTTTTTTAAACTTTGGTTTCATAATTCTGCAATTACCACACCAACCTGCACCATATTGTACCATTACTTTTTGGGTAGTTGATACAATATTTTGCAAATTATCTTCTGCCAATTCTATAAACATAATTTGTTGTATTTAATTGTTAGATAAATATTCTGCAACACCTTTTCTATCAGCATGCATAGCTTGTTTACCTTCTTCCCAATTTGCTGGACAAACTTCACCATGTTGTTGAACGTGAGTATAAGCATCTATTAAACGAATATATTCATGAACATTTCTACCCAAAGGCATATCATTTACACTTTCGTGAAATATTTTCCCTGTTTCATCAATTAAATATGTAGCTCTATAGGTAACATTATCACCAAGCATTTCATCATCTTCTTCTGTTTCTCCTTCTTTAAATTGTGTATCTAAAATATCCAATTCATCTGCTAATAATCTATGTGTATCTGCTAATAATGGATAAGTTACACCTTCAATTCCTCCTTGATCTTTTGGCGTATTTAACCAAGCAAAATGTACTTCTGCTGTATCGCAAGAGGCTCCAATAACTAATGTGTTTCTTTTTTCAAAATCTTTTAATGTAGCTTGAAAAGCATGTAATTCTGTTGGACAAACGAATGTAAAATCTTTTGGATACCAGAATAATAAAACTTTCTTTTTGTTTTTTACTGCTACTTCTAAAACGTTTAATTTAAAAGTATCTCCTAATTCTGTAATTGCATTTATAGCAATATTTGGGAATTGTTTTCCTACTAATGACATAATATTTGATTTTTAAATGTAAAAATTAATACTGCAAAGTTACTATAAGATGCTATGCAATTTTATTGTTTTGCTTTATAGTTAATAGACAAAAACTATATATTATTTCATTAACATTAAAATAAACTATTACTAATTAAAGAAGTAATGACGTGTGTTTTATTTTCTTTTATAAATAGGAACAGTACTGCAAGGCTCTCCATACATAATACTTTTAACTACAGGTTTTAGTTTAAAAGTAATAGCAGTATAAGCTAATTCTGGAATAGTAATATCGCCACAACCTTTTATAACTACTCTTTTATCTGTATAATCTTCGGGATTTATTTTTTCTATTCTTTGTAAAAGTATTTGATTGATGATTTGATTTTTATCTCCCGATGAAACATATTCAGCTTCTGTTTGTAAGTAAGAAGCAACCAACATATAAGCCCAAACAGGAATTATAGCATCTGTTGAGCAAGTAATTCCAACAATTTTATTTTTGTATTTACTCCAATCTACATTTTGTAAAGAAGCCCTAAAATCTTTTTCCTTTAAAATTAATTCCATAAAAAGAAATTCTTTCAAATCAAATAATTCAATATTTTCTTTAGGATAAAAATCTTCTAAATCCAAAGTAACAATGCCACTTTCAGCAACTTTATTTATAAAAATTTCACTCATAATGCAAAGATATTCTAATAACCAACATTCTATTTTCGCTAATAGTAAAACAACAATTATTATTCTTTTAAAATGTCTCTAATAAAATTATGATACTCATTAAATTTTGGTAAATTATTATGTCCACCTCCTTGAATTTTTATTAAGGTAATTTTTGATGGTCTTAATGCTTGTAATTTTTCACTTTGGCTAATAGGTATTAGCCAATCTTTTGTTCCATGAATAATATAAGTGTGGCAATTAACTTTTCGTATCCATTTATCTGTTCTTAAGTGATATCTTAAAATATATTTTACGGGTAGTATTGGCAAAAATCTTTCTACCACTTTTTTAAAACTATAGTATGGTGAATCTAATATTAAATAACGTGGCTTATTATCGCATGCAATTTTTGTTGCAAAACCGCTACCCATACTTCTACCATAAACCAACAAATGATATTCGGGATATTTCTTTTTTAAATCATCATAAACAAATTGCATATCGTTTAACATTTCTTTCTCACTTCTTTTACCTGTGCTTTTTCCAAAGCCTCTATAATCTACTAAAATCACATCGTAATTATATCTGTAAAAATCCATTGCATATTTTGCCCAACCCTTTATGCTTCTTGTATTACCATGAAAATATAAAATTAAGCCGGCTGGTTTTTCTCTGTAAAAATGTAACCCATTAATAGATACATCTGGTGCTACATTAAAAAATAATTCAGTAAATGGTATGTTATATTTAAACCGAAAATTTTGTTGTAATCGTTCTGGTTTAAAAATAAATTTCTCTTGTAAAAAATAAACAATTACTGATAGAATAATAATTCCTAAAATAATATAGGTAACAATATTGCTGATAAGTTTAGCTTTAAAAATGAATAATATTAAGTATAAATTTTTTCAATTATCCCTTTACAATTAATAAGAAAAATCTTAAAAAAAGTTAAAAATAAAAGAATTTATTGCCCCCTTAGTTACAACATATTTTGCATACTTTCTAATATTTTTATAAAAAATCTTTCTGCACAATTATTGTTGATAAAACAATCATATTTGCAAATAACTTTTGTATATTGTGAAAAAGTACAGAAATATTGTGAAATAACTAAGTTTTATTCTGAATAAGAGTGTTAATTAGTGTGCAATAAAATCTCTTAAAAAAAATTTTTTACTACTCACATTCTGTACCATATTCGCTAAACATTCTTGTTTTAGAAAAATTTTTAAAAAAATCTCTTCTATAAGAATGAGCCTCAAAAAGAACAATTACTAACCACTTTAAGATATAAAAACTAACGATGGAAATAATAGGAAATCTTGGACGAGATAATAAGAAAAGAAGAAAAAGTACCATAGACTTAAATACTATGGTATATGGCAAAATTCCACCTCAAGCAAGAGAATTGGAAGAAGCAGTATTGGGTGCAATAATGCTTGAGAAAAGTGCTTTTGATTCTGTAACTGATGTAAACTTAAAACCAGAATGTTTTTATGTAGAAGCTCATCAACTTATTTTTAAGGCAATGCAGGACATGCAACAACGCAGCATTCCTATTGATATTTTAACAGTTGTTGAAGAGTTGAAAAAAAAGGATCAATTAGATATTGTTGGAGGTCCTTATTTTATTACAAAGCTTACCAACACTGTTGTAAGCACTGCCAATATTGATGCACATGCAAGAATAATTTTACAAAAATTTATTCAAAGAGAATTGATAAGAATAAGTGGCGAAATTATAGGCGATGCTTATGAAGATAGCACAGATGTTTTTGATTTATTAGATGACAGCGAAACAAAAATGTTCAACATCACTAATAATTATTTAAAGAAAAACTTTGAAGACATAGGAACTGTTTTATCTACAACCATTACACGTATAGATGATTTAAGAACCAAAACAGGTGCTATAAGTGGCGTAACCAGTGGTTTTACTAAGTTAGATAAAATAACTTATGGATGGCAGCCAACCGATTTAATTATATTAGCTGCAAGACCAGCTATGGGTAAAACCGCTTTTGCATTAAACCTTGCACGCAATGCAGCATTAAACCCTGTAAAGCCTGTACCTGTTGGTTTTTTTAGTCTTGAAATGAGTGCAGGACAATTGGTTCAACGTATTCTAAGTGCAGAAAGTGAAATACCATTGAGGAAAGTTTCGAGAGGAGATTTAGAAGACCATGAATATGCACAGTTGCACACAAAAGGTATCAAACGTTTAGAAACAGCTCCTTTATATATTGATGATACAGCAGCATTAAATATTTTTGAATTTAGAGCTAAAGCAAGAAGATTAGTAAACAAATACAATGTTGGCTTAATTATTATTGACTATTTACAATTAATGAGTAGTACAGGAGATGGTAGAAATACAAACAGAGAACAAGAAATTTCTACCATATCAAGAAATTTAAAAGCATTAGCAAAAGAACTAAATATACCCATCATTGCTTTATCACAATTAAGTCGTGCAGTAGAAACTCGTAAAGAAAGTAAAATGCCACAACTAAGCGACTTACGTGAATCTGGTGCTATTGAACAAGATGCAGATATGGTAATGTTTATATACAGAAGTGAATATTATGGTGTAACACAAGATGCTAATGGAGAAGATAACAGCTCTTTAACTGAAGTAAAAATTGCAAAACACCGTAATGGAAGTTTAGATATAGTAAAACTAAAAGCTAATCTTGAAATTCAAAAATTTGAAAGTTGGGATGAAGGATTTTCGCCATTTAATGGTGGTAATTTTAAACCATTAAATCCTTCAAATACAAACCCTACTTCTAATCAAGGTGGTCAATTCTTTATTCAAACCAGTAAAATGAATGATGAAAATTTTGATGCTGGTTATGAAGGTGAAAAACCATTTGAATAAATTTCTTATCCATTAACAACATTAAAACTTTTTATTTGATTATTTCATACAGTAATCAACAAGAAAAAATATTTATCTGAATTATGATTCAATACAATAGCCATACACTATCTAATGGATTAAAATTATTGGTACATGAAGATGCAAGTACACCAATGGCTGTAGTAAACATTATGTACAATGTTGGTGCTAAAGATGAAACTATTGATAAAACTGGTTTTGCCCACTTATTTGAACATTTAATGTTTGGGGGAAGTGTTAATATTCCTGTGTTTGATGAACCATTACAAAGAGCTGGTGGAGAAAACAATGCTTATACAACCAATGATTTAACTAACTACTATTGTGTTTTACCTGCACAAAATATAGAAACTGCTTTTTGGTTAGAAAGCGATAGAATGTTAAGTCTTGCTTTTAGTAATAAAAGTTTAGAAGTTCAGCGAAAGGTAGTTTGTGAAGAATTTAAAGAACACTATATCAATAAACCTTATGGAGATATTTGGCATAAGATGAGAGACTTGGCTTATGAAGTACACCCTTATAAATGGATGACTATTGGTAAAGAATTAAGCCATATAGAAAATGCTACAATGGATGAAGTGAAAAATTTTTTCTTTAAATTTTATCGCCCCAATAATGCCATTTTGGTTGTTGCAGGAAATGTAAAAACACACAATATTATTCAATTAGTAGAAAAGTGGTTTGGTAATATTCCTGCTGGAGAAAAATACGAAAGAAAATTACCAACTGAACCAAAACAAAAACAAGCCAAATTGTTAGAAGTAAAAGCAGATGTTCCTTTAGATGCTATTATTAAAACTTGGCATATTGATGCTCGTTTAACAAAAGGTTATTATGCAGCAGATTTAATTACAGAAATATTTGGCGGAGGAAGCTCTTCTCGTTTATACCAAAAACTTGTAAAAGAAAAACAATTATTTTCAGATGTTAGCTGTTTCCATTTTGGCTCTATTGAACCTGGACTACTAACAATTGAAGGAAAACTAATTAAGGGTGTAAAAATGAGTGAAGCAGAAAAAGCAATAGAAGAAGAATTAATAAAATTAAAAACAGAACTCCTCAATAATAAAGAACTACAAAAAGTAAAAAATAGAACTGAAAGTGTAATAACATTTGAAGACATTAGCATAATGAGCAGAGCCAATAATTTAGCATTATACGAATTGTTAGGAGATGCAGATTTAATAAATAAAGAATTAGAAAAATTTCAAGAAATAACTGAAGCCGATATTTTACATTATGCTCAAACAATTTTTGATGAAAATAACAGCAACACAATACATTATTATAGTATTCAATAAAAAATTTTTAAAGAAACAATTTTAAATTCAGAAATGTTAAACAGAAAACAATCTCCAGATATTTTTGATGCTGTAGAATTTGATGTAAAATTAAAACCATATCAGCATTTTATTTTAGATAATGGTACACCTGTTTATACCGTTGATGGTGGCACACAAGATGTTTTACAAATTGAATTTGTTTTTTATGCAGGTAATTGGTACGAAGAAAAAAATATTGTAGCAGCCACAGCAAATTATTTATTAAAAAATGGAACTAAAAACAAAAATGCTTTTGCCATTGATGAATATTTTGCTTTTTATGGTGCATACTTAAATCGTAATTGTTATAACGAAACATCCACTGTAACACTTCATACTTTAAGCAAAAATTTACATCATCTTTTACCAGCCATAGCAGAACTTTTTACAGAAAGTATTTTACCAGAAGATGAATTAGCTATTTATAAAAAAAATCAAATACAACGATTAGAAATTAATTTAAAAAAATGCGATTTTGTAGCCAACAGATTAATAGATGAATACATTTATGGCATTCATCATCCTTATGGAAAATACACATCTACCTTAGATTATTCAAATTTAGAAAGAGAAGAGCTTGTAAGTTTTTATAACCATTATTATACGCATGGAAAATGTTTAATTTTTATTGCAGGAAAATTACCATCAAATATTCAAGAGCTATTAAATACATATTTTGGTAGATTACCTTTTAATTCAAATAAAAATTTTACAAAAGAATATCATAAAGCAAGTGCAAGTTCTAAAAAACAGTTTATTGTAAATGATGAAAATGGCGTACAAGGAGCTATTCGTATTGCAAGAAGTTTTCCAAATAAACATCATCCAGATTATACAAAAGCACAAGTTTTAAATAATATTTTAGGCGGTTATTTTGGAAGCCATTTAATGAAAAATATTAGAGAAGATAAGGGCTATACTTATGGAATTTTTTCTTACATACAAAACCATATACACGATACTGCTTGGATGATAAGCACAGAAGCTGGTAGAGATGTTTGTGAAGCAACCATAGAAGAAACTTATAAAGAAATGAATTTATTATGTAAAGAACCAATAAGTGCAGATGAATTAACCTTAGTAAAAAATTATATGATTGGTAGTTTATTAGGCACATTAGATGGCCCATTTCAAATAATGCCAAGATGGAGAAATTATATTTTAAATAACTTAGACGAAACGTATTTTTATAATGCAATAGAAACAATAAAAACCATTAGTGCAGAAGATATTCAAGTATTGGCTAAAAAATATTTAAACCCAGATGATTTTTATGAATTAACAGTTATTTAATCAATTACAATATGCAACAATTTATTACCAAAACACTAGTAACAGCTGCAGCAGCAATCATTGCATCTTTCTTATTAAGTGGGGTAAAAATAGATAGTGCTTCAACTGCTTTAATAGTTGCTGTAGTTTTAGGATTATTAAACACATTTGTAAAACCAATACTCATTATTCTTACAATACCAATAACCTTATTTACATTAGGCTTATTTTTATTGGTAATAAATATTTTAATGGTAAAATGGGCTGCATCATTAGTACCAGGCTTTAGTGTAGAAAATTGGTGGGCTGCATTATGGTTTAGTATTATTGTTTCAATCATTTCTACATTTGTACAAAATTTAATAAAAAATTCAGAAGAAGATAAAGAACAATAATATTTAAGTTATACAACAACAATAAAAATAGTTGAGTAAAAAACTTATCATTATTCATTTATTATAAAACTTACTATATTGCCAACTATGGATAAATTTATCGTCTCTGCCAGAAAATACAGACCTCAAACTTTTGATACAGTTGTGGGGCAGGAACATATAACTACTACTTTAAAAAATGCTATAAAAAATAATCAATTAGCACATGCCTTTTTATTTTGTGGACCAAGAGGTGTTGGTAAAACAACTTGTGCTAGAATTTTAGCTAAAACCATTAATTGTGAAAACTTACAAGAAGATGGAGAAGCTTGTAATGAATGTGCAAATTGTAAAAGCTTTAATGATGGTGCCTCTTTAAACATACATGAGTTAGATGCTGCAAGCAATAATAGTGTAGAAGGTATTAGAACATTAATTGAGCAAGTTAGGTTTGCACCACAAGCAGGAAAATATAAAGTGTATATTGTAGATGAGGTTCATGCACTAAGCCTTGCTGCATTTAATGCTTTTTTAAAAACATTAGAAGAACCGCCACCTTATGCAATATTTATTTTAGCAACTACCGAAAAGCATAAAATAACTGCCACCATTTTAAGTAGATGTCAAATTTTTGATTTTAAAAGAATTACTACCAATGATATTGTTGTGCATTTACAAGAAATAATAGAAAAAGAAAATGTAAAAGCCGAGCATGATGCTTTACAAGTAATTGCACAAAAAAGTGATGGTTGTATGAGAGATGCTTTAAGCATCTTAGATAAAATTGTAAGTTTTACAAATGGAGAAGCCACCTACTCTAACACATTAGAACACTTAAATGTTTTAGACCATGACTATTATTTTAAAATTTTAGAAAGCCTACAAAAGCAAGACCTTGCTGCAACTATGTTGTTGTATGATGAAATAAATAGAAAAGGTTTTGAAGGAGATATTGTATTAAATGGTTTTGCAGAATTTATAAGAAATATTTTAGTATGTAAAGATGAAAAAGCAATTTCATTATTAGATGTGGTTGTTGGTTTACAAGAAAAATATAAAACTGTTGCTCAAAAAACAAGCCTCTCTTATTTAATAAGTGCCTTAAACATTTTAAATGAAGCTGAAATTAATTTTAAAATGGCACGTAATAAAAGATTGCATATTGAACTAACCTTAATAAAACTTAATTTTCTGCAACAAGCAATTTCATTATCTGTTGATGAAGGCGGAGCTGTAGTAAAAAAAAAACAACTTAACAATAAAGCAACTTTACTATTTAAGCCAATAGCTCCTATACAAATAAAGCCTAAGCTTTTACAACCAACAGTTGAAGCAAAATTTTATGTACAAGAACCTCCTCCACAACAAGAAAAAATTAGTAGTAATACAATTACTAAATCCAACACTACAACACAAGAACAACAATATACTGTAAAACCAAAAACAAGCACCAAGCAACCTAATTTATTAGAAGTTTTAAGAGAAAAAGCAAAAGACAAGTACACAATTTCTGAAGTGCAAGAAGCAGAGCCATTACAATTAGAAAAACTTTTAGACTGCTGGAATGCTTATACAGAAAATTTAAAAAAGCAAGGAAATAAACCTTCAACAGTAAAAACATTTGAGCTTGCCACTATTGAAATAGAAAATGAACTTATTTTTAACGTATCCGTTTCTGCCTTAACACAACAAAGATTTATAGAACAAGAAAAAACAATTTTATTAGAAGAAATTCAAAATAACTTTAACAACAGAGGCATTAATTTTACTATTCATATAAAAGAAAATATAGAGGCAGAAACCATACCTTTGCATATAACCTTAAATAGCAAACAAAAGTTTGAACGCCTTATACAACAATATCCTTTAGTGGAAGAACTGAAAAAGAAATTAAATTTAGGCTTAGAAACTTAATGAATAATCTTAGAATATTAAAAATTAAAAATTACACTAACATCTCCTTCTTATTTTAATAATATGGAATACAACACACAGAGAAGCCATTTGGTAATGGGCGAATATGGAAGACATATTCAAAAAATGGTAGCATATTTACTTTCAATAGATGATAAAGAAAAAAGAAACCAACAAGCAAAAGCAGTAATTGAATTAATGGGCTTTTTAAATCCACACTTAAGAAATGTAGAAAATTTTAGACACATGTTGTGGGATCATTTATTTGTTATCAGTAATTTTAAATTAGATGTTGATAGCCCATATCCTATTCCTAAAAAAGAAACTTATAAAGAAAAAGGAGAAAGATTACAATATCCAAAACGCTATCCAAGATATGCACATTTAGGAAAAAATTTAGAGATTGTAATTGATAAAGCAATGGCAGAAGAAAATCCAGAAAAGAAAATGGGCTTTGCAAATTCTATTGCATATTATATGAAATTATCTTATAGCAACTGGCATAAAGAATTAGCACACGATGATGTTATACGTGCCGAATTAAATGATATTACAGGTGGTGAATTAGAGTTTAGCAATACACCATACATAAAACACAGAAACCAAAATTTTGAAAGAGACGATTATGGACGTAGTGGAAATAATCAGCAAAGAAGACAAAACTTTGGAGGAAGAAATAATAATAACAGAAACAACAGAAATAATAATAATAACAGAAACAACAGAAATAATAATAACAACAGAAACAACAATAATGGAAGTGGTAATAACAGAAATTTTAAAAAACGTTACTAATTGTTGAAATTTAAATTCAAATTTTTATTATTGAATTATATTCGTCTCCGCAGAGTGTTCTTTTTATGCTTCTGTGTAAAGATAAAATACTCAGTCGATAATTAGTATTCAATCCAGATTAAGAGATAGAATCACAAACAGTCTTAGTAATACGAAAACTAATCTATATTTCTAATGCAGAATCTGTGTTCAATGACATTAGTTTCACTGGATTGCTTCGGGCAAAAGCCCTCGCAAAGACGATAAAGAAAAGCGAAGAACCCTCAGTCAGTAACGAAATAATCCTTCTCATCGTCATTGCGAGTCATAGACGAAGCAATCTTCATCTCAAATTAA